>JAOARY010000077.1 GCA_025210335.1 Peptostreptococcaceae bacterium | reverse complement strand
GTGGAATGATTGGGACAATCCTATTAAACAATTAATAAGATTAATAATAGAATCTTGTTCAAAGTTTGAATGTTATCCTGGATGGGATAAAAAATGGGATAACCTTAAATTTAGGATTGTATTAAAACATAACTACCCTTTACCACAAGATGAAGAAGATAAAAAAAGATTAGCTATTGAAGAAGTTAACAGCAATGTAAGAAGTCATAGAAGCTATATCAAAGATTATTCTAATGAAGAAGATGTTGATGGTGCTATAAATGAAATTGTAGAGGATATAAAAACAATAGCAGCAGCAGAACAAGACCAATTTCAAAAATCATTGGAATATGAGCTAAATGATGAAAATACTAACGATATCGATGATGATAACACCAAAAATAACAATAATAATAACAAAAACCCCGATTTTGATACCAAAAAAGATAAAAATGTTACAAAAAATCATAATAAAAATACCAAAAATAATAAAAAAAATAATGAAGATGATATAAATGGCTAGTGATCTATATAAAAAATTATGCAAAGAGGCTCAAAATAATAAATTAAATCTAACTAAAAAGAATTTTAAAACAATTAGAGATATCTTTAAAGAATTAAGTAAGGAATTAGAAATAAAAGCAGTTAAGGCTAAAAGAAAAAGTTTATCTGAAAGATTTTTATTAGATTATAAAAAAAGTATCGATAGATCATTAAAAATAGTTAGAGAGGAACTTTATAAAAATAATAAAAAAATAATATTAGAATCTGCTAAGTATGCTAATGAAGTTCAACTAAGCTTTTTTAATACCATAAATAATCAATTTGATTTAGGCTTAGATAAAACCTTTAATGTCGTATTTTCTAAAGTTCCAGAGGATGCAATAAAAGAAATAATTAGAGGTGAAATGTACAAAGATAGAAAAGGATTATCACTTAGAATATGGACAGATACAAATAATATGAGTAAAGATATAGATTATATAATATCAAAAGGTATTGCAGAAAAGAAAGATGTTTATTCTCTTTCTAAAGACTTAGAAATGTATGTTAATCCAGAAGCTAAAAAAACCTTTGAATACAATAAAGTTTATCCAGGTACAAGAAAGCAAATAGACTTTAATGCTCAAAGATTAGCTAGAACTTCTATAAATCATGCATTCTTTCTATCTAATATAAGAAGTTGCAAAAGAAATCCTTTTGTAGAGGGTATGAAATGGGAATTATCAATGTCGCATCATGAAAGACAAGTAATAAAATTTGGTCCAGATGAATGCGATGATTACGCAGAACAAAATGAGTATAACATGGGTAGAGGTGTATTTCCTCTATCAGAACTACCTCTTCCACATCCTCAATGTTTATGTTCTCAATACGCAGTACTATCTAAAAGCTTAGAGGACATTGGTGTTGATTTAGGTAAATGGGTTAGAGGTGAGAATAATCCTTCTTTAGATAATTGGTATAAAAAATATTATTTAGATTTTATGAGATAAAATGCTATAATTTAAAGGAGTTTATTTAGAGGAGGATTATTTACATGGGGAAAACAGAAAATGAAAAAGAACATGAATATTTATATCGTTTTACAAACATTTCAAATTTAATGGATATGCTAGAAAGAAAAAAATTAGTTTTAGTTCATCCTAGTTTATGGGAAGATAATTATGAACATTATTTTTTTAATAAAATTACAAAAGATGAAAAAAGCTTTGAAGAATATAAAAATATTATATTAGAGGATCCTATAAAAGAACGTTTGCATTATTTAAACGAAGACAATGCGATTGAAAAAATTGAAGATATTTTAAATAGTTTTTTTGATGTTTTAAATTTTTTTTCTATAGAAAAAAATATAGATTATATGTTATCTAAAGAAAATGTTAAATACAAAGATGATTTAGATATGCTAAATATAATGATAAATATTAAGAAAGATACTTTAAAATCTAATTTATTAAGACCTAAAGATATTGAAATTTTATTTGAAATTTTAAATAAAAAAGATAGCAGAAATTTCATTAAAAAACTTAAACGTAAACAGTTATCTCAATTAAATAATAAAATTAATGATTTAAACGAATCTTCTTTATATGAAAATAATATTTATGTTTATGATAAAAATTCATTGCAATATAAAAATTTAGAGAAAAAAATAAAAAATATCTATAAAAAAAATACAGGTGATGATAGAGAAATGTCAATTTCTTTAATTAATGATTTACTAGCTTTTACAAAATGCATATCTATTATTGAATTGAAAAAATTATGTAATAACTCAAATTATATGATATTAATCATTCTTGATAATATAAAAAATAACGAGAAGGACATCATTGAAAAAATTATAGAATTTTATAAATACGATTCAAATTATATTAATAGTAAGTATGTATATTTAGTTTTAACTATGATTGTATTAAATGGAATTCTTAATTTATTGAAAAAGGATTTTAATAATAATTTAGTAGTAAAATTAAAAAATAAATTAGAAAAAATCAAACCAAATAATATTAAAATGGAAAAAATCATAGACGATTTCTTTTTTTTATCAAATGTGTATATTCGATTAATTTTAAATTTTTTAAATATAAAGAATGCTTTTTATGGTCAAAGTTGGAGTTTTCACGAAGAATCAGATGCTTTATGGCGAATATATAGTAATTCTTCTGATAATGCAACAATAAAAATAAAAACATTGCATAATACAGAAAAGTTAGATAACATAAAAATGTTGAATAATAACAACTTAACAATTGGTTTTCATAAAATTCGTTATATAGATATCTTTTTCAAGGGAGAAATTGCTGGTATAAAAGATGATGATTTATCAGGAAAGTATTTAGAAAGTCTAATGACTAAAAGAAATGCATTTGAACATGAAAAAGAAAGTCGAATTTATGCAAGTCATGAATATTCATTTAATAACCTTACATGGTCATACGTCAAAAATTATTCCAAAATAGAAGATTGGAATTATTCTTATAATTTTATAAAAAAAATGAATGAAAATTTTAATGAAGAAAAAAATAATATATTAGAATTAGATATAGAACCAACAGAATTTATAGAATCTATTACAGTTAGCCCTCTAGCTCCACCACATATAGCTAAAACTATAAGAGCTTATATAGATAATTTTAATAATAGAGAAGAAAACAGAGATAAAAGAAATATTGAGTTTGAAGTATCAAAATTATATAAATTTGAATAAAATCAAAAACATCCTCTAAGGGTGTTTTTTTATTACAAACTATTAATACAAATAAAAAGAAAGGAGTAATCAAAATGAATAATACTTATTGTGATAAGTGTGAAAAAGGATTTAAGATTGAGCTGCAATCAAGGTTTTTAGATAAAGATTTAGAGGAGTTTTATTTTATATGTCCTCATTGCTTACATGAATACATCTCTTTTAAAGAAAATAAAGAAGTTAAAAAGATTAAGAAGAAGATCAATAAAGAAATAAGTAAATATAATTTAGCTTGTAATAACAAAGATATTGTTAATGCTAATGTTAGATACAACAATGTAAGAAAGTTTAGAAAGCAATTACAAAATGAAATGAATAAAATAAATTAGGAGGGAAATAAAATGGATTTATTAGCGTATTTAAAGAAAGTATTAGGTGATAAAGAGGGTCAAGCTACTTATGACAAGATAAAAGCAGATAAAGAAAATACTTTGATTGTAGATGATAAGGAAAAATCAAAATATGTAGAGAAAGAAAAGCTTGATGATGCTAATAAAAATATCTCTGATTATAAAAAAGAAATTAAAAAAAGAGATG
>JAOARY010000004.1 GCA_025210335.1 Peptostreptococcaceae bacterium | reverse complement strand
GTGTTGGTATAGGTGCTACTGCTGAAATGTTAGGAATTCCAGTACTTCCTTTTGCTGTTGGACTTTATTTACCAGTACATCTTTCTACTCCTGCTATAGTTGGGGGTCTTATAAGAGGTATTGCTGATAAGAAATTCAACGGAGAAGAAGGAGAAAAAAGAAGAGAAGCTGGAGTATTATTATCTTCAGGAATGGTTGCAGGAGATGCACTAATGGGTGTATTTATAGCAGTACTTGCTGTAATTCCTGCGGGATTAACTGCTGATGGAACTCCTATTAAATTAGCTGGAAAATTACAATCATTTGGTACTGGTATTGCAAAAGCTGGAGGCGATTTATTACCAGTTGTGATGTTCATGCTAATGGGTATATATCTATATCATCAAGTAGTTATAAAGAAATTACCAGAGAAACAAAAGAAAGCTTCATAAAATAATTTGATTAAAAAGTTTTATTAATATGAATAAATATAGCTATCTTAGGATAATATCAAAATTTTATCCTAGATAGTTTTTTTAAAAATATTATGATATAAATAAAAAGGGTGATAATATGGATAATGTAATAAATTATATACCAGTAACTAACGAAAAAATAAAAACAAGAGAAGAAGAAAATCTAGTTATTTTGGTAAGAGAAAGAGATAACTTTTTTGATAATTTTATGAATAGAATTTTTAGTACACCAAAAGAATTAAAAATTAATTTGGATGAATTAGGTTCAAAAGCATGGCTTATGATAGATGGTCAATCAAGTATATATGATATTAGTAAGAAGATAGAAGCACAGTTGGATAAAGAAGAAGATAAATTAGTAGATAGGTTAATTTTATTTTTTAGATATTTATATAATAATGATCTTATAAAATTTAGAAAGGCGGTTTAATATGGGTATATTGAGTATTAAATTTGTAATAGGAACTTTATTATTTTTTGTATCTACATTTTTTATATTAGTTTTTACATATAAAAGAAGTCAAACATTACCACAAGAGTGGAACTTAAGACTTGAAAACAAAATTTATAAAAAAGTTATAAAGCATATAAAAAAGAATGAACGATTAAATAAAAAAGAATTTATAAAAATCTTAAAATATACAAAGATAAAAACAGTAAAAGGTTTTATTGGGGTTAAAGATTTTAATAAATATATATATTATTTTACAAATAAAATGATAGAACAAAATAAATTAAAAACAAAAATGGAAAAAGGAGAACGAATTTATTATATTTAAATTCATTCTCCTTTTTTATATATTTATTAATTAGCTTTTAATTTCTTTACATGTTCATCATCCCAACATTCTACATTTTCAAGACCAGCAATGCTGTGCTTTGAGAATACAGGATTTTTACCAGCATCTTTTTGTGATTTGTAATCTTTTAATGCTAATATTGCTATTTTTCCAAGTAAGAATATAGCTATTAGATTTATCAGAGCCATTAACCCCATGAATAAATCAGCCATGTCCCATACTATTTGTATTTTAGCGATTCCACCAAACCAAACCATAAATACAACAAAAACTCTATATAATAATAAATATATTGAATTTGTATTTATAAACTCGATATTAGTTTCTCCATAATAATAGTTACCTATAATTGAACTAAATGCAAATAATAATATACAAATTGCTATGAATGTATTACCCCAAGCTCCAACTTGAGAACTAAGAGCATTTTGAGTTAATTGAATACCACTTAACTCTCCTTGTTTGTATACACCAGAAATAAGAATCATAAAAGCAGTTGAAGTACAAATTATTATTGTATCTGTAAAAACACCTAGTGTTTGAATTAAACCTTGCTTAACTGGATGTGTAACTTCTGCTGTTGCAGCTGCATTTGGTGCAGAACCCATACCAGCTTCATTTGAAAATAAACCTCTTTTAATCCCTTGCATAAGTGCAGCACCTATAGCTCCACCAACTGCTGGCTTAAGACCAAAGGCACTTCCAACTATTAATGAGAATATTGCTGGTAATTGACCTATGTTTTTGAATATTACAAATCCAGCGATTATAACATATGCAATTGCCATTACAGGAACAATTGATTCAGCAACTTTTGCAATTCTTTTAACTCCACCAAATATTACTCCTGCTGTTATAATTGCTAATACTAATGCCATAACTGATCTATTAACACCAAAAGCTTCTTTGAATGCTAATGATATTGTATTAGATTGAACAGCATTAAATACAAGACCAAAACATAAAGTTATAAGAATTGAGAATAATATACCCATCCATCTTTTTCCTAAGGCTTGTTCCATATAATATGCAGGTCCACCTCTATAACCATTTTTATCTTTAACTTTATAAATCTGAGCTAATGTACTCTCAATAAAGCTTGATGCTGCTCCAATTAAAGCTATAAGCCACATCCAAAATACAGCTCCAGGCCCACCTGCTGCGATTGCAAGTGCTACCCCTGCTAAGTTACCAGTACCAACTCTCGATGCAGTACTAATACAAAAAGCTTGGAACGAAGAAATACTTTCAGAATTATCTTTTGATCCAATTGCTTTTTCAGTAAGTAAAGATATCATTTCTTTTAAATATCTAAATTGTACAAAATTTGTTTTAAATGAAAATAATAGTCCTAACGATATTAATAGAAAAATTAGAATATAAGACCATAATAATGTGTTTCCAAAGGAAACAATGCTACTAAGAAAATCTAACATTAAATCACTCCTTAAATTTTTTATATTTATTAAATTAATTTACACAATTGTATCAAAATTTTAATTGCATATCAATTTATTTTATTTTCTGAAAATTCAATATTATTATAATTTATACTTTAAGTATTCAACAAATACATATTTTACATGAAAACGACTAAAAAGTCTATAATATAATAAAAATTTTATATTAAAAATTTTTAAAAATACATTTTTATATGAATAAGCATAAATAAAACTTTCATTTTTCTATTTATTTTTATTTGAAATATTTCTTGACATATCTAATATAGTTCAACAGAACTAAAAAAAATTTTTTTATAGGAATATAATATGATATTATTTTAATATACAGATATAATTCTGTAAATTTAATTAAAGAGGGCGATTTTATATGAAATTGAAAAAATTAAAATTTAAGATTACGTTCATATCAATTTTGATTTTTGTTTTTATGTTTGTTGTATCAAGTACGCTTATTGGATTTAATTTAAAAAATAGTATGACAAATTTAGTGATAGAAAAAGAAGTTGATAAAATAAAACAAATAGCTTCTAAAGTTGAATATATAATGGAAAAAGAAAGTGTAAACAAAGTTCAAGAAATTTTTGATAAAATGTCAAAAGATAGTGATATAGCTTATATGGTTTTGATTGATAAAGAAGTTAAAGCAGTTGTACATAGTGATAAACAAAAGATAGGAAAAACATATAATGATGATTATACAAAAGATGGAGCTATAAGAGGAAATATAAAGACTTCTGAATTTTACGCAGATGTTCAAGGTTATATGGCTTATGATATTATGGTTCCTATATACAAATCAAATAAATTGTATGGAGCTTTAGATGTTGGGATCCCCCAATCTAATATAAACAATATTATAAAAAACATATTATTAAAATCATTTACATATATTTTTATATTATTAATTTTATTTTCTATAATAATGATATATATTTTTGACAAACATTTTAAACCGCTGGATATGCTTTTATATAAGATTAATAAAATAAAAGATCTAAATTTTGAAGCTAATAATAAATTGTATAAATTTAATGATGATGAAATAAAACTTATAAATGATGCTATAGATCAAATGAAAGAAAAATTAAACATAACAATAAATGAAATAGGTAATTCTTCAAATAATATAAATACAATATCAGATGGACTTATTGAGATTAATAATATGACGAAATTATCAACTAATGAAATTAAAGAGACTATATGTGAAATTACAAATGCAAATGAACAACAAGCAATAGAAACTCAAAATTCACTAGAAGAAATGATGAAACTATCAGATAAAATTGATATCATAATAGAAAATACTAATGAAATAATAAATATGACATCAAAAATCGATGAACTTGGTAATAGTGGTTTAGATATAATGAAAAATTTAATAAATGTTTCAAATGAGAATATGATAAAATCCAATGATTTAAAACATATAATAGAAGATGTTGATTTTAGCTCAAATCAAATAGGTAGTATAATCAATTCGATAAATGAAATAGCAAATAAAACAAATTTATTGGCATTAAATGCATCAATAGAAAGTGCAAGAGCAGGTGAAGCTGGAAGAGGATTTGCAGTAGTTGCAGAAGAAATAAGAAAACTAGCAGAACAAACATCTATATCAACAGATGATATTAAAGGAAAGATTGAAGATATTCAAATGAAATCAAAAGATGCAGTTTTAAAAATAGAGGAAAGTACAATAATTGCAAAGGAAAATACAAAGGTAACAAATGATACTAATATGATATTTGAAAATATAAATAAGAACTTAGATATACTATCTAAAAAAACAAATGAAGTTATGGATTATGGAAATCAAATGAAAGAAGATAAAAATAATACAGTATCAATAGTTCAAAATATATCAGCATTTTCAGAAGAAAATTCAGCAAATGCTGATACAATGAATCATAAAGCTAGTGATTATTTTGATAAAATAAAAAATATTTCAATATATATACAAAATCTAAATGAGCTTAGTGAAAATTTAAAATCAGAAATAGAAAAATTTAAACTATAAAACTCAAATTTATTTTCAATAATTTAAATTTTGTATAGATATGATATTTAAATTATCATTAATATATTCAAGTTCAAATTTTTTAGTTATAGATTTATTTTTTTCAAAGTCAGAAATTAAAATTTCAATATAATATTTATTTTTTATTTTATTGATTTTTAGAATTTCATATTCAATATAAAAGTCTAAAACTAAATGATTTTTTAGAAAATTCATATCCAAATTTGAAGAATTGGATATGAATTTTTTTAATTCCTTATAATCTTTTTGATTAATATAAAAGAACAAATTATAAAAAAATAAATTTATTTTTTCATTTTCTAATTCTTTAAAATTACTTATGGTTTTTAAATGGTTAGATCTTTTAATTTCATAATAATTATTATCAAAATCATTATATATATTAAAATAAGCGATTGATATTATCAAATTAAATAGTAAAACAATAAAAAAAATTTGAGAAAGTAGATTTTTCATTGTTAAAGAGAACTAAACATAGAAGATAAAGTATTGTAAATCCAAGCAGAACCAAATATGAATATCGATGCAACTGCTATTTTTAATAATTGTTTCTTACCTTCTGCTGTATCCCTTGAATTACCAAATAAAAACATCCAACCTGTCATCAATATAGATATAAATAGACCTATTTTGATGATACTTAAAAGTACATTGTAACCAGAAGAACCTGCTTTTTTTATTTTTTCCTCTAATTCTTCAAATTGATTAGCATCGGTATCCAAAATGTCATTTGCAGTATCTGCATAAGTATAAACTGGCATTAGATACGGTTTAGATATAGATATAGATAAAATTAAAATAAGAATAAATAAAAATTTCTTCAAATAAATCAACTCCTTTAATAATAATGTATAGATTTACAATCAATTAAGAATTTATACATTGTTATTTTAATAGCTAAAAATTTTTTTTGACAATAATCAAATTATTATAAGTTAGAAGATTAAATATGTTAAAATAATTATTAAAGTAGTAAAATTTTACTTATAAATCATATTTAAAAACAAAAAGGAGTTATTATGGGGATTAAATATAGCAAAGAACAACTAAGCGTTATACAAAATATTAAAAATAATTTATTAGTACTTTCTCCTGCTGGAAGTGGAAAAACTCTTGTAATATCCAAAAGAATTCAAAATATTATAGATAATAATATAGATGAAGAAAAAATATTATCATTAACTTTTACAAACAGAGCTGCAAATGAAATGGAAAAAAGAATAAAAAAAGATATAAATACAAATAAATTAATAATAAAAACTTTCCATGGATTTTGTCACTATTTAATAAAAAAAGAAATAGATAATTTAGATATTCAAGATAATTTTGTAGTATATGATGAACAAGATTGTTTTTATATAATAGAAGAAATATTAAAAAGTATAATTGACTTAAAAAAATTACATATAAATAGAGAATATTTTATAAAAGATATTCATAATTCTTTGCAAAAATCAAAAGAAGAAATTGCCATGTTTGATGATTGTGATATTAGTGAAATATTTTATAATTTTATTAATAAAAAGAATTTAGATATTATAAAAAATTCAAATGTATTTTTAGATTTTAATCAAATATTATTTGAATATCAAAATATATTAAAAAAGAATAATGCTTTTGATTTTAGTGATTTAGTAATAAATACTTACAATCTATTGAAAAATAAAAATATATTAAAAAAATGGCAAGAAAAATATTTATATATAAATGTAGATGAAGTTCAAGATACGAATGTAATAGAGTTTGAAATCATAAGAAAAATAGGTAAAAATGCCATAGTTTCTTTCTATGGTGATATAAACCAAACAATATATGAATGGCGAGGTTCAAATCCAAAAAAAATAATAGAAGAATTTAAAAATAATTTTGATGATGTTTTAGAAATTAAATTTGAAAAAAATTATAGAGCAAATAAAGATTTAATAGATGCATCAAAAGATTTTATAAATGCATACGACCAAAATAAAAATTTATTTATAGAAAATTTAAGCCATATAGATAACCATATAATTTGTCATGAAGCTAGAAATTTAGATTGTGAAGCTCGTTGGATTTATAAAGAAATATTAAAATTAACTAAAAAAGGAGTTAATTTAAATGAAATTGGGATACTAAGTAGAAATAATAAAATAAATAAAAATATATCTTTGGTATTTCAAAAACAATCCGTAGCAGATAAAAACCAAAAGATAAAAACATATTTAGTAGATGAGCAGAAGTTTTTTAGGATAAAGGAAATAAAAGATTTAATGGCATATTTAAAAATTTTATTAAATGAAAAAGATGAAATATCATTTGAAAGGGTATTATTAGAAGTATTTAAAGAAGATAAAGAAAAAATAGAATTTATAAAAAATAATGCAAAAGCTTCCAATATGAAATTATGTGATTTTTTAAATGATGATATTTACAACAAAGATATATTTAGAGATTTGCTTGAGTATTATAAAAATAAAGAAATTGTTGTGTTTGATGTTGAGTCAACGGGCTTGGATGTTTTGAATGATGAAGTTATAGAAATAGCGGCGATAAAATTTAATAAAGATAAAGAAATATCGAGATTTCAAAGATTTATAAAAAATAAAAATCCAGTTTTAGAGTCTTTTTATATACATGGTTATAGTGATGAGTTTTTAAAAGAAAAGGGATCTTTAAAAGAAGTGGTATTTAAAGAATTTAATAATTACACAAAAGATTGCATACTTCTTGGGCATAATGTTTCATATGATATAAATATATTAAATAATAATATGAATAAAGTAAATATGAACTTTGATAATTATATAAATTATTTTGATACATTAGATATATCAAAAAGATATATAAAATCAACAGATTACAAATTAGAAACTCTTTCAAATCTTTTAAAAATAAATCATAAACCAACACATAATGCAATGGATGATATAATTGCAACGAAGATGATATTTGAAAGCTTAGTAAAAGATATCGAAAAAGGTAGAAAAAAAAGAGAGGATTTTATTAATTCTTTTTTATTAGATTTTGAAATTATAAGAATGAAAATAAATGAAATAAGGGAAAAATCAAAAAAATTAAGACCGTATGAGCTTTTGCATGAGATATTAAAACAAAATAAAATAATAGAACTATTAGAAAAGAAAAACAATCAAAAGAAAATAGAATATTTAAGAGAGTTATATATGATATTTAAGAATTTAGATGATATAGATTTAGAACCTATTAAATCATTAGAAAATATATTAAATATTATATCTCTTAGCAATGACGTTGAAAGATATATTTCTAATCAAAAAAAAATACCAATAATAACAATACATCAAAGTAAAGGTCTTGAATTTAAATATGTATTTATTGCATCTTGTAATGAATATGATTTTCCATCTTATTTTAGTATTAAACAAAATAATCTAAAAGAAGAACATAGACTTTTTTATGTTGCAATGACTAGAGCTAAAGAAAAATTATATATATCTTATAATATGTTTAATGAAAATGATAGACAAAAGCAAAAATCAAGATTTATAGATTATATACCAAATAAATACAAGAAATATGTCTAAAAATTTAGAAAATAAAATGAAAAATAAAATATAAAAAAACGAATATTTTTAATTGTATTATTCGTGATTTTAGTATATAATATCTCTTAAAGATTAAAGCAGGTGCAAAAAACCTGCTTTTTTTAGAACTTATTTAAAGTTTTTTGATTAAAAATATATATAAATAAAAAGTATTAAAAGTGTATAAGTATAAAAATAGAAGAAAGCGGTGTATTAATTGAGAAGCATATTAAAACAAATTCCAAAAGTAGAATTACATTGTCACATAGACGGGAGTCTTAGAGTGGATACAGTGTACGAACTTATGAAAAAAGATAATATATTAAAAAATGATGTAAATATTGATGATTTAAAAAAACAACTTAGGGTTAATAATGATTGTAAGGATTTAAGAGAGTATCTAAACAAATTTGAAATACCTATAAATTTAATGAAAAACACAAAGAATATTGAAAGAATAGTATATGAATTATTGCAAGACAGCAGTAAGGAAAATGTTTTATATTCTGAACTTCGATTCTGTCCATTGCTTCATAAAACTAAAGATAATTCGTTACATGAAATAATAGAAAGTGCTATAGAAGGAATAAATAGAGCCAAAAAAGATTTTAATATAGAATCAAACCTTATAATGTCAAATATGAGACATTTAAGCTTTGATGAAAATGTGAAGTTAATAGACGCGGCGAAAGATTATTTGAGTTCAAATGTTGTAGCTATTGATTTAGCTGGAAGTGAATCTGATTTTGCACCAAATCTACATCAAAAATTATTTGATTATGGATTAAAAAAAGGATTTAAAATAACAGTTCACGCAGGAGAAACTGGAATTGCCAAAAATATTACAGATTCAATAGATTTATTACACGCTAAAAGAATTGGACATGGTATAGATTCTATAAAAGATAAAGAAATAATAAATAAACTTATAAGAGAAAATATAATGTTGGAAGTTTGTCCAAAGTCTAATATAGATACAATGGCAGTTAAAGATTATAATGATCACCCTATAAAGAAATTATATGATCTTGGCGTAAAGATAAATATAAGTACAGATAATAGAACAGTATCAAATGTAACATTAACAGATGAATACTATAATTTATTTAATAAACTTAATTTTACTAAGGAAGATTTTTATAAAATCTATCAAGATAGTATAAATTTAAGTTTTATGAATGAAGATAAAAAAGCAGCGTTTTTAAATATAAAAGATGTGATATAAATATATATAAATTATTTAGCTGATAGTTATAAATTATAAATGTGAATAATAAAAATTTTTTTAGTAGTATAAAAATGAATTCGTTTTTATACTACTTTTTTATTTTAAAATAAAAAACTATTAAGAATTTATATATTTAAATTTTGTTTATTCGGGTAAGAAAATTAGTAATGGAGGTGTAAAATATATGTCAATAAAATCAAAAATTTCCATTATAGTGTTTATATTATTTGTTCTTCTGGTATTTGGAAGTGTTACTTACACAAATATTATGATTGAAGATATAATGGTAAATAATATGCTTGAAGAATACGAAAGTCTTAGTAAAAGTATAAAATCTTCAATTCAAGAAAAATTAGATGATACAGAAGTGGCTGTAAAAGTGATAGCAAATGATAAGGTAATCAAAGAATTATTTGCTAATAAAGATCGCCAAGCTCTTTTAGATGTTTTAGAAGAAAGTTATAATTCTATTAAATCAAATGTAGCTCAATTTCAATTTCATTTGCCAGATTCTACATCATTTCTAAGATTACACAAACCTCAAAAATATGGAGACTCATTAGCAAGTTTTAGACACACAGTAAATAAAGCTAATAAAGAAAAGCAAATAGTAAAAGGTATAGAATCAGGTGTTGCTGGTTTTGGAATGAGAGTAGTGGTACCTATTAGTTATAATAATGTACATCAAGGAACTGTAGAGTTTGGCTCTAGTTTTGATCAGGTATTTTTAAACAAATTAAAAGATAGATTTGGTGGTGAATTTTATATATATTCATTTAATGATATAAATAAACCAGTTGCTGCTACAACATCAAATGATCAAATTCCTATTGATATAAATAATTTATCTAAAGTTAAGAGTGATGAATTTGATTATTCTATTTATGAAAATTATGATGTTTTAGCTGTGCCTTTTTATGATTTTAATGATGATGTTATTGGTTTTATAAGATATGAAAAAGATAGAAGTGATTTAATAAGTCAAATTTCTAATTTAAATAAAAAGATATATATTTTTGGAATAATATCGACTATTTTAATTGCTGTTTTGGTTTATTTTACGATATCATATTCTTTAAAAAATCTAAAAAAATTAAAAAGTTATTCTGATATAGTTGGTAATGGTGATTTATCCAAAGAATATCAAATACAATCCAAAGATGAAATTGGTGAAATTGCATCAAGTTTTAAAACAATGAGAGGGAATTTAAGAGAAATAATAAAAGATTTAAATGATATAACAAAAGATATAAATAATTCTTCTGGAACAATTACAAAGACTGTAGAAGTAATTGGAGAATCGTCATTTGGAATATCAAAAGCAGTAGAAGAAATTGCTATTGGTGCTACACAGCAAGTTGATGGTGCAAATGAAGGAGTTTTTGTTACTCAAAATTTAGCTAAAAAAATAAATAATATAGTAGAGACTTCGACACAATCATTAACTCAAGGTAATGACATGGTTTTAAAAACTGATCAAGGAATTAATGCTGTTGAACAATTAAAATTAGATTTTAAGAAAAATAAAGAATCTGAAGAAGTTGTTATTGATAGTATAAAAGAATTAGCATTAAAATCTAAATCAATCATAGAAATAGTAAATACTATTAATACTATTGCAGAACAAACGAATTTACTTGCTTTAAATGCAGCTATAGAAGCAGCAAGAGCGGGAGAACATGGTAGAGGATTTGCAGTTGTTGCTGAAGAAGTTAGACTTTTAGCGGAGGAAAGTTCTAATTCAACAGAAAAAATAAGTTCAATCATAGATGAAATTATGCAGATTATGAATGCAACAGAAAATGCAATGAATGATAGAAATAAAGTCTCCTTAGAAAGTTCAAAATCATTAAATCAAACGATTAAGGCTTTTGAAGAAATAAAAGATAAAGTTCAAGAAGTTATAAAAAACATAAATGCAACTAGTGATTATGCAAGTGAAATAGACGACTATAAAGATACAGTTCTTAAAAATATAGAAGCTATCTCAAGTGTATCTCAAGAATCAGCAGCGGCAACACAACAAATTTCTGCAACGATAACAAATCAAAGCAATACAATATCAGAAACCGTAGAATCTATAAAAGGGTTAGATCAAATAATTGTATTGTTAAAAGAAAAAATATCTAAATTTAAATTATAAAGATTATAAATAAATAGTTGAACTTTCTACTAAATTGTTGTATGATTAATTTAGATGAAAGTTCAACTATTTTTGTTGGGCTAAAAATATAAAGAAAAAAATTGGAGGGTAAAAAAATGGAAAGACAAGAAGCATTAAATTTATTAAAAGAACATGTTAAATCAGAACAATTATATAGACATAGTTTGGCAGTAGAAGCAGCTATGATTGCGTATGCAAAACATTTTAATGAAGATGAAAAACTATGGGGAAATGTAGGGTTACTGCATGATGTTGATTTTGAAAAATATCCAGATGAACATCCTAAAATGGCTAAAGAACTTTTAGCAGATACAAGTTTAGATGAGGACTTTGTAGAAACTATATTATCACATGGTCTTGATGCAAAAGAATTAAGAACTAATAATTTAAGAAAGGCATTAAGTGCAGTAGATCAGATGTCGAGCTTTATATTAGCTATAGCACTTTTAAGACCAACTGGTTTAGATGGATTAAAAGCAAAATCAGTTAAAAAGAAAATGAAAGACAAAGCTTTTGCAAAGGCTGTTGATAGAGAATATCTTGAACAAACAAGAGAAGACCTTGGAGTAGAATTTGCAAAACATGTAGAAATTATAGTTTCTGGACTTAAAGCTCAAGAAGAAAGATTAAAAGAAGAAGGATTTAACCTGTTAGGATAGAGGAAAAATATATTATAAAAACAAAGTTATTGGAGTGAGTTTATGATATTTTTAAAATCTTTTAGATTACCATCTTGGGAACAAGAAGAAAGAGGAAATTTAACACCAAGTGAATATCCATATGGAATATTTCCTTTTAAACAACTAAAAGATATAGAATTTAAGGATATAACCATATTTTATCATTATGTTTCGAGAAAACTCCATCCTCTACTTAGGATGGAGATGAATCAGAACGGTTTTAGTCTTTAACTTCTGCTTGAGAACAAATATATTTTTCGATTATTTCTATTGTTGCTCCACCAGTTGTTAAAATACAATAATTTCTACTCCAAAATACTGGTTTCCAACAATATTTTTTCAAATATTCACTATGTTTTTCCTAATTAATCTTTAAGAAACAGTTTTTAGAGTATTAACT
>JAOARY010000076.1 GCA_025210335.1 Peptostreptococcaceae bacterium | reverse complement strand
TATTTTATTTTTTAAGTTTTTTTATGTTTCTATTTAAAACCATATCATACAATGTTGGAATAACTACTAATGTTAATATAGTTCCAACACACAGACCACCAATAAGTGCGATTGCCATTGGTCTAAACATTTCTCCACCTGCAAGAACTAATGGAATCAGACCTATTACAGTTGTTGTTGTACTTAAAATTATAGGAGAAAATCTTCTTTCTACAGCACTTTCACAAGCTTCATCTATATCCATACCTTCATTTCTTTTTAGATTGATATAATCTATTAGGACTATGGCGTTGTTTACGACAATACCCATTAAACTTACAATACCCAAAAGTGCTGTAAAGGACATGGATTGTCTTGTTATAAATAATGCTGGTATAGCACCAATTAATGCTAATGGAATAGTAACTACTATTAACACTGGTTGTATATATGAATTAAATTGATATACAAGTACACCAAATATCAATATTAATGAGAATATAGCTAATATACCTAAGTCAGAAAAACTATCACTAACAGCACCAGCTTCACCATCAAAGCTTATACTCACATCTTCTAAATCCATAAGTCCTTTTTCATCCAAGGCTTTTTTGATTTCTTTTTCCATTTTAGATGCATTATATCCAAGTTCTAAGTCTGATGTAACATGAGCGGTTCTTTCTCTATCGTATCTTTTGATAACTGGATAAACAGATTCCATTTCTATATTTGCTATTTGTTTTAATAGTACTTTGTTGTCAGACATTGATGATTTTATTTTTAAATTTTCAAGATCTTCTTTAGTTTTTATATCCGTCTTAACGATGATATCATATTCATTATTATTTTTTCTAAATGTTGATGAATTAGCACCTTTTAGTGCCATACTCACTTCTCTTTGAACATCATATTTACTAATACCATAAGAACTAGCTTTGTTGGTATTTACATCTACTTTAAATTGATATTCTTTAGATATAAAATCATCATCTACATTAGTTGTTCCTTTGATATCATCTATAATATATGATATTTCTTCAACGGTTTCTTCTAATCTTTGCATACTTGTTGAACTAACTAAAATATCAATCGGACTTGATGAACCTGTTCCAGCATCAAGTAGTTTGACGCTAGCTTTTCCACCGACTATATTTTTATCCATTTGAATTTGTAAATAAGCTGCAAATTCATCTTTATTTTTAAATTTATTTGTTTTATCCAAATCAAATTTGACTAATATTTGTGAGAAGTCATTTGATGCTGCACCCGTTTGAACAGTCATATAGAATTTAGGCAAACCAGAACCAACACCTTGAACAATATCTGTGACTTCTTCTTGTTTAGTCAAAATATTACTTGCTTTATCAGATAATTCCTCTGTAATATCTAAACTATTGGCGTTTTCTGAATTTATATTTATATATAATAAATCCTTATCAGCTTTAGGGAACATACTAACTTCTAAAGTTTTAGCAACACCAAGTGTACAAGCAAATGCTATAACAGCTGTTATAATCATTGTTTTCTTATTGTGCATTGATTTTTTTAATAATCTATCAAAGAACATTTTGATTTTGCTTTCTTTAACTTTTTTATTTGAAGATGTATCTTTCTTTTTAAAAAATATAAAAGCAAGAGTTGGTGTTGTTATAACTGCACATATATAAGAACCTAATAAGGCTAAAATAACTACAGATGGAACACCAAATATAAATTCTCCAACCGCTGAACCAATCATCAATAATGGCATGAAAGCAAAAACGGTTGTCAATGTAGAGGTAAGCATTGATATCGAAACTTCTTTGGTTCCTTCAATACAAGCTTTTAATTTGTCCTCCCCATTATCTAACTTATGTTGTATGGAATCACTTACAACTATTGCGTTATCAACAAGCATCCCAAGTGCGATAATTAAAGCTGATATAGACATTTGTTCTA
The DNA here is from genome assembly GCA_025210335.1 of Peptostreptococcaceae bacterium. Lineage (GTDB taxonomy): Bacteria > Bacillota > Clostridia > Peptostreptococcales > Peptostreptococcaceae > JAOARY01. The sequence continues at coordinate 18,314 of JAOARY010000076.1, read as the reverse complement.
ATTTTATGCCTAAGAAACTCATGGCTATAAAAGTCATAGCTATTGAAAGTGGAATGGCACTAGATACTATAATTGCATTCATAGCACCCATACCAAAGAATACAACAACAATAACTAATACAATAGCTTCAATTAGATTTATAACAAAATCATTTATAGATTTTGATACATCATCTGGTTGAAAAATAATTTCGTTTACTTTAAGATCTTTTGGAAGTTCTTTTTTAATATCATCTAATTTGGATTTTACTTCGTCACCTATAAGAACGATATTTTTAGAATCTTCGAAATATCCAGTTAGAAAAACAGCTTTATTATTATTATCTTTGAATCTATAAGAACTATCTTCTACTTTGAAATATATATTAGCGATATCTTTAAGTCTTACGATTTGAGCATCTTGGCTCATCATAATAATAGTATCTTCTAATTCTTTTATAGTTTCATAGGTTCCACTTGTATTAACAGCTATTTTTGTTTTTCCATTGTCTAATTTTCCTGAAGGAATACTTATATTTTGGCTTTTTATAATGCCAGATACGTCATTTAAAGATATATTATAGTAAGAAAGTTGTTGCTTATCAACTTCAACTATAATTTCCTTTTTTAAATCTCCATCTATTTCAAACTTGCTAACACCATTTATTTTAGATAATTCTTTTTTGTAATTATTAGCATAGTCAGAAAGTTCATCATAACTATAATTATTTGAAGATAAGCTTATTATCATACCAACGGTATCAGCTAAGTTAGTATTTAAATCAAAGCTTACAATATCATCGGGTAAATCTTGTTTTACTTCATCCATTTTTTCTTTTAGATCATCAAAGCTTTCATCAACTACAGCATCATCTTTTAAATATATTAAAACACTTGAAACACTGTCTTTTGATGTTGATTTTGAATAGTCATAACCTTTTACTTCAACTAATGCATCTTCAATTTTTTCGCTTATTAAAGTTTCCATATCTTCTGGAGAAGCTCCTGGATAAACAACATTTATAAGTGCTACGGGTGCACTAACATCAGGAGATTCTTGTCTTGGTAGAAAATAATAACTATAGCTACCAAATAGCAATACTATAAGCATTAGTAACATAGTCATTTTTCTATTTTTTATAAAAAATTTAGTCATCAAAATCCTCCTAATCTACAATTTCGACTTTTGTTCCATCTTTTATACTTTTCATTCCTCTTATAACCAGTAAATCACCTTCATTAAGACCAGTAACTTTTGCATTTGTTTCTTTTACAGATTCGATATTTATAGTTTTTTTAACTATTTTTTCATCTTGAACAATATATACATAATCTATTGATGATGATATTATTGAATCTATTGGAATCCAAATACCCTCTTGTGTTCCTGTTGTAAATAGAATTTCAATAACAGATTCTAAATATAAATTTTCGCTATTATCAGCTTGAATTTCAATAGGGTAAGTTCTAGTTTTTGAATCTGCCATCATATTTATATTGGTGATTTTTGCTTTAATTACTTCATCATTATTTTTAATAAAAACATTTGTATCATAATTTATTCTTTCTAAATCTTTTTGTACAACAGATGTTTTTATGATCTTACCTTCAGATCTTATTGATAAAACTGGAGAACCTGCTTGAACTAGTTCATTTTCTTTATAATTAATGGCTACAATATATCCATCGATATCAGATAATAATTTTGCATCGTCATATAAATTCTTTTTTGCTTGATAGTCTTTTGAAGCTAAGTTTTTTGTTTCTAAAGATTGATTGTAAGATGAATTAGCAACATCATAATTTAATTTAGCTTTGTCTAATTCATCTTTTGAAAGACCACCTTCATCATACAAAGTTTGAATTTTTGCATAACTATCTTTTGCATAATTTAAATTTTCTAAGGCTTTACTTACATCATGATTCGCTTGAGAAATTTTTAAACTACTGGCATCTAATTGTATTTTTAAATCTTCTTTATCTAAGGATGCTAATAATTGACCTTTTTTAACAAAATCGCCTTCTTTAACATATAGTTTTTCTAACTTTGAAGTTGATTTAAAACTGATATTTTTTACTTCTTTCGATTTAACTAACCCTGTATATTCTATATTAACTGGTGTGACTTCATTTTCTAATTTCAAAACACTAACTGGTTTTTTTACTGCGGGAGTTTCTTCTTCAATATTTGGATTTACTCCACTACATGCCATTAATATACCTATTATTAAAAAAGGTATAATACCTAATATTATTTTCTTTTTCATACAAACCTCCTAAATGATTGCGTGCACATGCATATAAATGCTGTGAAAATATAGTTAGCGTTAACTAACTATATACCCGTCTTTTCTTAAATTATCAACAGCTTTATTAAACACGTTTAATATAACTGTTTTTTCTTCATCTGTAATTCCTTTTGATGTTGTTGCTTGAAAATCATCCAATGTTTTATTTATCAATTCATATAATTCATTAGCTTTTTTTGTTTTGTAAATTCGAAATGCTCTTTTATCTTTTTCATCTCTTTCTTTTCTTAAATAACCAAGATTTTCTAATTTTTTTATTCTTCTACTTATTGTAGTTCTATCAACTAGGGAAAATTCACCAAGTTCATCTTGTGTGATACCATCATTTTCATAAACATTTTTTAATATCATTACTTCACTTGCTGTTATTCCATAAGGTAATAATACTTTATCAAGTAAATTTCTTCTAGCTTTCATCAGAGTTTTTATACAATAGGTTAACCCTTCATTTATACTCATAAAACCACCTCATTAAATATTATATTAATATCATAACATGAAAATGCGTGCGCATGCAATTAAATTTCTATTAAAAATATTAATTAATTCTTAAGAAAGTATTTGTTTTTATTAATCATAATATGAATTTTTAAGGATATGAATAATTAGATAAGATATTGTTTATGATAAAAAAATATTGTTTTAATAATAAAAAAGCTACAATATATTATGTTTATTTTAAATTTATAACATAATATATTGTAGCTTTATTTTTTTATTTGATAGCTATATATAATTATTTTATTTAATTTTTTAATCAACTATGATATCTGTACCATTATCATCAATATCTTCAAAATCATCTTCGAATTTATTTTCTTGTGAAGATGTTATATATATTTTATCTAAGTTATCTAAAGTTATAATTGCATCAACATCTTTTACTGGATTATCTCTAATATCAAGAACCTCTAAATCTTCAAGATCTTCTAATATATCTAAATCAGATACATCATTTCCTTTAAAATAGAATTCTTCTAATTTATATAATTTAGATATAGGTGCTAATTCACTTACATCATTATTATTGATATTTAAATATCTTAAATTAGTTATATCAGCAATTGCATCTAAATTATCAACACCACATGATGTTAAATCTAATTTTCTTAGTTCTGTTAAATCATCTAATATAGATTGGTCATCTATATCTAAACGATTACCACCTAAATATAACTCTTCAAGATTATCAAAGCTTTCTATAAGTTTGACATCTTCGATTCTGTTATTCATCAAATTAAGATATTCTAATTCATCTAAATCGTTTAATCCTTCAATGGTTTCTATTTTATTTTCTTCAAGATTAAGTATTTTTAAGTCTTCTATATCATCAAGATATTTTAATTCATTTATTTGATTATCTTGTAGATAAAGTTTTTCAAGATTTTCTAAGTCTCTTAAATCTTTGATATCTTCAATATCATTATTTGAAAGATCAAGATATTCTAATTCTAAAAGAGTTTCGATTCCATCTAAATCACTGATATCATTGGAACTTAAGATTAATTTTTCTAAAGATTTTAAATTACTAAGTGGTTTTAAATCTTCAATAGAATTATTTGATATATTAAGTTCCTCTAATTTTTCTAAACCTGTTAAATCTTCAATATTATCAATTTTATTATCATTTAAATTTAATATTCTAAGTTCATTTAAATTTTTTAAATCTGATATATCTTTTATAGAATTATTGCTAAGTGTTAATTCCTCAAGATTAGTACATTCCTTTAAGCCTTTCAAATCAGATATATTCTTATCATCAAGATTTAATTCTTCTATTTTTTTCATATCATCTTTTGTTACTACATCATCATCATCTAATTTTAGTTTATCTTTTATATTATCTTCAAGTTTAGAATCTTCAAATTCTACTATATCTTCTTTTGGTGCTCCCATTACAAATGGCATTTTAACATCATCATCTAATTTTTTATCATTTTTGTCTTTAAAATCATTATCAATACAAAGATAATATTTTTCACCTTCTTTGTAAGTTAAATCTTCAGGAATCACTTTTATAGATTTTTTGTCAGGTGTTATACTAAGTGTTATTTCATCTTTATACTTTTTATTGTCATCATCTTTAATATAGATATTATCTGTAGATACATTGTCAGTATCGGTATCAATTTCATGGTTAAACTCTATTGTCCAGATTTTTTTTGAATCGTTTATCTTAACTAAGTCATCAAAATCTTTAGCATAAGAAGTGCTAGTCATAAAACTAAGAATCAAAACACTCCCAAGAATTTTTTTGCTAAACTTTTTCAAATAAATCACTCCTTTAGTCTTTTGCTATAACAATATAATTATAATATAAAATATGTAAAAATAAAATCGACTATAAGAAATTTAAGCTAGTTATAACAATATTGTAAACAATATAGAAGGAAATAAGATGAGGCTGTTACATTAATAAAAATACAACAACATATTATGTTTGTTTTAAATCATAACATAGTATATTGTAGCTAAATTTTTTAATGTGACAGCCCCATATAGTTTTTTATTAAAATTGTTTATTTATCAAAAGGTTCGTTTAATTCTAAAGTACCTTCAAGAACAAATCTACCATCTTTAATTATATCGATTTCTTTATTGTCATAATTAATGGCACTTATTTTTTCTAAAGAATCATAAGGTAAAGTTATATCTGTATGACAATTTGTATATGCTTTAGATACGTCTTCTTTTCGAAGAATCGATCTTTCATTATCTTTTGCCATTATTTCTTTATTATCCATTGGGTTATAAACTTTGTTATCTTCAGACCAAGAAAAACAAGTGTCACCAATTGCAAAATGAGGACCCATTTTTTCTATTATTAAAATAGGTAATTTATCTAAGATATTATACTTCTTAGATATAACATATGCTAAAGTATTAGTACCAATTGCAAATTCTCCAATAGGTAAAGTATTATGAGGGAATAATAAATTTTCTTTTATATAGTTTTTATTATCTTCTTCTTTTTCAAAATTAGTACAAGTATAGTTTTTAACATATCCATCTTCAAACTCTATTTCAAGATTTAAATATCTAAATCCATCTAAATAAATATCTTCGACATGTAATATTCCATTTGTATCTTTTAATACAGGAGAAGTAAATACTTCGCCAAGAGGAATGTTAACATCAGCAACACAGTTTACGAAATTTGTTTCTTTTTCTTTATTATTAAGCTTATGCATTTTTACTTTAATATCAGTTTTATTTGTATTACTACCTTTAACATGTACAAATTCTGCTTCATCTAATGTATTTATAAGTGTAGTTTGAATTTTTTCATATTTATAAACATCTAACATATTTATTTTTATTATATCTTCAAATATCTCTTTGAAATTATCTCCAATTTCATATACTGGGAATGCAACTATACAGAAACTTCTTTGTGTTTCTGGAACATATTCTTCTATAACTACTCTTCTGTTTTGTTGCATTGTTTGGAAAAACTTTTGTTCTTCTTGATTTAATGTTATTCTAGCGTCATTAGATTTTGGTGAGAATGGTACTTCTCCAAATCTTTCTATGAATAATATACCAGAATAATTTTTTAAAACTTCTTCTTTAGTTTTGCATGCTTTTTTAAATTCTTCATTAGAATGTTTTATAAAATGTTCGTTTAAATAAAGAGCTAAATCAAATTTATGGTCATATCCATATTGTTTATTTAATTCTTTAGTTTCTATATTATATATAAATCCATTTAAATCAAATTCTTTTAGATGATCTATTATTTTTTTAGTTATAAGTTCTTGACCTAAATTACAAATAATTCTTACATGTTTTCTTAATGTATAATCCTTATTATCTCTTTTAAATCCTTCTACATAGGCATTTGCTATAGATTTTGATAATTCTTCTAATTTAGATTCATCATAATTTGATAAAAACTCAACTGTTTTTATTTCATCATCGCTAACATAAGAACCGAATTTAAATAGATATTTTGGGTCTTTAAGATCTGATTCATTTAGTATATTTGTATAATTAAAATAATCATGAGCATAACCTACATTTACAAAATCTATATAATTTGAATAAGCGTGATCTATAGAGAATTCTTTTATAAGTTCATTTAGGTTTTCAAAAGAATCATCTTTATTAACTTCTTCATAGAAATTTATATAAAGGTCTAATGTTTTATTTAATTTATCAAATTTTTGATTATAAATAAAAGGTATTAAAGATCTTAATTGATGATAAACATATGAAAAAATCTTACCTTGCTTTCCAAATAGCTCAACACAATAAACTGGATTAGAGTAAGATGAAGAATAGTTTGAGGCAAATAATTCTTCATATAATTTATTATTATCTTCTTTTAATTGTTCAATACTATTGTTAGCAAAATAATCTTCATTTATATTATTAAGCATAGAATCTAATTTAGATATGAATTTATTTGATTTAGTAAAATAATCTTCATATTTTTTGATTGAAGATAAATCCATATTTTTTATTTTGTTTAGATTATTATTATATATTTCTTTTTCTTTTTTCATTAAGTCCTGCATTTGAACACCCCTAGTAATATATTTTTTGTTACTATAAAAAAGTATTAAAATAAATTGTATTTATATTATATGTAATTGAAAATTAGATAATATAAAAATTAGATTTCTTTTAAATATATTTTACAACATAAAAAAAAATTTATATAGTATAAAATATAAATTATTAAAATATTAAAAATATTTAGATTAACTTTTTTGTAAACTTTAAATTATTTATTGTAATTATCTTTTTAGTAAAAATACATTATAATCATAACGAAAGGAGTGATGTTGTTGAATAAAAGCATAAAAATATTAATTTTGACATTTACCATGGTATTTTTATTTTCAGCTTGCAATAAGAAGGAAGAAATGGAGGCTGTGAAAATTGATGATAAAAATAATGATATAAAAATAGAAGCACAATCAGATACGGTAAATATAGAAGTTGAAAAGAGTTTAAAAGAAGTGAAAGCTGAAGATGTTAATTTAATTGAGGATGAAGCAAAAAAAATAGCAAGTAATAAATTAAAAGAATTATTTGATATAGATACTTTATCTCAAGGTGCTAAATTCTCATCTATTTTTGAAAATTATAGTAATACAAATAAGTTTTATAGATGTTTGTTTGAAAATGAAAATTATTTTGTTAGAGTTCATGTGGATGCACTTAATTCAAATGTATTTTATATAAAATATGTTGATAATAGTAAAGGATTAAAAGCTTGTGATGAAGAAAAAGCAAAGGAAATAGCAAATAAATTTGTAGAAAATAGACTTAAAAAAACGGACTATAAATTATCAAATATAGCAAAAGAATTAGTTTTTGATAGTGAAGATGTTGAATTTTATGTATTTGATTATCAAAAAGAAAAAGAAACAGTATTAACATTAAAAATAAATGCAAATAATTCTATAATAGAAGAAGTACTTTTTTATTAAAACTAAAAAATGAATCTTGCTATAATTTATATTGATTTTAAAATAAATATAAATTATAGAATAAAAATTAACCTACAAAATAGATAATAAAAGAATTTATTTTGTGGGTTTTTTTAATTACAAAAAAAATTAAATTACAAAAAATTTTATTTATTTTTAGATATAAGAACCTAGTAAATAATAAAAAAATATAGTATAAAATTCTTATTAATTTGCATAGTTTGATTAACAAGATAAAAAACATTAAATTTTCAATAGTTATATAGATTATTTATATATTTGTTTTATTTATAAATTTTGGGTATAATATTCGAAAAGAATAATGAATAAGATATTCGAAATGATTCATATTCTTTAAAAATATAAGGGAGGGAATTATTTTGAAAAATAATAAGAGTTTATTTTTAGTTTTTGCAATAAGTTTATTTTTGATGTCTGGATTTATGAGTTTTTCTTATGCAAATGAAATTGTAGATTGTAATGGAAATCCTATAAAGACAGGGAAGAAATACTATATAGCGCCGTGGTTTGATAAAAGTAGAGGTCTTACTTATGAATCTTGTAGAAGATGGGATTACATAAGATTAGCAAAGAAAAATTCAAAAGAAGCAACTGCTGTTAAAATTTATTTATCAAAAGAAAAAAATAAAGATGATTTAACTTTAACTTCTGGTGATAAAATAGCTATTAAAATGTGTAGTTCTAATTATAGTGGATATGAATATTTGAAATCACCAAATTCTGGAGGCTGGGTATATTTAGATAATAATCCTAGTTACTTTAGATTAGATCAAGAAGGTTCAAAGAAAACAGTTTCATTTCAAGTAGGAAGTACTACTAGATACTTTGATAAGTACGGAAGACCGCATGACAAGTGGTTTAGCGATTATTCTGTTACAGATGAGACTTTTTTCACTTGGGAAAGAGCTGTTGGAATATTTATAGACCATAGTAAGCTTTGGGTTGGAGCAAGACAAAGATTCCATCCATACGCTTGGGATCCTAGTGTTAAGGCGCCTGCACCAGCTTATTATTTAGTTCCTGCTGAATAATATTTTAATTTTCTAAAAAATCAAACTGTTTTTTTGTCGAAATTAAAATTGAAATCATATTAAAAATAATCTTTTTATTTTAATTAGAAGCAAGATATTCAAAAAGTCCTAAAAATATATAGGACTTTTTTTCTATGTTTTTTTTTATCAAAAAGTTGAAAAAAATTTTTTTAGTGGTATATTATTTTGAGTAGAAAAAATTTTTTTAGTGGAATTATATTTTTTGAGGAAAAAAAGGTTGGTGCAATATGAATAAAAATTATAAATTAATAGCCTTTATAGTACTTATATTATCTTTAACATTATTAGTATCATTTACATATGATAATTCACAAGCTAATAATATATCAAAAGAGGAGTCTAACAAAGAAGTTTTGATTCCAAGTGAAGATGATTATAAAGGTCTTATAGAGAGTAATAGGTATAAAAATGAATTTTTTAATATAAGTTTTACATATCCAAAGAATTTTAAATATTTTTCAGAAGATGAAAATAGTGCTGATATTATAAAGACATCTATACCAGTAGGATTATATATGGATTCTAATGATATATTAGAACAAAAAAATGCGTTTACATTTGTCATAAAACCTCTAAAAAGTGATTTAGATTTTTCAAAGAATTATTTTAATTACTTTGAAGGTTTTAGAGATGAAGTTGAAAATAGATTATCTAATTTCGATGATCTTAGATTAAGATCATCTCTTATGGATAAAAAAATAAATAATATAGATTTTAAAGAGTTTTCTTTAGAATATGAGATTTGTGGTATCAAATTCAAAGAATCTAATTATATAGCTCTTATAGATGATTATTTTATTATATATATAACAACAAGCTCAAATTCTTTAGAAGCAGAGGATAGTATTTTAGAAATTGTTAATAGTATTCAAGAAATAGAATCATAAAAAATATGAAGAAATTAATATAAAAATTACTTATTAAAATTATTATAAATTAGATTGATAATAAATTACTCCTTTTAAAAATAGATTGCAATTTTATTGCAATCTATTTTTAGTATTGAAAATTATACATATATTAAAACTAGTGGTTAATAGAATTATTTTATTGAATTATTCAAAAAAGAAAATTTGGAATTTTGTATAAATTTATAAGTAAAATTATTCGTTTAATATAAACCAATAGTTTCAAACTATACAAAGCTGAACCAAAAAAAACATTTTGAATAGAAAAGCGAAATGAATAGAACCTAAATATTACAAAAAAGAACTTAAATAAATATAAAAAAACAAAGTGTGAACTAAAACTGTCTATGTGAGTATAAGTGGTTGCAAAGTTTTGATTAAATGGGTAAAATTTTATTGTAGGAATTCTTAATTTATTTTTTATATAATATTAAATTAAAATATAAAAATATATTATATAAAAAAATAAAAAATACATATAAATTGTATATATAGATAAAAAATTGAGAATATTCTTGTAATAGCTTTAAAATATCTTTATTAAAAGGAGTGTTATGTATGAAGTTAAAAAAATTATTATCCACGGTTCTTTTAGGAACAATGTTATTTTCAAATTTGGTTTTTGCAAACGATTTTACATCTAAGATGAGCGAAAAGGAATATAATTATTATATGAGTTTGAGTGCACAAGAAAAGCAGGCTTATGATTATATGGCAAATGAAAATGAAAAGTTAAAAGATGAATGGAATAAATATAAGGTTGATGAAAATAGAGTAAAAACTAATTTAAGAAATAAAAGATCATTAGATAATAATTATGGACTTGGAATTGATGGTGATATATTAGTATCAAGTGATAGCATAACAGGTCATGCTGCTATGGTTGTTGATAAATATTATACTGTTGAAGCAAATGCAAACTGGCATGATACACATCCTGGAGTAGCAATTTGGAATAATATATGGAAGAAAAGATATAAAAGTATGAAGGGTTTAAGACTTAAAGAAGTTACACAAAAACAAAAAGAAGATGCAATGAATTACTGCAAAGCACAGGTTGGAGATCCTTATAATATACCAAGACCAGGTATTATATGGGATGATGATGCATGGTATTGTTCACAATTAGTGTGGAGAGCTTATCATGAACAAGGAATAGATATTGTTAATGTAAATAGTAGTTTAAGTATGGTGACTCCAAGAGAACTTGTTAAATCTCCTAAAGTATATGTATTTTATAGTGAAGGATGGGGATTTTGGGACGATATACTACCATTTAGATAGAGAAATTTAGAAAATAGGTGTTTTGATGTGGATTAAAGAAAGAAGTTTTATTTTTAAATTTAGTTTATTTATGATGTTGATTTTTGTAACGATATTTTATCAATATATCAATATAGAAGCTAAATCAAATAAAAAGGGGATTAAGATATTATATACATCTGTAGATAATCAAAGTAGTAAATTAATAGAATGTGATTATAAAGGTGAAGTGTTAAAAGAATATGATTTTGAAGGTTCAAATTGCAATTTAGCTAATTATGATGGCAATCAAAATTTATATATACCTTCACAATTTTCAGATGATATATTTATATTTAAAAAGGATGTAGAAGAAATAAAAAAAATAAAAACTAAAATACATCCTATATTCATAGACTTTTATGAAGATTATTTATTGACACTTCATAATATAAGGTTTAATGAAACTTTGCTTAATTTAAATTATAAGGGTTTAGATAAGGATTTAAAGAAAGAGAAAAATATAAATTTAAATGGAATTAGTTTATGTGCAAAGATCTTTGATGAAAAGATTTATTTAAGAACGGATTATTTTAATGAAGAAAAAAGAACTTTTGAACAATTTTTTAATGTAATTGATTCAAATAATTTAGAAATCATAAAAAAAATAAAATTAAAAAACTCTAGTAAATGTGAGGTAATAAATAAAATAGGAGACTATTTATATGTTGGAAGTTCTTCTATTTTAAATGGTTTTAATTTGATGAGATATAATATTAATACTGGTGATATTTCTTATTTAGATTTAAAAACATATAATAAGGAATATGATACTAGCATTAATATATTTGAATATAAGGATGAGATATATGTAGTTAATTTAAGTGGAACTATAAATATTTTATCTAAGGATTTTAAAGAAATAAATACATTGAATTTAAATAAATATATATTATCATCTTTAGTTAAAGAAGGCAGTGTATATTTTATGGAAGAAAATGATCAAAAGATTATAGTTTCAGAATATAATTTAGAAAATTTTAAAAAAATAAATGAATTTGATGTTAAAAAATTTAATAAAATGCTACCCCAAAATATATATTAATATATTTTTATAAATATAGATGATTAGAAAATCTATATAATTGATAACAATAATAATGGCTATTTATAATAGTGAGTTTAAATTATCGATTATACAAAAGATTTTTAATTATCTATATTTTTTTATTGACAAACTTGTATGTACAAGTTAAACTTAATGTAATAATAAAAGTTGTATATACAAGTTAAAAATATTAAAAAGGAGAGGTTATAATGAGTAAATTTGCTAATGAAGCGAAATTATTATTAGATTATATTGGCTCAAAAGAAAACGTTTATTCTGTATCACACTGTGCTACTAGAATGCGTTTTGTTTTAAATGATAATGATAAAGCAAGTAAAGAAAAAATTGAAAGCCTAGAAATTGTAAAGGGAACTTTCATACAAGGTGGACAATTTCAAATAATTATTGGAAATGAAGTATCAACTTTTTATAATGAATTTATAAAATTATCAGGTGTTGATGGGGTTAGTAAATCAGAGGCAAAATCCGATGCAAGAAAAAATATGTCTTTACTTCAAAGATTGATTGCGCATTTAGGTGAAATTTTTGCTCCTATTATACCTGCTATAGTTGTTGGTGGACTTATACTTGGTTTTAGAAATATTATTGGTGATATAAAAATGCTAGAAGATGGAACTAAAACTTTGGTTGAAACTTCACAGTTTTTTTCTGGATTACATCATTTTTTATGGTTGATAGGTGAAGCTATATTTTTCTTCCTTCCTGTAGGAATAACATGGTCAATATCTAAAAAGATGGGTGCAACTCAGATTTTGGGGATTGTTCTTGGAATTACCTTGGTATCGCCACAACTTTTAAATGCATATGCAGTTGCATCTGGTGCAGTACCACCGGTATGGGATTTTGGATTTGTAAAAATCAAAATGATTGGTTATCAAGCACAGGTAATACCAGCTATATTAGCCGGATTTACATTTGCTAATTTAGAACTTAAAATCAGAAAGATTGTACCTAGTTATATATCTATGATTGTTGTACCTTTTTTATCATTAGTTCCAACAGTTTTGATTGCACATACAATTTTAGGGCCGATTGGTTGGGCTTTGGGTTCATATATTTCTAATATTGTTTATGCAGGGCTTACTTCTGCTTTTGGGTGGTTGTTTGCAGCGATATTTGGATTTTTATATGCACCACTTGTTATAACAGGATTACATCATATGACAAATGCTATAGATTTGCAACTGATGAGTGAATTTAATGGAACTAATTTATGGCCAATGATAGCACTTTCAAATATTGCACAAGGTTCAGCTGTTCTTGCAATGATAAGAATTAATAAACATGATGAAAAAGAAAAGCAAGTATCTATTCCAGCAATGATTTCTTGTTATTTAGGTGTTACAGAACCAGCAATGTTTGGGATTAATCTTAAATATGTATATCCATTTTTAGCTGCAATGATAGGTTCTTGTATTGCTGGAGTGTTATCGGTAAGTACTGGAATAATGGCAAATTCAATTGGAGTTGGAGGAATTCCAGGAATATTATCTATAAAGCCTGAATTTATGTTTATGTTCTTTATAGCTATGGTTATCGCGATTGTAGTACCTTATTTCTTAACAATAATATTTAAAAAGAAAAACATAATGCAAAAATATAATGAAAAAAATAAAAAAGCTAGTTAATAAATGATTTATATAAAGTATATTTTAGTTTGAGTTTTTATTATTTATTTAATAATGATTTGGCTTTGATATACTTTATAAATTTAAGCGGAATATATAAGAGGAGTTTGTTATGAAAGATTTTACAAAAAGCTGTGTGTATCAGATATATCCAAAATCATTTTATGATTCTAATAATGATGGATATGGAGATTTAAAAGGAGTTATAGAAAAGTTAGATTATATAAAGGAATTAGGCGTTGATTATATTTGGTTAACACCATTTTATATATCACCACAAAATGATAATGGCTATGATGTTTCAGATTATAAAAATATAGATAGTAGATTTGGAACAATGAATGATTTTGAAAAATTAGTAAAAGAAGCAAATAAAAAAGATATAGATATAATGTTAGATATGGTTTTTAACCATACATCTACAGAACATAAATGGTTTAAAGAAGCTTTAAAAGGAAATGAAAAATATAAAAATTATTATATTTTTAAAAATTCTAAAGATGATAAAGCACCTACTAATTGGATATCAAAATTTGGAGGTAGCGCTTGGAAATATGTAAAGGAATTTGATGAATACTATTTGCACTTATTTGATGAAACTCAAGCAGATCTTAATTGGGAGAACATAGAGGTAAGAAATGAAGTTTATGATATAGTGAATTTTTGGATTCAAAAAGGTGTAAAGGGATTTAGATTAGATGTTATAAATTTAATATCAAAGCCAAAAATATATGAAGATGATTATATAGGTGATGGCAGAAGATTTTATACAGATGGACATAAGATACATGATTATTTAAAAGAATTAAATAAGAATACATTTGGAAAATATAAAGATATTATAACTGTTGGAGAAATGTCTTCTACAAATATTGAAAACTGTATAAAATATTCATCTGAAGATGAAAAAGAACTTTCTATGGTATTTAATTTTCATCATCTAAAGGTTGACTATAAAGACGGTCAAAAATGGTCTCTTATGGATTTTGATTTTCATAAATTAAAAGATTTATTTGATAATTGGCAAACTAAAATGGATGAAAAAAATGCGTGGAATGCTCTATTTTGGTGTAATCATGACCAACCAAGGATTGTATCAAGATTTGGAGATACCAAAAAATATCATAAAGAATCAGCTAAAATGTTAGCCACTTCAATTCATTTGATGAAAGGAACACCATATATCTATCAGGGAGAAGAAATAGGTATGACTAATCCTAATTTTGATGATATAAATAAATATAAAGATGTTGAATCTATAAACATATATAATGAAAAATTAGAACAAGGAATAAGCAAAGATAATATAATGGCTCTTATAAAAGAAAAATCAAGAGATAATTCAAGAACCCCAATACATTGGAATGATGAAATCAATGCAGGTTTTTCAAAATCAAAGCCATGGCTTAGCATATCAAATAATTATAAAGAGATAAATATAAAAAATTCATTAGAAGATAAAGATTCGATTTTTTATCATTATAAAAAATTAATCAAAATAAGAAAAGATTATGATATAGTTTCAAAGGGCGATTATAAAATACTCTTTAAAGAAGATAATAATATATATGCATATATTAGAACTTATGAAGATAAAATGATTTTAGTTATGAATAATTTTTATGCAAAAGATTATAAAATTAATATTTTTGAAGATGAATTTTTAAAGCAAAAATTTATGGAGCAAAAATATAAAAATGTAGAGATATTGATAAGTAACTATAAGGATGTTAAAAAGGATATTACAAATATTGATTTAAGACCATATGAATCAATAGCATATTTAATATCATAATTTTAATTTGAATAAACCGATTATTATTGTTAGAATTAACTTGTATACATAAGAAGGTCGGAGGATTAAAATATGAAAAGTAAATATATGATGATTTATAATGATTTAGTATCTCAAATAGAAAAAAATAAATTAAAGCCTAATGATAAATTGCTTTCGGAAAATGAATTTATAAAAAAATATGAAGTTTCAAGAGAAACTATAAGAAAGGCGCTTAATTTACTAGCACAAAATGGATTTATCCAAAAAATAAGAGGTAAAGGTTCTTTTGTTTTAGATATAAATAAATTTGATTTTCCTGTTTCTGGTCTTGTTACCTTTAAAGAATTATCTAAGAAATTAAACAAAAATTCAATAACTATATTAGATAAATTAGAATTAAAAGAGCCAGAAGCTTATATAAAAAAAGAGTTAAATCTTGAAAATCAAAAGATTTGGGAAGTTATAAGAGTTAGAAACATAGATGGAGAAAATATTATTTTGGATAAAGACTATTTGGATTCTACAGTGGTAGAATATCTAGATGAAAAAATATGTAAGGATTCGATTTATAATTATTTGGAAGATCAAAAAAAATTAGATATAAGCTTTGCAAAAAAGGAAATAACAGTTGAGGGTGCTACAAAGGAAGATTATAAATTATTAGATATGAAAAATTTTGATATGGTGGTTGTAGTAAAGTCTCATGTATATTTAAATGATGCAAGCTTATTTCAATATACAGAATCGAGACATAGACCAGATAAATTTAGATTTATAGATTTTGCAAGAAGAAATAAAAATTCATAATGAATAGAGAATTTTAATTAAATAGAAAATAGATTAAATGAGACTGTAAATCATAACAGTCTCATTTTTATTATCAGAATTTATTGAGGGGTTATTCTTAAATACGGTCAAAAAGAACTAGAAAAAAGAGACTCTATTTTTACGAAATATATAGAAATCTCAATAAGTTTAGATGATAGAATAGAAATGGAATATAAAATTAAATTATAATAATGTTGATATAAAATTTACATTATGTATTTGATTTGAATATATTAATTTTTAGTTCTAAAAAATCTAAATGTTTTATTTATATATTTTTTTAGTCGAGGAAGGATGTTTAACATGAAGGAAATTAATAATTACAAACATAATAATATTAAAAATTTCTTGGATAATGAAATTAGAAATCTCAAAAAAGATAAAAAAACTGATTCTAAAGAAGATGATTTTTTAGATATTGCAAAAAAAATCAAAGCGAATGCCGTACATAAAAAAGTTGAACAAAACATAATTGCTAAGCATGATATAAACAATGCAACATTTGAAGAATTTAAAGAAGTTTGTGATGATTTATTACTAAAAAAGCAAATAACAAAAGAAGAATATGCTATAATTACATTTAGTCCAAAAGCAGCAAAAGTAAATATTACAGAATTTGATGAGTTTAATAAATTAAATTGGTGCGAAGAATTTAAGGCAAGAGCTCGAAATAATATACAAAAAGGGACATTAAAAGGCTATATATTCAATAGACATATAAGTGAAATACTATCAAAAATAAATAAGGAAAAATAAATAAAAATCTTAAATAATTTGATATTTATGAAAAAGAAATTATTAAAAGGGATTAAAGAAAAAAGCCATAAAAATGATATAAAACTCATTTTTATGGCTTTTAATTATAATTATTTTTTTATTTTCAAGTCTGTATATTCCATCGAGCAAGATTTTGAACAACCTTCACAACCTTTTGATGAACAACAGCTATCACTTTTATAGAATTTTCTTATAGCAAATAATGCATATAAGATGACTATAGATAATATAAATATAGTAGGAAAATTCATTTTATCATCTCCTAGAATCCAAGAAGTACTCCACCTTGATAAACAATTAAAGCTACTAACCAAGCAACAAAGAATTGGTAAGCTACTGAGAAACCAGTCCATTTCCATGAATTTGTTTCTCTTTTTATAACACCAATAACTGCTAAACAAGGTGTATAAAGAAGTACAAATACCATAAATGCATAAGCGCTAAGTTGTGTAAATGTAGCTGATAAAGTTTGTGCAAATGCAGCAGCAGAAGGTTCTTCTGCAAGTCCATATATTATAGACATATTAGCAACAACAACTTCTTTAGCAAGTAAACCTGTTAATAATGATAATGATGCTTGCCAGTTACCAAAACCTAATGGTGCAAATATTGGTGCTAAAAATCCACCGATGCTAGCTCCAAAACTATCTACCATTTCAGATGGTCCTGAGAAATTAAATCCTAATATAAACCATAATACCATAGAAGCTGCAAATATTAATGTACCAGCTTTTATTAAGAATCCTTTTGCTCTATCCCAAACTCTAAGTGCAACATTTTTTAGTGTAGGGATTCTATATGGAGGTAATTCCATTACAAAAGGCATACTATCACTTTTGAATAATGTCTTTTTAAATATAAGACCAACTATTATTGCTACAAATATACCTAAGAAATATAGTGAAGTAACAACTACTTTTTCGCTTCCTGGGAAAAATGCAGCAGCAAATAATGTATAAACAGGAAGTCTAGCAGCACAAGACATGAAAGGATTTATAAGTATTGCAACTAATCTATCTTTTTCATTTTCTAATGTTCTTGTTCCCATTATAGCAGGAGCATTACAACCAAAACCTAGAATCATAGGAACAAATGCTTTACCATTAAGACCTATTTTATTCATGGCTCTATCCATTATAAAGGCAACTCTAGCCATGTAACCACTATCTTCTAAGATTGTAATAGCTAAGAATAAACAAACTATATTAGGTAGGAATACTAAT
>JAOARY010000075.1 GCA_025210335.1 Peptostreptococcaceae bacterium | reverse complement strand
TCTTATTCTTGATTCTGCTGCTTGTAAGTTTTCTGCTGAGTTATCAAGATTCTTAATTGTATGCTCTAATCTATTTTGAATAGCACCTAGATTAGATCTTTCTGTTGAAACTTTTGTTATTGCTGTATTTATAGTCTTAATCGATGCATTTGCTGCTGCTTGAGTAGTAACTTGTACAGACTTAGCTCCAAAAAGAGTAGATGCATTCATATTGTTTATAGAAACAGATATTACTTGTGTAGTATTTGCTCCTACATGGAATTTCGCCTTAAGTCCACCAGTTAATAACCCTTGAGTATTAAACTCAGTATTGTCTGCAATTCTAGTTATTTCTTTAAATAATTGAGAAACTTCTGATTTTATAGCAACTCTATCAGCTGTAACATTCGTATCATTGGCTGCTTGTACTGCAAGTTCTCTCATTCTTTGAAGTATAGCATGAGTTTCATCAAGTGCACCTTCAGCTGTTTGTATTAACGATATACCATCTTGACCATTTCTTGATGCTTGATTAAGCCCTCTAATCTGCGCTCTCATCTTTTCTGAAATCGATAGACCTGCTGCGTCATCTCCAGCTCTATTTATTCTCATACCTGATGAAAGTTTTTCTATTGATTTTGATTGTGTTCTTGTTGTTACACCCATTCTTCTATGAGCATTCATTGCATTTAGATTGTGATTAATAATCATAAATTTTCCCTCCTTGAATTTTAATTAGCATCCTTGCTAAAATTTAAAATAAAATTAAATCAAATTAAAAACTTTAGTTTTTTAGTTATAAAGAACTAGCTTTAGTAGTTTTTTTGACTTATCTTACTCAATTATTTTATCGTTCTTTATCTTTATATACTTTAGGACTTTTTTATCATTTTTTTATTTTTTTTATAAAATATAAGTTTTTTCAATACTTTGGTATATAAATTTTTTTTATTTTTTTATTTTTTTTATAATATTTTTTTATAAAATATAAAAAAATGCAAATAAAAAGAGCCCCTACGGACTCTTTTTATTAGTTTAATTAGTTTAATTATTTAAATTTAATTATATATTTATATTTTTATTAATTATCTTAATAATTGTAATACACTTTGTGGTTGTTGATTAGCTTGAGATAACATAGCTTGAGAAGATTGTTGTAATATGTTTAATCTAGTCATATTCATCATTTCTTTAGCCATATCAGTATCTCTTATTCTTGATTCTGCAGCTTGAAGATTTTCAGAAGTATTATCTATACTCTTAATAGTATGCTCTAATCTGTTTTGCTTAGCACCAAATTGAGCTCTTTGAGTTGAAACTTTATCTATAGCAGTATCAATTGTAGTAAGAGCAGTATTAGCATCCGCTTGAGTATCTATCTTTAAAGCATCAACACCTATAGCAGCAGCTTGCATATCTCCTAAAGTTATACTTAATGCATCACCAGTATTTGCACCAGTGTGAATTTGTAACGTATCAGTATTATCTAAAAGAGATTTATCATTGAATTTAGTCTTAGTAGCTATATCACCTATTGCAGATATTAACTCATCAACTTCCTTTTGAAGATGTCCTCTTTGAGCAGTTGAGTTAGTATCATTTGCAGATTGAACAGCTAATTCTTTCATTCTTTGAAGCATTGCTGAAGTCTCATCTAATGCACCTTCTGCAGTTTGAACTAAAGATATACCATCTTGAGCATTTCTTGAAGCTTGGTTAAGTCCTCTTATTTGCCCTCTCATTTTTTCTGAAATTGCAAGACCAGCAGCGTCATCTCCTGCTCTGTTTATTCTTTGTCCTGAAGAAAGTTTTTCTATCGACTTATTTTGTCCTCTTACAGCAGTTCCCATTCTTCTGTGTGCATTCATTGCGTTAAGATTGTGATTGATTATCATAATATTTCCCTCCTTGAATTTGCTTTGGCATCCTTGCCAAAATATAAATGTTTTTATAAAGTTTAAATAAAAATTAAATATGACGTCTGCTATTTAATTTTTTTATTTAACTTTCTTACAAATAATTTATCGAGAGAATTTTAATATAGTTTATAGTTTTTCTTATAAATGAATCCATTTGACTATAAGCCTTTATTTTTAATAGGTCTAAAGTTTTTATCAATTAAAAATATATAGTTTTTTTGTCCTATTTTTATCTTTTGTTTTTCGATTTTTTTAATATTTTTTTAAATTAAAATATCTAAAATTTTTAATTTTTTAGCTTAATCTTAATAAATTTTTATTATATAAATATATTTTATACAAAAATATCAGTAATTATTTTTATTATATCAATAAATATTTTTACAAATATAATTTTGCATAGAATTATTTATTATAAATAATAAAAATTTTTTCTAAAATTAAATAAAGGTAGCATAAAAATGAGTTTTTCATTTTCATACTACCTTAAAATATTTCATTATTCACTTACTTTTTCATTATATTCTTTAATTCTTCTAACTTTGCTTTATTTGAAATTGCAGTTTTGTTTTCCTGTGTTATAGCTTCTTTTACTTCTTTTCTTACTATTTGAATATTTTTAGGTGCATCTATTCCTATTTTAACTCTACCACCGGATACTTCTACTATACTAATTTCTATATCATTACCTATTAATATACTCTCCTTTTCCTTTCTAGATAAGACTAACATTATTTATCACCAAACTTATCATAAAATTCATATCTCATAGGATATTCATCCGATAAGATAATTTGTTTTGCTAATTTCTTTTCTTTATTTATTATAATAGGTCCTTGTAAATTAGTTCTTATTTTTTTTATATCCTCTGGTATAACAACAACTGTATATACTATAACATCCTCTGGTTTTTCTATTTGTAACTCTTTTGCAACATCCTCTGGCAAATCAAATTGATAATCTGATTTAATAGTAAAAGGATCTATTATAGGAAACGTTATATCATCTTCTATACATTGTAACCAATCAATAATCATATCACCTTCTGATAACAATATAAACTTCTTCAAATCTTCAAATCCCAATATTCCTTCTTCAAATTGTAATATCCCATTTTCATCTACATCTATTTCTCCAAAATATTTAGTTTCAAATTTCATAAGTAACACCTCTTTATTAAAATTTATATATTTTTATAAACTATTATATCTATATCCAAAAAAATATCTTTTTATAGAATTTAATTAATAATATTATTATAACAAAAAAAGCCCAATAAGGACTTTTTTATTATCTATCTTAGAAAATCTACTAAAGTAGGTTGTACAATTCTACTTCCAACCATCATTGAAGATCTATAAATTGATTCTGCTACACTCATCTTAGTATAAACTTCTGCAATATTAGCATCTTCAGTATTTGAAAGAACTGATTTTATATTCACATTTAATTTTTCAAGTCTATCTCTTGTAACCTCAACAGATTTCATTCTTGCTCCAACTTTACCTCTAAGCTCAGTTATGTGATCTGAGTGAACACCTATTTCGTCAATCATAGCTGATACCTTTGCATGATCTCCGTTATTTAAATTATTGATTAAATCATCTATACTTTGGATTATTGTTTTATCACCCATTCCATCACCATCAGTATCATAAGTAGGGCCAAAAACTTCATATCCTAATATATTTATATCTTGTTTTAAGGATAGTCCTAATTGATATTGCTTACTTTCTGTAGCTTTAGCTATTGTGAAATTAGTAAGACCTATTTCCCCTAAATCAAATCTATTTGCAACTGAAGAATCTGATTTTAAAGCAAAACCTTTAGTATCATCTATTAATTTATTAGTTATGCTAAGAGTTCCGTTTTCATTAACTTCTACTTTAAAATCTTTATCCTTAAGCCTAACAATATCATTTGACTCTAAATCTTCAAATGCAATCTTATTAGCTGTTTGGAACATTGGTCCTTGATCAGCAGAAGCTGGATCATCTCTATCAACTTTAAATACATTTTCTTCAACAGGATTTAGCTTGCCTTTAAAATCCCAGTTTTTATTACAAGGAACTGTTGTATTATCCTTTTTAATAGAAACAACTACAGTTTTATTATTTTCCATTTTAACTACTGATATATCATCTTTTGTTAAACCCATTTCAGTAGCAATAGTATCTCTTAATTCATCTTCTGTATCTTTTAATTCTGCACCAAAATTAAAAGTTATTTCATCACCAGCTTGAAAATTATTATAGTTAGGATCTGCTGGCGTAGTAGGAGCATTTGCCTTTATAACTTCTATTGGATAATATCCATCTGTATCTACAATAAGACCATCTGCACCTGTATAAGTTCCATCCACATCAGTATAAGACATATTAAGTGGTGTTGTTGTTGGTGAATTAAGCGATTTTTCTATTTCCTTTGAAATATCTTCTACAGTAGTATATGTCCCCGCAGCTATTTTTACCGTTTGCTTTCCTGTATATTTTTCACCATTAAGACCTGTCAAACCAGACACATCAATTTCAAAAGTATCATTAACTCCAGCTACTATATCTATATTTCTTCTTGATAAATCTATAAAACTTGTTTTTATTTCCTTTGAAGTATTTAAAGCAGGAGAACCATCTTCTCTTAAATATTCTTTATCCGTTTGATATCCTGAAAATACATAGTTATTTAGATAAGTTCCATTCCCTGATTTGATAAGATGTTCTTTAAGTTCCTGAACTTCCATAGCTTTTTTTTCCATATCTTCTTTTGTCAGTGTTCCATTTGCACCTTCTGTAGCAAGTTCTCTTATTCTATCCATAACAGAAGTCATTTCCTTTAATGATATATCCATATTTTCTAAATATGAATATGCCAATTCCGAATTAGCATGAAACATTTCATTCTTTGATATACTTGTATTAAGTTGCATTGCTCTTGTAACTCTTATCGGATCATCTGAAGGTCTATGAATATCTTTACCATCAGCAGCCTTTTCTCTTAAAGCATCTAAATAACCTAAATTTCTATTTAAATCGCCCATCATTCTGTTTACCATCATTGAGTTAGTAATTCTCATATTAGTCCTCCTTTCTTATATTATAGTCCTACTCTACCCATTCTATTTACTATAACATCAAGCATTTCATCCATAGTTGTAATCATTCTAGCATTCGCCGCATATGCATGTTGGAATTTAATCATATTTCCCATTTCTTCATCTATAGAAACTCCTGAAATTGATTGTCTTTGCATCTCTGTATGTTGGAGTGTAACTTCTTTATTCTTAACAGAACGTATAGCCTCTTGTCTGTCTACACCAAGATTTGATATTAAAGATTTTACAAACTCATCAGGAGTTCCCCATTCAAACATATCATCTTTTTCTCTAAAATTAAAAATCTTAGACATATTAGTTCCATCTTTTTCTTTTGCTATTTTTTCTCCAGCTGCATTTGTAACAAATTCAGTTGCCGCAGCTATATTATCAACATCATTTAATATTTCATCTGATAAAGATATGTTTTGAGCTGTTATCTTTGTTGTTTCCATCCAACTACCATCTTCATTTTGATAAAGAGTAAATCCGTCATTTACTTCTTCCCATTCTCTAATTATATCATCTTCACTAAATCCTTTTGCTTTATAATCAGTTATTAAATCTGATATCGTAGTTACTGCTGGTGCCCCTACATAATTAGGATCTAATTTTAACTCTAAATTTTTAGCAACAAGCGATGGATCACTTATCTTAACTCCAGGATCACCAAAAACTCCATCCTCATATATCTCAAAATTTGTACCATTAGCTTCAAAGAAATTCACTCCAGTAGAGTTATAATCAAGTCCATATCCTTTTCTATGTTGAATATTTACTTCAGTCGCAAATTTCTTTACAAATTCATCTAATTTTTGAGAATAAAAAGATAAACCTTTCATTTCTTCATCTGCACCATTATCTCTTAATTCTATTTTCGCACCTAATATTCCACCTAAACCTCTTGTGTCAAAATAACTTCCATTTTCATAAGTAAGTTGTGTAACTTCCATTTCTGGAAGTAATTCATGTGGAACTTTTTTCTTAGTCGATAAAGCTTCATAATCATTACCATAAACTAATGTCTGTCCATTTATATTTACATTTAATTTTTCTACTATAACACCATTTCCAGAATCTTCTTTTATGATATTTACATCTATATTTGCATACTGAGCCAAATCATCTAATAATACATTTCTCTTATCTCTTAAATCATTAGCTTTACCATTATTGCCACTTTCATAATCTCTTATTTCTTCATTCACAGCAGCAATATCTCTTGCAAATGTGTTTATCGTAGTTATAGTATCATCTATTTCATAATCCAAATCTTTAACTTGTTCTCTAACTTTTCCAGATATATTATTTAATAAATCAGTAAATGCAATAGTTTTTTCTCTTAATGTTGTTCTAACTGTTAAATCATCCGGATTTTTAGCAACTTCATCGAAGTTTTTAAATAATTCATCCATTGCATTTCTTATACTATTTTTTGAAGGCTCATTAAACATAGCTTCAACTTGACTTAAAGATAAATTTCTTGAAGCCCAGTAACTAAACTCTGTATTTTCTCTTCTAAAAGTTATATCCAAAAATTCATCCCTAATTTGAGATACTTCATCCATTATTACTCCAGTACCTTGAAGTCCTGAACCTAAATCAACTGGATTACTACTTGATTGTTCTAGTCTTTGTCTTGTATAACCTCTAGTATTTGCATTTGATACATTATGACTTATAATCTCTAAGGATCTTTGAGATGCAAATAGACCAGATGTTGATATACCTAATCCGAAAAATGACACTTATAACACCGCCTTTAATATTTACTATCGAAGATTCTACCATCTCCATCATTCTCATAAGCTCTTTTACCATAAGTTTTTGGTTCATTTGAAACCATTGACTTAAAAATATTTACGTTCAAATCTATATAATCCAAAGATATTTTTATAAGCTCATTATTTAAATCATTTTGTACTTTTAATTTTGCCAAAACTTTTTTTAAATTCTTACTTATATCTGTTATTTTTTGTGCTCTATCTTTAGAAACCTTATTAACAACTTCTTTTATATTTGTAATTGGTTTTTTTATATCCAAATCTCTTTGGATATTTTCAACAGCAATAGCTCTATTTTTTTCTAGAAAAATAATTTCTTTTACTATATTTTGTTCTTCTAATACAATGCCATTTAGTCTTGCCACATCATTATTTTTTATAATATCTTGTTTTTCAAAAGCAAGATTTAACAGCTTCTCATTTAATAGAAGCTGTTTATCTAGTATCTGTATAAAACTATCAATGCCTTCTGTTTTCATCTGTATTCACCTACACAGTTTTGGAAATCATAGCTTTTGCAAGTTTATCAAAATCAATTTTGTAACTTCCATTATCTATAGCTTCCTTGATTTTAGATACTTTTTCTTCTCTTACCTCTGGTATTTTCTTTAGCTCTTTTAAAGCTATTTGATATTCTTTACCAAATTCAGATATTAATACTTCATCTTTTTTCATATAAGATTTTTCACTTTTTTTAGATCTTGTTACTTCATAAGTTTTCATAACACTACCTATTTTGCCGATTGAATTTATTCTCATATAAAAAACACCTCCCTAGCTGATTGTTCTACACTTAATATCGACAGCAAAGGAGGTATTCTTTATATATTTTTGATTATTAATTTACATTATTTAAAAACAACTTTAGTTACTTTTTCTTAGAATGATATCTTGGACCATCTGAATCTCTTCTATCATGTGCTTTATGTTGCAAATCATGAACAGCAGATCTTAATTCTCTATCGATTTCATGTTTACACTTGTTGCAAAACTTCCCTGTTTTTATAGATACTCCACATCTTTGACATGTAAGTAATGCATTTTCATCTTCTACAATTTCAATTCTCTCATCTCTTAGAAATTTAATTATAACTCTCTTTTCTATTCCTGTTTTATCATGAACCTCTTCAACAGAAGCTCCTGGATTAGCATATAAATAATCCCTAACAACCTTAAAAAGTTCATCTAACTCCACTTCTCTGCATTTTTTACAAAATTGCTCTCCATCAGTGCTACCAAATGTTCTTCCACATTTTTTACAATTTATAAGTTCCATACAAAAACCTCCTATTACATATTCTTTCCAGTAGCAAAAGTCACACATAATATAAATTTCAAATCAAAAGATTCTTTTAACACTCTGCTGATTTCATTTAGTGTACTGCCACTTGTAAATATATCATCAACTATTATTATAGTCTTATTTGATAATATATTTCTATACTCTTTTTTTACCAAAAAAGCATCTTTTAACTCTCTTTTTCGCTCTTCTTTTTTTAAATTTGATAAATATCTTGTATTTTTAACTCTTATCAATATATCCAAAACTTCTTTTTTATAAAATTTCCCTATATTTTTTGCTATAATTTCACTTTGATTAAACCCTCTTTTTTTATATCTTTGTTTAGATAAAGGTACATACAAAATATAATCAAAATATATTTTATTTAATTCTAATGTACTTATAATTATATCAGAAATATAAGTTGAAATATAAGTGTGATAATTATACTTGTATTTATATATTATCTTTGATATGAGTTCATTATAAAAAACAGAAGATATATTTCGATCAAAATAATAATTACTCTCCATACATTTTGGGCATTTTATCTCTTTATAGTTTATTGGTAACTCTTTTGAACATATAATGCATGGCCTTTTTATATACTCTATCTTTTCAAAACAAGATTTACAAAGTGATAATAAATTAGTTTTACTTATTGATTTGTCACAATTTATACAGTTTAAATTATTTGGATATAAATATGATAGTATTTCTTCTTTTAAAAATATAAGAAATCACCTTCTTTAAAAATCAACTATAATATCTTCATTTAAAAATTTTTGTAATTTTTCCTTCAATGATGAATTTCTTTTTATAATTCTATTGTTTTTTATCATCATATCTAAATATTTATACTCTCCTACTAATATGACTAACTCTTTAGCTCTTGTTATTGCTGTATATAATAGATTTCTCATAAGAAGCATTGGAGGTGCCCAAGTTATAGGAATTAAGATTATCTTAAATTCACTTCCTTGCGATTTATGAATAGTCGTACAAAAACTATGTTCAACTTCATCCATTTGAGAATACTCATATTCAACTATTTTTTCATCATCAAATATTATATATACCTTTTTTTCTTGTTTTTCTATATGATATATATATCCAATATCACCGTTAAATACACCCTCACCTTTTAAAGTTTCTTCTTTGTTTTTCCACTCTTTTGTATAATTATTTTTTATTTGCATAACCTTGTCGCCCACTCTAAATTTTCTTTTTAAAAAACTTTCTTCTATTTTATATTTACTTTCTTCATTTAATACATCTTGAAGCATTTTATTTATATTATTAACACCAATATTTCCTTTTCTCATAGGTGCTAATATTTGAATATCTTTAATCGGATCAACATTATAAAATTTCGGAAGCCTTTTTGAAACAAGTTCACTAATTTCTTTTAATATATCTTCTTCTTTATTTTTTTTTATAAAATAAAAATCTTTATCTTTTTTATTTAATATCGGATTTTGTCCTTTATTTATTTTATGAGCATTTACAACTATCATACTTTCCTTAGCTTGTCTAAATATTTCATCTAATCTTATGACTTTAAGAACTTTTGAATCTATCATATCTTTTAATACATTTCCCGCACCAACAGAAGGAAGTTGGTCACTATCTCCTACAAATATCAATTTAGTTCCATGCTTTATCGCTTGTAAAAATGAGGACATTAAATTTATATCTACCATAGACATCTCATCAACTATAATCACATCATAATCTAATTTATCTTCTTCATTTTTTAAAAATACAAGTTCATCTTCAAGTGAAAATCCCATTTCTAAAGCTCTATGAATTGTTTTTGCTTCCATTTTAGTTGTTTCGCTCATCCTCTTTGCAGCTCTACCAGTTGGTGCACATAAAAGGATCTTATTATCTGCTCTTTTAAATAATTTGATTATTGTATTTATTGTTGTTGTTTTTCCTGTACCAGGACCTCCTGTTATAATTAATATATTATTTTTAAAAGACTCCAATACTGCCAGTTCTTGATTTTTTGCAAGAGAAATCTTTTCTTCTTTTTGGATTTCAAAAAGTTCGTCTTCAATATCCAATTTAGTAGTTTTTATTTCAGATTTTGATAATGATATAAGTCTTTTGCACACATCATTTTCTGATTCATAATAATTGAGTAAATAAATTCTTCTTCCATCATCCCATTTTTCAACTTGTATCTTTGAATCCAAGGCTAAATTCACTATTTCATTTTGAACATGTTCAAATTCAACCTCTAAAAGTTTTGATGATTTTTTCACTAAATCTTCTATATCCAAATATGTATGTCCATTTCCTGTTGCTCGATATAATTCAAAAATAATCCCCTCTTTTATTCTATCCTTTGAATATTTATCAATTCCCATACTCATACCTATTTTATCCGCAATCTTAAAGCCTATTCCATGGATTTGGGAAGATAATCTATATGGATTTTGCATCACTATTTCTAATGACTTATCCTTATATTTTTTATATATTTTCATACAATAATTAGGCGTTATCGAATAAGGTGCTAAATTTATAATCAAATTTCTTAAAGCTTTACCTTCACTATAACTTGTCTTTATTCTATCAATTGTTTTTTTCCCAATGCCACTTATTTCTTCCAATCTATGTGGTTCTTTTTCTATTATATTTAATGTGTCCTCTTTAAAATAATCCACAATTTTTTTAGCTGTTTTTTCTTTAATGCCTTTTATAAGCCCTGAAGAAAGATATGCAATTATAGCATCTTTAGTAGATGGAATAATTGGAATAAATGAGTTAACCTTAAATTGAAACCCATAAACATCATGCTTTATATATTCTCCTTCCAAACTAAAATCCTCTAGAGGATTCACTGTAGGCATACAACCAGTTATTGTTAATTCTTTTTCGTCTACTAAAAATTTCCCGACCAAAAATCCATTTTCTTCATTTTTATAGACTATATCTAATAATTTACCTTCTATTGTCTCCATAATTTCAATCCTTTTTCATCTTTTAATATAATAATTATATCAAAAAAAACAAAAAAAACCTCGCAAAAGCGAGGTTTTATTATTTATAATAAAATATTCATACTATTTTGGAACTGATTTACTTGCATCTTTTGTCCAAAAATTTCATATTGACTTAATACATTATTTGTATTTAATTGAGTTATAGCTCTAGCTATGTCCAAATCTTCAATTCTACTTCTTGAAGCAACTTGATTTTCTAATGCAATTTGATTCGATTTGATATTACTTTCAAGCGCATTTGTTTTTGCACCAATATCAGATCTTGCCTCATTAACTTTTGAAATAGCATCATCTATTTGAGATATATCAAAACTTCCTGTAACATCAAAATCCTTAATACCAAGAGCATATAAGCTTGCATCTTCTATCGTCATCTTAGTTCCTTGCGAAGAAGGGCCAGTAGCTATATTTTTATCTGTAAAAGAACCATCTATTAGTTTGATAGTATTAAACTGTGTATCTTTAGCTACATCTCTTATCTGATCTTTTAAACTATCTATTTCTGATTGTATAGCAACCTTATCTTCAGCTGCTAAAACTCCATTTGATGCTTGAATTGAAAGTTCCCTCATTCTTTGAAGGTTATCATTTATTGATGATAATGCACCTTCAGCCGTATCAGCTAAATCAACCATGGACTCAATATTAGATGTCCCTTTATCATAACCTGCTTCTATAGCTTGCATTTTGTTAGCAATTGCTAATCCAGCAGGATCATCACTAGCTGAATTTATTCTTTTTCCGCTAGTAAGCTGCGAATAAAGCTTCATCATATTTAGTGAGTTATTATAACCTATACCACCTATAGCCATTTTTCCACCTCCTATAGTGGATTTAAACACAACAAATAAACATAACTTCTAAACTATATTTCGGCAATAAATATAAAATCTTAAGACTTAATACCTATACCACCTATTTATATTATACCAAAATATAATATAAATAAAAATCATAAATATTAATCAAATCTTAATCGCATTAGAAATTATGCTTTATTCAATTTTAATTTTCTTAAATTTTTTAAGTTCTAATTTTCAATCAATTTGTAAAGCTAGGGTTTTTCATATGAGTTAAGTATATAATACTCTTTTTAAACATAATATTTCTTTATAACAAATAAACTAATCGGCATAATTAATTATAATATATTTTTTTTAAATAGACACTCCATCTTAGTTCCTATTTTTTTATAAGACTTTTGACTTTTATTATTTTTTTAACTATTTTATATAATAAAATAGTACCTATAAATAACTATATTCAAGTCATTTTTAGGTACTATCAATCTATAATTTTATAAAATTATAATACTTTCTATTTTATTATTAATATATTATTTTTTATAAATGCTATATATTAGCTTGTTCTTTTAAAGTTTGTGCTTTATCTGTTCTCTCCCAAGTAAAACCTTCTTCTTCTCTCCCAAAATGTCCATAAGCTGAAGTTTTTGAGAATATAGGTTTTCTTAAATCTAAATCTTTTATTATTGCTCCAGGTCTTAAATCAAAATTAGCCTTTACAAGCTCTACTAATTTTTCTTCAGAAACTTTTCCAGTTCCAAAAGTTTCAACCATTATAGATACAGGCTCTGCAACACCAATTGCATAAGCTAATTCTATTTCACATTTTTTAGCAAGTCCAGCTGCAACTATATTTTTAGCAACATATCTAGCCGCATAAGCTGCTGATCTATCAACTTTAGTAGCATCTTTTCCAGAAAAAGCTCCTCCACCATGTCTTGAATATCCACCATAAGTATCTACTATTATTTTTCTTCCTGTAAGTCCTGCATCACCATGAGGTCCACCAATAACAAATCTACCTGTTGGATTTACTAATATTCTTGTATTTTCATCCATTAATTCGCTAGGCACTACTTCATTTATAACATGCTTTATTAAATCTTTTTCAATTTGTTCTCTTGTAACATCAGGGCAATGTTGAGTAGAAATAAGTATAGTATCAACTCTTACAATTTTATCTCCATCATATTCAACTGTTACTTGAGTTTTTCCATCTGGTCTTAAATAATCTAATACCTTTTGCTTTCTAACTTCTGAAAGTCTTCTAGCTAATTTATGAGATAATGATATTGGCATTGGCATAAGTTCTTTGGTTTCATCACAAGCAAAACCAAACATTATTCCTTGATCTCCAGCTCCTACAGCTTCAACATCATCATTTAATGTTCCTTCTTTACTTTCAAGAGCTTCATCAACACCCATAGCTATATCACTTGATTGTTCGTCTAATGCTACTAAAACTGCGCAAGTTGCACCATCAAACCCATATTTTGCTCTATCATAACCAATTTCTTTAACTTTATTTCTTACTATCTTTTGAATATCAACATATCCCTTTGTAGTAACTTCTCCACTTACTAATACAAGTCCTGTTGTAACAGAAGTTTCACAAGCAACTCTTGAATTAGGATCTTGTTCTAACATTGCATCTAATATAGCATCTGATATTTGGTCACAAACTTTATCTGGATGTCCCTCCGTTACTGATTCTGATGTAAATAATCTTTTAGCCATTATAATTCCTCCTCAAAAAATTTATATTGTTTTCCCGTTTTTATCTTATATATTAATACCCATTAAAATTTCTAACTTATTATATTTTTATCTATAAAGCTAATTAATTTGATAAATAAAAAAACTCCTTCATTCGTTTGAAAGGAGTTTAAAAGCAAAACGCTCTTCCTCATCTTTCAAAGATCAAATCTTTAGCAGGATTTAGCACCTGTATAAAAAAATACGGTTGCTGGGTTTCATCGGGCCAGTCCCTCCACCTCTCTTGATAAGGTTTATTCTATTTTAATGATATTTTATAATAACAGTTAAAAATTCGTACTTACTTAACTTACTTTATATATCATAAAATAAAAAATTAATAATGTCAATTAAATTCTTTATTAATTTTGATAATAAAACAATTGCACTATTTAAATATCCAAAATATTTAAATAAGTATATTTTATATCATCTTTATCTATACTTATAAGCAAATATTTATAATCATTTTTATAATTTTTGCTATTAAAGTAATCAAATTGTGGTATCTCAAAATAATTTATATTATCAATAGCATACGAATTTAATTTATTTGAATTATATATAATATTTATATTTTTATCTTTAGAATTTTTATCTAAAATTCTTCTTATATACATATTCTCTAATTCAAAATTCAATTCATCTTTTGATGAAAGAATAATAAATATATTATCATAATCATCATCATCTAATTCATCTTTTAATAATTCTAATTGGTTTCCCTTACTATACAAATTCGAATTACTATTATCAAGTACTATAAATTTATTTTCATTCCTATCAAATACCTGAATATTATTTTTAAAATTGTTTTCGTTTCCTTTTAAGAAATTTTTATTTTCATTTCCTAATACAAAAACTTCATCCGAAAATTCACTTAACTTTTTTTCATATTTTTGAATGACCAAATTATTTAAAAGTGTCTTTTTTGAATTATCCATATTACCAATGAATGCAATGTCAAAACTATCATCCAAATCTTTTTGTTTTTTTTCATCATTATTTAAATTTTCATTTTCAAATTCATCCGTATCATCATCTTCTTTTTCTTCGCTTTCTTCATCATCTAATAACAAATCAGCAACATTTTGCTCTTTATTTTCATCATTTATTTTTTCTTCTTCTGTTTTTGGTTTTTCATTCTCTTGATTTTCTAATTCAATCATAGTTTCATTTTCTTTAATTAAATTAAAATAATTTTCATTTTCTTTTTTCTTTAATACCTTAATATCAAATTCAATTTCTTCTCTTTTATACTCTATAATAATTTTTCCTTCATCAGTTTCTTTAGTTGGGATAAATTCAATATATTTATTTATAGAATCGTCTACTATATTAAAATCCCCTTTTAAATTCTTTGTATCTAAATCTAAATCATCAAAATCAACATCAATATTATTTTCATCCTCATCTAAAAATGATAATTTAATTTTTATTTTTTCTCCAACTAGAGCAATTTCTTTATCTACAAAACCATTAATTTCATCAAAATCTTCTAAATCTTCTTTTCTTTTTATTGCAATTCCATTTAAAATTTTTCTTTCCTTTGTAAGTCTATTTTCAATATTATCAAGAACCATCATCTGAGAAGATCCTCCACCATCTAATGCAATTGCATCTTCGCAATCAAATTCCAAAAGTAAATCCTGAAGTTCTTCTTCATTCAATCCTTTAAAATTTTTATTCTTACCATCTATAACTATCAACAATATCTTATCATCATTAATTCCTATTGCTGTTCTACTTGTCACACCAGCTATTTTTTTTGTAATTTCAGTTTTTTCTCCATCTTTTAAAAGTATACTTACTCCACCCAGACCTAATTTGTAATTAGCAGCATCGATATCTTCATCTTTTATTTTAAAATTTGAATTTAATTTAACTTCATCTCCAACTTCAAAAAATTCTTGTAAAACTTTCGAATTATCACCACCTGCTAAAATTACATATTCGTCTTCTAAAAGCTCATAGCTAGGTTTTGAAACTCTGATTTCTTTAACTTCATCATCACTTATTATAACTTCACATAAATCATGATAAGTCTCATTTGCCCCAGGTGTATTTTTCACATATTCATTTGTGTATAATACGATATTCCCAAAATATTGACTTGGTTTATTTATTGCATTAATATCTAATTCTTTATCTTTTTCTTTATTGAAAATAGAAGGACTAGCTATAATATAATCCATTAAAAATTCCTTTTCATTTAGAAAAAAACTTGCATATATATCGTCTTTATAATGAGGTGTTGATAAAATCTTAGAGTCTTTAATCATAGGACCTATAGAAAAAGATTTTTCCTCCATACTAAATAAATCTCCATTTATAAGAGCTATATAATCGCCATCTTCATTTATTTCTGATATTATTTTTCTTTCTTCAAAACCATTTTTGTTAAAAAATAATTCTAAATCATCAATATAATCTTCAAAATCAAATTCTAATATATTGATTCCATAAGCTTTATTATCTTTAACCTTATCTATTTTTATAAAGTTTAAATCATCACTTAATTTAAGTTCATTTTTTCTTAATATTATTTCATTTGCAAAACTAATATTAATCATAAAACATGAAAAAACAAATATAAAAAATATTTTTTTTGATATTTTTTTCAATTTCAACCACCCCTCTTGTTTATATGTCTTTAAGAGTTTACTATTTTCATTATCGATTTTAATCTTTTTTCATAATTATGATGCTCTTTTACTTTCTCATAACCATTTCTTGCTATTTCAATTCTTTCATTATCATGCTCTAAATAATAATCTATTATTTCAATTAAATCTTTTAAATCTCTATATACTACAAAATCTTTATTTATATTAAAATTATCTAAGAGCCCTCCTTTATAATTAGTAACTAAAAAACCTTTAGAACCTAAAACATCAAAAATTCTTATTGGCAATCCACCTTCAACAAAAGTTCTTGCTATATTTAGATTTATTTTTGATAATTGCATTACTTTTGGCATATCTTTATAATAATCTACATGACCACAATAATTTTTTGTATAGCCACTCCAAACATCATTACCAAAAACCTTAAAATCTTTATTAGAAAAATTCATTTCTATTTTATTTATATAATTTATTCTTTCAATAAAAGACTGTTCTCTACCTAATAAAAACGCTAATTTCTCTTCTCTTTTTAAAAAATCATCCGATTCTATTTTGTAATTAGATTCAGCTTCTATCCTATTAATCAATTCCATAGTGCAATGATCTTTTATATGAAATTTTTGTATCTCATTATTTTGTATCTCAAAAATTTCATCAATAATACTACTTGTCTTATCTGATAAATAATTTTTTATATATAATCTATATTCACTTAAAGTCAAATTAGCAATAAAGCTTATATCCGAACTATATAAATTCTTTTCTATATCTGTAATTTCAATATTATCAAGTCTATCACAATTAACTGCTACTGGCATATAATATATATTTTTTATTCCTTTATTTCTAAAATTATTAACAACAACTTTATCATACAAAAATATATAATTATTTTTATTCATTATTTCCTTTTTAAAAATAGTATATAAAGGTGTATCTACACACCAAGATATATATTTAATATTTAAATCAGCACAAACTTTAGAAATTATAGGATTAAAATTTATAGAAATCATATATTTGGGATTAGATTTTAGCACAGTCAATCTAAATTTATCCACATTTGAATTGTAAGAAATTATATCAACATCATAATCTAAATTCAATAAAGCTTCCTTACAATCTTCAATTATATTATAATTATCCAACAAAACAATTTTTTCTCTGCTCTTAACATGTTTCTTTTTATTATTTATACTACTGATAACATTTTCATAAAATTCCCTATTATAAAGAGTTAAATTTTGATTTATTATGATTTCAAATCCATCTAAATTTGACAATTTTTCAAAATCATTTCCAAAAACATAGGAAATATTACTTAAATCAAATATTGAATTTAAATCATCTTGACTTGATATTATATCGTAAAAATCTTTATTTGGTTCTATAACATATACCTTTGCATCTGTATTTTTAGCTACAAAATAAACTTCATAACCTAATCCTAAACCTAAAATCAGATAATTTTTTTCTTTTTTCAATTCAATTTTTTTTATATTTTTAGGTCTATATTTAGAATATATATACGTTATTTTCCCTTCATTATCTTTAATTTTACAAGTCAAATTATTATCTTTAGCTCTTTCAATAAGAATTTTCACTAAATCATCTCCTTTAAAACCAAAGTTGTAATTGCTCTTTATTTTGTAAAGCGCTAAGCATTCTCTTTCTAAAATGAGGAATTTCACCTGAAAACTTTTTAACTAAATCATTTGCATACTCTCTTTTTGTTCTTTTATCTACTGGACAAGGACTTTTAGTAACAGGTAAGTTAAGGTCTTTAACACTATCTATAATGCTATCTTCAAGTACATATATAAATGGTCTTATAAGTGTGATATCCATTCTATCCAAATAAGTTACTGGTTTAAAGGTAGATACTCTACCCTCATAAAACATACTCATAAGCAAAGTAGCTATTGAATCATCCAGATGATGACCAAATGCTATTTTATTTACATTATTTTTTTTCGCCCACTCATTTATAGCACCTTTTCTCATCTTTGCACAAAGGGCACATGGATTTTTTTCTTTTCTTTCATCAAAAACAATCTTTGCTATTTGAGTCTCTAATATAGTATATTTAAGACCCAGCTCTTCTATAAATTCCTTAGCCTTAGTAAAATCCATATTAGAAAAACCAGGATCTACACTTACTACTTCTAATTCAAATTTTTGTTTTGAAAATCTTTTATATAAATTAAGAGCATAAATAAGTGCTACACTATCTTTTCCTCCTGAAAATCCAACAGCAATTCTATCACCATCTTCTATCATATTATAATCTTCACATGCTTTTCTTAAACTTCCTAAAATCTTTCTCATGACTACCTCTTTTCATTTTTTATATTTCAAAATATTATTATATCAAATTTAAATTAGTTTTATTCGTTTCTATTATTTATTTTAACTCAAAAAATATATTCAAAGCTTACAAAATGTTTAAAATTATATTATAGAATTTAATTAATTTTTAATGTTTAAAATATTTCAAATCTGTTATAATTTTAATATAGGATGATTAATCATCAATATTATTTATGGAGATGTGTGTATGTTTTTTATAACTAAAGAAATCACTTTGTTAATTATATCTGCACTACCAATAATCGAATTACGTGGAGCTATTCCTGTAGGTATTCTTACGTACAGCATGAATCCTTATGAAGTTTTAGTTTTAAGCGTTATAGGTTCAACCTTACCAAGTCCCTTTTTAATAATACTATTTAAAAAACTAATTCACAGATTTGAAAAAATAAAATTTTTAGAAAAACTAGTTTTGTATCAAAAAAATAGAGTTCTTAAAAAGGCTAAAAAATTAAAAAAATCAAAAATAATAGGTCTTATATTATTAGTAGCTATACCTGTCCCTTCAACTGGTGCATGGACAGGTTCTATGGTTGCATCAATTTTAGATATAAGACTTAAGATAGCTGTTCCTTGTATATTAATCGGTAATATTATAGCAGGAATAATAGTTTTAAATATTTCACATTTAATTTAACAATAAAAAAGCTAGGAAATTTAAAATTTCCTAGCTTTTTTATCGTTAAATTAATGAAACTAAAGACATTATAATAGGTATTGTTATTATTGAAATTAAAGTACTTAAAACTACACCCTTTGAAGCAAATAAATCATCATTATTAAATTTATTTGCAAATATAACTGTATTAGCTGCCGCCGGCATAGACATTATAATTGTTGGTATTCCAAGCATAATACCTTTTAATCCTATTAATTTGAGTACAATAAATATAAATATAGGAATTAAAATCAATCTTAAAAAAGATATATTTAATAAAGCTTTATCTTTGAATATAGATATAAAATCAACACGAGAAATAGAAGAACCTATTACTATCATTGAAATAGGTGTAGTACAAGGACCTAATAATGATAATGTTTTGTCTACAAAAAATGGAAGCTTAATTCCTGTTAAAAACAAGGTATATCCAATCATAATTGCTATAAATCCGGGATTTAAGAATATTTTTTTCAAATCTAATTTACTATTTGTTTTATAATGTCGGCTCATTATATGTATTCCTATTGTCCAGCAAAGTAAATTAAATGGCATATTAAAAAATGCAGTATAAAAAATTCCTAAATCTTTATATAATATATCTACAATAGGATATCCCATAAATCCAACATTCGGAAATATCAAGATATACTGGATAATATCTTTTTTCTTATCCTCAATATTCATTATTTTTACAACAAAATAAGAAAATATAATTGCTATAAAATAAATGATAATAGAAATAAAAAGCAATTTTAAAGAATTATTCATAAGTTCCTTTGAAAATTTATAATTCATAGCCTTTATTATCATAGAAGGTAAAAATATGTACAAAACCATGGTAGATAATTTTTTTTCCATATTTATATCTATCATATTTTTCTTATTTGCAATATAGCCAACAAAAACCAACATAAGTATAACAAGAACTTGATTAAAACTAGTTAATAAATGCATAAAACACTCCTTTTAATTTTTAAATCTAAAAATTCATATTATTTATTCATAAGAATATAATATTTTAAATTTTGAAATTATACAATAAAAAACCTATGAAATAATCAATTTATACTAATTCATAGGTTTTTATAATATTATATTTTAAATTAATTTAAAAATGTATCAACTTTATCCATTACAAATGAAACAACTGATTTTAATTTATTATCAGTATCTAAAAGATTTTTATCTGTTACTGAAAAATAAAACTTAATCTTAGGCTCTGTTCCTGAAGGTCTTATTGCAAACCAAGAATTATCTTCTAATTCATATTTTAAAACATTTGATTTTGGTAAATCTAAAACACCTTTAGAATAGTCAATTAATTCTTTTACATTGATATTTGATATTTGATCCATTTTATTATGTCTAAAATATTCCATAAGTTCTTGTATTTTTTCACTGCCCTCTTTACCTTTTAAAGTTATCGATTTTAAATCCTCTTTAAAATATCCAACTCTTTTATATAAATCCATAAGTGCATCATATAAAGTTTTTCCTTTTGAATGATAATAGGCTGCCATTTCTGCAATAAGCATAGCTGCAACAACACCATCTTTATCTCTAGCATGTTTTCCAGCTAAATAACCAAAACTTTCTTCATAACCAAATATATAATCTTTTTCTTTAGTTTCTTCAAATTTCTCTATTTTTTCACCTATGAATTTAAATCCTGTTAATGTATCCAAATAATCAACACCATACTCTTTAGCAACAACCTCTCCAAGTCTTGATGTAACTATTGTTTTTATTATGATTCCATTTTTAGCCAAAGTATTTTGTTCTTTTTTATTATATAAAATATAATCTAAAAGCAATCCACCTGTTTGGTTTCCACTTAAAACTTCATATTCATCCTTATCATTTTTCACAAGAGCTCCCACTCTATCACAATCTGGATCTGTTCCAATTATAAGGTTTGCATCGATTTTTTTAGCTAATTTTATAGCCAATTCAAAAGCTTTTGGATCTTCTGGATTTGGGTAAGAAACTGTTGAAAATTCTGGATCTGCTACTGCTTGTTCTTCAACAACATATACATTTTCAAATCCAAGCTCATCTAAGACTCTTCTAACTGGTTTATTTCCAGTTCCATGAAGAGGTGTATAAACTATTTTAAAATCTTTTGAGACCTCTTTTATCATCTTTTGATTTAAAGACTGACCCTTTATTATTTCTATAAATTTATCATCTATATTAGAATCCAATACTTCTATTAGATTTTTTGATACAGCTTCTTCATATTCTATTGTTGGAATCTTAGAAAAATCATGAATATCACTAACTTCTTTTATAACTTCATTTGCGATTTTTGGAACTAACTGTCCTCCATCATCAAAATAAGCTTTAAAGCCGTTATATTCCTTAGGATTATGACTTGCTGTTATAACAATTCCACCTAATGCCTTTAATTCTCTAACTGCAAATGAAAGTATTGGTGTAGCTCTTAAATCATCAAATATATAAGTTTTTATATTGCAAGCAGCTAAAGTCTTTGCTGCTTCTATTGTAAATTCTCTTGATTTACGTCTTGAATCATGTGCTATCACAACACCTCTAGCCAAATCTTTATTTTGCTTTTTTAAGAAATTAGCAAAACCATAAGTTGCTTTTTTAATTGTGTATTTGTTCATTCTGTTAGTTCCTGCACCAATAATTCCTCTTAATCCACCTGTACCAAATTCTAATTCTTTATAAAATCTATCTTCTATTTCCTTCTCATCATTCTTAATAGATAATAACTCTTCTTTTGTCTGTTCATCAAAACAAGGTTCTTCCAACCATTTTTTATATATTTTTTTATAATCCATTAAGTAATCCTCCCTATGCCTTTTTTATATACTGTTTATATATACCACAAATAAAATTAATTTATTCTAAAATTTAAATATTATTTTTGTTTATCAACAAGGGCAAACATAAGCTCTCCACTACAAGCTAATTCTTCTCCAACAAATGCTTTTGCACTTGCTTTTCCTATACTTCTTCTTACACTTATAAGTTCAACTTCTAATCTTAATGTATCTCCAGGTCTTACTTCTCTTTTAAATCTAACTTTATCTATACCAGCAAACATTCCAAGCTTGCCTTTATTTTCTTCTATACTAAGCATCGAAACTGCACCAACTTGAGCTAATGCTTCCACAATTAAAACTCCTGGCATAACTGGATATTCTGGAAAATGACCATTAAAAAATTCTTCATTAGCCGTTACATTTTTAATTCCAACAGCTCTTTTACCTTCTTCCATTTCTATTATTTTATCCACCAATAAAAATGGATATCTATGTGGTATAATCTTTTTTATTTCATCAATATTTAACATAATTGCCTCCCAAATATTTTTATTATTTTTTGCATTAATTTATTATATCATATCAAAAAAATAAAAGGGCACAAGCCCTTTTATTTATTCATCTTCATTATTAACTCTATTAGCTTTTTCTTTTTCATATTGTTCATAAAGCATTTTTGCTAGACCCATTCCTGAACCTTTTGAACTTTCTTCAGCTAATGATTCATAATACATATCTTCCATCATCTTTGTTCCAGATGATTTAGGAATTATTGAATTTGAATCATCTAAAGTTTTTTGCATATTTTTAAACATTATCTTTAAAAATTCTCCTTCAAAAGCCTTAAAAGCTTCCATTGCTTGTTTATCTTCAGTCATGTTTTTAGTCTTATTTTTTAATTTGTTCAAATCACTAGTTTTTGAACTTTGGCTACTAACCATTGCTTTATTATAAGAATTAGAAATTTGCATATTATCCCACCTTTAAACTTATCTTCTTAAGTTATTTGTAGTTTGCATCATTTCATCTACTGTTTGAATAGATTTTGAGTTTGTATCATAAGCTCTTTGTGCAACTATAAGCTTGATCATTTCATCTACAAGTTGTACATTTGAACCTTCTAAGAAACCTTGTTTGATTTTAGAACCTCTATTTTCATCTTCTAAAATTATTTCTTCTCCAGCAGCAGCTGTTTTTGTAAGTAAATTATTTCCTTCTGCTTGTAAGCCATCTGGATTTAAAAAGTTAGCAAGCATTATTCTTCCTATTTCAACAGCTTCACCATCTTCATCTTTATAGCTTATATATCCATCTTCATTAACTTTAACATCTTCTGCTTCACCATCAAACTCTATTGGTGATTCATCTTCACTTAAAACAGTATAACCTTCAGTAGTTACAAGTCTTTTTGTATCTCCATCTATACTCCATTTAAATGAACCATCTCTTGTATAATATCTATTTTCATTTTGATCTTCTATAACAAAGAACCCTTTACCATCAATCATCATATCTGTTGCTTTATCAGTTCTTTCTGGTCCGCCTACTGTAAAATCTCTACTTGTACCAGAAGCAGTTACCCCATGTCCTATTTGTAAGTTAACTGGAGAACCACCTTCGCCCTCTGTTGCGTTTGGCTTTTTAACTGTTTCATATAATAAATCCTTAAATTCAACTCTTTGTTTTTTATATCCTGTAGTGTTTACATTTGCTAAATTATTTGAAATATTATCAATCTTCATTTGTTGTGTTTGCATTCCACTTGCAGCAGTCCATAATGCTCTCATAAAGATACCTCCCTAAACTTTTCCTATATTGTTAACAGCTTTATTCATCATTTCATCATAAGCTTTTACAACTCTTTGATTTGTATCAAAACTTCTAAGTAATGTAGTCATTTCAATAACTTCTCTGATTCTTATAACATTCGAACCTTCTAAGAATCCAGTAACAACTTTACCATCAAACTCTTTAAATTCAGGCTCTCCTTCTACAAAATACATATTATCTCCTTGTTTTCTAAGAGTATTTGTATTTTCCATATTTACAATATCTAACTTACCTCTAAGTTCATCACCTATATAAATCTCACCATTTTCTTTTAACTTAAACTCTCCAGTAGTATTATTATCTTCATCTGCTAATACTATTGGTTGAAGATTATCTGAATCAATATTAGTTGTACTAACATCTGCGATTCTCCATTGTTCTCCATTAAAACTATCTATTTTTTGTCCTAAAACCAAATCACCATCTTTGGTAACAAGTTGTCCTTGATCATTTAATTTAAAAGACCCATCTCTAGTATATCTATACCCATCTTCAGTAAATACTCTAAAAAATCCGCTACCTTTTAAAGCAAAATCTAAAGTTCTATTAGTTTCTTCTAAATTCCCATCAGCAAAATTAGTCATTATCCTATCAAATCTAAGACCACCATTTATTGTACCTATAACTTTTGGTGATGGTTTTGTTATTAAATTTGCAACAATATTGCCCGAATCTAATAAATTTCCTTTAGCATCAACTGAAAGGTCTTTACTTTGAACCTGAATCTTTTGTCCGTTTGCATCATGTACATAAAAGCCAGCACTAGCATCTAAACCTTGTTCTAAATCTCTAGTATAAGTTTTTAAATAGCCTTGTTCATCTACTGTAAATCTCATTTCTTTGTTATAACTATCACCCATAGCACTTGCAACTATAAAATAACCATTATTAGTTGTTGCCTTAAAGCCATCTCCTTCTTTTTGTAGCTTGACTTCAAGTGGCTTTGTACTTATTTCTGGCTTATTTCTTCCATTAATCTTGCTTATCAATTTTTCTGGAAAAGCCTCTGATACTACAACATCTTTTTTATAACTTCTAGTATCTGCATTCGCAAGGTTATTAGACACTACATCTAATTTTTTTTGACTTGTTTGCATTGCAGATGTTACTGTATACAACCCTCTAAACATGGTATCACTCCATAATTTTTAATAAATTTATAAATACATTTCATATTATAAAATAAATAAACGCACCTTTTAATATTACATCGGCAAAAAAGGAAATCTCTTAATAAAACACTCTGATATTTATGTATAATATTATTATTAATCAGTTCATTAAAATATTATTTTAAGTATTTTTTATATTTATTTTAAATAATCAATTAATTTTTTAAATAAAAAAAAACTAATTATTAAAATTAGTTTTTTTATTCCTCTTTATATTATGACTCATTTTTTGTTTTTTAGAAATAATATTTTAGAACTATTCTAAATAGTTCTTTTTGCTATCTCTTTTTTCTTAAAAACTTCATTCCTTTTAATGCTATTCCAGTTCCTTTTGCAACACAAGAAATTGTATCTTCTGCAATATGAACTCTTATACCCGTTCTTTTTTCTATTAATTTATCTAAACCCCATAAAAGTGATCCTCCACCAGTCATTATAATACCTTTATCACTTATATCTGCCGACAATTCTGGTAAAGTTTTTTCTAGTACAAAATGTACCGCATCAGCTATTTGTGTAACACTTTCATTTAATGCATCCATTATACCTGAAGATGGTACAGTTATAGTTTCTGGAAGTCCAGAAACCAAGTTTCTTCCTCTAACTTCCATTGTTATTTCTTCTTCTCTTGGATATGCAGTTCCTATTTGTATTTTAACCGATTCAGCCGTTCTTTCCCCTATTAATAAACCATATTTCTTTCTCATATACTTTACAATTGCTTCATCAAACTTATCTCCAGCAACCTTTATAGAAGTACTTACAACAACTCCACCTAAAGATATTACCGCTATATCTGATGTTCCTCCACCAATATCTATCACCATATGCCCTGTAGGTTTTGCTATATCAAGTCCAGCACCAATAGCTGCTGCAATAGGCTCTTCTATAACATGTACATTGCTAGCTCCAGCTTGCATAGTCGCTTCAATAACCGCTCTTTTTTCAACTTCTGTTACACCAGAAGGAACACAAACCATTATATTAGGCTTAAAAAATTTGAATAATTTTTTACCACCTATAACTCGAGATATAAAATAATTAAGCATTTTTTCTGTAACTTCATAATCAGAAATAACACCTTCTTTTAATGGTCTTATAGCAACAATACTACCTGGAGTTCTACCAAGCATTTTTCTAGCTTCTTCTCCAACAGCCAAGACTTTATTTGTCTCTCTATTTATAGCAACAACAGAAGGTTCTCTAAGAACAATTCCCTTGCCTTTTACATATACCAATACTGATGCGGTACCTAAATCTATACCTATATCCGGAACAAAACTACCCATTATATCTCTCCTTACTATGTATTTTGATA
This sequence comes from Peptostreptococcaceae bacterium, assembly GCA_025210335.1. Lineage (GTDB taxonomy): Bacteria > Bacillota > Clostridia > Peptostreptococcales > Peptostreptococcaceae > JAOARY01. Next base: position 37,994 of record JAOARY010000075.1, on the reverse strand, counting down.
CAAAAATATATCAATATAATTAAAAAGCAAAAATCCACCTATAAATATTTACCTTAAAAAAGTTAATCTAAACTTTTATTTTTCAAAAAAAGCACTCTAACTCTATTATATATTTTATGGGGAAAAATTCAAATACAACTTATTATATTTTAAATATTTTATTTACTGTATTAACTATTTCGTAAGAAGATTTTAAATATTTATGGCTTGTTACTAGGATATTTTTCTTATTTTTTTGATTTTCAATATATGTTTTTGCTATTTCTCCATGTCTTGGAACTATAAAATAATTAGAAGCAAATATCATTTCTTCATCCATCTTAGAATCTCCAGAACTTATAACAAAATCTTTTTTAAGTAATTTTTTTATATAGTCTATTGCATCCCCCTTACTTATACATTTTGGAATAAAATAAACTTTTCTTCCATGAATTATTGTTTTATAACCCTTTTTTAAAAGTTTAGCTTCTTTAGATTCTATTAAAGAATAATCTGCATTTAATGAATCTACAAGCATATATATAAAAGATTCATCTGCTATTTTTATATTTTCACACCAAGACTTTTTTGATATATCCAATAAATCATTTAATATTTCCTTTAAACTTGCAACCGATTTTAATTTTTCTTCTATCATCGATCTATAATTTAAATCAACCTCTCCATTTACTATCAAATTTCCACCATTTGATGTTATTGCATATTTAAAATCAAAATCATTTAAAATTTCTATTCTTCTATATTGTTCCATAGTTCTTGTTGTCACAGGTACAAATTCAATATCTTTTGATATAATTTTTAATAAATCATAAGTATCTTTTGCCATATAGGTTATCGGTTTTGTATTTTTGTATTCACTTATAATATGTTCTTCGTCTGCTATAAATTTTTTAGAATAGATTAAGGTTCTATCAAGATCACTAAAAAAAATCATTATATACTCCCTTTTTTAATATTTTTTATTATTCCACAACATTTATAATTAAATAAATCATATTCTTTTATTTTGATATCTTTTTCTTTTGCTAATTTATATATATGATTTAAATCTTCATGATTTTTATAATTTTTATTCACTAGCACTAAATCAGGAACTCTTCTTAATAAAACTCTTGTAGTTTCTCCAACTCCTGGTTTTATAAAATTAATATCAGTAATTTCAAACTCTTCTTTTATCTTATTTACATCTTTAAGTCCTTCAAAATTAACATCTATATTTGAAATATCAAAATTTATGCTTTCTTTCTTAAGATTAGAAAATTCATTTGTTATCTCATCTATAAAATAATTCGATAAATCTTCATCTTTTAACTCTTCATAAAATCTTGCTCCGTGAAAATCATTTTCTTTTATAATATCCTCTCTTAACACCGTTCTACTTACCAATCCTGAAACAGTTGAATTCAAACAAGCACTAGGAAGTAAAAAATCATTTCTAGTTCCAAATAAATTAGTACAACTTCCTGGATCTGCAATGACAGCTAAAGAATCATCTAATAAAATATCATATTTATCATAAAAATCCTTAACACCTTTTTTTAATACATTTGTAATAGCACCTTTTCCTGTCCACCCATCTACAAATTGTATATTCGCATTTTTATGATTCTTTAGTATATATTTAAGCGCATTCTCATCAAATCCTCTACCTCTTATTATCGATATTGAATAATGAGGAATATCTATATTTTTTTCATATTTTAAATATCTTTTAATAAGTATTCCAGCAGGAGTTCCAGCTCTTGCAAGTGACACTAATACTAAATTTTTATCTTTTTTATCATATATTTTGAGCGCAATATCTCTAACATAAGATGCTATTTTTAATTTGTATTTATCTAATGATTTATGAAATAAATCAACATATTCATCAGAAGGTTTGTATTCAATAGGTAACATCATTGAATAATGAACACCTGATTGAATCTTAGCTTCTCTTGTTTTATTATCTTCTTCTTTTATCAGACCATTTATATTTTTTAATAAAAATATAACATCTTCACTTTTATATGAACCTATATTATCTAACAATTGATATCCTCCTATTAATTATTCAAACTCGTAAACAAAACCATATTTATTTTTTCAAATCCCGCTCTTTTTAACTCTTTTATAACATCATCTAGATGACTTGATTTTTGGACACCTTCAACAAAGAAAAATACTTCCTTATACTTATTTGTATCCATATTATAAAAATAATTAGTATTACTAAGATTTTTAAAATTTTTAAATTTAAATGCATTTTTCGCACCATAATTTTCTTTATTCATTGGAAATATAGGACTTTGTGTAGTTGATTGAAAAGCTATATTATCACCCATATAAGATGCTATCTTCATAGGTATATACATAAATTCTTCGCTACCCATGCATAAACTATCTTCAAAAGTTCTAAACTCCTTTAGCTTTTGTGCTAAAGTCTTTAATTTTTCATTAAGTTTTTCTTCCTTTTTAAAATCAATTAAAAAACGACCACTATCAACTAAATAACTTAATTCATATTCTTCATCTATCGACTTTTTATAAATATGTTTTTTAAAATCAAGTTCTTCATTTAAACATATATAGTTTACACCTTTATTTTTATCAAAATTATCTTTTGCATATTCCGCTTTTAAAGCTTTTTTATCATCTAGCACTTCTAATTTAATTTCACCACTAAGAAGTGTTATAGTTTTTATCTTTATATTATTTTCTTTTTCAAATTGTTTATAAAGATCTTTATCCCTTTTTGATCTCCAATCAAGTAAAGATAATATTATATATTCTTTATTTTCATATCTTTTATTTAATTCTTTTATAAAATTAAGACCTGTTCTTCCAGTCGTCATTTCATCATCTATAAGCACTATTCTTTTTGCATTTTTAAAAGCATCTTCATTTTCTAAATATAAAAAATGTCCAACTGCATGAGAATGTTCTTCATCAAATTGTAAAAAACTTTCCAAGTCTATTAATTTATCTCTAGTTGTATGAATATAACTTATATTTCCCTTAAATCCATCAAAAACACTATGTGCTAAAGCTGTTGCTGTTTCAGCAAAACCTAAGAATAAAGTATTATCTTCTAATTCTATTTTTGTTTGATCTATCTTATAATACTCTTCATCTTTAATTTTCTTATCCTTTATATTCTGTGCAATTATACTTTTAAGTGGTGATCTGAAATCTAAAATTTCTCTAGCCATTTTAAGTCCTAAAAGACGTCCTGTTGCAATTGAAAGTTTAGGATTTACAGGTATATGCTTTCCTAATAATGTACTTACAAATAAAAAACTTCTTTTTTTATTTATTCTTCCTGCAATTTTAAATAAATCTTCATCTAAGAAATTATATTCATTATCATCTAAATTGATATTTATCTTGAGTCTATGTTTATCTAATATATTATAAATTTTTGTCTTCATTTTGCCCTCCAATTTAAATAAGATTTATATATTCAATACCTTCATTAAAAACACCATATACATAAGCTCTCTTTAAAATCTTTTTAGCCCAGTTATAATGTGGTTTTATCTCATTCATTTTATTATTATAACAACTTTTTAAAACTCCGTTTTCCTTCTCATTTATAATAGCTATTGCATCCATATATTCTTCGTGGTTCACTATATAAAGTGAATTTACTATATCTATATGAGTCGGATGGATTATAGTTTTTCCAATAATCCCATTATACTTATCCATAATAACTTCATTTATAAGTCCATCCATAGAATTTTCTATAAGTTCTTTTCTCTTTACAATTCCTTCTTGACCAAGATGATTGATAAAAGGAGTTTGTCTTATTTTTGGCTTCATAACTCTGTCTCCCGATGAAAAATATTCAAATACAGGACCTGATACCACATAATCATCTTCTTTTCTTAAAAAGAAATTTAAAATATCACAAATTACATCCTTTACAACTAGCATATCATAAATAGTGAGTTCTTTTGGTCTTCTAATCGAATAATTGCTTGAAAAATCTGTTCCACCAACTCTAATATTAAGTACTCGCATTTTATTTTGATCAATTATTTTTTTCAAATTACTAAGCTCATTAATTCTATTTTCTTTATAAATAAGTTCATCACATTCAAATATGGGCATACAAAAAAAATCTTTGTTGGATTCTTTTATTATTGAATCTAACGCATCAAAATAATTCTTTGCAGATTTTAAACTAAACTTAGGGAATACAAAACCCATTATCATATCTTTATTTTCTATAATTTCATTTTTTATATCAAGCAAATGTTTTGAATTTCTTACTCTTATAAAAATTTTAGGAATTGATTTTATTTTGTTTTCTCTTAATTTTTTTAGATTATAAAATAAATTCTTCTGTGCTTCATCCAAACTCGAATCATTTATTGCATCCTCTAAACATAAAACCACACTAAGTAAATTTTTATATTCCAATATGTATTTATAAAAATCTGTCTTGACAGCTGGTATATAAAGAGTCGCTCCAAGAGAATATTTTAAAAATTCAAAATCAGTATCTAAATCTATAAAATTAGGTTCTTTATAAAAAATTTCATTCATCTTTTCTTTAGTCAAATGACCATAAAGTTTCATTTTGTCCTCCTTTTTCTATTCGCACATAAATATAATAAAATTCTGACTTTTTAGAAGTCCAGTAAAAGTACTAATACCAAATGATTAATATTTAAATATTTTTTAGAAAATTTAAATACTAATCATTTGATACTAATAATTCTCATCAATTTAATTAATCCAAATTAATTAGTCTTACAAATAAAAAATATAATTTTGTGTCAAAATTTTTATTTCAACACAAAATTATATTTATGTGTATCTATATATTTGAATTTATATTAATTAAACTTTCTTACAATATTACTTAAAGATACATCATTTGTACCTTCGCCAACAGCTGCAAATTTCCATTCTTGACCATGTCTATATATCTCAGCAACAGTTAAAGCCGTCATATTTGAATAAGAATCTGTTAAATTATATCTTAAAAGTTCATTATTATTAGAAGAATCCATAACTCTTATATAAGCATTTTTTATCATTCCAAAATGTTGATTTCTCTTTTTACAATCATATATATTTACAACAAATACAAGCTTATCTATATCAGAAGGGATTTTATTTAAATCAATTAAAATTTGTTCATCATCACCTTCACCTTCACCAGTTAGATTATCACCCATATGAATAACCGATTCATTGGAACTTCTTAAATTTCCAAAATAAATTACATTCTCCTTCGTTCTTATCTTACCATTTGAATCAAGCATAAGAATTGAAGCATCACAATCTATATTAGTACTTCCTTTTAATAAAGCACCTAAAAAACCTTGTTTTTGTTCAGCAGGATCCCATCCTAAACCTATTCTTAGATTAGATAATCCATTAGTTTCTTTAGTAAGACTTATTCTTTGTCCCTTAGTTAAATTTATAGCCATTTTACTTCCCCCTTAATTTCTACTTAAATTTACTCAACATCAAGTCCATAATTATTACAAAGTGCAGCTAGACCACCTTCAAAACCACTTCCTATTGCACTAAATTTCCACTCACCATTGTTTTTGTAAATCTCACAAACAACAATTGCAGTTTCAACAGAAAAATCTTCTGATAAATCATATCTTAATACTTCTTGTGAACTATCCATATTTTCAAGTCTTACAAAAGCATTTGCAACTTGACCAAAATTTTGAGCTCTTGTTTTTGCATCATGAATTGTAACAGTTATTGCAATCTTACCTATGTCATCTGGAACTTTTGTAAAGTCTATAATAACTTGTTCGTCATCGCCTTCACCTTCTCCAGTTCTATTATCCCCTGTATGTATTACTGATTCTGAAGGATGTTTTAAATTATTATAGAATATAAAATCATAATCATTATTAACTTTATTATTTGTTCCAACTAAAAATGCTGATGCATCTAAGTCAAAATCATATCCTCCATCATATCTTTTAATATCCCATCCAAGACCTATAAGAGCTGTTTTTAGTGATGGATCTTCCTTTGATAGATTGATTTTTTGTCCTTTTACCAAATTTATAGCCATTATAATTCCTCCCTATTAATTATATCTTTCAAATTTTTAAAATATTTAATTTTTAAAAATAAGTAGAGCAAAAGCTCTACTTATTATGGTTGATATCAATCAACATTTATAAAGAATTTTAAAATAATTTTTCTATCTTTTATATTTATTAACCTACACTGATTCCAAAGTTTCCACAAAGAGCAGCAAGTCCGCCTTCAAATCCACTTCCTATTGCACTAAATTTCCACTCTGCACCATGTCTATATAACTCTCCAACAACAACTGCTGTTTCAACAGAGAAATCTTCTGATAAATCATATCTGATTAATTCTTCATTATTTTCTTCATTTACTATTCTTATAAAAGCATTAGTTACTTGACCAAAATTTTGATTTCTAGCTGCTGCATCATGAATTGTAACTGTAAATGCAATCTTTGAAACTTCTGCTGGTACTTTATCTAATTCTATTTTGATTTGTTCATCATCACCTTCACCTTCTCCAGTTCTATTATCTCCTAAATGCGTAACAGAAGCTGAAGGATGTTTTAAATTATTATAAAATACAAAGTCAGCATCCGAAGATACCTTTCCGCTTTCAGAAACTAAAAACGCTGCTGTATCTAAGTCAAAATCATGTCCACCATCATACTTATTAGTATCCCATCCTAAACCTGCAATTACATTTTTGATTCCTGGGTTAGTCTTTGTTAAATCTACCTTTTGTCCTTTTTGTAAACTTATAGCCATGAATTATTCACTCCTTTAAATTTTTTATAATAAATTGTTATTACATCACTATACCTAAAGCTTTTGCACCTATATATCCTATAAATAGTATATAAACTCCAAGCATTAAATAAGCATCTTTTTTGTGAACTCCATCTTTCTTAAGTAATAGTCCACCAGTTGTCAACATTGATAGTACAACGAATGCCAAAACTCCTATATTTTGAGTAAAATTAGCAGCCATACCTTCTGATCCTGCTAAAAGCATTGGGAATCCTAAACAAACGCATATATCAAATATATTAGAACCAATCGCATTTGATACAGCTCCATCAACATCACCTCTACGTGATGATTTTACTGATAAAAGTGTATCTGGTATTGAAGTACAAGCTGCTAATATAATTACTGAAACAATAAACTCAGGAATATTTAAGCTAGCTGATACAACTATTGCAGATTGGATAATAGCATCAATACTAAACCAAATAGCTCCAATTGTTAACGCTGACCAAAATATAATCTTAGTATAAGACATATCTTCTTCAATTTCCTCATCTTCTTCATCTGAAGCTGCTTTATCTGATCTGTATTTTTTAGTTTGTAAATAAAGTACAACTATATACATTGTATATATTCCTAATAAAATAAGACCTGATATATAATTATAATTTCCTAGATAAGTAAATATTGCCAACGCACCTATTGAAAGCAAATAAAAGAATGAATCTCTTAATGTCACCTTCTTATCGACTTTAACTGTTAAACTAACACCTTTATAAGCTAATATACTTGCCATTGGTATTAATAAAATATTAAATACTGCAGATCCTGAAACTGTTGGTAAACCAACATCTGAAAACTTACCATAAAATAAAACTGCTATCATTGCTGTTGAAAACTCTGGGAAAGATGAACTTATCGCATCAAATGTTGCTCCCCTAACCGATGTTGGTATATTAAGTTTTAGCCCTAATATATGTAATACATCACCTAATTTGTCTGATGCCTTACTAACAACATATGACATAAGTATCAAAGTCACAATTGCTAAAGGCAAATTGTTAATGAATCCAAACATATAAACCTCCTAATTATTAGTCTATAACATCTTTATATATCTACCCAAAATAGATTAAAAAAATATTATATTTACCTAATCATTATAATTAATAAAAATTAAAATTACCTTAAATTCATATTAATTATTTTAATTTTTATAAAGATGCTACTTTAAGACTATATCGATATTTGTTTATGTAGTTTCGAAAACCACTTATTGATTTATCAATATAATATCACCAGTTTTTCAAAGTTGCAATAGGCGTATATTCCTATTAAATCTATTTTTCATTATTTTTCTCCTTTTTTCTTAGTTTATCTCTTTTTTACTAAGCAAACTATATTATTTAGTTACAAAATGTTTACACGTAGTTTTTAATACTATATAATATAAATATGAGGTGAATATGATGGAATTAAATAAATTACTAAATATAATAAGCGAGATGTCGCTAAATGAAAACATAGATTTAAAAGAGATTCCTAATATGGATCTTTACATGGAACAAGTAACATCATTTATGGATGATAAACTCTCGCATTTAAAAAGAAATGAAAAAGAAAAAATCCTTACAAAAACAATGATTAATAATTACACAAAACAAGGGCTTTTAATGCCTCCTAATAAGAAAAAATATTCTAAAGACCATATGATTTTGATGCTAATTGTTTATTATCTAAAACAAATACTTTCATTAGATGATATTAAAAGTCTCATCGAACCAGTATTAAATGATATGTCGACAACAGATGATGATTTGATACCTTTAGAAGATATCTATTCTATATTCTCGGATTTAAAAAAAGTTACATTTGAAAATTTTGAAAATGACATAACTAAAAAATATAATATAATAAAAGAAAAAACTAAGAATATAGAAGAAAATGATAAAAAAGAAAAAACTTTAGCTGAATTATTTTTAATAGTAATAATGCTAAGTGCACAAGCACATGCCCAAAAACGTCTTTGCGAAAAAATAATAGATGAATTTTTTGATTTAAAATAAAGTAAAGTTCTTTTTAATATTTGTGGTATAAATATTAAAAAGAACTTTTTTAGTTGATACCAAAAAAAATATAAAACTAAATAAAAAAGAAATTAAAAAAATTTTAAATATTTAAACCTTTCTTTTTTGTTTGTTTTAAAATAAAATAAATATAATTCTTTTACCTTTTAAGATTTGGAGGAATTTCTATGGCAGTTGAATTTTTAGATAGCAAAAATATATTTGCAGATATATTTTTAGCACAAAATAAAAGACCAAAAAAAACTCAAAAAAATGCAGTCTATCTGCTTAGATATATTGGTTTTGATGATAAACAAAATTTACAAAAATTACTGAAAGACTTTGTATATAGATTAAAAATAAGAAATTTAGAATATAAAATTATATACAATTTGGATAATAAAATTCCAATGGATGTAGTTTCTTTTTTAAAAGAAAAAATAGATGATAATTATTCATCCTTAGATAAAATAACAGATATAGCTAGAGATATAAAAAATATTATAAATATAGATAGTATAGATATAAATTTAAGAACAGTTCTTTTATTATTTATAAAAAATCATAAAAATCTAAGTAAAACTATTTATATAAACTTCTTGGCTCATATTATTTACTGGTTTAAAAAAATAGATTATGAGCATGATTTAAAACATAAAAACTTAGATCATCCTTCTAAAATTATTTTTTTGAATCACACTAAATATCAAGAATATTTTATCTATCTTTTATGTCTACTTGAAAATGATATTTTGTATTTTAATGATGCAAAAGATTTAAAACTTTCAAATTTCGATTTACATTCTATATTAATGGAAAATAAAAATCATGATATAAATTTTTATAATATTTTTAAAGATATAGAAAATGAACTATTTGATACAAATTCAAAAACTTTAAACAAAGGTAACTCTAAAGATACTCAAATTCAAAATAATTTTAAAATTTCTAATCATACAAACTCTAATATTGAAACTATCAATAATAATAATAATAATGTAAATATATCTTTGGATAGAATAAAAAGAAATAAAATCAAAGATAATAAGCAAAATGATGTTAAAGCTTTAAATTTAAAAAATACAGCTTTAATATCAGAAAATAATTTATTTGAAAATAGAATACAAAATAGCTATAAAAATTCTTTTGATTTTAAAAAAGATATATTTTTAGAACTAAAAAATAGAAGTGAATATGTCTTTAATAAAGATGTATTGATATCTAATTATTTTCTACGAATTATAAAAACAGAAAATGATAAAATTGATTATTCTAACTCATTGCACTTACTTAAAGATAACTTAAATTATTCCAATTTAGCTTATGTAGTTTTTGATAATAAAATCGAACTTCCAAATAATATAGAACTTAATAATCTAAAAAACTTATTTGATAAATATATGGATTTTAATAATCTTAACAGCATTAAAGAAATCTTAATAAAATATTTAAATACAAAAGATGAACTTATATTTAATACTCTTTACTTATCTTTTTTAGAAATAATTAATGAATATATAAAAAACGAAAGTGCCAATATAAACATGATGAAAAATTTCTTGGTAAAATTTATATATTGGATCAAAGCATATGGGTTTAATTTATATGAAAAAACAGATTATAAAATCCACAATCCAAAAGCCATTTATTTTGGTAATATAAAAAAACATGAAGCTTATTTCATATATTATCTTTCAAAAATAGGATTTGATATGATTTATATAAATCCTATTAAAGATTTAGATTTTGAATTTATAAAAAAATCATCTTATTTAAAAGAATATGATAGAGAAGTAAATATCACAAACTATCCTAAAGAGGAAATATTTAAAAGAGAAGAAACTCACGCATTTAAAGCACATGAAGAAATTAAAGAAATTTTATTCAATGAAGAAACAAATATGTTTCGACCTTGGCAGTTTGAAAAACATAAAATAATCCCACTTTCACTAAAAACAACTTACGATGAATTAAATATATTACTAAAAGAAGATGCGCGAATAAGAGATGGTTTTAAATACAATCAAAAAAATATCTATATTCCAAATATATTTGCAAAAATAAGTGGAGTCAAAGAAGATTTGGAATCTTATAATAAGGATATATTAAATATTATAAATTTAAAAAATACAGTATTTTATGACGATATTCCTTTTAATAATATTAAATATTCTTCTGGAAATGAATATATAATAGGAAATGTATTTGATGCTAATATGAATATTATACGAGAAAATCTTTTTAAACATAATCTTTATAATTATAATCATCTATCAAATAGCATACAAAATAATATAATTGATAAAATTAATGAAATTTATGAAAAAAATATATTAAATAGAGATATGGATTTAAAATTGAGAAAACGAATTTTGCTTACAATCCTTAATTTAGACAAGAATATTCTATCTTTGATACAAAAATATGATTATCCATTTTATATACCAAAATTGATGATTTATGATTCAAAGGAAGAAATGTTTAATATAGTTGATAGTATAATAATAGCATTTTTATACCTTTATGGTTTTGATATTATTATAATTACTCCAACTGGATATAATAATATAGAACATATAATAAATACAAATTATTTTACAACATTTAAATTAGAAGATTTTAAACATGATTATTCATTTAAAAATCTATCTAGTCCTAAAAAGAAAAAATCCTTTTTTAAAAATTTTTTTGGTAGTGATTTTTTCTAATATAATAAAAACTAAAAGGAAGTGAATTTATGAGCGATATAATTGATTTAAACAAAGATGAAAGAAGTATTGTTGAAATTGAAAAGGATGTTACAAATGAAATAAAAGCATCTAGGGATATTGAAGTACTTGCAAACCAAGTAGATTTATCTAATGTTGAAAATGTTATGTCTTTTGGTAGTGAAACAGCAAATGAAATATCAAAATTTGCAGATAGAATCTTAGATAATATAAAAAGTACAAATATTGAAAGCTCTTCATCATTACTTTTGGAATTAAATAAGATTATGGATAAATTTGATGCTGATGATTTTGCTGAAAAAAAACCTAGTTTACTAAGTAAAATTTTTAATAAAACAAAAAATTCTATTGAGCATTTATTTAATAAATATAATACAATGGGAACTCAAATGGATAGTGTTTATGTAAAATTAAAAGAATATGAAAATGAAATAAAAAAATCAAATAATACCTTAGAAGAAATGTTAGTTAAAAACATGGAATATTTTAAAGTTCTACAAAAACATATATTAGCTGGAGATTTACTAATTCAAAGAATAGATAATGAAATAGGATTATTAAATTCAAGCACCGATGAATTAAAGGATATAAAATTACAAAGAGCAAATGAAGTCAAAGATATCATAGGACAAAGAGTATTTGATTTACAGTTAGCTAAAAATGTATCACTTCAAACTATGCCACAGATAAAAGTCATACAAAAGGGTAATTATAACCTTGTTCGAAAAATAAACTCAGCCTTTATAGTTACTATCCCTGTATTTAAGCAAAGTCTTATTCAAGCTATTACTTTAAAAAGACAAAAAAATCAAGCTGATGCACTTGCTGCATTAGATCAAAAAACTAATGAATTACTTATGAAAAATGCTCAAAATACTGCAATGCAATCAAAAACAATAGCAGAATTATCATCAGGTTCTTCAATAAAAATAGAAACTTTAACAAAAACATGGGAAACTATAACTAAGGGAATTGAAGAAACTAAACAAATAGAAGAAAAAGCAAGACAAGAAAGAATAGATGGCACTAATAAATTATTAGAAATCCAAAATGATTTTAAGGAAAAATTCAAACATTCAATTTAATAATGAATTTATATAAAAAAATAAATCAAATCAAAAAGGATGTTGCTTATATATTATAAACAACATCTTTTTTATATATAGTTCTAAGGGTTTAATTTGTATAAAAAGGAAGAATTATAAATAAATTAGTGTTAGAATAAAATAGATTAAAAATATAACTAAAAGGGGAGATTTTATGCTTAAGAAAAATATTTCAAAAAATTTAATTGCACTAACTTTTTTTATTTGCATATTTATTATAAGCAAAGAAAAGGCATTTGCAATTGAAATTGGTGATTATGTTACTTATAATGAAGAAGGTTGGGATTGGTTAGTTCCAGATAATGAAGATAAGGTTTTAAATATCGGTGATGGTCAGTGGAGTAGACAAGCAGCAGAACAATTTATAGTATTAGATGAAGATCAAGTAGCTAAACAAGAATTAAGATTTACATTTAAAGGTGATGGTTTAAGAATCATCTTTGAAGGAAGTAGCAATAATGCTGAGTATATAGTTACGATAGATGGAAAAACTGAAAAATTTAGAACTTATGGAACTTATAATAGTGTTAGTTTAGGATATAAAAAAGAAGATTTAGAAAACAAAGTACATAATGTTAGTATAAAATTTGGAGAATATTATGGAAATTATGGAGGTAAATCATACTACGGTTTTGATGCTTTTCAAATAAGAAATGGGGAAGTATTAGATTACGATAATTCTTTTTACAATAAAGTTTTAGATGTAGAGCCAGAAAAAAGTGTAATAAAGTTAAATGAAGATGTAAATGTTAATTTAACTATAGATAATATCAATGATATAACAGCTGAAGATATAAGAATTAACTATGATAGTGAAAAATTAGAATACTTAGGTAGTGAAGAAATTCCTGGAATGAAATTAGTTAAAGATTTAAAAAATGATGGTGAATTAAGGTTTATAATTGCAAGTCAAGGTGAATCATATATAATTAAAGAAAAAGAAATATTATTAAAATTAAAATTCAAGGGAATCGATGTAGGAGAAGCTTTAGTTAATATTAATAAAGGACGAGTTACAGATGGAATTGAAATGGAAAAAGAGTTAACAGAAAATGAATGTGGAGAAACTACTATAATAATAGAAGAATCTGAATTATTAGATGTTAATAAAAGTGGAGAATTTACACTACTTGATTTAGGAATTGATGCTAGACATCTAAATAAAAATCCAAATTCTCAAGAATTATTAGTTTATAATACAGATATAATTCAAGATGGCAATATCAACAACCTAGATCTTTTAGAAATAGGAAAGCTAATTTTAGAAAATAACAATTATCAACCTAATAATTATTAAAAAAATAAATCAAATCAAAAAGGATGTTGCTTATATATTATAAACAACATCCTTTATTATTATATTCATAGACTTTGACGATAAAAGATCTATTATTTCATTTGTCAAAAATTTTTCTTTTATTATTTGTACTTTTGGTCTTAATGGGTATTTTTTATTTATCTCTATAACCTTTCCAATCTTATTATTGCTAAGCTTTATAATTGTTCCAACAGGATAAGGAACAATTTTTTTTATAAAACTATCTATTAAAAGGCAATTAAATTTAGTCCCAGAAAGAGTCATCATATATTCTATGGCTTGATTTGGTAGCATCCCATATCTATATGGTCTATTTGATGTCAAAGCATCATAAACATCAGCAACAGCAACTACCTTTGAATATTCATGTACTTCATTTGATTTTTTTTGATTTGGATATCCTTTGCCATCTTCATTTTCATGATGTTCAAGTACTATTCTTCTTATATTTAAATTCAAATTAGTATTTTTCGTAAGATAATCAAAACCCAATTTAGGATGATTTGCAACAATTTCAAACTCTTCTTTTGTTAACTTATCCTTTTTGTTTAAAATTTCATTAGGTATAAATATTTTACCAACATCATGAAGTAAGGCTCCTATTGATATATCATATAAATCATATTTATTAAATCCCATAGAAATTGCCGTTACTAAAGATAATATTCCTACACTTAAACTATGCATATAAGTGTAATTATCTGCTGATTTTATATCTACCAGATTCACCATCAAATCTTTTTCATAAAAAAGCTCATCAACTATATCATGTGCAACTTTTGATAAGTTTTTTATCTGCTGATTTAATCTCCTTACATTTACATCTTTTGAATCATCCAAATTCGAAATCGTTTTAAATGTATTTACCAAATTCAATCTAGCTCTAGATTTTATCTCAGGTTTTATTATATCTTCTATTATCTCATTTGAATATTCGTCTCTAATATAAACAGCCGTAAAACCATTTAATCTAAGATTGTTAATTCTACTTTGAGTTAGAATCTCATTTTCTCTTAATAGGACATTTCCATATTCGTTGTATATACTCTTCCCCAAATAACTACCTTCTACTATTGCATTTAGTGGCAATAATCTCATAAAACCCACCCCATATTGCTACAGTTTATAAAAACTCCCTATATTCATTATAAATTTTATATATATTTATTTCAAACAAAGAATTTTTTATCATATAAAATTTTCTAAAGCTTTTCTTTTATAAGACCTTTTCTATAAGCTATCAATAAATTATTTAATAATTTTATCTGAGAATCTATTTCTTTCCCTATATCTGTATCTTTAACATATTTCCTTTGAATCTTTTCTAATACTTTAAGCGTTGATACTATATCTTGTTCATGCTTAATAGCATATTCTGTTGAAATAAAGGGTTGATGAGATGCTAATCTAAGCCCGTATGAATTATAAATAAGAGTGTATCCTGCTATCCCAGTTTCTTTTTGATATGCTTTTGAAAATCCTCCATCAATTACCAACAACTTTCCATTTCCTTTTATTGGACTCTCTCCATTCTTAACTTTTACTGGCACATGACCATTTACAATATGAGAATAATCTTTAGAAAGCTCAAACTCCTCTAATATCATATTACAAACTTCTTCTTTCTCTCTAAAATTAAAATAAGGATCTTTCTTTTCTTTATGAAGTTCTTTATTATTTACAAAATATCTTTCAAATGTAGTCATTTTATCTTTTCCAAATAACGGAGAATTTTTATTACACCATAAATACCACATAAAATCACTACCAAAAGCTTCTTCTCTTTCATACTCCTTTAAAAAATATTCTTCCCTTGCTAGCTTATCCATTTTATCAAGAAGTGCTTTTCCTTTGTATCTAAATTCACCAATTTTTACACTTCTAAAGCTACCATCTTCATTCATAGGTAAACAAGCATGATACATCAAATTTCTATTAAATCTTAAATATATACTTCCATTAGAAAATAAAAATTTTATATGTCTTTGAAACTTTTCACTATTTAAAAAATACATCTTTAATTTATCTATCAATTCTTTTTCCTCTTTGCTAAATTCATATGGTTTTTTGATATCTAAAGTAGGAAAACTAGAATCTTCAAGTTCATATTCTTTATTATCAATTTTTATAATTTTATTTTCTAAATCAATTTTATCTAATAATAATCTATCATCCATATCGTATTCACTATTACTTAAAATAGCCTGCCCTTCAGCTTTAAATTGTATAATAGATATGGCTTTATGCATCTTTGCTATAAGCACTCTATCTTTTTTGCTTATAATTTCTTCTGAAACTTTTGGCATGAATTTATCGCAAGGATCTTTAGCATATTGTTCCATTGCAAATCTTGCAAGCGGAAGCAAATTAATAGAATAACCTTCTTCTAAAGTTTCTAAATTTGCATATCTCATACAAATTCTTATTACATTAGATATACAAGGAATAGAACCTGAAGCTGCTCCCATCCAAAGAATATCATGATTCCCCCATTGAATATCTACACTATGATGTTTTATAATATCTTCCATTATAATGTGAGCACCAGGTCCTCTATCATAAATATCTCCTACAATATGTAGCCTGTCTATAGCTAACCTTTGTATAAGCTTACAAATCTCTATTATAAATTCATCTGCTCTATTTATATCAATTATAGTTTTTATTATTTCATTATAATAATTCTTTTTATTTAGTCTATCAGGTTCTTCATGAAGTAATTCCTCTATTATATAAGAAAAATCTTTTGGTAACGCTTTTCTAACCTTTGATCTTGAATATTTAGATGACACAACTCTGCATAATCTAATAAGTTGATCTAATTTTCTTTCATACCACAAAATTGTATTTTTGTTCTCTTTTTTTATCATTTCTATTTTACGTTCTGGATAATATAATAAAGTTGCAAGTCTCTTTTTTTCTTCTTCACACATGTCTTTAAATATATCATCAATTTTTAATTTCAAAACACCTGATGCGTTTCTTAATACATGACTAAAAGATTCATACTCTCCATGAATATCAGTAAGAAAATGCTCTGTCCCTTTAGGTAGATTTAGTATTGCCTTTAAATTTATTATTTCACTTGAAACACTACTAATGTTTGGATATTGATTTGATAAGATTTTTAAATAATCTAATTGTTGCTTTAATTCCTTTAAATCCACATCTTTGACCAATTTTTATCCTCCTTTGTTCTTTATTCCCTTTGTTTTTTATTTCAAGTAAATACATATCCCAAAATATATCTACCCTTAAAAAAATATTTAATTCTATTTTAAATTAAAATAATTATATTATAAAAAATTTCCTATAACAAAATTATAATTTTGATGTTAAAATAAACTAAATACAATTACTAATTATATATTATTTTAATTAAATTTTATATAAATTAAGTCCAATTAAAGTATAAGGGAGTTCTATTTATGAATGCAAAAATTATTTTCAATCCAAAATCTGGTACAGGTGCTTTTTTAAAAAAATTTGAAACTGTACTTGGAAAATTAATATTAAATAATGTTTTTCATAATGTAAAATCTTATAAAATCGACGATGATTTAGATTTAAATACTGCTATAATAGAAAATGCTGACTTTTATGATATTTATATTGCGGTTGGTGGGGATGGTACTATTCATAATGTTATAAATAAAATGGCAGTAAACGATATCAAAGTTCCTATACTTATAATCCCAGCAGGTACAGTTAATGATTTTGGTAATTATTTAAAAATACCTAAAGAAGAGGATAAATTATATGAACTTATTAAAGATTTTAAAGTACAAAATATAGATTTATGTATGGCTAATTCAAAATATTTTATAAATGTTGCTGCGGCTGGACTTCTTGCCGATATTGCAATAACAACTCCAAAGCAATATAAATCAATGCTTGGTAGTTTGGCTTATTATGCACATGGTATTAGCGAAGTACCTAAACAATTATTTAAAGATCTTAAATTTAAATTTACAACCAAAGAAAATGAGTTTGATTTAGATGCCTATTTATTTTTAATTTTAAATACATCAAATGCTGGTGGCTTTACTAATATGGCACCAAAAGCATGTTTGGATGATGGACTTTTTGATGTCTGTATAATAAAAAAATCATTTATTATAAGTGCCGCATCAGTGTTTTTTAAGCTTTTTTCAGGTGAACATATAAATGATAATAATGTTTTATATTTTCAAACAGATTATCTCAAAGTAGAATGTATTAATAATGATGATTTGATTTTAGACCTAGATGGTGAACATGGTGGCTTTTTCCCATGTGAATTTAAAATCGCTAAAAATAAATTAAATATAGTAATTCCAAAAGAAATACAATAACAAAATATATAAAAATAAAAAGAGGGTATCATATTAAGCAAATTACTCAATGCGATACCCCCTATTTTTTTAATAATTTCTAAATTAATATAATATTGATTAAATTTATCTTAATCTAATATTACTTAGCTATATTTACATGAACTTTATTTAAATCAAGGTTTTCAAAAGCAAAGAATTTATGTACTTTTTCATCTCTTAATCTATATACTACTTTTCTACCTTCTTTATCTTTTTCAACATTTATAGCCATATCTTTAATAGTTCTTTTGTTTTTGGCTACTTTATCTTCTATTTCATTTTGATATTTAACAATATCTTGAGCTAGTTTTTCTTTTAATATTTCTTGTTCATCACTAAGTCTTATTCTATCTATTTCTACTAATTTAGTTTCTGCGATTTCAAAATCACAAGATTCATCAAGAATTTTTACTTCTTTTATTTCTGTTTGTGAATCTACCTTAACTTCACTAGTTTCTTCTATTTTTATTTCTTCTTTTATTTCATTATTAGTTCTTAATACTTCTTTTGTATCACCTTTTATCTCACATACTTCTACCTCTATCTTTTTTGACAAAGGATTTTTTTTGTATTCTCTTATTTGCTTGATTCTGTTTTTAAATTCTTTTTGATCTAATTTAAGTTCTTCATTTATATGACACACTTCTTTAACTAATTTTATTGCTTCATCTAAAGTCATATTAATTTCTAATTCTTTTACCTCTATCTTACCTTCTATTTCACCTATTTTAGAAGTTTTCTTTCTAAAAATATTTTTAGCAGAAAGAATTTCATCTCCTAAACATGAGTATGAATAAATCTTTGTAATATTCGAATCTATTATTTGTTCATAATATCCATTAAGACTCATATAAGAAGTTTTAAATAATAATTTTAAAGATTTATCCTTTAAAAAATATAATTTACTTCTTTCATCTTTTAAGTCAACATCACTTACGTCCATCTTATCTCTTAATTTTATAGATTCATTTTCCAAAACTAAAACAGCATCTTTTAATTTAGATACATTCTCTTTCCAATTGCACATACTAAACATCCTCTCAATTAATCTAATTGCTTATATATATTAATGTCCCACTTTAAATTTATTCTTCACATAAAAAAAGGTCGCTTTTTACAACCACCTTTACTTTAAATCTCTATAGTCCAACCTTTATTATATAATATAAATTAATTCTAATCAAGAAAACAAAAAATATAGTATATATCTACTATATTTTTCGAAAAAAAAGCTTGGAAACAAAGTTCCCAAGCAAAATAACCCCTTAATCCTAATAAAATCCTAATAATCTGAGTCTGAATCTTTAAGACCATTAGCAATTGCTACTGTTGCAGAAGCACCAATTCTGTTAGCTCCAGCTTCAACAACTGCCTTAGCATCTTCTAAAGTTCTAACTCCACCTGAAGCTTTAACTCCCATTTCTTCTCCAACTGTTTTTCTCATTAATCTAAGATCTTCAACAGTTGCTCCACCAGTTGAGAATCCAGTAGAAGTCTTAACAAAATCAGCCTTAGCTTCTTTTGATAATTCACAAGCTTTAACTATTTCTTCTTTAGTTAATAAACAGTTTTCTAATATAACTTTAACTAATTTAGAACCAGAAGCTTCCACTACTGCTTTTATATCATTTAATACATAGTCATAGTCCTTATCTTTTAAAGCACCTACGTTTATAACCATGTCAATTTCATCTGCACCTAATTTAACAGCTTGTTTAGTTTCAAAAGCTTTAGATTCTGTATCCATTGCTCCTAAAGGAAATCCTACAACAGAACAAACTTTAACATCTGAACCTTCTAATTGTTCGCTTACAAATTTAGTATAGTATGTGTTTACACAAACAGACATACAACCATATTCTTTAGCTTCATCACAAATCTTTTTCACCTGATCTTTAGTAGTATCAGGCTTTAAAATAGTATGGTCTATCATTGATACTATGTTCATTAAAAAACACTCCTTTGTTTAATTTTAATCCTAATAAAAAAACAATCCTAATAAAATTTTTAAATAAAAAAATCGTCCCCAATATGAATATAAGGACGATTGAAATATCGTGTCAAAACCTTTGCAGCTATAAAAGCCGACTAACCTTTTAACGTTGGTCAAACAATCATATGTTATTAATTTATAATTATAGTATACTTATTTTTTTTATTTTGTCAATATTCTTTATAATTAAAAAAATATTTAAAAACAAATTTAAAAATATAAAAATTTTTATTATAATTAACTATAAATAACATCATATATTACAAATCGCCTTATTAAGCTATTAACTTAGATTACATACTATATTTAGTTTAGTACATGAACATTTGATAAATATTTTTGAGTTGTTTCTTTACCAGAATTAAATAATTTATTATATTTTTGATCATTTACCTTAATATCAAAATCAGTTGATTTTATATTAAAAGTATTTATATTAACAGTTCTTTTCATATCTTCTTCATTATTCATAAGCATATCTGTTTGAACTGAAAGCAATGCATCAAATAGATTTTCTATATATTCTATTATATTGGTTATCTCTTTAGATTCTTTTTGGCTATAAAGATTAAACCCTAAAGTTTCCTCATTTCTACCAGTTGCATCTAATTTAGAATTTATTTCATATGCTTCTTTATCAAATATATTTATAGGATAATTCCTCATAACTCCACCATCACTAAAAACTATATTTTTTAGATTTTTATAATCAGATATTTCTGATTCAAAATAAAGTGGTATAGACATTGATATTCTAACAGCTTTAGCAACCTCTATATCAGGTGTATCTTCATAAGAAAACACTCTTGTACATCTATTTACCATATCCGTTCCTATTACATATAGATCTTTCATATTATTATTTTTAAAATCTCTAAATGTATATTCTTTTTTATTTTGCTTAAATCTATCTTCTATAGATTCTCTTAAAAATTTATATACATAAGAACTTGAATACCATCCATATTCTTTTAATAATCTATATATATTATCAACAGATTGATTTTCCATTACATGGTGTTCTAATTCAGTTATAAATCCTTTTGAAGTTTTTTTAGTTTCATAATGTTCTTCATCTGCTGGAACTTTCGAATAATCAATTTTATCTGCTACCGCTTTTATATCTTTATAATTATCATACATACTAACTATACAAGCAGTTATTGAACCAGCAGAAGTTCCTGCAACTCTTTTTATATTTTTTAAAATATCTTTATTATCCAAAATTTCTAAAGAACCTAAATAAGCGATTCCTTTTACTCCGCCACCTGCAAATACAAGATTTTTATAATCCATATCAAACCTCCATAATAAAAATTTTAATCATTTTTATTATTTCCCTTTATTTAGAATTTAAAACCTTTTTTAGTAATATTATTATAAATAAAAAATAACACAAATTTCTATTTCATTAAATAAAAAAAGCTTGGAATTCTCCAAGCTTTTAACCCTTTGTATATAATATTAATTTAACTCTAAACTTATAACCTCATCTAAATTGGAATAATCTTTTTTAATCTCCTTAACTTTATCCATATTAGTTATAACAAGAGGTGTTATTGTATCTTTATTATTTGATTTTATAACTTCTAAATCAACCTCTATAACAGCATCTCCTGCCTTAACTATAGTTCCTTCTTCAATCAGTCTCTTAAAACCCTCACCCTTTAACTCAACCGTATCCAGTCCTATATGAACAAGTATTTCAAGCCCTTCTTTAGTTTCAATTCCAAAAGCATGATTGGTTGGAAATATATTTGTAATCTTTCCATCACAAGGTGCTAATGCTTGATTTGATGTAGGTATTATAGCAATTCCATCTCCAAGCATTTTTGTAGAGAACACTTGATCATCTACCTTCGTAATATCCACTATTTCACCTTCAAAAGGTGCCTTTAATACTTTATTTTTCTTATTTTTAAAAAAATTAAACATAATAATCCTCCTAGTACATAAAAACTTTTTTATAAACAGTTATCTTATTTTCTTAAATATAATTTTTTTATCATATTAATTATCACTAAATTAACTGCATTTTATTTGAACTTTTTATTTAAATATTTTATACTTATAAAAATTCTTTATTTATTTTATCTACATCTAATCTTGAACTAGCCTCTTTATCAACTATAAACACCACATCAGGATGTAATTGTAATACTGAAGCTGGCAAATTAGGTGTTATCTTTCCATATATAGCTTCATATATAGCATCTGCTTTTTCTTTACCTGAAGCTAAAAGTATAATCTTTTTAGCATGCATTATAGTCTTAACACCCATTGATATAGCTTTTGTTGGCACATCTTCTACATTATCAAAAAATCTTGAATTATCCTTAATTGTTTGTTCATCTAATCGAACCATATGAGTTGAAGCTTCAAATTTTAAATCAGGCTCATTAAAACCTATATGACCATTTCTACCAATACCAAGAACTTGTAAATCAAGTCCTCCAGCATCTCTTATCTTTCTTTCATAATCCATAGCTTCCTTAAGAATATCATCTGCTTTACCATTTGGAATATTGGTATTTTCATTTTTGATATTTATATGATTAAAGAAATTTGTCTTCATATAATAATCATAACTTTGTTCATTATCCTTATCCAAATCATAATATTCATCAAGATTAAAACTTATAATCTCTTCAAAATCAATATGACCAGCTTCATAACTTTTTATAAGTTCCTTATACATTCCAAGTGGTGTAGAGCCTGTAGCCAAACCTAGTACACTATCTGGTTTTAATATAGTTTGACTAGCAACCATTCTTGCTGCCTTTTGACTCATTTGTTCATAATTATCAACACATATAACTCTCATTTAGTAACCCCCATAAATTTTTTTACCTTCAATAAAAGTAGATAATACATTTAACTCCTTATCTAATTCTACTAAGTCGGCTTTTTTCCCTTTTTTGATACTCCCTATTTGATCTTGTACATTTATGGCTTTTGCTTGATTTAGACTTACCATCTTAATAACTTGATATATTGATAAGTTAGTTTCATTATATATGTTTTTTATAGCTTTATCCAACCTCAATATACTTCCAGCTAAAGTATCATCTTCAAGTCTTGCTGAACTTTCATCAACCTTAATCTTTTGACCACCAAGTTCATACATACCCTTTTTAAGACAAGTTGCTCTTATTGAATCCGTCACCAAAATCACTTTATCATTTGTTTTGCTATCTATAAAAAATTGATATAAACCTCTATGAACATGTATATTATCTGCTATTAATTCTGCATATATATCTGATGAAAGTATTGCACCTACACAACCAGGCTTTCTATGATGTAATCCTGTCATTGCATTAAATGTATGAGTTGCATAAGATACCCCATTTGCTATTGCTTCGTTTGCTGTTTCAAATGAAGTATCTGTGTGTCCCATACTAAGAACAATGTTACTATTTTGCTTTAGCGTCTTTATAAATTCAAAGTTTTTGTCTTCCTCTGGTGCTAATGTTATTATTTTTATAATATCCAAATATGGTTTTATAAATTCATAATCAGGCTTTATTATAAAAGTAGAATCTTGAGCACCTTTATGTTTTTTGTTTATAAACGGTCCTTCCATGTGAGCACCTATAACTTTTGCTCCAACAAAATCATTTTTCATATATGCTTTAATATTTTCTAAAGCATTTATAATTCTATCTTTTGGCATAGTCATAGTCGTTGGTAAAAATGAAGTTGTTCCATATTTACAAATAGATTTTGATATAGTATCTATAGCTTCTTTTGTAGCATCCATAGTATCAAAACCAGAAGCCCCATGTATATGCAAATCTATAAAACCTGGAGATAAATAATTTCCTTTAATATCAATAATATTAATATCATCATACTTATCTTTATCAAATTCACAAATTGGAATTATATTTCTTATATATTCATCAAAAATAACCACGTGATTTTCTAATACCTTATCTTCTAAAATAATATTAGCATTAATTATAGCATTCAAAATATCATCTCCCATTTATAATATTGATAAAAATAAACATGAATGATTTATTATTCAAGATAGTTAATAAACTCTATTAACTATCTTGAAATATAATTTATATAAAAATTTATATAATTTTTGCCATTCTTGAAGTAAGTCTTTCAGCTTTTGTACCTACTATGACCTGTATATTTTTATCATTTATCTTTAATACTCCTGAAGCCCCTAAATTTTTAAGTTCTTCTTCGCTAACTAAAGATGTATCTTTTAATGTTAATCTTAATCTTGTTATACAAGAATCTAAATCTTCAAAATTAGATTTTCCACCTAATGCATTAACATATCTTGTAGCTAATGAATCCAGTCCATCTTCACTGTCTAATGAAATATCTTCTTTGCCTCCATCTTCTCTACCAGGTGTTTTTATATCAAATGTTTTTATAGCAAAAACAAATATCACATAGTATAAAGCTCCAAAAGCAATTGAAACTCCTAATAACATAAGCGGATTCGATGCCAAACCAAAGTTAACAATATAATCGACTAATCCAGCTGAGAATCCAAATCCATGTCTAAGTCCCATGGCATAAGTTAATGCCATAGATAAACCTGTTAATACTGCATGTATCAAATATAATACTGGTGCTATAAACATAAACATAAATTCTATTGGTTCTGTAATTCCTGTTAAAAATGATGTAAATGCTACTGATAAAAGCATTCCTCCAACTTTCTTTTTATTTTCTTTCTTAGCAGTAGTATATATAGCCATAGCAGCAGCAGGAAGACCAAACATCATTATTGGGAAAAATCCAGTCATAAACATTCCAGCAGTAGGATCTCCAACAAAGAATCTGTTTAAATCACCAGTTTTTCCTCCAAATTCCCCAAATACAAACCAAACAATATTATTCATAATATGATGAAGTCCAGTAGGAATAAGTAGTCTATTTAAAAATCCAAATGAAAATCTTCCAACAGCACCAGCACCTATCAACCAATTACCAGCTGCATCTATAGCTCCTTGAATAGGAGGCCATGCATATCCAAATAAAAATCCTAGTCCTATAGCAGCAAATGAAGTTATAATAGGAACAAAACGTTTACCAGCAAAGAAACCTAAATAATCAGGTAATTTAATATCGTGGTATTTATTATATAAATTTCCTGCTAACACACCAGCTATCATTCCAGCCAAAACACCCATATTAATCTTATCATTAATCGCAGTTGCACAAGATGTTAAAGTAAAATATCCAACAGCTCCAGCAAGACCAGCAGCTCCAGCATTGTTTTTTGCAAATGCAATTGCAACACCTATAGCAAATAATATAGGTAAGTTATCAAATATAGCTCCTCCTGCCTTTGTTACAAATGGTAAATTAAATAAAACACCAAATCTTAATAATAATGCAGCAGCAGGCATAACTGCAATTGGTAACATTAAAGCTTTACCCAGTTTTTGAACCTTAGAAAAAAATCCATTAGCCATTATAATTCCTCCCTTTATTTTAATATAAAATAAGTAAAAATTTAGTTTAAATTTAGTTTTTTTATAAATTGATAAAAACTAAATTTTATATAATAAAAAAGCATAAACAAGCATAAGATAACATACAAGCTAAATATTTTTTATTAGCTATTATCTTATGCGAGTTTATGCCTAGTTATACCAGTAACACACTCAATTTATCATTCAATTTTTTGATACCAAAAACTATTTAATATTTTTAAATAATTCTTTAATAAATCCTAAATATATTTCAATACAATATAAAATTTTTTTAATTATTTATTTTAAGTCTTTCAACATGAATTGCCATATATCCAAGTTCTTGCTCATTGACCTCAAGTTCATATTCATCTTCTATTTTCTTTTGAATCTTTCTAATAATCTTAAAAGATTCACTAAAATCTTCTTTTATATTTTCTAATATCGGATTGTTTACATTCTTTTTAAGCCTTATTCTTTCCAAAGCTCCTTGTATATGATTTACAAGTCTTTTATAAGTATATTCACTTTTATTAAATTCAATATCCAAATTTTTTTCTATTATCTCTATAATTTCATTTAATATTCTAGTATTTTTCATAGTTTCTTTAACATTTACATTATTTCTTGATGAATGTAGATGCATTGCTATAAATCCAATTTCACCAAAACCCAAATCTATATCAAGTTCTGATTTTATAATATCCACTCCAGCTTTTGCTATTATAAACTCATCTTTATATAATATTTCTATTTCATTTATAAAAGGATTATTTATATTCAGTCCCATTTTAACTCTTTCTATTGCAAATGCTATATGGTCTGTTAATATTACATGTATATGTGTGTTTAATTTTCCTAATTTTTTTTCAGCCTCTATTATTATATTTTCAGTAATATCAATAATTCTTTCATCTATATTTTTAGCTATATTAAAATATTCAGTTTTAGTCTTTTCATCTTCAGCTACAAATGATTTTTGTATCTTATCTAAAGGTATATAAGTTTTTTTACTTTCTTTTTTTGAAAAACCAATTCCTTTACCTATTAATATAGTCTCATACTTATTTTCTAAATCATAAGCCAATACTATATTATTATTAAGAACTTTTAGTATTCTAAAATTATTTTTCAAAAAACTCCCTCCCAAAATCTTAAGTCTCTTCTTTTATATACCATAAATAAAGATAAAATAAAAATTAAATAATTTTAAAAATTTATTTTAAAATAAAAAAACACAAACAAATATAAAAAGCATTTAGCTTCTCATATAGGTTTATGCCTGAATTCAGTAACACACCTTATTTATCATTTAATTATTTTTAGTATATATTCTAGGAAAACATTTGTCAAGACATTTGCATTTAATTTAAAATAAATAAAAAGAACTGATTTTATCTTTTTAATCAGTTCTTTTTTAACTATATATTGATATTCAAATACAAATTACATTGCAGATTTTCTAAGTATTTTTGATTCCAAATTTTTTAGTACATCTTCTAAATTATCCGTTTTTGATAACATCAAAGATGATCCACATGCTCTTATTTTCAAAATACTCATACCATTTCTTATAAGCGCATTTTCTATCGCCGTTACTAATTTTTCTTTTACCATATTAATCAATGCAGGCTTTGTATTTTTTAAAAGTATTAAAAACTTATCTTCATCAAATCTGAATTTTATACTGTCATCCTTTGTATTTCTTTTTATAGCAGAAGCAGCTTGTAATATCATTCTTCTTTTTATATCTTTTTTGTAAGTTCTATGCGCTTCATATAAATTAGATAATTCTATCATTATGGCTCCAGCCATATTATCTTCATCTATTTGTGCTTTAACTGTATTCAATGTAGATTTTAGATGTGTTCTTTTTATAAATTTAGTTTCATCGTCTATTGAATTTAACATCTTTAAATTATTTAATTCTTCTAATGATAATATAACTTCATTTTTATTTTTAAACAATTCAACCGCACCAACTACATAATTTCCTTTATTTATTAAAGGAAATGCTTTAACTTCAATAGGTACAACTTTACCTGATTTACTTTTTACAAGATAGTCTCCTTTATTATACTCTCTTTCGTTCATAGCTATATTAAGTGGACAATCACAGTCGCTAACAGCAAGTCCTTTATTATTATAATGAAGTAAATATCCGTCCTTTGTTTTCTTTTCTATAACTTGTTCTTTTTCATAACCTAAAATCCTTTGAGCACTTTTATTCCAATAAATAATATTTCTATATTTATCGACCATAACTACACCTTCATACAGATCATCAAAAATCTCTTTGTTTTGTTGACTAAACATGAATGCCTGCTACTCAAAACCTGAACAAATATCCTCATTTTTTAATACTATAAATACATCAATACAAATAACTAAATATACTATTCATTTTGGATATTTTCTTGAGTAGCTCCTCCTTTCTGTTTTTTATTTCTTAAACTTTACATTTTCATAATTATCTTTTTATTTTCAATCTATATATTTAAATACTCTTTATTTCAAATTTGTTAATTATCTATCGCTTTTTTAACATAATTCATTTATAAAACTATCATCGATTTATTATAATATAAATTCTCAAAAATAAAACATTTTATTTAAAATTAATTCAAATAAAATGCAATTGGTACTCTAGCCCTAATATATTTATCGAAAATATATCTGCTGACTTGAATAGTTATTTATTTTTACAAAAGCTAATATTTATTTATATATAAAGTTTATATTAGGGTATTTAATATATATCAGTTTATTTAGGAGGATTTCATGATGAAATTACAAAAGGAAATTATAATAAAAAACATTATAATCTTTACCATATATTTAATAGGTCTTAATATAAATATATTTTTTAATATATCTGATCACCTAGCTTTTTTATTATTGCCCTCTACAGGAATTGCATTAGGATTACTTTTATCTTTTGGAAAAGAATATATATTCTCTTTATTTTTATCTAACTTTATATTTTATCTTTATAATATTGATTTTATAGAAAATATATATTTTAAACTTTTTTTTATAATTGTATTAACAGCAATAAATATTTTTCAAATTTATACTATATATAATTTACTCGAAAGATTTAAGTTAAATAAAAATGATTTATTTAAAAATCCAAAAAACTCTATAAAATATCTATTTACAATAACTGCCGTATCATTTATATTTTCAATCTTTAAAATAATAATAATAGATTTTAAATTAAGTTATACATCAATTGAAAACATCTTCTTCATATTTGGAGCATCTATATTTGATGTGAATTCCATACTTTTAATAACACCTATTATTCTTAGTCTTACAAAAAAAAGAAATGCATATGATACTGGTAAATTTACAGAAAATATAATTATGTATATATATATAAGCTTTATCTGTGCATTTTTACTGGTTTTAAAACATAATCCAACTATAAGTTTTGCTGTTGCCATAATAATAATTGCACTCATATTATGGCCATCAATGAGATTTAATTTATATAATTCTTCAGCCATCATTTTTTTAATATACTCAATAGCTATATTTCTTACAAAATCAGAACTTGGAATATTTTACACAGGAAATATGACCCAATCAATTGTCATGTTAAAACTATTTATGATAGAAATATCCACATTAAGTATATTGATATCTTCTACTATATATGAACGAAAACAAAATTTTATTCATATGGAAAGCCTAAATGAAAACTTGGAAAGTATCGTCCACACAAGAACCTTAGAATTAAATACAAAAAATAAAACCTTAAGAGATGAAATAAAAAATAGAAAGAAAACAGAAAAAATACTAAATGAGACAAAAAATTATATGGATAAAATGAATAATAGATTATTGGAAATTAAAGAACTTGCACATTTGGGATATTGGGAAATAGATTTAGAAACTGAGATTATGTATTTTGAAAGCCAAACTGCTATTATACTTGGTCTTTCTCACATGGATGTGACCATCGATCTTAATGATTATTTAGATATTGTAGATGATGATTATAAAGATATATTTTTAAATTCATTAGATGATATGAAAAAAAATAGGGTTCCTCAAAAAATACTTGTAAAACATAGTCTAAAAAATAATACTATAAATTTTAGTATATTAAAAGGAAAGTATATAAAGGAAAATGATAAATCCGCAAAATTAATGGGATATTTAGTAGATAAAACTGATGAAATATTAGCTCAAAATAAATTAGAATACTATGCTACAACTGATGAAATGACAGGTCTTTTAAATAGAAGAACAGGTCTGCTTCTTTTGGAGAAAAATTTTAAAATGGCTAAACGAAATCAAATAGAACTAAGTATAGCTTATATAGATGCTAATAATTTAAAATATATAAATGATCATTATGGACATAATGAAGGAGATTATCTTATCAAAACTATATCTAAACTTATTTTGGAATCTATAAGAGAAACTGATTTTGCAAGTCGACTTGGTGGAGATGAAATGTTAATTACTTTTATTGATTGTAATTTTGTAAATTCAAAAATAATTATTCAAAGGATAGAAGAAAAATTAAATATTATAAATAATAAAAATAAAAAACCATTTGATATTGTAATAAGTTATGGCATCAGTTCTTATTTAGAAAATAAAATTCCTAATATAGATGATTTCATTGCAGATGCTGATAATAAAATGTATTTAGATAAACAAAAGAAAAAAGCTCTTGATAATAAAAATAATTTATGATATTATTTATTTAAACAAAAGTTTAAATAATAAACAAAAGTTAAGGTGATTAATTTGATGACCAAAAGAGAAAAAGAATTATTGGATTTGATTAAACAAAATCCACTTATTTCACAAAAAGAATTAGCAGAAGAATTAAATATAACTCGTTCCTCTGTAGCTGTTCATATAACCAATTTATTAAAAAAGGGTTATATAGTTGGTAAAGGCTATATATTAAGGGAACAAGGATATGTTTGTGTTATTGGAGGTTCTAATGTTGATATTCAAGGATTTCCTAATTTTGTACTAAAAGAACATGATTCTAATCCAGGTAGAGTAAAAATTTCACTAGGTGGAGTTGGACGAAATATTGCAGAAAATATTTCTAAACTTCAAATTCCAGTTAAATTAATATCTGCACTTGGCAATGATGTTTATGGTAACAAAATATTAGAAGAAGCTAGAATATCAGGTATCAATATGGAAGATAGCTTGATCTTTCAAGATGAATCAACTTCAACTTATTTATCAATTCTAGATGAACAAGGTGATATGAAAGTTGCAATAGCACATATGGACGTTATAGATAAAATGACAATTGAGTTTATAAGAGATAAGTCACATGTCATAAAAAATTCAAAAGTATGTGTTTTGGATACAAATTTACCAGAACATATATTGGACTACATTGTAAATAATTATAGTGATACTAAATTCTTTTTAGATACAGTTTCATCTAAAAAAGCTGAAAAAGTAAAGAATTTAATAGGAAAATTCCACACTATAAAACCAAACAAAATAGAAGCTGAAATTCTTAGTGGAATAAAAATTAACACTAAGGAAGATGTCAAAAAAGCCGGAAAATATTTCTTGAAACAAGGTGTAAAAAGAGTATTTATAAGCTTATCTGGCGATGGTCTTTATTATTTAGACGAAAATAATGAAGGCTTTATGCAAAATAAAGATGTTGAAGTTGTTAATGCAACTGGTGCTGGAGATGCATTTAGCGCGGGTCTTGTATATACCTTCTTACAAAATTATAGTATTGAAGAAAGTGCAAAATTCTGTATGGGTGCAGCCATAATGGCTATAAGTCATGAAGACACTATTAACCCTAATTTATCTTATGAAAATATTTTAAAAATAATGAAGGAGCTAAAAATATGAAATTAGAAAATTACATTCACATAAAAGAAGAAGTTAAAGAAGCTTTAAAAGCAAATAAACCAGTTGTAGCGTTAGAATCTACTATAATATCACATGGTATGCCATATCCTAAAAATGTTGAAACAGCACTTAAAGTTGAATCTATAATAAGAGAAAATGGAGCAATACCAGCTACAATAGCAATATTAAATGGTGTTATAAAAATAGGTCTTACAAAAGAGGAAATCGATCATCTAGGTAAAAGTGATAATGTTATAAAAGCCTCAAGAAGAGATTTACCTTTTATAATTTCAAAAAAATTAGATGGAGCTACAACAGTTGCTTCAACTATGATTGGTGCTAGTTTAGCAGGTATAAAAATCTTTGCTACTGGTGGTATCGGTGGAGTTCACAGAGGTGCACAACAAACATTTGATATATCAGCAGATTTAGAAGAATTATCAAAAACAGATGTAGCAGTTGTTTGTGCTGGAGCTAAATCAATATTAGATATAGGTCTTACATTAGAATATCTTGAAACAAATGGTGTTCCTGTTGTTGGATATAAAACTAAAGAATTACCTGCATTTTACACTATAAAGAGTGGATTTGATGTTGATTATAAAGTTGATAGCGAAGAAGAACTAGCAAAAGCTCTAAAAGCTAAGTGGGACTTAGAATTAAACGGTGGTGTAGTTGTTGCAAATCCAATACCAGAAGAATATTCTATGGATTACGATGAAATTACAAAAACAATAAATGATGCTGTTAAAGAAGCTGAAGAAAATGGTATTAAAGGAAAAGAAAGCACACCATTTTTATTATCTAAAATAAAGGATATTACAAAAGGAAAAAGCTTAGATGCTAATATTGAGTTAGTTTATAACAATGCTAGATTAGGTGCTAAATTAGCAGTTGAACTTTCAAAATTAGAAAAATAAAATAATTAAAATAAATATTAAAAGAGCATTATAGTCAAATTTGACCATAATGCTCTTTTTTGATGTAAAAATAAAAATAGTGGGTATTTTCTTAACAAAGAAATTATTTTTTTATTATAATGGGATGTGTTTTTATGAATAACTTAAGTCTATTATCAAATATCGCACTTAGATTTACAAATCTACATGAATTTCAAGATCAAATGAATTCAGTTTTAAAATTATTAGGTAAGCATTTTAATGTCAGTAGAGTATATATATTTATTAATGATGATGATTATACTTGTAGCAACAAATATGAATGGTGTAATGAGGGAATTGAACCACAAAAACATAAATTACAATCAATATCTCATAGTTTGTTTCCTTCTTGGAAAAAACGAATGTTAGCAGATAATATAATAAATTCATCTGATATAAATGAATTAGAATTAGATATTCAAAATATACTCAAGCCTCAAAAAGTTAAATCACTACTCTCTATAGCTCTATTTATAGATAACAGAGTTCAAGGATTTATTGGTTTTGACCAATGTTTTAAAAAAAGAATTTGGAAAGCTAAAGAAATTGAAATACTAAGAATAATATCGAGTATAATATCTAATACTTATACCAAAAATTTATTCTATGAAAAATTAAAAAAAGAACAAAAAAAATTAAAAAATATAATAGAAGGTACTAATATGGGTACCTGGGAATGGAATATACAAACTGGAGAAACAGTATTCAATGAACGTTGGGCACAAATAATAGGCTATACATTAGAGGAATTAGAACCAATTGATATAAATACTTGGATAAAATACGTACATGAAGATGATTTAGAAAAATCAAATAATACATTAAAAAAACATTTTAGAAATGAACTTCCTCATTACGAATGTGAGGCAAGAATGAAACATAAAAATGGTAATTATATATGGGTTTTAGATAGAGGCAAAGTGATAAAATGGGATAAAGATGGAAAACCTCTCAAAATGTTTGGCGTTCATCTTGATATAACTAAAAGAAAACAATTGGAAGAAGAAATTAGAAATGTATCAATAAAAGACTCTCTTACAAATATCTATAACAGAAGATACGTATTTGAAAGATTAAAAGAATTATATAATCAACATAAACGAGATGATAATATTTTTTCAATAGCTATTTTAGATATTGATCATTTTAAAAGAGTTAATGATACCTATGGTCATTTAGGTGGCGATTTTATACTAAAAGAGTTTTCTAATGATATTAAATCAAATATTCGAACATATGACTTACTCGCTAGATATGGCGGCGAAGAATTTTTAATAGTATTTCCCAATTCAAATAAGGATGATGCATTTAAAACAATTGATAGAATATCTATTTTTGTGCGCAATAAAAACTATATTTATAATAATAATAAAATCAAAATTACTTTTAGTGCTGGAATATCTGATGCATGCAATATAAATACAACTAATTACTCTATAGATGATTTGATTGACCTTGCTGATAAAAGACTCTATAGAGCAAAGGAAACAGGAAGAGATAAAATTATAAAAGATAACTGCCTAAATGATTAAAATAATTGTTAGTTTAAAATCATTATAATAAAACTCTTTTTTCTTTTTATTCTTTATAGTATCATAGTAAGAAAGGAAAAAGAGAGGTAAAAAAATGAGTCAATTAAATGAGATTTTAGAGTTTAATAAAAGTTTTGTAGAAAGTAAAGAATATTTAAAATACAGTGCGGATAAATATCCAAATAAAAAAATAGTTATATTATCATGCATGGATACTAGACTTACAGAACTTTTACCTAAAGCTTTAAATTTAAAAAATGGAGATGCTAAAATAATTAAAAATGCTGGTGCGGTTATAACACATCCATTTGGTAGTATCGCTAGAAGTATATTAGTTGCTATTTACGAATTAAAAGCTGAAGAAGTCTTTATAATAGGTCATCATGGATGTGGAATGAGTAAAGTGGATTATGATAAAACTTTAGAAAATATCTATAAAAGAGGTATTAAAGAAGAAACTATAAATAACCTAACTCACTCTGGTATTGATTTGAAAAAATGGTTTGAAGGTTTTTCTTGCATCTATGATTCAGTAAAAGAGACTGTATCTAAAATGAAAAATCATCCTCTTATGCCTGCTAATATAAAAATCCATGGGCTTGTTATGGATCCAAAAACAGCAAAATTAGAATTAGTAGTTGATGATAATAAATAAAACTCTACATTAATATATACTTATAAATATACCTTAAAAAATTAAAAGGATGGTTTTGATGTTAGAAAATAATATACTCTTAAAAAAGATAGAAAATTTAAAAAAATATTTAAATAACCATAAGAAATTTGTAATAGCTTTTTCAGGTGGTGTAGATAGCAGCTTTTTATCAAAAATAGCTTCTGTTTCTAACTGTAAATTTATTGCAATTACTATAAAAAGTCCTTTTATAAAAGCTCAAGAATTAGAAGAAAGTATAGAATTTTGCAAAGAATTAAATATAAAACATCATATAATCGATGTTGATATAATGTCTAATAATGAAATTCTATCTAATAAAAAAGATCGTTGTTATACTTGTAAAAAAGAAATCTTTAATCATATAATAAATTTTTGTAAAAAAAATAATATAGATATTATAATGGATGGTTCTAATTTTGATGATTTAAAAGATTATAGACCAGGTATGAAGGCTCTTGATGAACTTAATATAAAAAGTCCTTTAAAAGAATTAGAATTTACAAAGAATGAAATACGTAGTGGACTTAAATATTTTAATCTAAAAGAATATAAAAAACCATCAGCCGCATGTTTAGCTTCTAGAATTCCTTATGATGAAATTATCACTTTAGATAAATTGAAAATAATAGAAGAAAGTGAAAAATTAATATCAAATTTAGGATTTAAAGTTGTACGAGTTAGACTTCATGATTCTAATTTAGCAAGAATAGAAATTGGATATAATGAATTTGATAAAATTCTTGATAAAGAAATTCTAAACAAAATACAAAGTGATTTAAAAAAATTAGATATAAAACATATAACTTTAGATTTAGCAGGATATAAAATGGGAAGTTTAAACTAAAATATTTGATATATAAATTTTTAATATTTTATGAAAAATATATTAAAATCTTAAAAAGGATGTATTTAAAATGATCAAAAATCATTTTAAATACATCCTTTTTTTATTAGACCTAAAATATTTAAATATTTATTTTTTATTTATTATAAAAAACATTCATTTAAATATTTTATTTTTATAAAACTAAATTTTTGTTTTATTTTGTAGATTATTGTTATTTTTATAATGATAATTTATTTTTCATAATAACGATTATTAATTGATAATGATAATTTTTATAATTTATATTGACAAAAATATGTTTTTTGTGGTATCTTAATTACAGCATTGAAAATCATTATCATGAAATAATAAATATGATTTTCATTTTCTATGAATAAAAAAAATATATATAGATAGTTTTTACGCAAGATATAAAATACGGGGATTAGGGCTTCTAAACTGTTATATATTATATAAAGTGAAAGGAGCATATTAAAATGAGTGTTATTATAGTTGGTGGTCATGAAAGAATGGAGAGCGTTTATAAGAAGGTTGGAAAAAAATATGGATGTAAAGTTAAGGTATTTACTCATATGGAAACTAATTTTCAAAAACGTATTGGAAATGCAGATTATATATTTATGCTTTCAGATGTTGTATCTCATAAATTGGTAAATACAGCAATGAAGGTTTCAAAACAAAGAAAAATACCAAGAAAAAGACTTATAAATGGAAGTTTGACAACTGTTGAAGATACATTTAGAGAAGTTAAAGCAATTTAATATATAAATTATGTAGCTATTATTTTGTATTGAGAATGAATATTTATTTCAAAGGAGGGTTTAAATTGATGCCTTTAGCGATGTTATCACAAGGAGAATCGGCTGTTGTAAAAGCCATAAAATGGGGCACTGAAATGAAAAAAAGACTTACTGGGATGGGACTTATAGAAGGTAGCCTTATAAAATTAGTATCTTCAAGTGGTAAAGATGGTTTTATATTAGATGTTAAAGGTTCTAGACTAGTCGTAGGAAGAACTGTCGCTTTAAAAATATTAGTAGACAATGCTTAGTAGGAGGGTAAAATGAAAACTGTATTTGATTTGAAAGTTGGAGAATCAGGGATTATCAAGCTTATAAAAGCCTCAAGACCTGTAAAAAAAAGACTTATGGATATGGGTGTAGTTAGAGGAACATCTATATCTATAGAAAAAATTGCACCAATGGGTGATCCAATTGAAGTTAAGGTCAAAGGTTATAATCTATCTTTTAGAAAAGATGATGCAAAAAATATAGAAATCGAATAAATAAGCTTAAGTTATTGAAGGAGAGGAGTTTTTATAATGAGTAGTGTAAAATTTGCTCTTGCTGGTAATCCAAATAGTGGTAAAACAACTTTATTTAATGCATTAACAGGTGCAAGACAATATGTTGGAAACTGGCCAGGAGTTACAGTAGAAAAAAAAGAGGGAAAGGTATTACATAATAATAGGGAAGCACAAGTTATAGATTTACCAGGTACTTATAGTTTATCACCTTATTCAATCGAAGAAATTATAGCAAGAGATTGTATTGTTGATGAAAGTCCTGATGTTGTAATAAACATAGTTGATGCTTCAAACTTAGAAAGAAATTTATATTTATCTACACAATTAATCGAAATGGGCAAACCAGTAGTTATTGCACTTAATATGATGGATGTTGCATCAAGAAGAGGTTATAAAATAGACTGTGACAAACTATCCTCTTTAATGGGTGTACCAGTGGTACCTATAGTAGCAAGTAAAAAAGATGGTGTTGATAAACTATTAAACATAGCTTTTGATATTGCTAAAGATAGCTTAACATTTAAAAGCACTCAAATTTCTTATGGAGAAGTTATAGAAAAAGAAATAGAAACTTTAGGACAAAAGATAAATAATTCTAATGTATTAAAAAAATATAACAAAAGATGGTTAGCTCTTAAGATCATGGAAAATGATGAAAAAGTTTTAGAATTACTATCTTTAAAAGAAAGCTTTAATGAATATGAAGAATTAGAATTTGAAATAACAGATAAAAAATATGAATTCATTGGAGAAATTATAGCAAATTCTGTAGTTAAACCAAAAGAAGAAGGTCTTACTATATCAGATAAAATTGATAGAGTTATTACTAACAAATTATTAGGTATTCCTATGTTTGCTGCAATTATGATGTTTGTTTTTTATTTTACATTTGATGTTGTTGGTAATAAAATGTTAGATGCAATAGATGGATTCTTTGCTGATACTTTAACTCCTATGGCTTCTGATTTCTTAGTAAATTTAGGTACAGCACCATGGTTACAATCACTTATAGTTGATGGTATTATTGGTGGTGTTGGAGGAGTATTAGTATTCCTACCTAATAT
>JAOARY010000074.1 GCA_025210335.1 Peptostreptococcaceae bacterium | reverse complement strand
GCTTATTTGGTGCTAAAAACATATTGATAGCAATGGCAGAAAGATAACTTGCAATTATTAACCATAAATATTTTTTTATTTCTGCTTTAAAATTCAACTTATAAACCACCTTTTTATTTATATAAAAAAAATTAATATCTTCTTGATTCACCTTTAGTATACCAAAAATATTTTATTTTGCAAGTATACTTGCAAAAAAGTTTTTAACAAAATAATTTCTTGCATTTTTATGGGTATCTAGTCACAGGAAACCATTTTCTTTTGATGTTAATTATTTATTAATTTCATATGTAATTCTATTATTTATATAAATACATATGAATTGATTGAATTTTTGAAAAATATAAAAAAACAAATAAGTTTATAGCTTAGACTATAAACTTATTTGTTTGTAATTTCAACCTATCTGCAATTTTATTTAACTCTATCAAGCTAGCTTCAATTTCTTCAAATATAGATACTTGATCTGTAATATTAGATGATATTTCAATTGAGTTATTAGTATTATTCTCAACGGAGTTTTCTATATCTTTAAATGCATTTGATATTTCTAAATTAGTTTTTGCTTGCAAATCAGATAAATTCTTTATAATTTTTATTTCTCTTGCAATATTATTTATATCCTTTTTTATATTTTCAAATTCTAATTTTGCCTCATTCGAAATACTAACAGTTTTATCAACTAACCTTGCTTCATTTATTATCTCATTATTAGTATTATTTATATTTAAATTTATGTCTTCTACAATATCATTTATGTTTTGAGCAAACAAATCACTTTGATTTGCAAGATCTCTTATCTCATTAGCTACAACTGAAAATCCTCTACCAGCATCACCAGCTCTTGCTGCTTCTATAGAAGCATTAAGTGCTAGCAAATTTGTCTTTTTAGTTATCGCTTTAATTATCTGTACAATTTCTTTTATATCAACTGATTTTTCTTTTAACTCTGATATCGACTTTACAACTACATTTGAATTGTTTTTTATTTCCAATATATAATCAATAACCATAGATAGTTTTTGATCTCCTATATCCACATGATTTATTATATTTTTTGAATCATCTTGCATTATTGCTGATTTATCAAAAATAGTAATTGCACTATTTGATAAATCTTTTATTTTTATAGATGTATTATTTATCTCTTCTTTTATATTTTCAAGCTCACAAGATATTTGATTTGATTCATCTGCAATTATTTCTATATTTTGATTTGCATTTTCCAAAGCTTTTCTTAAATTATTTGAAGAATCATGTATGTATATAGTATTTTCAATAACATTCTTAACTATAATTCTTATTTTATCTATAAATATTTGGATAGATTTTCTCAATTGTCCCATTTCATTTTTTTCTTCAAAATAAATCTTAGTATTTAAATCTCCATCTTTTGAACTTAAATCTTTTAAAAGTAAATTAGCATGTTTAATTGGTTTTAGTACTCTTATTTTAATATTCAAAAATATAAATATTATAGATAAAATTATAAAAAATGATAACAATATAGTCAAAAATAAATGTTTATCTATCTCTTCGTTTATTTCTTTTGAAAGTTTTTTATTCAAAGTCTCAATACTAACTATTGCATCTTTTAATGATTTTTTATATTCTCCTTTTATTCCTTCATTTTGACTAAATCCAATTTCTTTATCAATTTCTACAACCTTCAAAAATGAATTTTTATAATTTTTTAAAAGCTCTTTCAATTCATTTTGTTTTAATATATTTATATCAGATGAATTGATTATATTTAAAAATAAATTAGAATTATTTATAAGTTTTTCTTTATAATAAAAATCTCTTCTTAGTAAATAATCTTTTTCATTTCTTCTAAGCTGTAACATTATTATTTTTAAATCCTTGTTATTTATATTATTCAAATAATCCTCTATATTATGTACTGACTTTCTTAATTCTCCTATGTATCCAAAATCCTTAAAACCTCTTTTTAATTTCAAATTTACTAATCTTAAAAAATTTTGATTATAATCATTTAAATCCTTATTTAATTGCTCAAATGCTTCTTGATCACTAAATTTTTTTATATAATCAAGTTCTTTCTTTGCTTTATTATAATTCATTTTGAAATAATCAATATAAAAACTTCTTTTAGTATCATAAAAAACTATATTATTTGATTCATTTACCAAAAACTCCTTATCATTTTTACTCATATTTAATATTGAAATATTTAAATTATCCAAAGTCTTTATATTTTGGATTTGAATATTCACTAAATATTTCATATTAATATAAAAATTATAAGTCAAAAATGAAATCAATAAAGTTATAATAACTATACCAATAGTTAATATCCTTGATATTTTAAGATTTTTCAGCACAAAAACACCTCTTTTAAAATAATATTATAGACCTATTTCTAAATAGATTATATATTAAAATAAAAGAGGTTTTTTAAAGATTATGTTAAGTTTTATATTTATTTTTAAACTCTTTTAAAAGCTTAAGCTAAATATATTAATATACCACAAAATTGTAATACACTTCCCGCAAGTACAAATCCATGCCATATAGCATGATTATATGGAATTTTTTTAAATGAATAAAAAATAGTCCCTAAAGTATATACAATTCCACCAGCTAATAACCATAATAAAAATCCTTTTGGTGCATTTGCCATCATAGGTTTTATCGCTATAACCACAATCCATCCCATAAGTACATATAAAGATGTTGAAAAAGCTTTATATTTATCAAATTTATTATGATTTATTGCTTTAAATACTATTCCAAATATAGCAATCGCCCATACTGAAACAAGTATTCCAATTCTCCAAGCTCCATCCATAACCAAAAGTGCTATTGGAGTATAGCATCCTGCTATGTATAAAAATATAGAAGAATGGTCAAATATTCTAAAAATCTTTTTTAGTTTTTCTTTTCTAAAACTATGATATAAGGTAGAAAAAGTATATAAACATATTGATGAAACTCCATATATACTAAATCCAACAATGGCTGATACATTCTTTTTCCAAATTGAATATACTAAAAGTATAGTAAGTGCAACTATACTAAAGACAACACCTAGCCCATGAGTTATACTATTTGCAATTTCTTCGCCAATAGAATATCTCTTTGATAAAAGTTCTTGATTCTTAGTCAAAATAACACCTCCATTTATGTCTATAGAAAATAATGATTTTCATTATCTATTTCCCTCTTTTATATTATATCTTATAATTTACTTTTTCATAAGAATAATTTATAAATTATTTTCAAAATTAATAAATCAAATTTAATTAAATACTTAAAATACTCAGTTATATAAATATATTAAAAGCTCAATAATAATATTATTTTAATTAATCCATTTAAACCAATCAAGTAGTATTTTTTACATTTTTAATAAATTTTAAAACATATAGAAAAAGGATATAATAACTATATTAAATAAACTAAAGAAAGAAGTGATTATTGTGCAAAAATCAAAAATAATCTTATTAAGCTTTATGATAATAATCTTATTGAGCTCCTGTTCTACTCAAAATGATAATATTTATACGGGGATAATTGATTCAAATAAAATTGATATCAGTAGTGAATTAGGTGGAATGCTAAATAAAGTCTACGTACAAGAAGGAGATAAAGTAAAAAAAGGTCAAATACTTGCAATAATAGATACAACCAAATTAAAAATACAAAAGAACAAATTAGAAGCTAATTTAAAAGAAGCCTCAAATGCCTTAGAAAAAACGAAAAATCCTATTAAAAAAGATGAAATAAGAAAAATAAGAACAAAAATTGAACAACAAAATACCATTATAGAACAATTACAAAAAAATTACGATTACTCGCTTAATTTATATGAACAAAATAAAATACTTTTTGAAAATGGTAGCATATCAAAAGATGTATACGATAATACTAGTCTTAAAAAAGATAATGATTATTATAATCTAAAACAAGCAAAGGAAAATTTAAAATATCTAAATCATGATCTTAATTTATTGATTCTTGGTTCAACTAAAGAAGAAGTAAATATCTCACAAGCTAGATATGAAAAAGCTTATTATGAACTTGAAAGTCTTAATTTTGATTTGTCTAAAGAAAATATAATAGCAACCAAAGATGGCATAATTGAAAGTCTTAATTTTGATGAAGGAGAATATATAACTGCTTATTCTCATTTCGCCACAATAAATGATTTATCTTCTTTATATACTTATTTTTATATAGAAGAAAAAAATCTTTCAAAAATAAATTTGGGTGATAAATTAAAGCTTAAATTGGATTATAAAGACAAAGATTTAGAAGGCGAAGTTATTTATATATCTTCTTATGGTGAATTCACTCCAAAAAATATAG
Source organism: Peptostreptococcaceae bacterium (assembly GCA_025210335.1). GTDB lineage: Bacteria > Bacillota > Clostridia > Peptostreptococcales > Peptostreptococcaceae > JAOARY01. The sequence goes on along the minus strand of JAOARY010000074.1, from coordinate 50,365 downwards.
AATCAAAAGAAAACAAACAAGAAGTGGTCTTTAAAATAAAAGTTAAAATAAATGAAGATTTAAAATCTGGTCAATTAATTGATTTGCAACTTGAAAGGAATAAATAAATGTCTAATTATATAATAACAATAAATAATATAAAAAAGAATTTTGATGATTTTTACGCTCTTAAAGGTATTAATTTAAATATTGAAGAAGGACAAATCTTTGGAATCTTAGGCCCCAATGGTGCTGGTAAGTCCACTTTAATTAGAATCATCTGTGCAATATTAGAGCCAAGCTTTGGAAATGCATTTGTTATGGATATGGATGTTGTAAAAGATAGTGAAAAAATAAAAGAAAATATAGGTTATATGTCTCAAAAATTTAGTCTTTATAATGATTTGACCGTATTAGAAAATCTAAGATTTTATAGTGAAATATATAAAATAGATAAATCAATAAAGAAAGATAGAATAGAAAAAATTCTAAAGCTATCATCTTTAGAAGATAAAAAAAATACATTAGCCAAAAATCTTTCAGGAGGGCTAAAACAACGATTAGCTCTTGGATGTTCAATTATTCATAAACCAAAAATTTTGATTTTAGATGAACCGACATCCGCAGTTGACCCTGTATCAAGAAGATTGTTTTGGAGTATAATATATGATTTATCTAAAGAAGGTATAACAATACTTGTAACAACTCACTATATGGATGAGGCTTTAACTTGTGATGAAGTAGTCTTTTTATTTAAAGGTCAAATAATTGGTCAAGGTAATCCCACTGAACTTATCAAAGAACATAATGTATCTAATTTAGAAGATTTATTTATAAAGTACTCAAAACAACACTCAGATATATCTGTAAATAGTTCATTTACTGATTTAAAATTTTTTAAAGAAGGTGAATAAAATGAATTTTACTAGATTTTTTGCAATAGTAAAAAAAGAATTTATCCACATAAAAAGAGATAAACCCAGTCTTATCATCGCAATAATGATGCCTTTGATGTTCATATTGTTATTTGGTTACGCGGTAAACAGTGATTTATCCAATATAAAAATCGCTATTTTGGATATGGACAAGACCTCAAATAGTAAAGAGCTTGTTGATAAGTTTAAGACTTCAAATTATTTTATTGTGGATAATTATCTAAAAAATATAGATGATTTAGAAATTATGATAAAGGAAAATAAAATAAAAGCAGGGCTTATAATTCCAAAAGGCTTTTATAAAAAAAATCTAAATAAAAGTATTCAGTTTATAATAGATGGGGTTGATCCTACAACTGCAAAAACTGCTTTACAAAGTGGTCTTTTGATAATTCAAGATTATAATTTTAAAATAGTTACTAAAAATAAAAAGCTACTATCAAACATTAATCAAATAGATATAAGACCAAAGGTGTATTATAACCCTAATCTAAAGAGCTCCAATTTTACAATACCAGGACTCATTGGACTTATAATGCAAAATATAACCGTTATGCTTACAGCATTTTCTTTGGTTCGAGAAAAGGAAAATGGAACAATGGAATTACTTATTGTAACACCTATTAAATCATTAGAATTAATTTTAGGAAAAATGGTTCCTTATATATTGATTGGAAGTATAGATTTTCTTATAGCTCTAAGTTTTGGTACATTTTGGTTTGATGTTCCTATAAGAGGTAATTTATTTTTACTTTTAGGTCTTGGTTTATTATTTGTAATCTGTTCTTTATCAATAGGTATGTTAATATCAACTGTTGCAAAAACACAAGGACAAGCTATGCAAATGTCTATAATAATAATTTTACCAAGTGTGTTGCTTTCAGGATTTGTTTTTCCAAGAGAAGAAATGATTGCTCCTATTAAGATGCTTGGAAATGTAATTCCGCTTACTTATTTTCTTAATATTTTAAGAGGCATAATTCTAAAAAATTCTACACTTATTAATTTGAGATTCGATATATTAAATCTTAGTATAATAACATTTGTACTTTTATTTTTAGCATCTATTAAATTCAAAAAAACACTTAGCTAAAATTTTTGCTAAGTGTTTTTTGTTTTTATTATCAATCAATTTCACTAACCATAAAATAATTTGTAAGATTATATTCACTATGGTGTCCTACACATCTAAATCCTAATTTTTCATACAATGATTTATTATATGGACTTTGGGTCTCTAAAGTTACTACTAAATTATTTTGCTTTGCATAATCTAATATATTTTTGATTACAAAACTTCCTATCCCTTGTTTTTGATATTCCTTCTTTACCACAATTAGATCAATATGAATAAAATCCTTATGCACAAATTCATCTATCCAAGAAGAATCCATACTATCTAAAATTTTTCTAGCTCTTATATATTTTTTTAACCCCATGATACTTATTAATCTTAGAGATTTAAACAATGCTATTTTTGTTTTAAAAAATAATTTAAAATCTTCTTTTTTACTTGTTCTTTTGCATATCAAAACAACTGCTTTTTTGTTATTAGAATCTGCATATACGCCATGATATTTCCAAAATAATTTGATATAAATCTTAAAAAAATATCTTATAGCTTTAGCTCTTTTATCATCATCTTCTTCTATTATTTTATAAAGTAAATCATCATAAAAGCCTTTTGAAAATTCTTCTACGCTATATTCAAACTCTTCTTTTTTAAGCTTATAAAGAAACAAAATCCCACCCCTAAAATATTTTTCTTAAGCTTATAAATAAATTTATTAGCTATTTTTTAATAAAATATAAAATAAAGTTCAATGATTTAATAATCATTGAACTAATAATATCTTACTTCTTTTTTATATAAAATTCCTTTGCTATTACAGCTTGGATTTTTGGATATTCTATATCATAATTTAATTTCTCAAGTTCTTCCTTTATAGGTCTTAATTTTTCAAACCCAATCTTATCAATAACATCAAGAATCAAGCTTTGTTCTTCATCTGTATACAAATCTTTAAAATCTATATCAAAATCAATCTCACCATATTCTTTAAAATAAGTGAATATATGATTAAATAAAGTTCTTTCTTGTATTTGATACTCCTCTATTACCGAATAAAAATCTTTTGTTTTTAACTCATTTAAATAAAATTCAAAAGCCTTTTGTTTCTTCCCATCACTCTTTTTTTCTTTTTTAGGATTAGTTGTTTTTATATTTTTTATCTTCATTTCATCTTTGAAGCTACAATCTATTTCATTATCTTCTATATATTTATTTATAACTGGTAAGAATTTATCTTTATATTTTTGTAGCTTTTGTTCTCCAACACCATTAATCTCCAAAAATTCTGCTTCATCAACAGGTAATTTTATGGACATATCCTTTAAAGATATATCTGAAAAAATCATATATGGCGGTACTTTATTCTCCCTTGCTACTTCCATTCTAATTCCTTTTAATATATCCAGTAATGAATTATTTTCTTCAAGAACAATTTCTTTTTTAAGCTTTTGCTTTATCAAAACTTCCATATTTCCTTTTAATATATCTATTGATATTTGGTTCAAAAACACTGTTGGAAACTTAGAATTAGTTTGTTCTAAATATTTTAAAGATAGAAGTATATTGATAAATTCTTTTAAATCTTCCTTGGAATAATCATTCATTATATTGTAAGTACTAAGTTTTTCTAAATTAAAATCAAATACCTTTTTATTTTTAGATCCTCTTAATACATCTATGATCATATTAACTCCATAAGGTTTTTTCATTCTATATATACAAGATAAAACCTTCTTTGCATCCATTGTTCTATCTATAACTTCATAATCTTCATTACAATTACTACAATTATTGCATTTAGTAAAATCATCTTGACCAAAATAATCTAATATATATTTCTTATAACAATCTACGCTATGAACAAATTCATTCATAAATTTTAATTTTTTAAACTGATCTTCTTGTCTTAGTGGATTAGATATACTTGATTCTATTAAGTATTTTTGTAATACAATATCTTTAGAATCGTATAAGAGTATACATTCACTATCTAAATTATCTCTTCCAGCCCTTCCTATTTCTTGATAGTAAGCTTCTATATTTGAAGGTAAATTATTGTGGATAATATATCTAATATCAGGTTTATCAATACCCATACCAAATGCATTAGTTGCTACCATAATTGATTTTCTATCATAAACAAAATCCTCTTGATTTGTTTGTCTTTCTAAATTATTAAGCCCACCATGATATTTTGTAACATCATAATGATTTGAATTTAGAATTTCACTAATACTTTCAACTTCTTTTCTAGTCGCACAATAAATTATTCCTGACTTATCCTTATTATTCTTTACATAATCCAAAATATAATTCTTTTTATTGATTCCTTTTAACACCTCTATACTCAAATTCTCTCTATCAAATCCAAAACTATATACTTTTGGATTTTTTAATTTAAGTATCTTTACTATATCTTCCTTTACTTCCTTTGTAGCTGTTGCAGTAAATGCACTTACAACAGGATTTGAATTTATAATATCAATAAAATTTCTTATATCAGTATAACTCGGTCTAAAATCATGTCCCCACTGAGATACACAATGTGCCTCATCTATTGCAATTTGGGATATATTTAAATTCTTTATCTGAGATATAAATTCATTTGATTTAAGTCTTTCTGGTGCTATATAAAGAATCTTTACATTCCCCATATTTGCTTCATTTAATATATCTTGTATTTCAAAATTATCTAATGAACTATTTATATAATAAGCTTTTATTCCATTTTCATTTATGGAATCTACTTGATCTTTCATAAGTGATATAAGCGGAGATATTACAATCGTTATTCCATCTAACATAAGTGATGAAATTTGATAACAAATAGATTTTCCTCCACCAGTTGGCATTATAGCTAAAGTGTCGTTTTTTTCTACTATTTTAGTTATTATCTCTTCTTGTCCTTTTCTAAAACTATCATAACCAAAATATTTTTTTAATATATTATTTGCATTCAAAATAAATTCTCCTTTCTCTAGCTATATTTTAGCATATTTTTGCAATAAAAAAAGACAAACTAAAAAGTTTGTCTTTTGATATCAATTGTAAACTTTATATATTATAAAGAAGTTACGTTTGAAGCTTGAGGACCTTTTTGTCCTTCAACTATTTCGAATGATACTTCTTCATTTTCTTCTAAAGTTTTGAATCCGTCTTTGTTTATTTGAGAGAAATGTACGAATACATCGTTTCCGTCTTCACCTGTTATAAATCCAAATCCTTTTTCTGCGTTAAACCATTTAACTGTACCTTTCATGTAGATACCTCCATAATTCTTATTTATCGAATCTATACCAACCTACAATAATGCTAATTTTGAAGAATATCTAAAATGAAGCTAACTTGTTATAGTTTGTAAATCTTTATCTCTCAAACTGAAAGTGATTCTTATCATTTAATAGAAAATCAAAACCTTAATTATTAAGGGTAGTACTCTAATTCAATATCTCAACTTATTATAACACCACAAAAAACAAAAAGCAATAAAATTTAAAGATATATTTCAAAATAATAATACTTTATATTACAAAAGCTTTGTAAACAGTCAATTAGACCCAAATATATTTTTTAAAAAAACTTTATAATATGAATTCATCTATATTGCTACCAAATTTTGAAGTTTTGATTTCAAGCCTTGTAGGAATTCTTTCTTTTAGTTCTGGAACATGTGATATTATACCTACTAGTCTACCATATTCCTTTAATTCTATCAATGTGCTTATAGCACTATCTAAAGATTCAGGATCTAATGTTCCAAAACCTTCATCTATAAATATAGTATCCAAACTAACTCCACCAGCATATGATTTTATAATATCACTAAGTCCAAGTGCCATAGCCAAAGATGCCTTAAAGCTTTCACCACCAGATAGCGTTTTTACACTTCTTTTTTGACCAGTAAAATGATCAAATACATCAAGGTCTAAGCCACCTTTTTTTGATTTGTTTTGAACTTCATATTGAATCTTTAATTCATATCTTGATGAAGTCATTTTCAGTAACCTTTGATTCGATGCTCTTAATATATCCTCTAAAAACTTTGCTAGTACATATCTTTCAAAACTTATATTATTTATATTATCACTACCACGCTCAGCATTTGCAACTTTTGATAGATTATCAATCACCTTATTTTCTTCTTCATAATTCTTTATTTTTTCATGTTTCTTTATTATATCTTCTAGTGCCTTTTTATTATATTCATTTTTATTTTTTATAAAATTAAATCTATCATTATTTTTTGCTATAGTTAATTTAAATTCTTCCAACTGTATATTTAAATCATCTATATTTGTTTTTTGTATATCTTTTGTTTTTAATTTCAAATCTTTTAATTTATTTTCTAATTCATTTAATATCTTATTAAATTCGTCATATTCATCTTTTAATAGCTTTAATTTTTCTTCTTGTATATATGATTTTTTATAATCATCATAATCCAAAAATTCATTTTTAATTATTTCATCCTCTAATTCATTTCTTTTTTGTTTTATCTTTTCATCTAACTTTTCTTTAGTTTCTATTAATAACCTCTTAGAAGTCTCTATTTTTATTAATTCATTTGTTATTTTATTAAATTTATCTACTGCCATTTTATAAATTTCTTCTAAAGAAATATATTCTTCTTGCTTTTTATTTATTAAATCATTGAGCTCATCTATATTAGTATCTATTTCTAATGTTTTTTTCTTTTCTTCCAAGCTACCTAATTTTTTATTATATTCTTCTTTTATATTATTTAATTTATTTATTATACTTTTTATTTCCAATCTTAAATTTTCAATATGTTTACTTTTATTTTCTTTTTTAAGCTTTAATTCTGATTTTTTTAACTCCAAATCTTTGATTAACTTTTGTAATTCCTTTAAATTTTCTTTCTTTTTCCTTAAATTTTCTTTTTCTTTTGTTATAAATTCATCTATATAAAATAATATTTTTTCATCCTTTAAATATTTATCATCTTCTTTTAATTTAAGAATATTTATATAATGTTTTTTTATATAATCAAAATCCTTGTATAGCTCTGCTCTTTTTTGAATACCTGTATCTTTTTGATCTTTCAGTTTAGTATCTATTTCTTTGACTTCATATTCTAATTTTGTTATTTGATTTTCTTCTTCTCTTAATTTTTCATCTTCTTTTTTAGCTTGTTTTTCTAATTTTTCTATTTCGTCTTCCTTATTATTGTATATATTTTTTTTCTTCTCATAATCTTCTTTACTAATTTCTATTAAATTATCAAATGATTTAATATGATTTTTGTCATGTTCTAAAGAGCCACATACAGGGCACGGCTCATTGTCTTCTAATTTAGTTGCCAAGAAATACGCTTGATTTTTTATAAACTTGGCTTCCATATCATTTAAATTAATTTTTTCTTTTTTCAAATCTTCCTTCGCTTTTTCAATCTTGTTATTTAATAAAAGCATATTTTCTTTTAATTTTTTATGGCTTAATTTCAATTTATCTAAATTCGTTTCTTCTTCTTTCTTCTTAGCATCATATCTTTTAAACATAATTCTTACATCATTTAATTGTGATTTTTTTATATCTATATGATTATCTTTATAAGAAATTATACTCTCTATATTTTTTGATAAATTTTCAATTTCTAATTCAATTTCATTTGTTGTACTTAGTTTTTTATCCTCTTTTAATAATTCTTCCTCTTTTAACTGTATTTTTTTTATATCTTCATTTAATAACTTTTCTTCTTCTTCCTTTTGTAATAATATTTTCTCTTCTTTTATTATATTTTTCTTATACTTTTCTAATTCCTCATTCAAATCATCTAAAGTCTTAAATATCTTTTTCTTTTCTTTTAACTTGTCTATTTGTAATTTTATATTATCTCTTAGCTTTTTTTGTTCTTCACTTTCTTCTTTATCCTTACTAGCTTTTGCTTTTTGACGCTCTTCTTTTAAATCTATTAAATTTTTTTCTAATAATATCAATTTTTCATCATTAATTTTCTTATCATTTAATAATTCATTATATTGTTTATCTATTATATTTATCGCCTTAGCCTTACTTGCTTTATCTATTTTTAATTTCTTTAAATTATTTGTTTCTTTATTTTCAAATAAAGATACTAATTTATTAGCTATATTTTCTTTTTCCTTTAATAATTCATTATCAGATTTTTTCTTTTCTATTAATTTTATAAAATCTTCTTTTTCTAATTCTAATTTTTTTTGATTCTCATCTAAAATCAAACAAATATCATTATTTTTTTCTATGAATGAGTTCAATGACTTAAGTATCAAATCCACATTCTTATTTTCACTATCTTTTAATACCTTCAAATTTTCTAATAGATTTATAAAATTTTCTTCATTTATTTCTTTATTTTCATCTTGTTTTATAATTTCATTTTCTAATAAATCATTTGAAAAATCCAAATCTATTTTATTTATAGAGTCATCTCTTAAATTTCTTTCATCTTTTATCTTTATATATATTTCTTTTGATTTTTCTTTTAATTTATTTTGCAAAAGCTCATACATTGATGTATCAAATAGTTTCTTTAATATACCTTCTCTTTCATCAACAGAACAAGTCAGTAGTTTTTTGAATTCACCTTGAGGTATCATCATTATTTGTTTAAATTGATTATGATCTAAGCCTATGATTTTTTGAATTTGCACTTCTACATCCTTTTGTCTTGTAAGAGGCTTTTTATCATCATTTAAATAATGTAATTCAACCGCAGACTTTTGGGTTGTCATCCCTTCTCCTCTTTTTTTAGGAACTTCTTGTTCAGGAATTCTTTTTATTTTATATATTTTATTTCTAACTTCAAATTCAAGTTCAACATAAGTAAAATCTTTAATATCTGCAAATTGACTTCTCAAATATTTATTATCCCTTGTACTACCACTAACATTTGCATAAAGAGCGTAAGAAATTGCATCAAATATTGTCGTTTTTCCTGAGCCAGTTTCACCTGTTATCAAAAATAAACTATTTTGTTCTAGCTTATTAAAATCTATTATTTGTTCATCTTTATAAGGTCCAAATGCAGATAATGTAAGTTTTATAGGCTTCATTATTTTTCCCCCCAAAGCTTTATTTCTTTTGCAAAATCTCTTAATATATTTTTTTTATTTTCATCAAATTCTATATTTGTATTTTCTTCATAAAAATCCTTAAACAATTCTAATATATCTTTTTTCTCAAAATCTTCATTATCTATATCTATTTTTTTATCAGAAATATTTCTTTTTAATTCAATCTTTAATAAATTGGGATATACTGCCTTTAATTTAGATGGTGCATCATATATTTCACCCTCATCTGTAAGTATAGCCATTATATAATCATCCACATTAGTATTTTTATATATTTTTTCATCTATCAAATCATTTAGATTACCCTTTATAACTCTTAAATCCCTTCTTGAAACTAAATCTAATAATTCATAAGACAAATCTCCCTTAGCTTTTAAATCAACTAAAGTAATTGCCTTTCTTTGATTATGCTCTGAAAAAGAATATTTCATAAGCGATCCACTATATCTTATATTTTCATTTAATACCTTTTGAGGCTTATGAAGATGTCCCAATGCACTATAATCAAAATCAGTAAAATAATTCACATCTATATAATCAGAACCACCAATACTCAAAGGTCTTTCAGAATCTGAAATTTCTACATCTTCTTTCTTATTCAAATTAATCACAAATCCATGGTATATGACTATATTTCTTTCATCTTTATTCATATTAGACTTTATATTATCTGTAATTTTTTTAAGCAAATCATCATGTGTCTTTATTTCATCATCTTCATAAATAAATCTGCCCATAGAAACATCCATATAAGGAATTGGATAGATATTTAACTTTCCATATTCATCTTCCAAAACAATTTTTTTGATATCTTTATCAATCTCTCCAACAATATAAAGCCCTTGGTCTTCAAGAAGTTTATTACCAAAAGAAAGTCTATTTGAACTATCATGATTTCCTGATATCATTATTATTTTTTTCTTCATTTTTAAAACAACAGTATTTAAAAATTCATTTAGTAATTCCACCGAACTTACAGGCGGAATTGATCTATCATAAATATCCCCAGCTATTATAATAAGCTGTGGATCATATATTTTTATCTTATCTATTAATTTATCCAAAACATATTTTTGTTCTTCATCCATATGTATTCCATGAACTAATTTCCCCAAATGCCAATCTCCAGTATGAAAAAACTTCAAACATCTCACCTCTTTGAATAAGTATTTTTAATATATTCATTAAGCTGATTATATCATACAATATATTTATTTTTCTTATGACCCAAACTTCTTTATAAAATTTTATATCTTCAATAATAAATTCAAGAAATGTTAATATTACTATAAAAAAAGAACTATTTAGAACATGATTTCATTACTTATTGTTCTAAATAGTCCTTTTATTTACATCGAAAAGCTACAAAAATCCAATTTTTATTTATGCATTTGATCCTAATACTACATATAATTTAATAAGCTAGAAGCCATATTTGCTCTTAACATCATACTCTTCATATTTTGTAATCTTATATCAGATACATCTACATCTTTATTGAAACCTTGATTGTTATGATATTTCATAAATTCTTTAAATACTTTCTTTTGTTCGTCCTCTTTAGTAGGTTGAACTTTCTTTTTATTTTCATCTTTACTAGTTTCAATCTTTTTTTCACCAGTTTCTTTTGTTTCTACCTTTACAACTTCTTTATTTCCATTTGATGCATTTTGGCTTTCTTTAGTCTTCTCTTCTTCTTTTACACTTTTTGTCATCTTCTTGAAATATTCACTATTGTAAAGATCTCTAAGTCTTGCTGATTGCATAGAACTACTTATTCTCATAAAATATTACCTCCTCAAATTTATTTCGAATTATATATCGACTAAGCTTTAAACTTATTCAATTGAATATATTTTTAAGTTTTATTTAAGTAAATAATTTATTATTCGAATATTATTCTATCTTTTTCCTACAAAAGACATTTCTCCCTCTTTTTCTTTTATTTCTTCGAATTTTCTGATTATTTACGTTAAATCCAAATAATATGATGTATAAAAAAAACCCCTATTTAATAATTTAAACTTTTTAGAGTTTACCTTATTAAATAAAAGTCTTTTTACATTGATAATGTATTATATAAGTCCTATAAAATATTCTTTATGTTTTTGTTGCTCCCCAAATAAGATTCCTATGTACTTTAATTTTTTAAGTTAAATACTGTTCTAATTTTTCTGCCAAATTCAAATAAAGCTCATATTCTTTTTTGTTTCCTATTTCTAATTCCTTTGTACCTCTTAATTTAATTCTTTCGATCCAATTTGCTTCTTGTACCTCTTTAACCTCATAGCCTTCTTCACATTCTTTAATGTTAACATCTGCTAAACTTATCTTAAACGATTCTTCAACATCAATTACACCCTTTAATAACATCTTTAAGTTAAGTTCATGTAATTCTTTTCTACTCATAGATTTTATATTATATTTTTTCTTTAATTCTAGCCATACATTTTTTATTGTTTGCTTTTCCAATATTTCATCATGTTCCTTTTCTATTTTTTTTGACTTTCTTAAAAAGGAATCGGTTTCACTATTCTTCAAAAAATTTTCTCCGTTCTTTAGAAAATGTTTTAAAAAATTCGTGCTCTTTCTTGAAAATACGGATTGATATTCTACAGAAATTCTCATACATTCACCTTCTTTTAGCTATTAAAAACTTCTTTTAAACTCAGTCTACCATAATTTAATTTTGTCCCCTTGATTCTTTTATAATTATATCTATATCCACATTTTAAAAAACTTAAGTTTTATTTAAAATACAGTTATATACAATTCCCAAATTTTAATAAAGATAAAATTTTTATCTTAATATATTTCGGATAAAATGCAACTAAAGTTTATACTTTCTAACTATATTTAAATAAATTTGACTTAAAATTCACATTAGTAATTCGAAAAAATTGAAATTACTTAAAATATATTTTATATATTTCCAATTTAATATAATAAATTTTTATTATCAATTAATTCTCAACTATATCTCTTTTTATATTTGAGAATCAAAATCTATAACTACCTATTAATAATTATTATATAATATAATGCTCTGGTAGTAAATTAAAGCTTAGACTTATTCCCTAGTTAAAAAGACCTAATTTTATTTTTTTCAAAAACATTTTATAATTTCGTTTTATTTTTGTGTTTACTTAAGCCTTTTTCGACATTTTTTTTATTATTTTTTTATTATTTATGATTACAAAGAACTATTATTTTAAATGAGTTTTATTACCTAATCCTCATATCAAAAACTATATATTTTGAATAATTTATATTGTTAAATTTATATTTATAAATAAATTTTTTTTTCGATTAAAACCCTTATAATTCCCTATATTTATTTTTTTTATTTTTTTGAAAATAACCTATTATTTTTTCATACTTACATTATAATATTTAAAGTTCGTGTTTTTTGTTTTATAATGTATTATTTTTAAACTTAAGCTGTCAAATTAATTTGTCGAAATTTTATATTTTTTACAACAAATCATAAAATATTGGCTAAATTTAATATAAAACACTAAACATTAGTTTAGTTTTTTATTTTATATTAAATTACTTATCAGATTCAAAAAATAATTATTTTTATTTTTTAATTTAATTTTTTCATATTTTAAATAAAAAAACCTACAAACGACAATTTTCATCATTCATAGGTTATTTAAACTATCTAATCTTATATTTTATTTCATCTTCCATTCCTTCAAATTTTTCAACTATCAATTTTGAATAATTAAGTGCATCATTTGCCGACAAATTCTGTTCTATATATACACTATCACTAATCTTAAATGGATTTTTTAATTTTTCTTCTTCATTTGCAATTATAGTTTTTCTTCTTCCTTCAAAATCCTTATGCTTAAGTAAACTATCAAATAACTCACCATCATATTCATACATCTTCGAACAAACCATTCTAAAAAATTCTCTCCATGAAGAAATTATTATTCTTTCTCCTACTATATTTATTTCATATGGCTCTCTTCCAGTAACATTATTATCTTCCATAAGCTCAAATTCATTTCTTATATCATTATCATTTATACTATTAATCTTTACATCTAATAAAGGCCATATTACCTTAGCTTTTTTAAATAACTCATGACCTCTTTTATTTATCGTATCTTCATTCCAATACTCATACTTTGTAAGTTCTCTATTAAGATAGATATTCGATTCTTCTAGTATTATCTTCTTTTCTCTATAGCTTTTGTTTGAAAGCTCACCATTATAACCACTTAGCGTTAAATTTCCCACTCTATGAAGATATTTTGTATGAATATCTCTATATTTCTTACCTAAATCAACCTGCCACTTTGGAGTTAATGCTTGTGGCATTATATGTTCTATTGTTACATCATTAAAATCAATTCTTTCCTTGCTATTTTTACATTCTAATTTTTCAAGCAAATATTTATTTTGTTTAAAATTATAAACATCTTTGGTAACAAATTTTTCTTTAAAATTCTCATCTCTTGGAAATATTCCTTTCCCCTTCTTATTTAAAAGAGCTACAAATACCTTTTCATGTAATGACAACTGTTCTTCAATCTTTAATACATCTTTGTGAAGGGATGCAAATATCTTGTTTAATGCATTTTTAGGTATATCACAAATTATTCTTCTAAAAACATATGAAATTATAACATCTAAACATTTTACAACTTCATCTTCATCTATATTAAACTTCGAATAACATTCCTCAAATATACTAAGTATAAAAGGATATGCAGTTGTAGATTTCAACCTTTGTAACTGTTCTAACCTATTATTTATCTTATTATTTTTACAATTACAATAAACAAAATAACTATAATACTTTGCAAATGAAAGTAATTCTATTAATATATCTTTTACATCATACACACCTAGAGTTTCAACATATAATTTAAACTCTTCATATACCTTATCTTTATTTGGTATATATTGATTTTTTAAAGTTATATAACTTCTTATAAAATCAGAAATTATAGTACTAGGAAGCAACATTTCTATTTTGATCCAATATTGTTTGTATAAATAATCCTGTCTTTCATACGGTTCACCCATAAGTAAAAAATTCCTTATCAAATCAGCTTGAGATAAATCCAAACCTGTTGAATTTAAACTTTCAAATATAAGCTGTGGATTTTCCTTTTCACTATCTAATTGAATATATACTATTTCAAGCTTTTGTACCGCTAAAAATATTTCCTTTGGACTTATTTCACATAATTCTATTAATTCATGAAAATATTTATAATTATTATATAGATTGCTGTGTTCTTCTTCCAAGTCCTCATCATTTATTATCTTATTATATATATCAAAATCTGATTTTATGGGTTTTAACTTCAGTCTTAATCTTTCTGGAGCTCTTTTATTTATAAGATAATCTTCTAATATATCTTGTCTTATATATTCATCCTCTATACATTCATATAATACTTTTAATAATAGCATAGTCGATGTTAATCTTTGTTGTCCATCAATAACTACAAACTCTCTAAAATTAGCACTCTTGTCACCATCTACATATACAATAGTTCCTAAAAAATGCCCTTCTTTGTTTAATTTAATAATCTTTATAAGATCATCAAATAATCTCTTGCAGTTTTCTCTCTTCCAATCATAGTTTCGTTGATATACCGGTATATTAAAGGTTCTCTTACTTGAACCCAAAAATTCTAATAAATTTATATTGTCTGCCTTCATATTTTATCCATCCTTTATCTTATATCTATATATTCGATAAATCTCACTATTTATAAGCTTTTCACTGCTTAATAATAACATATTCTATTATTTTTTTAAATGTATAGGATGTTATAAATAAAAAGAACAGCTTCCATATTAAAGCTAAAAGTAATTTTTTCTACAAATATAAAAATTTTAATAAATTTGATAAATAAAAAAAGGCGGTAGATATAATCTACACACCTTTATCAATACTCATTTAAATCATTTATGATTCTAATAATCTCTATAATATAATTCTCATCAATATCACTATCATCCTTTATAAAACTAGAATCCATACCATGTTGTCTAATTTTATCAATCCACTTTAATACCTTTTCCTTTGAATACCCCTTTTCAACCAAAGAATAAAATATATATGCAAACTCGTTACTCAAATTGGTATTAAAAACAGATGGATCATCGGTATTTATACTAATCATCAAAGAATCATGATTCTTTATAGTATCTATCTTATTAAGAGAAGTTATATAGTGATTAAATATACTCTCAATCTCTCCAAGGGCAGTATTAGAACTAGGATTAGTCTCTACAATAATTCCACTATTACTTACCTTATTTCTTATTATTTCTTGGATTTCTTTTAATATATCTATTTTATCTCTTGGAACTTCAACATTCATAGGCTCTCTCATTCTATTTAATATAACTTTACAATGATAAGCCATCTTTAGCTTTTCTTTATTCCATCTAAAACAAGGTCTTTTCATATTCTTAGAATCATTTGAGCTATGTTCTTGAAAGCATCTTGACTTACAATTTTCATCCCAAATATCAAAGTCCATATCATCTACTACCTCATCTTCATCCTTATTCTTCTCTATCAATCCATTTAAAATGCAGTCTTCTTTATATTTTATATTCTTTATAAAATCATCAGTTGTTTGAAACTTAGCTTCATACACTTCCCACAAAAGATATATTGTAATCCCCTCTGTATTCATATATATATCTTTACATATATCCATTATCTTTCTTTCCAAATATCCTAAATCAATTATTGTATCTTTGTATTTACATAGTCCCCAAAGCCAGACCAAATTCTCAAGATACTCAATCTTAGGCATTATAACAATAGGATGTTTCTTCTGCCAATAATCCAAATTAAGACCAAGTGCAATTGCATGCCCAATTCTATCTCCTGCATGATATTTATAGAATTTTATTGATTCATCAATTCTTCTAAGTCCCGTTAATATATGCCTAAAATCTTCACCAGCATGGAAAGTAAAATTAAGAGATTGCATTTTTTTGTGATTGTTATCAAACATAAAATGTTTGCTATCTCTTACCTCTTCATATATAGGTGCAAAAACCCAAGGATCTGTATAATCTTCAATACTAGCTGCATCGAATCCAACTATATAGTAAGATAAATTACTTATATCTCTTCTTAATTCCAATATTGCTTTTGCTTGCATATCATAAATAGTTCTATGTTCTTCAAAATATAAATTCTCTCTTTGATAATCTTTTTTATAATCTATATAGCATTTTTTATCAACCTTAGAATCATCACTCTTTATAAAATGATATATGATAGATAGCTTTGGGATATTTCTTCTTATCTTGGTTCTTAAAAATCTTATATCATCATTGGTATAACTATCATAATTAGAATTTGGGTACTTATCTTTCTCCTCGACTAAATTTTTTACTTTTTCATAATCAAAATCCATATAATGAGCAATTGCCTTTAAATATGATTCAAAAATTTTTTTAAGTTCTTTTTTCATATCATCTTTTATATTCGATTGATTTCTTAATCTATTCTTATTATCTTTGGCAGGTGGTGGTGCTATTCTTATTTCTAATTTTCTAAGATTCTCGTCTTTTAATAAATATCTGAATCTATATTCCCACATATCAAGTTCGTCTTCTAACCTACTGATTTTTGTAGACCTTTTAAAATAATTTTGAAAATTAAGAAGACCTTTTATTTGATTTCCTTGAACCAATAAAGTAAATACTTCATTTTTTATTTTTAAATAATTTACAAAAAACTCACTAAGCAAATAATCGCCATGTACCAAATTACATATTTCACTTTTAGCTAAACTACTTTCCTTTAAAAACTGCCAATCCTCACATAAGTTTTTCTTTTGAATCTTTTTTAAAAAATTTATTAATCTAAATAAAAATATATTTTCACTATAAGTCTTAATATTTGAATTATAATCATCATCTTGTTCAAATAAAATAAAATCAATTATATCCTTTGAACTTTCACTTTTTTTATTATCAATCCTCTTCTTTCTTAATCCCAAAATATCCTCAAATATAATCTTATAAAAACCATCTAATTCATCTAATGAAAATTTCTCTATATTAGAATAATCAATCTTAGATAACCCTTCTAAAAACATTCTTAATTTAGGCTTTTTGTAATAAACATTTACCATATAATCTGCATCCTCATAATCACATACATTTTTATTATTAATTTCTTTGAAACTATCTTTATTAGGATTACTTTCATATTTAGAACATGGCTTTTCAAAATTTTTATAATAAATATTTTCTATAAAGCATCCAAAGCATAAGTTGTTCGGCATTTTATTTTTGTTTTTTATATAATAAGCCATAAGCATTCTATATATACTTGCTATTCTTACAAGCTTCTTTAAACTTTTATTCTTATTAGATATGACTTGAACCTTATCCAATAACCCTATTTTTGCATTTTGATTGTATGGTGACATTAAGTTTTGCCATGTAGAATAAAAATCCCTAGAAGCAGAGGCATGCAGATGTGTTTCTGCAAGCCCTTTTTTTAATACTTTTTCTAATTGCATATCTTCTAATGCAATATTTGAATAATAGTCTTGTAGGTATTCTTCATTCTTAACATCATTGTTAATCAAATACAATACTCCTAGTATATCTGTAGCAAGATATCTGTTTAAACTGTTCCATACAAGTACCTTATTGATTCCTTTGTATGTCTTAAAATATTTGTTTTTTTCTGTTTCCCAGTATTTGAATACTAACCTAGAGTCTCTTTGAGATATGAATGTCTCACTAAATTGAGTAAGCAAATCTATAATATAATTGTTGTGCTGATATTTTATATTATTTTCGTATATTAAATTTTCATATTCTAATTTCTTTATCTTACTTAGCTTTCTCTTGTTATAAAATAAATCCCAAAATAAATTGATTTCATCAAGATTATCTATATTCATATGGTTATTAAGACTTTTGTATATATAGTCTTTTCTATCTGACTCATTTAGACCTAATATATCTACACCAAAGTATTCCACCTGAGTTATAGGAAGTAAGGATGTCTTAATCATAAGATCAATGGTTCTCATACTCTTAGAATTTTTCATATCAACACATCCTTTTAGTCTAATAGTTCCATAAACTGCTCGTTATATTCATTGCCTAATAATTCTCTTAGTTTTTTTGCAAATATTTCATACTCTTTGGCTTTAGATTTTTTATTTTCTTCTTTGTATACGATTACAAAGAAACACATATAAACAAATATTTTCATAAGTTCATCATTCGATAATTTCTTATTTTTATCTTTTTCAAATTCTGAATGTAATTCTCTATCAAATTTGCTCAATTGAAATTTCAAATTATCTAATGATATTTTATCTCTATTTTTGTCTATTAGTTCATATAGCAAACAAATTATATTTGCTTTTTCACTTATATATTCTCCTCTTACAAAGTAATCTATCTTTAATTCTTTAGAAAAATCAATTAAGATACTATCTTTTTCAATTATTATCTTTTCTAAATTAGATAAATTATCAAATTTAAATTCATCAATATCGAAATTCTCTTTAATCGCATTTTTATAATTTTTTCGACTTTGAATTATATTTTCATAGCATTTATACATTTTCTTAAAAACATCATCTGTACCCACATATATCTCATTATATTTTTCTTCTACTTTTTTCTCCATCTTTTCAGTTAATTTGTCAAATTCTTGCTCAGTTATTACATATTTAGATTTTAGCTTACCTTTTGATTTAACAAAAATACTAAATTCAAATAATCCTATCATATATTTCATCTCTATATTTTTATCTTTATTCATCCAAATATCCAAATGTTCATAATTACCATATCCAAATACATCTTTAATTCCAAACAAAGTTTCCA
Source organism: Peptostreptococcaceae bacterium (assembly GCA_025210335.1). GTDB lineage: Bacteria > Bacillota > Clostridia > Peptostreptococcales > Peptostreptococcaceae > JAOARY01. The sequence goes on along the minus strand of JAOARY010000074.1, from coordinate 31,445 downwards.
AATAATTTAAATTTTTCATAACACTTGAAACTGTAGATATTAAACTAAAATCTGATATATTTTTAGTTTGCTCGCAAATTTCCTTGTTTAAAGATATTCTCTTTATCAATTCTTTAATAATATCTCCAATTATATCATTTGGATTTTCGTGAGCAATAATACCACTAATCTTATAATATATGTATACATTCAAATCTCTATTGTAGCATTCTTTTATTTTCTTCTTATTTTCTTCTTTATTTACATTAACATCTAAGTCCAAATCTTCAAAAAAAGTATCAAATGTATATAATTTTTTAATATCCTCTTTCTCATTTAATAAATATTCATATGTACTATCCATAATATAATACATAATATATGGTGCTATTTTATTTACTTGAAAATCAGAAATTAAATTATAATCAGGAATTTCTATGGAAAGCTTATCTAAATGATGTTTATAATCTCTAAGATTAAACTCACATAATACTTCTTCATCGCTCTCATTTATATAATATTCAACCACACTATCAAAACTTATAGGCTTATATTCTGTTCTTTCATCAAATAAAGTTTTATTTTTAATTTTTTCATCCAATAATTTTTTTACACTTTCGTCTATATACGACTTAATATCTATATCTTCTGAATTAAAAATTTCTACATAATAATTTTTCAAAGTTTTCATTTCATTTAATAAATCTTTACCTTCATACATAAAAATTTGCTTTTTAAAATTCTCCAAATTAAATAAAGCATTTATTTTTTTTTCATTTTTATCCATTTTGATGTATTCATATAAATTCTTAGACTCTTTATTTCCTTCAATTCTTTTAATTGCAGATTTAAACTCTTTATAATAATTTAATCTCTCAGTCTCTATTTTAGAATCTAAAATATCATCATACTCAAGACTTTTTACCGCTGTTAGTACAAATTTGAGTGCAGCAGTTGAACCCCAATATATATCATTACTAATAATTTCATCATTAAATTGATATATATTTTTATATTTCATAATATTTTTAGTCAAATAATTTTTTATATACTCAAAACTATTAGTATCTATTTTTTTTAAACTATTTGAAAAACTCTCTAATTCCTCAATCACAATTTTCTTATTAATCAAACCTATCAATTGTTTTTCATCAAGCTTAATATATTTATCATTCTCTTTAACTTTCTTTTCTATATTTTTTATATATTCTACAAAATTTCTGTTATTAATATCCATATAATTATTATTATATGAATAATTCAAAGCATTATCATAAAAATATAATATTTCAAAAACTCTATTTGTTTTATAGATTAGTCTAAAAAGAATGTCATCACCTTTTGATAAAGCACTTTCTAAATAATCACAAACAACCTTATATTCATCATAATCATATCTTTCTATAAAAATATCGCTCTTTTTATTATTTAAATTTGATATCAAACCATCAAAGAATAAACCTAAAATCAATACTTGCAATTTTGTGTTTTCATCGACTATTGTATTTTTAAATTTTTCACCTTCACATATTTGAAAATAATCAACATCAACATCTATTTCTCCATCATAATTTTTCTTTATCTTTATTACATCCTTTATCGTTTTTCTATATATATCTAATCTTGAATTAGATGTTATTATTATGGTAAGGAATTTATTTAATTCTGATTCAGTCCATATATCTTTTAATATCTTTTTCTTTTTATCTTTTCTTTGTTTTTCGAACTCAAGATTTACTTTATCCGACATAGAATTTAGATAGTAATAAATATTTATAAGTCCCCTAGGTTTATTATCAAATGGCATAAAGAACTTATTCATCACTTCATATTTCTTATCATCAGTTGGATATACCAATTCATATTTCATAAAATTATCATCATCCAAACCAAATGCATTTTCTATCAATTTATACAATTGCACACCATCATCTTTTTCTGATGTTTTTTCTTCATTTTCATCTTCAACAATCCTATAAGCAAAATTGTATTTATCTTCATCCTTAATTTTAGTAAGATGATATCTAAGTGCAGGTGAAAGCACTTTTTTTAGGTAATCATAAGTTAATTTTTTTCTTATTCTCATTGCATTATTCTTTGAGTCATTTGTTGAATTTGTAAAATTAATCTCTTGAAGTTCTTTATCCAAAAGTCCATCTTGCTCCAAGTATCTTAAGGTTATTGTTTCCTCAAACGTCTTATAATTTCCAGATACAAAAGTAATTATATTAGAATGTGCTAGATATCTTATTATAGTTTCTAAAACATCTATACATTTTCTTGTGCTTATATCTACATCATCAAAGAATACAAATAATAAGGGTTCTTTAATAAATCCTTTATATCTTCCTGCTACTGCCCTTTTATACTTCACAAATTCATCTATAAATATCTTAAATTTTTTAGCCAAACTAACATCTTGACACAAAGTTTCTCCTTTAAGATCAATATAATCTGAATCCGAATTTACATCCATAAGTCTATTTTTATAATCTTTTTTTCTCTTAAAATATGCTTCCTTTACCACATTATAAGATTCTTTAAGCGGATTTGTATTAATTCTTTTATTAGAACATAAATTACAATTCTCATTTTGATAATCAAATATTCTTCTATCTTCAATAAATAATCTTTCACTTTCATCTACTTCATCTTCAAAAAAACCAATTATCCATCCAAGTGATTCACTATCTTCATCCATATCTTGAGGTGCAATTATAGGAAGTACCGTATCATATGATTCTATATTATATGGTTTTTTTTGACTTTTCGAGTCATGCTCCAAAGTATTCTTTGTACCCTTTTTTCTTTCTATAATTTGATTCATTATAGTATATTTTATACTAATTAATATAGATGATTTTCCACTTCCTCTAGTTCCAAGTATCGAAAATACATTATTATGATGCTTAATAAATTCTGGTTCTTCTTTTATTATTTTTCTATAATTCTCATCATTTTCTATTTTATTTTTTAATTCCCATGCATTATCTCTAATAGAACCTATCTGTTCATATATATTTTTATAATCCTTTAAAAGAACTTCTAACTCTTTAACAGTAAGTCTTCTTGAACCTATTTTCATATTATTATCTGCCATATTACAATCTCCCTTTAGTGTAATTTCACTACCATAATTATCAAGCTTAGTAATAAACATATCAGCATTGATATTTTCATATAATTTATTTGCTCTACTGTCCCTCCGTATTTTCTTCTTTTGAATTTCCCTTATCTTTCTTTTTCTCATACTTTTTCGCTTCCACAATATCATATAAGAATTTTTTTAAAGCTTGCTTTGGTTCTGGATCTTTTCCGTAAATTATTTTTATATCTCTATGGTTTAATATTTTTTCTTGTATTGGATTTGGCGTTGTTGTAAACATATAGAATTTATTTTTATCGTTATCTCCTTTATTTTCTTCTTTCTTTGCCTTTTCTCTACATTTTTCTAAGAAATATCTTATATTAAAATCACTCAAACTATATCCTAAGAAAATAATTACATTTCCCTTATTCTGTCCTAAATCTTTCGCTAAATACCTATATACTTCCGATTTACAATTCTTTTCATTTTCACCTTGCGTATGTGTATCTTCTTCATTAATTTTCTCATTATTTTCTTTATCTATATTTGTCTTATCTATACAATCAATAGCGTTAAAATAACCCGATTCAGTTAACACCATATTTTTATTTAAATCATTTAAATTATCCACCTTTTTTCCCACTAAATCGTTTATATCTCCATGTAATTTCACTATTTCCAACACATTCCCAGATTTATCCTTTTGTTCATTTTCTTCATTAGATAATTTTATAGTTTCTATTTTTATATTAGGATTTCCATGTATTCTAAAAGCCTTTTCTATTGTGTCTTCATAATTAGTTGTATATATTTTTTTAGGCTCTAATTTTACTATATACCTATATATATTAGATCTATCAATTTCATAATTTATATCCAACTCATCTTTATCCAATTTATCTAAATTAAACTTATCCACACATTTATTTTTGAATTTTTCTAAATCAACTATACTAGCATATTCTGCTAAAGATAAGAAATCTTTATCAGAAGCCATAAATACATCCTTATCAAAACCTAAATCTTCTCCTATTTCCTCCATAAGTTCATACCAAGATGGTAAGTTCAAATTTCTTGGAACACCTGCACCAACAAATAATATCAAATTTTTATCTTCATTAAATTCGATTAATCCTTCTTTTACTTTATCTTTATGTTTTTCTAATCCTACTAAATCCTTTTTTAAGTCTTCTAAATTACTATCTGACTCATCAAAAAAGTCTACGGTATGATCCTTTAAATAATCTATTAATTCTTGTAAAGCTTTTCTTCTCATTGATTTTTTATTTTTTTCTTTTGGACTCATCTGTGCATATGTAACAATTTCTCCCATTGGTATAAATATATTATCCCAACCAAAGCCATTATCTCCAATTGGTGAATTAGCTATATATCCTTCTACAAAACCTTCAAATATTTTTATATTCTTTCCATCACAAAACCCTATTACACTTCTAGCTGTCGCATCTCTTAATTTAATTCCTTCCATTTGTTTGCATATTTCATAATTACTCATCTTATCACAAAATTCACCTGTTATATGATTAGGTAATCCATTAAAATGAGTTATCGAAAGCATTGTATGTTCAACAATTATAGGTCTTTTATATTTTTTATATGCTTCTAAAGTCTTTTGCTTCATAAATGATTTAATATCTGTCATCTTCTGTGGTTCATTTATATCTTTCTTATTTTTAAGTGCTTTAAATTTATATACCATCCCTTTAGCCATTTCATTAAATTCATTTTCTTTATATTTACTTGTTGTATATAGTGTTATTACTATTTCCTTTTTATTATTACATCCCTTTAACATTAATTTTCACCTTTTCTTTATATGTATTTTTATTACTTTAATTTCAATTGTATCAAAACTTTGATTTAAAATACATGTTTTTTCGTAATTTTATAACACTTTAACGAATAATAATGCAAAAAAATAAAACTATTTAGATTTTATCATTCATAATATTAATAAATGATTTATCCAAACAGTTTTATAATCTTTTTTATTTACAAATCTATTTAATTTTATTCTTCTAATAATTTATCTCTTTCCTTCCCATTCATCATAAAACTGATCTAAAAATTCCTTCATATATTCATGTCTTTTAAGAGCCTTTTGTTTACCTGTTTTGGTATTCATTCTATCCTTTAATAAAAGTAATTTCTCATAAAAATGTGCTATTGTATGTTCATTATTATCCTCATCAATAGGATTATACATATCTCTTTTATAAAACCCTCCAAAAGTAAATGTTCTTGCAATACCTATTGCCCCAATTGCATCAAGTCTATCTGCATCTTGAACAATCTTTCCTTCCAAAGTATTTATTGTGTTTTTCTTATCCTTATTCTTAAAAGATATATTATTTGCTATATGTATTACATTATCTATAGTCTGACTATCTACATCTAATTTAATCAAGAACTTTCCTATTATTTCTTTTCTATCTTCATCATCATAACCAAACTTATGGTCAGCAATATCATGAAGCAAACTTCCAAGTTCAACAGCCATCATATCTAATTTATTTTCCTTTTGTTCCTCTTTAGCAATATCAATAGCATTATTATAAACCCTCATAGTATGCCAATAGTCATGTCCTGATTTTTCATTCATCAATCTTTCTTTTACAAAATCCTTAGTCTTAGATATTATTATCTTCATCAAAATCCCCTTTTTCATTTTTGTACAAAATAAAACCGATTATATCTTTAATTTTCTATATTGATTTGCCATATCAAAAACTAAAAAACATCTTAGTAAATTTTATTATATCAAAATCTACCAAGATGTTTTTATTTATTCTGATTTTATTTTATTGTTTAATTTTTGTAATTCCAATGTCATTCTTGAAACATCATTTGCAACCTTATCTAATTGTTGAATTTGCATTTTTCTTTCTTTTAAAGATTTTGATATATACTTAATCAAAATTATCGGTATTGCAATTAAAATAACTGTATTTAATATTTGAAATGCAAAAGTAAAATCCATAAAATCACCCCTTGAACTATAAATACTTTTTTATTTTCCCAAGATGAATTTTATCATATAATATTTTCCTTTAATAGTAACAATTATTTAAGATTCTATATCTCCATTCCATTAAACTTACCTGTGTCCATTGGTCTATCTATATAATTAAGCATATGTGATTTTGGCAATGTCACAAAAGGAGTTTGCCATCCACCAATTCTTACATTTACATGAGCATATTTCTTTAATATTTCCTTAACTCTATCCATATCATTTAAATTCTCTGCATCCATAACTTCATCATATATTTGTTCATATAATTTCTTATTACCTATAGCCATAGTCATCATAGCACCTTCATATTCTATAAAATTACTGACTATACTATATAAATTTTCTTCATCTGCATTATCAGATTCCAAGCAAGTATCTGTTATAACTCCACCTGCAAATCTATCTAGTCCAAGTCTATATAAAGAATTAAATAAATCTCCAAAGTTTTGTCTTAATGTTCCTGATACAGGTGAGAAATTCGGTGCAAGAGGTTGTCCTTTTAATCTATCTGCTGAAGCTGAATTACCTATACCCATCCAATTATATTGCTCAAAAGTACCAAGTCCACAAGTTACTTTCATATCAAAATTATTAAATTTTTCTTCCAAAGAAAGTCCATAATAACCAGAAATACTTCTAAGTGCTATTATTTTATCTTTATTTTCTTCTGATGGTTTTTGTTCATATACTTTCTTAGCAAAACTAGCTGAATCCATAACATTATTATAAAAAATATCTAATACTTTTCTGCTTATATCAAATATTTCATCATCATTATTTCCAAATGTAGGTGTATTAGTAGAAAAATCTACTCTCATTTCATTTAATTTTCTTTGCATTCCTACATTATTAGGATCTTGGCACTCATAATTATTTGCAAAAGCATAACAAACTTCATCTAGTGTATATTTAGGATTTTCATTAAATACATATTTTTTAATAGCTGCTAAAGTATTTATAACATTAGGCACACCTGTTAATATAACTCCTCCTAAATTATAATTTGTACCACCCCAAGATTTATCTCTTCCTTTTTGCATACAACCACCCAAGAAAGCTGATAATAAAGGGGACGGACAAGCATATTCATCTATCATATAATATAAGAATAACGAGATTACTGTTTGGTCTACAAAGAATCCTAATTGCTGATCAAAGATATCCATAAGTTCATCAAAATCAGTTGGTTTTTTAGTTCTTGGAGCTTTTTTTGCACCTCTTAATAACTCTACATCTCCACTTAGTAATGCACCTTGATTTAATGCACATTCTAATGCAGTTAATGCATTTGGCATACCAAAAGTCCAATCACTTTGACCATTTAATATAGGTTCCCAACAACCATCAACACAAAAATCATTAGCTTGTCTTTTTATCTCTGCTTTTAATTCATTTAAATCTCTATCATCTTTTATATTCCCATTAAATATATCAAATGAAAGAGCCTTTTCCATAGCACTAACCATAACTTCATCATTTATAATCGATGGATTATTACCTGTTTTTTTCCACGTTTTAGCTATTTCTCTTAATAATTTTTGTGGGGTTTCTTTTCCTATCCTCACATAAATTCCAGGTGTAGAAAGATTAGCATTTGAAAATGCTCTTAATATAAGATACGTACAATCATTAGTGGCATCCTTACCATCTTTAGTACGACCACCAATTATTATATTTTGTAAGAAATTATTAACTCCAGCTTTTTGGTCTATCAAATATGGATTTACTCCAAGTACTGTATTATTATCCACATGATCTTGTTTTACTATATTTAAAGGATTCAAATTAAGATTTAATCTCCATGCACATTTAATTATAAAATTTTCAAAAAGTTCTAATGCTTTGTTATAATCTTTTTCTTTTTGTAAAAATGGATTTAATACTTGATCTAATCTACCAAGTGAAACTAAATTCATACTAGAATGAAGTGCTACATGATAAAAATAAATACTTTGTAATGCTTCATTAAAATTTTCTGCTTTTTCTTTTGGAACTTTATATGCTATATTAGCCATATTAATAAGTTCTTCTCTTCTTTTTTTATCTGTTGTTTTTTCTGCTTTTTTAAGAGCCAAATCTCCCATCTTATTTGCAAAATCTATAACAGCCTGACAAGCAATCCTTACAGCCTGATAAAAATCCTGTTGATTTTTTATCATTTTTTCACTTGATAATATAGAATCCAATCCCAAATTCTTAAATATATCGTCATTTGAATCATTTGAATTACATCTTGAAATTTTAATATCACATTCATCAATTATTGTTTGTAAGCCCTTATTTACTAAGTCCTCATAATTTATACTATTATGTCCCAGCAAAGACATAGAACCTCTATTAGTAATAGAACCTGCTCTTTTTTCATCTTCAGTTAGATAATTTGGAAATACTTTACCAAGTCCATTCGAACCCATCGGCATTCTACCAAGAAGAAGTTCATTATCAAAAATCTGTGCTGTCAAACTATCTTTTGAAATACTTTCATCACTCATACAATTAAGCATTGCTTCTATTGCCTTTGCTCTTCTTATAAGTACAGATTCATTAGGATATTTTTTTGCTATATCAGGTAATTTTTCTTGTACAAACCACTCTTTAGATCTATCTGACAAACTTCTGTCTATTAATTCATCATACAAAATTTGATTTCCATAACTCATCTTATCCTCAAGCTTTAACTTTAACTTTTCCAAACAAATTGCCTCCCTTTATTATCTACTAAATTTTTTTTCACTCATAAATTCTTTTTTATTAACTATTTCAAGACCATTATTTTTAAAGAAATTTATCATCTTTCCTCTTGCAACTGCTGACATTTTATCATTTTCAAATTTAAATTCTATTCCAGAGAGATTGTAATAATGTTTGATATTTTCATTAAAAGGATTTAGATATATTTTTTTTATATTGTGCTTTTGCAAAAATTCTAATGATTTTTTTAAATACCAATTGGTATCTGTATGACCTCTTATAATCGGTATTCTTGGAATGATTTCACTATTGTATTTACTAAGTAAGTCATAGGATCTATAAACTCTGTCTGTATAGTCATTTTCCTTATAATTTGTTGTAAATCTCATACCAAATAAAAAAGTATCCACTAGTCCGTCTAACCCTTTATAATATTCATCTTCTAAAAGACCTGATGTTTCAACAGTTGTATTTATTCCAAATGATTTTGAAAGCATTAATAGTTCCTTACATGCTTTAGATTGAAGTAATGCCTCTCCTCCTCCTAAAGTTATTCCACCTGTTTTTTTTACTAATTTCAAATGTGGGCTAAGTTTATCAAATAATTCTTTTACTGTATTTGTTTTTGTTGGCAAAGAAAGAACCCCAATATCCAAAAAATCGTAAGTCATAGGACAAGCCAAAATACATTTTCCGCAATAATTACAATTCTTTCTATTTAATATATGTTTGTCTTTTGTAACCGTATGAACATTATTCTCACAAACCTGTTCACAAAGACCACAATGAATACATTTTTCTTCATTAAATAATATTGGTGATATCTTAAGTCTTGAATGTGGAGAATGACACCATATACAATCTGCATTACAACCTTGGAAATATACAACAACACGAATGCCTTGCCCATCATAAATAGAATTATATGCAATATCAAAATACTTAATCTCATTTGACAAACAACTCGCCCCCCAAAAAAATTCATCATTATACAGTATAGTTTTTACATTTTATAAAATAGAATACATCCCTTATTACTATTCCCTTTTTTGAAATAAATTCATCATATTTTGTTTAATTTAGTAAAATATTTTTAAATAAAAATTATTATCATTTAAAGCAACCTTAAATTTTTATTGCAATCAATTTACAAAATAGAAACAATTTAATCAAAATCTAAAAATTATGCTATACTATTTATAATCATAATAACAATTTAAGTAAAAAAGGGGGAAATTTAAGTGTATAGAATCTATCAAGTAATGTTCTTAGTTGGAGTAATATATACATTAACGACTTTCTTACTTGGAAATTTTTTAAGTTCCATTGATATAGACTTAGATATTGATATGGATTTTGGAATATTTAATGTATCTCCATTAAAACCAATCATCATAGTTTCATTCTTAACAACTTTTGGTGGTATGGGTATGTTTGGTTATCATTTAAATTATTCATCTATTAAAACTTTTTTAATTGCTTTATTTACCTCTTTAATTATTTCATCTATTTTGTATTTCTTTGTAGTTGTACCTCTTTACAATGCCCAAGATAGAAGTTTAGCTGTTACAAAAGATTCTTTAATTGGTAAGGAAGCTGTTGTAATGAATGCTATTTTAGAAAATGGTTTTGGTAAAATTTCTTACATAGCAAAGGGCAATAAGTTCACTGGTTCTGCAAAAACAAAAGATGGCAAAAGAATAGATCAAAATAAAACAGTTGTTATTGTGGATATAAAAGATCATGTCTTTTATGTAGAAGAAAATCTATTCATTCAAAGGGAAAAGGAGAGATCTTTATGGGAGCGTATTATTTGCCAACTACGATTGTAGGAGTTATTGTACTTCTAGTAATAGCAATCGTAAGTATGTGGAAAAAGGTACCACAAGACAAAGCATTAGTTGTAACAGGTCTTAAAAGAAGAGTAATAACAGGTGGTGGGGGACTTATAATCCCACTATTAGAAAGATTCGATAAAATTTCTTTAGAAAATATGAAAATAGAAGTAACTACTGATGGCGCATTAACAGAACAAGGTGTTCCAATAATTGCTGATGCTGTTGCAATAGTAAAAGTAAAATCTGATATGAGTTCTATATTATCAGCTGTAGAACAATTCAACACAGGAAATGAACTAAAAACTATCGAAGTTATAAAAGACATGTGTTCAAATGTCTTAGATGGTAAACTTCGTGAGATAGTATCAACATTATCAGTTGAAGACATATATAAAGATAGAGAAAAATTTGTATCTAAGGTTCAAGATGTAGCTGATAAAGATTTAGCACAAATGGGACTTGAAATAATTACATTTACAATAAAAGATATTGATGATCCAAATGAATATCTTAAAGCTCTAGGAGCATCTAAAATTGCAGATGTTAAAAGAGATGCTGAAATAGCTGAAGCTGAAGCTAAAAAAGAAACTAAGATAAAAACATCTATAGCTTTCCAAAAAGGAGAAGAAGCTAAAATATTAGCGGAAACAGAAATAGCTAGAGCTTCTAAGGAAAAGGAATTAAAGGTTCAAGAATATAGAGAAGAACAAGAAATCAAAAAAGCCAAAGCCGATTTAGCTTATGAAATAGAAGCTAATAGTGTTAAGAAAAAAGTTGTAGAAAATGAAATGCAAGTTGAGCTTGTAAGACAAGAACGACAAAAAGAACTTACTGAAAAAGAAATGCAAGTTGAGATAACTAAAAAGGAAAGAGAAATCGACCTTGCAAGATCAGAGGCAATTCGTAAGGCTGAAGAACTTAAAGCAAGTGTTGAAAAAATTGCCGATGCAGAAAAATACAAAAAAGCAAAAGAAGCAGAAGCAAGAAACTATCAAGAAGTTCAAGATGCTCAAGCTAGAGCTGAAGCTATAAGACTTGAAGGGGAAGCCAAAGCAAAAGCAAAAAGAGTTGAAGGTATGGCTGAGGTTGATATTATTGAAGCAAAAGGTAAAGCAGAGGCTGAAGCAATGCTTAAAAAAGCTGAGGCTTACAAACAATATAATGATGCAGCCGTTACTCAAATGATTATAGAAAAATTACCTGAAATCGCAAGAGAAATCGCACAACCACTTGCTAAAACAGAAAAAATAGTTATTGTTGATAATGGTTCATCCAAAGATGGTAGTTCAAAAGGAGCATCTAAAGTTACTGGCTATGTTACAGATATGATGGCTCAATTACCTGAAACTGTTGAAGCACTAACTGGTCTTAATGTTATGGATTTACTTTCTGGAAAAAATAAAGAAACTAATGTTGATTTAAACAATATTGACCTTAATAATCTTGATCCAAACCTTGTAAATCAATTTATGAATCAAAATATGAGTGATGATATTAAAGATGTTGAAGATATTGAAGTAAATGAAGTTGAAACTAAATAAATTCAATTATATAAAATAAATAAAAATATAAAGAGGCTGTCGCACTAAGGAAAATTTATACAGTATATTGTAGCTAAATTTCCTAATGTAACAGCCTCTTTATTTTATTATCTGCTATTTACAAAAATTTTTATTCTCTTTTTAAACATACTGTGTTAGAATATTTAAATTAATATAAAAATCAAATAATTGATTTTATTTAATTTTTATTTTTTTATAATTAGTTAATAGGAGGAATTTTATGGCAGGTAATTTTGCAAACTTTTTCGCAATCATAATAGGAAGTGCAATTGGACTATTTTTAAAGAATTTTAATATGGAAAAATACAATGACACAATAATCAAAGGAATGGCTCTTTGTGTTATGGTTTTAGGTATACAAGGTGCTATTGATGAACCTAATGTACTTCTTATGATTATGTCTATCGCAATAGGTGGACTTCTTGGAGGAATCATTGGTATAGATGAAAAACTTAATGATTTTGGTTCGTTTTTGGATAGAAAACTTAATTTTAAGGGTTCTAAGGTTTCTAAAGGATTTGTAACTGCAACTTTAATATACTGTGTTGGTGCAATGGGTATACTTGGTGCTTTAGATATTGGTATAAGTGGAGATCATCAAAAATTATTTGCTAAATCAATTCTTGATGGTGTTTCTGCAATAGCATTTGCTTCAACTATGGGTGTAGGTGTATTACTTTCAGCTTTTCCAGTTCTTATTTATCAAGGACTTATAACAATATTTGCTGTATTTATAAAAGATTTTTTAACTTTTGATGTTATTCATTCAATTAGCAATGTCGGCAGTGTTCTTATAATGGGAATTTCATTTAATGTTTTAGGTATAACTAAAATAAAAATAGGTGATTTGCTACCAGCTATATTAATACCAGTTATTTATTATGGTTTTATAATCAATTTATTTTAATAAAAGAATATCTCATTTGTATTTGTACTTATACTTTTGAGATATTCTTTTTTATATACTATCTTCTTAATTTAATCTTTCTTAAATAAACAAATAAAAAAATCACCTTTCCAAATATTTATATATACATATAATTATTTAAAAAAGTGATTTATTAATTTAAATTAGATTAAATTATGCTTATTCTTCCCAATTATGATAGATTTCTTGTACATCATCATCATCTTCCATAGCATCTATCATTTTATTCATTTGCTTTAATAATTCTTCACCCTCTAATTTTGTAGTAGTTTGAGGAATCATCTTTATATCAGCAGCAATAAATTCATATCCCTTAGATGCTAAGGCTTCCTTAACAGTCATAAAATCTTCTGGTGTTGTTATTATTTCAAAACCTTCCTCATCAGATACAAAATCTTCAGCTCCAGCTTCTAAAGCAGCGTCCATTAATTCTTCTTCATTAGCTTCATTTGATACAAATATTTGCCCTTTTCTATCAAACATAAAACCTACACAACCAGAAGTTCCTAGGTTTCCACCATTTTTATCGAAATAATATCTTATATTACCAGCTGTTCTATTTTTGTTATCAGTAAGAGCTTCAACTATTACAGCAACTCCACCTGGTCCATAACCTTCATAAACAACATTCTCATAATTATCTGAACCACCTTCACCAGTACCTTTTTTGATGGCTCTATCAATATTATCATTAGGCATATTCATACCCTTAGCTTTATCTATTGCAGTTTTAAGTGCAGCATTGTACTCTGGATTTCCTCCACCTTCTCTTGCAGCAACTGCAATAAGTCTACCATACTTAGTAAATATCTTTGCTCTCTTTGCATCTTGTTTACCTTTTTTATTGATAATGTTTCCTATACGTCCCATACGTTCCTCCTATTACTCTTATCATATACTTTACCTTAAAATTTTAGCACAAAAAAAATTAGTAGTAAACTTTATTTAATATTTACATTTTGTGCTAAGCTTTAACTTTTTTGGTGATTTTTTTTATTATATTATAAAGCTTAGTATCATCATAAGGAGAACTATACATCGCTTGTAAATAATCTTCTTTTGAGACTTCATTAAATCTTATACTATAACCATTGTACATACCTAATTTTATTATAAATTCACGAATAGCTCTACCATTACCTTCTCTAAAAGGATGAATCATATTTATTTCCGTTTTATAATACGCTATTCTTTTACAAAACTCATCTGTATCATAATCGCTCAAATTCTTTTCTTCTTTTAATTTTTTAAATAATTTATAAGCTTCATTCTCTATAAATTCACATCTAGCAAACCAAATTTGTCCTTTTGATATCTCTACATTTCTAATTCGTCCAGCCCAATTATATATATCTTGAAATATATATTTATGTATATATCTAAGATAATCTAAATTAAAAATTTCTGGAGGTTTTTCTTTTTGAAATAATAATATTCTAGCAGCAGTAAAATTAGTCTCAATTATTTTAAATCTATCAAAATCTTCTTCTTCAAATTTATTTATCAAAACTTCTGAATCATAACAATATATATTATCCTTCTTTTCATGCATACTATCACCTACAAAGACTTTTTTAAATATAAAAATACCCTAAAATAATTTTAATAATTATTTTAAGGTATTTTATTATTTATCATCTTTTGAGTTATAAGTGATATCTTATTCATCATCTCGTCTGGATCATTATTTCCATCAAGATAATCTTTAAAGATATCAACCACATTAGAGTCTATTTTAAAATTTTCAAAAGCCATCGTACTTTTTGTATGTTTTAAAGAGTTATAACTATATTTTTTCATCAAAATCATCTCCTTAAAATTTAAAAAACCGCAACCTTTCCTAATTATATTATACCATTTTTTAACTACATACACAAGGCTTTAAATTACTATTTTAGATTGAATTTAAAAAAACATTTTATTTTATATATATCGACTTATATATTGTCTTTTTTCACTATATTTTTTTGAATTTTTAGATTCTCCATATCAATATTTACATTTACAAATTCATCTTTATATTTATCTTTAATATTTATATCTATATTACTATTATTTACCCATTTTACAGATAAATCCTCGTTGTTTTTGGTAAATAATTCATTATTTTTAAGAATCACATCAAATTTTCTTTTATTCATCTCAAACAAATTCTTATTACCATATTCAATATCTAATCTAATACTTTCATTATCATAATTCTTAACTTGACTTATCTTTATCATATTATCTTTTTGTGGGGATATATCTACTACTAAATCCTCTTTAAAATTAAAAACAAAGTTAAATAAGAAATACACAAAAACAACCACTAAATTAATCACTAAAAAATTCTTTTTGCTAAACACTTTTATTCCTTCCTTCTTCATTAAAATTAATATTAAAAAAACTTGTTAACAAAATGACCCCCCTAAATATTTAAATATAAATATTTTTCATTTAAATTAAACATAAAAATCATTATAAAAAATATAAAACTAAATAAATTTTTATTATATTTATACTTTTATAACAATAAAAAATAATATTATTTTTCGACAAAATATAAATAATTTTTTTTGACTAGCTTATTATACTCATATATTCATCATAGTTCAAGCCATAATTTATATTTACATAAAAATTTTTAATAGTATAAGCTATAGACTAGTTTTTATACAATAATAACTCTCATTTTTCGCATAGATTTTTCTTATCAATATCATCTTTTTATCGCTTTAATATAAAATAATTTAATGTATGTTGACAAAAAAATAGTTTTATTCTATGCTTATCTCGTACCAAATCACTAAATTTTTAATTTATTACATATCCTGTTCATTTTTTTGAATGAACAACTAAAAAATTTTAATATTTTGGAGGAAAAAAAATGAAAAAAATTGGTTTGATTCCAAAATTACTTATTGGAATCATATTAGGTATTTTAATTGGTCTTAATGCCAGTGAAACTGTAATCTCTGTATTACAAACAGTTAAAAACGTACTTGGTTCTATTATTTTCTTTACAATTCCAATGGTTATTATCGGATTTGTTACACCTGCTATTTCAGGTTTAAGAAAAAATGCAAGTCAAATGTTAGGTACATATCTTGGAATTTCTTATAGTTCGGCAGTTGGAGCCTCATTATTTTCAGCAGCAGCAGCATATATTATAGTGCCTATGCTTAATATTTCTTCAAAGGCAGAAACATTAAAAGAGATTCCAAAGCTAGGATTTAAGCTTACTATTGATCCAATTATGCCCGTTATGTCTGCTCTAGTTCTTGCTATCATGCTAGGGGTATCAATTATTTGGACAAAATCAGAAAAAGTAGATGCCTTATTTGGGGAATTTCAAAATATGATACTTAGTATTGTAAATAAAATTATTATTCCAATACTACCTATATATATCTTAACTACATTTTCTGGTCTTGCATATGAAGGTCTCTTAACAAAACAATTACCAATATTTTTCAAGATGATTATTTTAGTTATTATTGGTCATTTTATTTGGTTAACACTTTTATATACAATAGCTGCATTAATATCTAAGAAAAATCCATTTGAAGTTATTAAGCATTATCCACCAGTATATTTAACTGCAATGGGAACAATGTCAAGTGCCGCGGCTCTACCAGTAGCACTTACACAAGCTAAAAAATCAAAAGTATTACCAGATGAAGTTGTAAACTTTGCAATTCCACTAGGTGCAACAACACATCTTTCAGGATCAGTACTTACAGAAACATTCTTTTGTATGACCATAGCTCAAATGCTTTATGGACAAATGCCATCATTTGGTACAATATTATTATTCTCTTTATTATTTGGAATCTTTGCAGTAGGTGCACCTGGAGTACCTGGAGGTACTGTAATGGCATCCTTAGCAATTGTAACAAGTATATTAGGATTTGATGGTGATGGAGTAGGACTACTAATAGCAATTTTTGCAATTCAAGATTCTTTTGGAACTGCTTGTAATGTAACTGGCGATGGAGCACTAGCTTTAATCCTAAGAGGATTATTTTATAAGGATGTTGAAGATAAGCCAGACAATCAAATCGCTTAATTCTTAAATTTTTTGAGTTAATTACTAATTGCGAGTTGATTACTATTTTCTTAAAAAAATTTTATTAATAAAAAAAATTAAAAATAAAACAAAAACAAAAGAGGATCTCCTATTAAGAAATTGAACTACATTCTGTGTTATATATTTAAAGCAAATGCAGTTTTTAAAGTTTTTCTTAAAATGGTATCCTCTTAATTTTTCTTATCTTAAAATTACTAATACTTCTACACCTAAAGACGATAGGCTTTTTCGCACATCATTGTAAAATAAATCAATTTTTTTACTAGCTTATTATATCCATATATTCATCATAATCCAAACTATAATCTATATTTACATCAGAATTTTTCATATCATAAGTCATAGACTGCTTTTTTGATAATAATTCTTCTAATTTTTGATATAGATTTTCTTTTCCAATATCATCTTGTAATTTCTTTAATATCAAATAATCTTGAATTCCATATCTTAAATTCTCAAGTCTTAACGAACTAACAGGCTTTAAATTCTTACCAGGATAAACAAAGAACATATCTCCAGCCTTCCATCTTGGGAATTTATAAGAAGGATTTTCAAATGGATTTGTTGGCCATATTGCATAATCCCACCTTAAAAAACCATCAAAACCAAAATAATAAGAAAACCATCCAATAAGTCTTGATTCTAATGGAGGAGAAGATATGAAGTTATTTGGTCTCTTTGGAAAACAACATACAAACCAAGTTAATATCCCATTTTTTTTATTTATAAGATTTTTATATTCTTCAATCTTAGAATTAGCTTTAACACTAAGACATGCATTAAAAGATATATCTGTTATTTTATCATCCAAATTATCCATAAAATCTTGATCATGTATAGCTGATTTGTATCTTAATTTATAATCACATAGAGAATCTAAAAATTCACTCCATTTTTTAAATTGCAAAATATCATTTGGTTCATCTGTCATTATTCTTAATTTATCCTGATAATTATTATCTTTAAAATATTTTAAAACCTGCTCTATATATTCTTTTAACAACTCTTTACTATCTATATATTTAAATTTATCATCGTTTTTATCATAATAATTTATTCTAATTGGATCTTCATAATCTTTTATTGGAGTCTTAAAACCTCTTCTATCCCAATTACAAAGAATGCCAAACAAATCTATTTCTTTATCAATTCCATATTTGAAAGCTATTTTTATATACCTATCAATATTGCTAAAATCACATATTAATTTATTATTTTCATCCTTATATACTTTTATCATATTTAATTCAAATAAATTAGATGCATTATCTGATACATTATAACAGTCTTGTCCAGCCCATGAATAATCTGAAGCAATTATAGTCACTACCTTCTGACCCAATGAAGCTAATTCCTTTAGATAGTTATCTATAATTGTAAAATGATCATCACTAAATAATCTTACATTGTACATTCTAGCCCATGAAGTAGGATGTTGCCAAAGATCTAGGAAAAAATCTGATTTATTTAAATCCTCTAGTACATAATCTTTTATATCCACTATTACATCCATTGATTTTATAATTTCTTCATCTTCATATCCCTTTGTATGATAAAAATCAATTTTTAGTCTTAGTTTTTCTTCTGAAATATCTTTTGGTATTTCAAAATCAACATAAACCATTTGAGCGATATCTTTTTTTACTATTACAGACAAATCATTTATTATTGGATCTGCTACGATTTCATTTGAATCAGTTTTTGTATAACCTAATAATCTAACATTTGGTTTAATACTTCCTATATCCGATTTGACATCTATTCTAACTCTATTTATAAGCCCTTTATAGCTTATCTCATTAAATCTATCTACTAATAATAAAAACTCTTCATTAGACTGGTTTATTATTTGAAATCCTGCTTTAGAATTTTTACAAAGCTTAAGCCTAAAATAATCTTTTTCAAAATATTTATCTTCTAATATTGAATATTTTTTATGTCTAAATGAGCTATCTATAATTCCTGATTTAAATTCCATAAAAGCCTCCTTGATTGACCTAATTCTATTATTGATAATTAAGTCCTTCTGTTGATACAAATGGTATTGGGAAAGATTTCTCTATAAATCTTTTTAATTTTTTATTTTTTATATTATTTATCAAATCATCATTAGCCCCTTCAAATACCAATCTAGTTATATTATCTATTCCATTTATTTTTATTTCTTCACCAAAACATCTTATATAATAATTCTCTTCTTTAAAATCAAATTCTAATTCATCGCTAAAATCAAATAAAGATCCAAAATAATTTCTTAATTTATTCATCAAAGATATATAATCTACAATTTTAATAGTTCCACCTATGTTAGTAATTTTTTTTTCTTCATATGAACTTAATAAATTATTATAATCCTTAGAGTGTGCAAAATAATTTATATACTCTAAATCATATTTAACTAATATCTGATACAAAAATAAATTTATAAGTAAATTCACTCCACAACTTTCTATCACCTTTGCATGTGTTTTTCCATTATCATTTATAAGTCTTATGATTATATATCCTTTGTACATATTATTTTTATCAACTATTATAAATTTTTTATAACTATAATTTCTTAAAGGCGTTGTTGCCGAATCAAGTAATATCTCTAATTCTTTTTTTGTTCTTTTAAATCTAGTCGAATTTTGATTATAGCTAGCTAATATTTCTTCAAGATATTCATCATCAAAATCTATTAATTTATGATTAGGTAAATCAAAATATTTCTTTTTATCTACAAGTTTATATTCATAAAAAGAATTTGCTTTGATTAACTTCCTTCTTGTATATAACGTTCTTGTTCCAGATATCGAAACAAAATCAATCTTTTCTTTTTTTAAATTACTCTCTACTACATCAAGTACCTTAGAGGAATATCCATTAGATTCATAATCTTTATGAGTACATACAGCACCTACAAAAGCTCCTTTTAATAAAGTATTAGGTAAATGAATATCTAATACAACATTATTTGCTATTGATACCAATTTAGAATCTACAAATAGCCCCACACTTCTTTTTATATTATTTTCATTCAATAAAAGTGGAAACTCTTGAGTCATCGTTGGCTTTTCATTTCTATCGAATCTAAATACTTCATTGATAAGATTTGAAGCTTCCTTAAGTTCACAAGATTTTAAATTTCTTATATTCATTTAAACCCCACCTTTTTATCTTTTTTTATATAATTACCCCTTTACACCTGTTAAAGTTATTCCTTTTACAAACTTACTTTGCAATATTATATAAACTAAAAATGAAGGCATAAAAGTTATTGTAGCTCCAGCCATAACAAGCCCATAGTTAACTGTATATTGTGTCTTTAGTATGGAAAGACCTACAGTTAATGTTCTAACATCATTATTAGTAGTCATTATAAGTGGCCATAAGAATTCATTCCACGCTGCACTAAATGTAAATATACTAAGAGCAATAAGACTTGGCTTTATAAGTGGCAGTATTATTTTTATAAAAATCATAAAATCTGAACAACCATCTATCTTAGCACTATCAATAAGATCGTTTGGAATATTAATTATAGCTTGTCTTAATAAAAAAACACCAAAAGCAGTTGGTATTGGTAGTATAAGACCATAATAAGTATTTATAAATCCCAAATGCTTCATTATTATAAAAAGTGGTATCATAGTTACTTGAGATGGTATTATAAGAGTCATCAGCATATAAAAAAATAAATTAAAACTTCCTTTGAATTTTAATTTAGCAAATGAATACGCCGCCAAACTACTAAATGTCAAAGTCAAAATCACTCCACAAAAAGTTATTATTATAGAGTTTTTAAAAAAATTAAAAAAATCATCATTTCTTAAAATCTGAATATAATTTTTTAAAGTCAAATCATCAAATCCAATTGAAAAATCATACGCTGTATAAGTTACTTTTAGCGAAGTGATTACCATATATAAAAAAGGGATTATCATTATGCAAATTATAAATAGCAAAAATAAATCCCCTATAATCTTTTTTAGATTCATAAAAACACATCCTAATACTCGTCTTTTTTTAATAAACGTTTTTGAAGAATTGAAAAAAATGCAATTATTAAAAATAATACATTTCCAATAGCCATAGCATAACCCGCTCTAAATTGTTTAAATGCTACATTATATATATTCACAACCATAGTTACACTTGCATTACCAGGGCCTCCACCAGTTAAATTATATATAAGATCAAATGTTTGAAATGACCATATAAGACCCAAAAATAAAACTAATATATTAATATGATTAAGCATAGGAACTGTAATATGTATGAATTCTTTAAATTTATTACATCCATCAATCTTACAAGCTTCATAATAAGACTCTGGTATATCCATAAGCCCCGAAATATATATGACCATAAAATATCCTATATTTTTATATACGGTTATAAATGAAAGTGTATATAATACAAGCTTGGGATTTCCAAGCCAATTAGGATGATTTATATTAAAAAATTCAAAAATCAAATTAAGAGGAGATGTATCTCCATTTAATATAATTCTAAATATTATAGCCATCAAAACCATCGAACATATAACAGGTATGAATATAATACATTTTGCTATTTCGTTTATTTTAGATTTTTTTCTTCTTACTAAAAAATTAGCTAATAATAAAGCTAATATACTTTGTGTTGGTACTGTTATTAAAGTAAATAAAAAGGTATTTTTTAAAGAAGCAATAAAAGTTTTATCACTAAATAATTTAATATAATTTTTTAGACCTATGAATTTTGGTGTATTTATTATATTAAATTTAGTAAAACTTAGTATTAAAGATATTATAATTGGAAGCACATAAAACATCGTTAATAATATAAATAATGGCAATATATAAAGATAAGGCTTAGCCTTATCTTTATATTTATTAGTCAAATTCATTATTAGTCCTCTTTTAAAAGCTCATTTGAAAATCTTGCAGCTTCATCCATAGCTTCTTTTGGAGTAACTTCTCCAGCCATCATACTTTGTAATTGCTTCCATAAGTAATCATAAACTTCAACACCATGTGGTGCAACAACTAAAGGTCTATATACTCCATTTTTTGTTTGTATCATTTCTTTTATTCTCTCATCACCTTGATACTCTTCATCCTTAGTTATTGGAGCTCTTGGATGATATTTGTGGAATATATTCATAGATTTTGCACTAACCATATGTTCCATTAATTTAAATGATAATTCTTTATCCTTTGCACTAGACATCAATGTAAGTTGATCTACTGATGCAAAAGTTCCCATAGCTTCATCTTCTAAAGATAAAATCATTCCATAATTTAAATCCTCAAATGATTTATCTAATATTTCAGATGCTGCTGATGAAAGCCATATACAAAATGCACTCTTACCAGTTCCAAAAGTAGTTTGAAGCATTTCTTTATTAGTTTTAGACATTGTATCCTCTGGTAAGACTTTATCCCTAAACTTTAAATCATATAAGAAATTGGCAACCTTAAGTCCTGCTTCATCATTAAATCTTACTGATTTTAAATCTTCATTATAAAGTTCTCCACCTGCTTGCCATAAAAATCCATAGAAATTCCAATTAAGATCTCCAAACATTTTTCGACCCCAACCTTGAGCAAAACCATATTGATCTATTTTTCCATCTCCATCTAAATCCTTTGTTGCTTTTTTAGCTATTCTTCTAAAATCTTCCCAAGTCTTTGGTGGCTCCTCATTTATAGATGCTAAAATATCTTTGTTATAATAAAGCACAGCAGGATTTGCTGCTTCTATTGGAAGTCCATAATATCCACCAAGCATATTAGCATCTTCTATGTAGATATAATTATCAAAATCTTCTTTTGTTAAATATGAACTTAAATCCTCAACAGCTCCCATTTTTATAAACTTTGGAAACATCTCTGCATACATATAACCAACATCAGGAGATTGTCCCGCAGCTATTGCAGAAGCATATTTTTCCGGATAATTATCCCAAGGAATTATTTCTAATTCTATATCAACATTGTTCTCATCTTCAAAATCTTTAAATATCTTTTCCCACACAGGTGCATCATCATCACCAATTGGTGGTAACCAAACAACTATTTTTTCTTTAACATTCTCTGCTTTAGTATTTTCATTCGAACTATTACATCCAGCCAAAGCAGTAATAATTAAAATAAATGATAATATTATTGCACTAAATTTCTTCAAATTACTTCCTCCTTATTTACACACTCTCTAATAAAAATTTAATCATGTTTATAATACAAAAAAAACAAATTTATTTCTAATAGTTTTTATTTATTCGAAAAATTATTGTATAAAATTCTTGAATAATAATTAAAATTAATATTTTATTTTATAAAATATTTTATTTTGTGATTTTTGATTCTAAAATTTAGGAAAATATATTACTTTTTTTATAAATTAATTTATAATCTTCTTTAAATTATAAATTAATTAAATTTTAGGAAATAATTTGCTATAATGACTATGTAAGAAAAAAATATATACAAAGAAGGGATGTTTTAGATGAAAAAAAATATTAGCTTTATCTTAGGGTTATTGATGATTTTTACAATGAGTTTTACAAGTTTTGCAGAAATTGAATATGCTCCAAAAGAAGTAACTTACAGCCAAACACAATTCAAAGCAGATTTAGAAGTATTAAAAGAATTATTAGAAAAAAATCATGCTAATTTATATGAAAATGTAAAAAAAGAGGAGTTAGATGATTTATTCAAAAAAAGTTTTAATGAAATAGATTCTAATACAGACGCAAAAGATTTTGCAGTTATAGTTGCAAAATTAGTAGCAAAAGTTGGAGACGGTCATACTTATCTTAGCGATCCATCTTATTTATCTTCTATGATTGAAGAAAATATGACATTTCTACCTTTGAACGTAATACATATAGGTGATAATTGGTATAATGATGGACTTTATGAATATATACCAGTAGGTGCACAAATTACTACTATAAACAATATGGATATGAACTCTGTAATAGATAAATTAAAATGTAATTCAGGTTCTGAAACAAATGATGTTAACGATATGTCTTATAAGATGATTGAATTCCATTTATCTAGTTTGTACCCTGTTTATATTAAAGAACAAACTACTCATGAAATAGGATTTATAGATCCAATAACAAATGAAAAGAAAACAGTAACTATAAATAATGAAGATGTAGATATAAAAGCACTTAACAAATATGGACATTCTAATTATTTAAAAAATTGTTTTTATAATAATAAAACACCATTAACAGCTAGATTTGTACCAGAAAAGAAAACAGCAATACTTAAAGTATCAACATTTTCACCAGATGATTTAGAAGATTTTAAAACATTTATAGATAAATTTTATGAAAAAGTTGAATATGATGGTGTTGAAAATGTAATATACGATATCAGAGGAAACTTAGGTGGATACTTCTCTTTAGTTGATCATCTTTTATCTTATATTCATGATGATCAATTTAAAACTATGGAATATATGCATATGAGAGATTTATCACTTTATAGAGCTGATTTATTAACTGAAAGTAGTATGGAACAATATAACTCTCTTATGGATGATATTTCTGCGGCTTTAAATGATGAAGAAGAATTAAAGATTTTAGAAGAAGAGGAAAATCAAACAGTAGAATTGATGAATGACAATTCAATTATGTTCACTCAAAAATTTACTGATCCAAGTGAAAAACATGTATTTAAAGGTAACAATTATGTACTTGTTGATGAAGCTAGTTTCTCTTGTGGTTCAATATTCCCACAAAGAGTTCAAAAACTTGATAATGGTTTTGTTGTTGGAACTAAAACAAGTGGTAATTTCTACGAAACAACTGCTGGTTATATGCTTAAATTCGAACTTCCAAATACTAAAACTTTAGTTAATATTCCATTAGCTCAAATTGTTATGGAAGATAAACTTATTGACGGTGTAGAAAGACAAGCTCCAGTAGTAGCTGATTACAAAATAGAACTTGATTATAATGATTATATCAATTCTAAAGATACTCAAATTAACTATTTACTAAATATGATTAAATAATATATCATTAAAAATAAATATATTTTATCAAAAATTTATTAGTATCTTTAATATAAATAAATTAATTATTATAAAAAAATAATTAGTTAAAAAAAATAGGGTATAAAAACAATATTGGTTTTTATACTCTATTTTTATAAAAAAAATTCTTACAAAATTAATTATTCTACTATTTTTAAATGAATTATATATTCGTTATATTAAAAATAAATTAATTTTATAAGAATTTTTTTAATTTTTTTCTAATTGCTGATTAATTAAAATCAAGTAAATCTTTTGCTATAATTGCTATGCACTAAAAAATACAAAATGAGAAAGGATGTTTTATAAAAAATGAAAAAGAAATTAAGCTTTATATTAGGAATTTTAATGATTTTTACAATGAGCTTCACAAGTTTTGCAGAGGTTGAATATTTTCCAAAAGAAATAAAATACTCTCAAACTCAATTCAAAGCTGATTTAGAAGTATTAAAAGAATTATTAGAAAAAAACCATGCTAATTTATACGAAAATGTAAAAAAAGAAGATTTAGATAATTTATTCAAAAGAAGTTTTGAAAAAATAGATTCTGATACTACTGCAACCGATTTTAATTTTATGGTAGCAAAAATCGTCTCAAAGGTTGGAGATGGTCATACGTATCTTACAAATTCATCTTATTTATCCATGATGATTGAAGAAAATATGACGTTTTTACCTCTAAAAGTAATAAAAATTGGAGACAGTTGGTATAATGATGGTCTTTATGACTATATCCCTATTGGAGCAAAAATTACTGCTATTAATAATATGGATATGAATTCTGTAGTTGAAAAATTAAAATATAGTGTTGGTTCTGAAATAGAAGATGTAAATGCATTTTCACATAAAATGATTGAAATGGGATTATCTAATTTATATCCTATTTACATTCAAGAAAGAACTACTCATGAAATTGAATTTATAAATCCAGATACAAATGAAAAAGAAATAGTTACTATAAATAATGAAGATATTTATATAAAAACACTTAATGCTTATCCACATTCAAATTATTTAAAAAATACTTTTATAAATTCTACAGCTCCACTAGAGGCTACTTTTATGCCAGAAAAAAATGTAGCAATATTAAAAATATCAACATTTGCACCAGAAGATTCTGAACAATTTATGACTTTTATAGATAAATTCTTTGAAAAAGTTGCATATGAAGGTATCACAAATGTTATTTATGATATTAGAGGAAATTTAGGTGGAGATTTATCACTTGTTAACCATGTATTATCTTATTTACATGAAGAAGAGTTTAAAAGTAGTGAATATATACATGTAAAAAATCTTTCTCTTTATAGAACAGATTTATTAACTTCAGATA
Source organism: Peptostreptococcaceae bacterium (assembly GCA_025210335.1). Taxonomy (GTDB): domain Bacteria; phylum Bacillota; class Clostridia; order Peptostreptococcales; family Peptostreptococcaceae; genus JAOARY01. Next base: position 4,895 of record JAOARY010000074.1, on the reverse strand, counting down.
GTTTAGAACAATATAAAGCTTTAGCTCAAGAATTTACGGCAACTGCAAATGGTGAGATGGATGATGAAGAAAGTACTGAAGAAGCAAAACTATTAGATGATAATTCTATAATGCTTATTCAAAATGCAATTGAACCTAGTGAATATAATGTGTTTACAGGTCAAAACTATGTACTTGTAGATCCTGCTAGTTTCTCTTGTGGATCAATATTCCCTCAAAGAGTTCAAAAACTAGATAATGGATTTGTTGTAGGAACTAAAACTGGTGGTAATTTTTATGAAACAACAGCTGGATTCATGCTTAATTTTGAACTTCCTAATACAAAAACATTAATCAATATACCACTTGCACAAATAGTTATGGAAGATGAACTTATTGATGGTGTGGATAGAAATTCTGCTGTTATAGCTGATTATAAAATCAACTTAAACTATAGTGATTATATGAATTACAAAGATACTCAACTTAACTATATATTAAATATGATAAAATAATCTATAATCAAAATATTAAATCTAAAAGGAGTGTTTATTATTGTATATACATTACCTATCTAAAGAAGAAGCACAAATTGATTTAACTTTTACAGCTATTGATTTTTTGATTGATATTTTAATTCATTTTTTTTAATAAAAAAGGGACTTTTTTAGTCCCTTTTTTATTAAATATATTCTAAACTCAAATTTAGTATATAAATTTATTTATTTCTTTATCAAGTTCATCTGATATATTTTTTAAATCTCCTGCACTTTCATATACAACCCTTGCAGACTCTAATTGTTCTGAAATTGTAGAAGTTGTTTGTTCAACACTAGCTGCACTTTCTTCTGATACACAAGATATATTTTCTATTGCTGATACTATATCATCCTTATAATCTTTTACATTTAATATTATCTGATTCATTTGATTTATCTCTTCATTCATACTCATTACCGAATCTTGAATCTCATCAAAAACCAAAGTAGCTTCTTCAACAGAAATATTTTGATCAGTCATAATTCCTTCAACTTCACTCATTATTTTTACAGTATTTTGACTTTCTTCTCTTATTTCATCTATAATATCTTTTATATTAACAGTTGAATTTGAAGTATTTTCCGCTAATTTTCTTATTTCACCTGCAACAACAGCAAAACCTCTTCCCGCTTCACCAGCTCTTGCTGCTTCTATTGATGCATTTAATGCTAATAAATTAGTTTGTTCTGCTATATTCTTTATTGTTTTCAATATAGATTCAATCTCTAATGTTTTTGAATTTAAATTTAATACAGCCTTATTGATTCTTTTATTCGAATCATTTGTTTGAATATTTTTCTCTTGCAAATCACTAACTATATTAACACCTTTTGAATTTTTTTCTTTAACATTATTCGCTTTTAAAAACATCATTCTACTAGCATCTATTAAATCCTCAAAATGTTTTGATAAATTTTCGCTTTTAAGTACCGCATCTTCACAATCTTTAGCTTGTTCTATAGTACCATGTGCAATATCATCAATAGTTTTTGAGATAATATCCAAATTATCGCTACTAGCCTTCGATATATTATATAAATTATTAGCAGATTCATTTAATTGTAAATTGACTTCATTAGTATTACCTATAAGTCCCTTTATATTATTTACCATAGTATTAAAGGCATTAGATAATACACCTATTTCATCTTGAGTTTTTACATTTATCTCTACTGTTAAATTACCATTTTTAATTTGATTCATAGCTTGTACAAGTTCTTCAATTGGCTTTGTTATTTTTGTAGAATATATAAATGCCGATATTAAAGATATAATTATCCCTAATATAGTTATATTAATTGTACTTACCATAATATTTCTAATATCTTCATATACAACATCTTTATTTAATGTCATGAATATTGTCCAGTTTAACTGTTTTATTTCTTTATAACCTACCATCATATTTAATTTCTTTAGATTAACTATTTCATTTTCTTTTACCATCGATTTTATCTTTTTCAAATCAAATTTTTGTAGGTTTTTATTTATAAGAGTTCTATCACTTGCAATAATATATTTATTATCCTCTGATATTATTCCTAAATTAATATCTTCCTTACCAACAATTTCTGAAATCTCATCTGATAAATTATGTAGATTAATACTACCACTTAACACTCCAATTATATTTCCACTTTCATCCTTTATTTTTATAGATGGAGAAATAATAAGATCATCCCTAACTGCATTTTGATATGGTTTTGTCCATACAACTGCGTTACTCTTTAATGCATCCTTATACCAAGTTCTTTGTCTTGGATCATAATCTGCTTTTAATTTATCATTTGGATACATATACATCTTTCCATCTTGGGTTCCAAAAAATACATTTTCAAAATAAGTGCAATTTTCCTTTACTTCTTTAAGCGCTTTTATTATTTTATAATCATTTCCTGTTGATACACCCACTTCATAATTGTCACTTGATGAACTTGTTTTTATCAATTTTGTAGTATTATCAAAATAAGAGTTAACAATATAGTAACTCGTTTGCGTTTTTGAAGTCATACTATCTTTTAATTGACTTTCAATAGTAGTTTTTGCTTTTTGATATGACCTTCCTCCTAAAATAAGCATCGGTATTATAATAACAATTGCCATTACAATCATAAGCTTAACTCTGATACTCTTTATTCCTAGTTTAAAATTCAAATAGACCCCTCCTAAAATAGATATTTTACTTGTATATAATTGCGATACAAGAATTACAATATAAAAAAAGCATGGCAAAATTTCATAGATGTATTAAAATTTTTTAAATATATCTATGAATTCCCCAGTCTTTTATTTAATTTGAATTATTTATTTATTTTTTTGTATAATTATTTACATATTATATTAAGTTTATATTTTTTCATTTTATTTTTAAATAGTATTAAATACCTTTTCAAATAAGCCTTTAAAACTATTCCTTGTTAGTAAAATAGTTTTATAAAACATTTGTAATTATTACTATTAGTTGGCTTTAATTTATTGATAATATGTATTCAAAAATTAAAAATTTATCAATTTTTCTATTTATTTTTTACAAAGTTTAAAAACAATATTCTTAAACTTAACATTTATAATCTATTTGTAAATAATTTGTGTAAAATTAATTTTAAATAGATGCTATAATCTAAGTAAATCAAACTTATTAAAATTATATACATTTATATAATCTTTTAATATGGACTTAGATAATAAAATATATTTATATAGATAGAGGTGTAAAATGAGTAAATTTTTTAAATCAATCAAAAAAAATATTCATAAAAAAGTAGCAAATGTGAGTACAAAATCTTATACAGCAATCGAGGCTAGTAAAATAAAAGGGTATATATCTAATTTGGAAGAACAAAGAGATGTTTTAGTTTGTGAACTTGGTAAAAAAATATATCAACTAAGCAAGAAAAATGAATTAGATCTTGAAACTATAAAGGAAAACTGTGATTTTATAAAGGAATTTGATAGAAAAATAGACTTACAATTCGAAAAACTAAGACTTATCAAATTAGAAGAACAAGAAATTCTAAATAGTTATAATAAAAAACCACAAGAATTTTTTAATGAATTGAATAATGAAAATAAAAATAATCAAGAATTAAAAGATGAGAATAATATACAAAAAGAAGATTTAAATATTGATGATATCAATAAAGATATTATTTCTAAAGAAGATGACTTCGATAATTTAGATAGTATCAAAACAACTGATAATAGCTCAGATGAAAATAATATATTAAAAAAAGATTCTATAGATAATAACTTAGATGAAACAAATGAAAATGATTCAGACGAAAATATTTTAGATTTAAGTAATATAGATAATAAAGATTCAAATAAGGTTACATGTATTGCTTGTTCCAAATTAAATGATTCAAACTCAAATTTCTGTTTTAATTGTGGGACAAAATTAGAAGAAGATTTTGATTAAAATATCAAAATCTTCTTCTTCCACGACCTTTTTGATTGCCTTTACAATTACTTTCTTTTTTAAGTCTTTTGCAATTTGGACATCTTTGTTCTAATTCTTCATCTTCGCAAAGCTTATAGTCTCCACCTTCAATCCTTATAGGCTTTCCTTCAACCATACCCTTTGCAATTTTTCTTCTCGCATCAATATAAATTCTTTGAACACTAGACCTTCCTATATTCATGCTCACTCCACATTCTTCTTGAGTCAAACCTTCATAATCCATAAGTCTTATAGTCTCATATTCTTCAAAAGACATTATTATATAATCATATTCATCTATATTATCATCATAAGCTACTACTGGTCCAAATGCTTCTATTGTTGGCTTTTGGCATATTCGTCTAAATTTTCTTGGCCTTGGCATAGCACACCCCTTTATTTATCATGTAATTGCATGTCTATGTCCCTTAACTCTTTTTCTAATATGGCTTTTTTAGCTTCTAATATCTCTTTATCATCACTAAAACCTACATTTATTTTTTGTCCAAATCCCATACAATTACCATTTTTTCTTCTCATAGACATTGTACCACATTTATAAGCTCTTCCTCTACATCTTCCTAAACCTTGCATAATACTTCCTCCTTTTTTTTATTTTGAACATATGCTCTTTACACTTTTATAATAAATCTTTTTTGGGTATATGTCAATAAAATATATTATGATAATTTAAACAATAAAAAATCTCATTAATAATATTTGGTTCTTTGTCAAATGGTGTTGGGGAAGAATATTAGCCAGAAAATAATGTAATCTTTTAAGGTAGTATGAAAAAGAAAAAACTCATTTTTATGCTACCTTTATTTTGTTAATAGATGAAATATCCATATTTATAAAAATTCTATTTCTAAAATTTATAAATGATCTGTAACCAAAAGATACTCTTTTTATTACTTTTATTTTATTATTGATTCCT
>JAOARY010000073.1 GCA_025210335.1 Peptostreptococcaceae bacterium | reverse complement strand
TTGGAAAAGATGAAGATATATCAAGAATTAAGTCTTTAGCATTTGGATAATATAACCATACGTTTGAAGTTAAGAGGATATTTTTTTGTTGAAATCAATTTACCATATTAAGTAAATTAATTTCAACTAGCACAATAGATTTATTTACATATGAAATTGCCAAAACCATACTCCAAATTCCATATTTTACTTTTACTATAAAGCTTGTTTTATTTGATTTGTATAATTTTTAACTTAATATTCCAGAATATATTCATTAGAATCGGTTATTATAATAGTACAACAAGGAATTAATAAACAACTACATAAATTACAGAGATGTATAAATCTATATGATTTTAAGCACTCATGTATTGTAGTTTGGTTATTAACTTCTTGTTTAATATAAAAGAAAGCTTAGAATAAATTCTAAGCTTTCTTATAATGAATAGGAAATTATATTCTTATTTAAATTTTGTATAGGTGTAATTTACGTTATGAATTTCAAAAAACTCTACATTAGAAATCTTTAAAAAGAAGATTTTTTATAATGAATAGGAAATTTATTGTATATAATCATAATTGGATGTATATTCATCTAAATTTCTTTGAAATTCAAATTTATTACTCATATAATCCAGTTCTTTATTCATCATATCTACTTTAGCATCTTCAATATCCATTTTACTTAGTCTACCATATTTGAAAAAATTATATTTATTCTGAAGAATGGTTTTAGAATTTTTTAAAATTTGTTCATTATCGTTTAATTTTTCTTTTGCTAAAATAAGTTGAGAATATTCATTTTCTAATTCATTTTTTATTGAAATTTCTTTTTCTTTATATGATTCTTCGTAATTATTTAAAGTTCTTTCTTCCTCTTTATACATATATGTATTTGAAGGATATTTGATTTTAATATTGTTTAAATTTAAATTTTGTATTTCATAACTATTTTTTAGACTTACATAATCATATCTATTTTTTAAAACCATATCCATAATATCTACAGGTTTTTTTATATTCTTAATATCTATATCTTTATTTATATCATCTAATACAACAGTATATCTTTCATCCATGTTATGCCCCATTAATTGATTTAAACTATTATATAGGTTTTCTAATTCAATTTTTTTAGTACTTAATGTTGTAAAAATCTCATCATATTTATTGTGACTATTCTCTAAATCAATATCAGAGATTTTACCAAGTTTATTTTTTAACTTTGATATCTCTAGCTTTTTTGATTCATGCTCCATATTCATTTTTGATATTTCTAATTCTTTTTGTTTAATCAAAATATCTTGAAATGATTTTAATACTTTTCTTTTTATTTCTTTTGTATCTTCTTTTAACTTTAGTTCATTACCTTTTATCTTTATATCTACTTCTTTCATTTTATCTCCAGATTCATATTTGTACTCTTCTAGTGATAGACCTCCACCTGATTTTGAATTTTTTATTCTCTTTTCTTGCCTTCTTGTTTTTGAACGATCGTCATACAATGCATCTAAGCTTCTTTTATCTTCTTTTAATATATTAGAATTTAATACAGCTTCACTTTGAGCTTTTTCTAAAGTCAATGTATTAACATTTAAATCACTTGCAAATGATTTAAATGTTAATATAGAATTAAAAAGCGTAAACAATGCAATCATAACAAATAAAAATATATATCTATTTTTTTTCATATTAACCTCCAATCAATTATTTATTCATATCTAAGTGCTTCTATAGGATCAAGTTTAGCTGCTTTATTAGCAGGATATATACCAAAGAAAATTCCAACAATAGCTGAAAAAGAAACACTTATTAGTATATATCTGATTGGTACACTAGGAGTTACTTTCAGTATAATAGCTGCTATATTAGATACTCCAAGTCCAAGTGTTACTCCTATTAATCCTCCTACACCTGATATTATCATTGATTCTACCAAAAACTGAAGTAATATATCCTTTCTTTTAGCTCCTAGAGCCTTTCTTATTCCTATTTCTCTAGTTCTTTCAGTTACAGATACTAACATTATATTCATAACACCTATTCCACCTACTAATAAAGATATAGCTGCTACTGCTCCTATTCCTAAAGATATTTTATTTAATATTCCATCAATCATATTCATCTGTCCTTTAGCAGATTCTGATCTATATAGATTCTCCTTACCTTTTATTCTAGATATAAACCTTAATATTTTACTGGATGTTTCTTCTATATCGCAATTTTTTGATAATTGTATATCTATAGAATCATATTCATCGTCATATTCTATAATACTTAAAGGTGCATATAAAGTAGTTCTGTTACTATTGTTGAGTTTATCAAATAAAGACGGGGGTTCTTCATACACACCAACTATAGTATAGTTTTGTTCTAAATCTCCTCTTTCAATTTTCAAAGTTTCACCTACAACACTAGTTCTTTTAAACAATTTAAGAGCAAGTTTTTTATTTATGGTAGCTACATATCGTCTACCTGTAACATCAGATTTATTTAAAAACCTTCCTTTTATAATATTTACTTTCCCTATATGCTTGTACTCCTCATTGACACCTTGTATATGTACATTCCCAAATTCTTTATTTTTTTTAGCCTTACCTGATCCTCCCCAGCTTACAGGCGATAAGTATTCAACTTCCTTTGAAAATACATTTCTTATTTTTCTTAAATCACTATGATTCAAAAAATCAGTTCTTCTTATATCATCATTCCAGTCCAAATAAATAGCCACTCTTCTAGTTCCAATTGTTCCCTCAACATCTTTACCTATACTCGCTTTTCCAATCTCTCCCAGAGTCATTATTGTAATAACGGAGCTAATTCCTATTATTATACCAAGCATTGTTAGAAAAGATCTCATCTTATTTGCTCTTAGACTGGATATAGCTAGCTTAAAATTTTCCAAAAAAAACAAGATAATAACCTCCAATCTAAAATTTATAATCTATTTTCAACAAGTTCATCTTTTATTAAAATACCATCTTTAAAAGCAACTACTCGTTTGCAGTGCTGTGCAATCTCAGGTTCATGTGTTACAAGTACTATTGTTACCCCTTCATCATTTAGCTTCTTAAAAATTCCCATCACTTCATCTCCTGATTTTGTATCAAGATTTCCAGTTGGTTCATCCGCTAAAATCAAAGGTGGCTCATTGGCTAATGCTCTGGCTATTGCAACTCTTTGTCTTTGACCTCCAGATAATTCATTAGGCATATGATGTATTCTTTCTTTTAATCCAACCTTTTCTAAAATAGAAATGGCTTTTTCTCTTCTATCACTTTGGCTTTTTCTAGCATATAAAAGTGGTAATTCTACATTTTTTAGTGAAGATGTTCTTGGGATAAGATTAAATGACTGAAAAACAAACCCTATTTTTAAATTCCTTATATCTGATAACTCTTCTTCATTTCTATCTTGTATAGGTATTCCATCAAGCAGATATTCTCCAGAAGTTGGCTTGTCAAGACATCCTAAAATGTTCATAAAAGTAGATTTACCAGATCCAGAAGAACCCATTATAGCTACAAATTCTCCTTCTTTTATAGTAAGAGAAATTTTCTTTAATGCTGGAACCTTTATATCTCCATTTTGATATACTTTTTCTAGATTTTTAACTTCTATCATTTTTATACCTTCTTTCCAACTATTTCATAGTAGAAACTTTCATACCATCTATAAAAGATTCATTAGGATTAACTGCTACTTTATCACCAAGCTTTATATCTTTTGATATTACTTGTACAGATAAATCACTTTGAATGCCTAATTCAACAGGTATTTCCTTTAATGTTTCATTTTTTACCACAAATACACAATTAGTTTTATCTGGTTTTTCATATATTGCTTCATAAGGAAGAATTAACGCATCTTTTTGTTTTTGTGTTTCTATTCTAGATTCAATTATAAGCCCTGGTCTTAAACCTTCTATATTCCCAGTCAAATCTACTTCCACAGGAATTATTATCTGTTTCCCAGAAGAAGATCCCTGTTTTATTCTTGCTGTTGGATAAATATTAGTTATTTTTCCTTTAAAGTTAGCATCAGAAAGAGATTCAGTAGTTAAATTTATTTCTTGTCCCTTATGTAATTTGCTTATATCAAATTCATTTATATCAAATGTTGCTTTTAAATTATTTAAATCTTCTATAACAAATATTCCTCCAGCTCCTTTAGGAATAGATCCAATTTTTGCATTAACAGCTGTAACAGTTCCGTCAATCGGACTTTTTACTGTTGATTTACTTAAATCATCTATTTTTTGTTTTAAATTTAGTTTTTTGAGTTCTAATGATTTTGCATCAACATTATTATTTTTTTCTCTTATAGCCTTATTTAAATCTGATTTTATTTTTTCTAAATTATTTTCAGATTTTTTATATGTGTTATAATCAGAATCAAATTCGTCCTTACTTATACTTCCTAATTCATATAATGATTTAGAACTTTCATATTTGTTTTTAGCAATTTCAAAATCCATAGTTTGATTTTCTACATCTCTTTCTAAGGATAGTATATGTTCTTCATTATTTTTTTCATTATATTGAGCTTCTTGAATTTCATATTCAAGTTTTGCAGATTCAATATCTTGATTTAATTGTTTCATATCAAATGTTGCTAATTTATCTCCTTTTTTTACTTTATCTCCTTCTTTTACAAATATATTATCTACTATATATGTAAGGTCTGAAGATATTTCTGATTTAACTTTACTCTTTAATTCTCCCTTTACATATATACTAGAACTTATATCACTTTTTGTTATATCTGTTGTTGTTACTATTATGTCATCACTTGACCCTGATGTTCTAAAATTAAATACTGCAAATAATAAAATAACTGCACTTATTGATATACCTATTATTTTCTTTTTTCTTGTCATTTAATTTACCCCCCACCTTAATTTAATTACATAGAATAAATTGTTATTATTTTATACTAAGATTATAACATTCTAGTATTTTATTTTCCTTAAAATTTTCTTAAATTTTCCTTAAATTTTGTATTATTTTCAAAAAAATAGAAAAACAACACATTAATGTGTTGTTTTTCTATTTTTCTATTTCGCTATCATCTATTAATTCTATAATTTCAGTATTATTGTTTTTTGTATTTCTGTTATTTTTATTATTTCTATTTTTTTTCTTTTTAATTGTAGTTGTCTTTGGCTCATTATTGATTTCTTTAGTAAGATATTCTATATTATCGTTATTTTCTCTTACTTCGTCATGTTTTTTTTTATCAAGGGTTTTAGATTTTGATTTTTTTACTTTTTTACTTACTTTTAGTTCTTTTTTATTATTGTTATTTGTCTTACTTTTTTTTCTATTCTTTTTGAACATTTTAAATAAACTCATATTATACCTCCTTATTATTAAGTACATATTATTTTATGTTTTATTTTTTTTATTGTTACAATAAAATTTCATTATTTTCTACTCGGAATAATATATATTAAAAAATACCGCCTGAATTAATTCAAACGGCATTTTTTAATATATATTATTCTGTATTTGCTTTTTCTGGGTACATGTCCATAATGCATGGTCTATCCCTCTTGATATGAATTCAGACATCTTCATTATTAATTGTAGCCTTGTATTTTGCAAAACCATAAATTCCATAAATCCTGATACATTCACTATTCCCAATATACTTATATCACCTACAGAAGGTAGTTTTTTATTTACACCAGCTCCAGGTTTTAATGCTTCATCAGATACTTTAACACATCCTATTCTATCTGATGCTCCTAGGCATGCATCTATAGCTATTATAAAAGGATTATCATAATATTTATTTATATGCTCAATTGTATCACTTAAATTTTTTGCATGTACAGGTTCTTCTAATGTTCCATGTATATATATTTCTTCATATTTATTTATTTTATTTTGAAGTTTGTATCCCACTAATGGACCTAATGAGTCGCCAGTACATCTATCTGTGCCTATGCATAATATAACTATCTCTTTATGCTCTTCTTTATAATTCTCTTTAATATAATTTTTGAGTATATTAGGAAAATGTATATAAGCATTATTATCTTTTATATTTATTTCATTCAACTATATTCACCTACCTTTTCTTACAATACAAGTTTTTCCCTAATATATAAAAAAAATTCATCTATATAAAATAATAGATGAATTTTTTAATAAATTTATCTTATTATTCCTTGAGGGATTTTATTTTACATAGTAAAATATACTCTACACTATAAGTATAAAGGATGTGTAATAATTTGCGTTGGTTTGATAAAAGGTATCACTCACTAAATTTTGAGCTTAGAAAAATTTTTAATGAAAAAATTTTCAAGTTATCTCTAGACGGAGGATTCACCTGCCCTAATAGAGATGGAAAAATAGGTTTTAATGGATGTATATTTTGTAGCGATAGTGGTTCTGGAGAATATGCCTCAGATAGATTTCTGTCTATAGATAAACAGATTGAAAATCAGATTAATTTACTAAATAGCAAATGGCCTAACGGAAAATATATTGCCTACTTTCAGAATTTCACAAACACTTATGCTGATGTTGATGTTTTAAGCAAAAAGTATGAAGCCGCTATTAATTGTGACAACGTAGTTGGCATTGCAATAGCAACAAGACCAGATTGTTTAGATGATACTGTTATTCAATTATTAAGTGAATTAAGTAAAAAAACATATCTATGGATTGAACTTGGACTTCAAACTATACATGATGAAAGTGCTGAGTTTCTAAGGAGAGGATATCCTTTTTCTTTATTCGAAGAAAAAGTAATAAAATTAAGATCTTATAATATAAATGTTGTAACCCATTTAATATTAGGTATTCCAAATGAAACTAGAGAAATGATTTTTGAATCAATTTCAAAAATTTCTAGTATGGATATTCAAGGGGTAAAACTACACCTTCTTCATGTAATTAAGGGAACTGATCTTGAGAAATATTATAATTCAACTAAATTTGCTTTGTTAGAAAAAGAAGAATATATTCATTTAATTTGTGATATTTTAGAAAAACTAAATCCTAATATAACAATTCACAGATTAACAGGAGATGGATCTAAAGATACATTAGTAGGTCCGTGGTGGAGTCTTGATAAAAGAAGTGTTTTAAATAGTATAGATAAAGAACTTTCAATTAGAGATTCATACCAGGGTAAATATTATTTATAAAAAGTATAAGATATATGGAGCCAAGCAACTCCAAGTTGTTAGCCCCATATATTTTATTATAATTATATTTTCATATATCTTCCATTGAACTGTAACCACTCAACCTGCTTTTTATATTCTGGTATTATTTTTGCGACCATTTTCCAAAATGATTTAGAATGATTCATATGAGACATATGGCTCATTTCATGAACCACTACATAGTCTATAACTTCAATAGGAGCCATTATTAATTTCCAATTAAACTTTATATCTCTATTTGAACTACATATACCCCAAAATTTTTCAGATTCTACAATATTTATTGATTTAGGTTTTAGTTTAAAATTAGACTGATAATATGATACTCTTTTTTTTATTTGCTTTGAACCTTCTTTTTTGAAATGTTTTTTTATGATATTTTTTACTTGTTCTTGTTCATCATTTTGAGTATTTATTATAATATTATTATTTTGTATACTTATATTATTTTTTTCTATATTTTTATCTAAAATAACTTTTATATAGTATTTTTTTCCCATATATAGAAGTTGTTCATCATTTGATATTTCTATCTCTTGCCTTTGAGATAAACTCCTTATATCATTTAATTTTTTTGAAATCAAATCAAGTTTTGACTCAATGATATTCATTACTTGGTCTTTATTGCATTCTTTTGGAGCCAACACTCTTACCTTAAGGTCATAATCTATTCTTATGCTAACGGTTTTTCTTTTTTTATATTCTATCAATATATTTATTTTTTCTCCGTTATAATCTACTTTTAACATTATATTGCTCCCATTATGTCTGTATCATATTTTTTCCAAAATCTACAGGTATATCATCCTTTACTATTTTATCTATACTAGATATCAGATCATTTTTTTCTTTTTCATCTATATTTATATTATATAAAATTTTATCTTTAATTTTTAATATTTGATTATTTTTAGATTTTATAACTTCATCATACTTACCTTCCATTTGAGACCAGTTTTTATTCAATAGATTGATTAAAGATGCCATTTCATCAGAGCTTCCAGCAATTCTATTAAACAAAAGTAAGTTTAGTGCTAAAACTTCTGGGATTTCCTTATGACTATATCTTAGTTTATGATCTATTTCTCCATACCCTTCCTCAAATATTGTTCTCACTTGAATCTCTGCAATAACTCTTTGATTCGTTGGAAAAAACTCAATTAAATAATGTACTGAACGATATCCTGATTTTCTTGAATTGATTTCAATTCCTAATTCTTTAAATTTTTCAGTATCATCTCCATCTCTAACATTTGCTGTTATTTCTATTACTTTCCATGTTTTCATTATAAATTTGTGTATTTCTTCCCAATCTTCTTTAAATATGTGTATAGCTCTAATTCCTATTAAATCAGTTATTTCTTCTTTATAATTATCTACAGAAAAAGAAAAGTTTTTTCCGTACTTATTTTTTCTACTAGGAATTTTTCTTATTATTTTTTCTATAAGCCTATCTGGATTTTTTACTCTTGACTTAACAGAATGTATATTTTCATGAGTTCTCAAAATAGTAGCTATAAACTCGGCTTGACTTTCATAGTTTTTTTTATATTCATTGAAATCATCATGTATATCATTTATTACATTCCAGTCTATATCTATATCTTTTATTTTATCTGTTAAATGGTGTTTTTGTAAAAATTCTTTTTTATTTATTCTCATTTAATTTCTCCTCTGTATAGTTATATTACTAAAATATATTAAAACCTATTTCATCATCTCCAAATGAATTAAATATTACAAAACTTATAATTAAAGCTAACATACATTCATAAAGCCTTTTTATATTTTTAAAAAAATTTAATTTCTTTATCATTTTATCATAAATATAAAACCACCTAAATAGTAATCTGTACCCTTTGTAAAGGACAATTTAAAAAAGACTATGCTACATTAAGAAGATGATTTCTGTATTGGACAGGAGTCATCTTCTTTAATCCCCACTGATATCTATAGTTATTATAATAAGTCATGTATTGTTTAAT
>JAOARY010000072.1 GCA_025210335.1 Peptostreptococcaceae bacterium | reverse complement strand
ATACATAAAAATACAGATACAAGACTTTATTTTCCATCAAATAAAGAAGTAGAAGCAGAAGTCAAAAATTCTGTGCGAAGAAATGGAGATAAATGTCCATTAACTTTCTAGGAAGTAAAATCAGTTTAAATGGTAGAGATAGAAGCTTGTTTAGAATATTTAATGATGATCCAGTTTTCATAGAAATAAAAAGAAATAAAAAGAGGATGCATTAAAACACGCAGATATTGGTGACTTTATTATTAATCCTAGGACAGGACAAATATCTAAAATGAAAGGTGGAGGTCACGGACAGGCAAATATTGATTTCTTAGAGGCTAATGGTATTGAATATAATATAGAAAAGATTTATTCTAATGGTGTAAGGATAGGTAATGTACCATCTCATAAGGCTAAATTAAAACGAAGTGGAACAAATCAAGCATGGTTTCCAGAAAACTGGACTACCAACGATATAAAAAAAGCAGGAGAGTATGTTATAAATTTACCTGAGAATATAAATTTTGCAGATGGTGCTATATCATATGGTAAGATAGGTAACAGTATTTCCAGATGCTGTAATGCAACCATAGAATAATAAGGAGGAGCAATTTTGTTGAATACAAAGATTGATAAAATTATAAAAAAAGAAAAAAGTTACATTTAGAGGATGATTTTGGTGTTAGAAAGTGTTGGGATGAAATAACACACTTATTAAGCAATAATGAATCAGAAACTATTGAGTTTTTAGAAAGTTGTAGTGAAGAGCAACTGTTTTGGATAAGTGAAGTTTTTGAAGATGTAGCACATGAGCTGCAAAGTAAAGAATATATTAAATGTTTGAGAAAGCTAGACAAAAAATATCCTGAATTAAAACTTAAAGAAGATATTGATATAGCTGAATCATATTTATAGGCAATTTTATTTAGATAGAAGGACTGTAAGTAGTGGGATGTAGATAGCCTACTGTTTGTAGTTCTTTTTTATTTCGAGAGTGCTAATTTAAAATTGGAAGTTATTCTACAGGATTAGATTATATATGCAATGCTATTGATGGGAGTAGCTAAAAATATAAAGAGATTAAAGCAGGACTATTAAGTTGCAGAAATAAGTAAAAATATAGATGATATAGTACAAGATGCTGTTGGAGCTGAAAAGGCAACAGATAATTGATGGAAGAAGCATTTCTTGTATTTTGTAGAGAAAGATGAAGCTTTTCTTTTGGAGTATAAATTAAATGGAAGAATATATATTTGCCTGCGGGGTTTACTTTTTCTAATGTTTTAGTCAAGAGAAGGACGATAAATAGTTGCGTTTAAATTGTCAATTGTTTATGGTTCTTTTTCAAATAGATTATGGAGAAGTGTTTGATATAGATAATGCAACAAGGGTTGCAATAGAAAAAATGATACAAGAAGAAAATCCTGTGCACTATTGCAGTAAGATGAAAATATAAGTTTTTTAGAAGAAAAAGAAATAAAATCTATAGGATATGTAGTAGAAGCCTCTTTAGAAGCTTCTTTAATATTAAGAATATCTATGTTCTACAAATACTAAGATAATAATTAGTGGAACTAGTACTAATGAAATTGAATTTGAAAGAGGAATTCCAAGACCAAATCCTAAAACAAATGCAAATATAGACATTAATGGTTGTTTAAATAGTAACAGATCTAATGTAAATAGAATTAATAGAATTATAAACATATAAACTATTTGGTATGATTTTTTTTTGATATTTTTTGAATTTGTAGTTTTATATACGGTTATATATATAGGAATTATTGTAAGTAACATAGCAATAAAACCATATATAGGTTTAATAATTCCACTTGAAAAATATTGTGAAAAATCAAGACTTCTAGATATAATAAAAGACTCATAACCTATTAAAAATAATGTTAAAATACATGCAAAAGTAGCTAACTGTTTTTTTCTCATATTATAAAAACCTACTTATGAATAAATTAAAATGAAATGTTTTTATATCAAAGTTTTATCTAAAAAATATATCGGCATCAAATTTTAATTTATTAAAATAAAAACATAGCACAAAATATCATGTTATATTCCTTATTCTTAAATAAAATATAAATATAATAACAAAGTATATTTAAGAAAAGAGGGATTTTGATGGAGAAGATAAATGTTAATATATTGCAGCTATGTGGTACTAATTATGAAGTTGGTTATTACTTAGGGACTTTAGCAAAAAATAATAAGGACTTTATGAGACTGCAAAAATCTTATTCAAATACATTTACCAAAAAAGAAGCTGATGAAATGTTGATGTTATTTGATAAATACTGCAAAGGTCTTAATGATGAATTAAAAGGTTTTGCAAATGCAATAGGAGTTAAGTTTTTAGACATGGTTTATTATTCTATGACTTATTTAACACCTGGATGTTCATTAATAGCTTTGCTTCCAACACTTACGGAAAATAATCATGTTATGGTAGCTAGAAATTATGAATTTTATCATAAGATGGAGGATTTTTCTTTTTGTAAGACGAAAATAAAAGGAAAATATGCACATATGGGTGGAACGATTATGCAGTTTGGACGAAGTGAAGGAATAAATGAATGTGGTCTTATGGTTGGACAATCATCCTGTGGTATGCCTGTGGGAAATATGAAAAATATGAGAAAACCTGCTATTAAAGGATTGCAATTTTTTGCTGTAATACGTTCACTTTTAGAAAACTGTAAAAATGTTAAAGAAGCCTTGATATTATTAAAGGATATGCTTATTGCTTATAATATCAATTTGATTCTTGCAGATAAATCAGGACAAATAGCTTTATTTGAGACTCTTGATGGAATAAAAGCGGTAAAAATAATAGATTCAACAACCAAAGATCAATATTTGCATTCAACAAATCATGCTCATTTGAAAGAAATAAAAAAAATAGAGCCCTTAGCTATGGAACATTCAGTTAAAAGGTATGAATATATAAAAGAATATGTAGATAATACAAAGAATTTAACTGCGGATGATTTAAAGGAATTACTTCTTTTGAAATATCCTTCTGGTTTATGTTGTCATTTTTATGAACAATTTTTTGGAACGATAAAAAGTAT
This sequence comes from Peptostreptococcaceae bacterium, assembly GCA_025210335.1. Taxonomy (GTDB): domain Bacteria; phylum Bacillota; class Clostridia; order Peptostreptococcales; family Peptostreptococcaceae; genus JAOARY01. The sequence continues at coordinate 2,264 of JAOARY010000072.1, read as the reverse complement.
GGTTTTTGACGTGAATCTAGGAACTGTTGATATTTGTTGGGGTGGAAATGAAAAAAATGGATGGAAAAAATATTCTTTTGATGAGAAAATGGAGGAAGAAGATTTCTTAGTTGACATTAAAATAGAACAACCTGATTTTGATTTTTGCAGACTAATCTAAAAAGTTTTTTAAAAGGAGTGTAATATGGATTATTTAAATACATTTGAAAAAGCTATTATATATATTGAAGCTAATTTGAGCAATGATATTAATGTTAAAGATGTAGCTAAGGAAGTTGGTTATTCATATTATCACCTTACGAGAATGTTTCAAGCTATAGTTGGAGAGAGTATTGGTAACTATATTAAAAAAAGACGTTTATCAAATGGAGCTTATGAACTTTTATATAGTGACAAAAAAATTATTGAAATAGCATTGGAAAATGGATTTAATTCTCCAGAGGCTTTTAGCCGAGCTTTTAAATTAGTGTATAAAGTGAGTCCTGTAAAGTATAGAAATAATAGATTAAATGTTTTTATGGGAAATAAAAAAGAAATAGATACAGATTTTTTGAAACATATAGCCAAAAATATTACTATCGAACCTAAGATAAAATATATTGAAGATATTTATGTAAGAGGGATTGAAGGTAGAGTAAAAGTCGATAATATATATTCTTTGTGGCAAAAATTTGCAAAAATTATAGAAAAAATACCAAATAAACATCATTCAAAAAGAACTTTTGGAATATGTAATCAATTAGATGATATGCATAAGGTGAATTATGATATGGATTTATTAGAAATTGTAGGGGTTGAAGTTATAGATAATAAAAAATTAGTAGATAATACAGTATTAATAACTATTCCAGCAGGTAAATATGCAGTATTTACACATAGTGGCTCAATTGATAATATAATAAAAACGTATGAATATATTTGGGGAACTTGGCTAGTATTGACTAAAGAAAAATTAGATAATAGATTGCATTTTGAACTTTATGATGAAAGATTTTTAGGTAAGGATAATAAAGATTCTAAAATGGATATTTACATCCCTATAAAATAAAGGGCAAAAAGTGCAGGTTCTGCACTTTTTTTATTTATAATAGCTATTTTATAAAGATATCTTTTATCTTTTTTTATCTGAATTGTTTTGTTTTGAATATTAATATTTTGGTTTAGAAGATAATAATTTTTTTCCTTCCTTCATTGAAACTATCAATATTCTTATAAATGCATTTATAATATGATATTCACTATCTTCATCTAAGAAAGGAATATCAATTACTTTATTGCATATTTTAGATAATCTATCTATCAAAACATCAGCTTCAGCCTGACTTATGCCATCTTCAATATCTCTTATCATTATATAATAATCATCAGGTAAGTAATTATATAAATTATTATCAAGTATTTCAACAGCTCTTCTTATAAGTTTAAATTCAGCTTCTTCTCCAATGAATGGAATATCAATACCACCATTAATTCTATTGGCAATATCATTAAGTTCTTCTTCTGTTAATTTCTTTTTTTCGATATGTCCTTGTTTTACTAAATTCTCATATTGCTGTTTTGTTAAAGTGATTGTAACAGTTCTATCCATAATATCTCCACCTTTTGTATGTATTCAGTCCTAGTATAACATAAAAATAAAAACAAAAATAGTTTATTTTTACTTTTTAGTAAAAATAAATTTTAGATATAATTTTAATATAGGATTTAAAAACATAGGAGATATCTATAAATCCTATTAAAACTTTATATACAAAAACAATTAGTTTTATCATTATGTTTCGAGAAAACTCCATCCTCTACTTAGGATGGAGATGAATCGGAACGGTTTTAGTCTTTAACTTCTGCTTGAGAACGAATATATTTTTCGATTATTTCTATTGTTGCTCCACCAGTTGTTAAAATGCAATAACTTCTACTCCAAAATAATGGTTTCCAATAATATTTTTTCGAATATTCACTATGTTTTTCCTAATTAATCTTGAAGAAACAGTTTTTAGAGTATTAACTAATTTTGATAATGCAACTTGCAAAGAAGTTTCAATATAATATATAATTATATTATAAAGGAGGTGTGAAAATCTATGAAAATCAATAAAGCTTTTAAGTTTAGAATATATCCTAATCAAGAACAACTAATTTTAATTCATAAGACTTTTGGTTGTGTTAGATTTGTATACAATAATTATCTTAATCAAAGAATTGAATTATACAAGAACGATGAAAAATCAACTACTTATGTTAATCAAGCTAAAGAATTAACATCT
>JAOARY010000071.1 GCA_025210335.1 Peptostreptococcaceae bacterium | reverse complement strand
ATTGAATGTACCACCAATAGAATTTCAAAACATAAAATGTAAAAGTTCAATTGTACAACATACATCATTATTCGGAAATGTAGAGCCATTTCAAAACATAAAATGTAAAAGTTCAATTGATGAAAAAAAACCTTATAAATTGTTTAAAAATAAATTTCAAAACATAAAATGTAAAAGTTCAATTAAAGCAACTGATTAGCAAGTTTGGGATAATGAGTATATTTCAAAACATAAAATGTAAAAGTTCAATGGTGCAAATTTATTATCATTAATTTCATCGTTAGGATTTCAAAACATAAAATGTAAAAGTTCAATCAACATTGGTTATGATTAATCAGTCTAGGGAAAACCTATTTCAAAACATAAAATGTAAAAGTTCAATGAAGATATAGAGAAAGAAGAAATAGAAGAATTAAACCAATTTCAAAACATAAAATGTAAAAGTTCAATATTTGTAATAGTCTTAAAGGTTTCTCTAATCCTAAGATTTCAAAACATAAAATGTAAAAGTTCAATCATGACTGATAAAGCTGATAAAAATAAATATAACATATTTCAAAACATAAAATGTAAAAGTTCAATAGCTAAGGGAGATATTAATAAGTTTTATGAAATATAATTTCAAAACATAAAATGTAAAAGTTCAATATAGAGTTTAATCCTATTCCAGTTTTAACATCTGAAATTTCAAAACATAAAATGTAAAAGTTCAATTTGATAGGGTGATAAAACATTTAAGGGGGTAATCTAATTTCAAAACATAAAATGTAAAAGTTCAATAACTTTAGCGAATGATGGATTGTTAGATGCGAACTTATTTCAAAACATAAAATGTAAAAGTTCAATTTTTAGATGGATGGCAACAAATGTTGTTGCCGTTGAATTTCAAAACATAAAATGTAAAAGTTCAATTGGAGATTTTATTTTAACTCCAGCAACTAAACCAAGATTTCAAAACATAAAATGTAAAAGTTCAATCAATGTAGGTAGTAGACAGATGATATACAAAACCGCATTTCAAAACATAAAATGTAAAAGTTCAATCCATCTACCGCTTCAAATCCATCGGGTTCATTTCCTATTTCAAAACATAAAATGTAAAAGTTCAATTATTCAAAGGCTTAGGGTTTGAATATACAACTACTAATTTCAAAACATAAAATGTAAAAGTTCAATTCGAATGCATCATCTACACCTCTTAGAGTTCTTGCGAATTTCAAAACATAAAATGTAAAAGTTCAATAAATAATGGAAGATGAAAAATCATGGGAAGTTTTTGAATTTCAAAACATAAAATGTAAAAGTTCAATTTTACAGTTTTCAGAAAGACACAAAGAACTAAGATGATTTCAAAACATAAAATGTAAAAGTTCAATCCTTGAAAAGACAAGGTTCTTATATTTAGTGATTTTTTTATAAGTAAGTAAATTACTCATACATATATAATATCATAAAAATAATCGGGGTGATTATTAATTTTTTGTAATTTTATACTTTTTTGGCTCATTTTATTACTAATACTAGTATACACAAGTTGGCACAAAAAAAACACCCCGATTTTTAATTTTGGATGTCTTTATATGAAAAACAAAAACGCTTGATTTTTTTATAATAGCAAAAAAAGTATCAGCTAAAAGCTGATACTAAAAAGATATACTATCCCCCAATAATATATCCTTGGAGTTCAAATGAATTAAAAAATTAAATGAGTTTAAGTACTGAATTTAACCATTCTTATGAAAATAAGTGGTTAAGAATTAAAATCCATAGTTTTGCTAGTTACTCCATCAATCTTGTTCAGTTCATCTTGTAATTCTTGAATTTTTGAAATATTATCTTCAATAAATTCTAAAATTATAAGTCCCCTAGAAGAACATGACTTATCTAGGCTCTCATGCAAACCTAAACGAGTTTTGATGATACAACCGTATTTAGTAAGTAAATTTTGAACACATGTTGCAACATCTTCTCTTTTAACAATATAAATTCCCATTATAACCGTACTCATAATTAATCCCCCATAGTTTTAATATACGACCATAACTATTTATATCCCAAAAAAATTTTTTTAAACATATTTTTTTATTTTTTATATATTTTTATCAAAATAATTAAATCCATAAGAAAAAAATATAGTAACAATATTTTTGCTTTATCTTTCTGTTAATAAGGTATATAATATTCATATCGAAAGTTTGTTCGATTATTGTTCATATATTAAATTAATTTAGAAAATTTCATAATTTCTATTTTGACTATAATATTTTAAATTTGTATGGCATAATATTATAGTATATTCGTCAATATAAGACATTTAAATATTTTTTATTATATTAATTAAATAATTTAATTAATATTAAATATATATTAATCATGTTTAGATAAATAAAAAAAAGGTCGATATTCATTATATATTATTATTGGAGGGATTAATTTTTATGGCAAAAAGAGGATTTCCTTTTAAATTGATTTTACATGTATTTAGTTTCTTTTTATTTATATATTCTTTTATCTACTATATAAATGCAGAAGCTAAATTAACAATCACTAATTATTTATTAATTACACTTGGAATTATACCGTTTATAATATTAACAATTTCATATATTTTGGAATTTAGGCGAAAATCTGTTTTGAGAAAAGGTAAGTATCGACTAGACGAATTATTTAAAGACAAAGGGTTTATGTAACACTCCCTTTGTCTTTTGCTTTTTAAGCTAATATTTTTTCTTTAATATCATTTTTAATCTTATTTAAGGAAGACATTTTTTTTAATTTTATTTCATTTAAATCAGCCTTAGATGCTTTATCTACTTTCATTTCTTCTTTTGTCTTTAACTTAGCTTCCTTATTTTCTTTTGCTATTAGATTTCTATTTTGTATATCTAATATCTGATTGTTTAGATTCTTAATTTCAATTTCTAAGGCTTGTATCTTTTGAGTTTTCATCAAATTATACATACTGCATTCTTTGATATTGATTATTCGATCACATAGATTTTCTATTTTGCAACTTAATGCACCAATAGCATTGTTAGCTTGATTTAAACTATTAGAATTCTGCTCAGATGCATTTATTAATCCACCATTAAGTTCATATGTTGCATTTTGAGCATTCATTTTAATAGCTATTAAAGAATTCATATTTTCACCTCCTACTTAAATGGGTATCATTATATAATTCGTATGAATTAAAAAAAGAATCAATAATTTTATATTATCGATTCTTTCTTAATCAAAAAATGCAACTATCGTTACGTATTAGTATAATTTATAGTTCTTCTTTTTTCACATGTACGACCCTTTGAGGGAATGGAATTTCAACACCATTTTTATCGAATTCTTCTTTTATTTTTTCAGTTAAATAAAAATATACTTCCCAATAATCACTTGCTTTACTCCATACTCTTATAGATATGTCTACAGAACTATCACCAAAATTCGTTATAAATACATTTGCTTCTTCATGTTTTAAAACCTTCGGATGATCTGTTACAAAAGACATCAATAGAGATTTTACATCTTTAAAATTTGCATCATAAGAAATACCTATATTAACATCAACTCTTCTTTTATCAGTATTTGAATAGTTCTTTATATTTGAGCTTGTTAAGTTTGAATTAGGAACTATTATTACTTCATTATTAGGTGTTTTTAATGTAGTATTAAATATTTGTATTTCTTCAACAAGACCTTTAACTCCAGCACCTTCTATAAAATCACCTACATGAAAAGGCTTTAGAACTATTATTATAATTCCAGAAGCAAAGTTTGATAGCGACCCTTGTAATGCCAAACCAATTGCAAAACCAGCAGCTCCAAGAGCAGCCACCATAGATGTTGAATTAACCCCAAACTTAGATAGTGTTGCAGCTAATACAAATATCAATGTAAAGAAATAAACCAATTGACTTATAAATCCGACCATTGATTTATTAAAGCTTGATTTTTCAAGTATTGCTCTTATTGATTTTTTTATCATTCTAGCAACATAATAACCAATTAAAAATATTGCTAAGCCTTCAAAAATACTCATCATATGTGTAGTTAGATAAATTCTAATATACTCCACAAAATCCATAGAAAATCCTCCTTTTTTAATGTTAAAATTATAATATATTATTATTTTTATAATATAATCATATTAAATTAAATTTCATTTTAAATCTAGTAGTATTATATACCCAAAAGAATATTTATAATTTAAAAAAAACTTACAATTTCTTTTAAACGGAGGTGTTTTATGGTTAAATTTCAAGTTAGCAAAGATTTTTTATATATAATAATCGTAATGGCGTTTTTAACGGGTTTTAGTCTTTTTAACCTTACCAAGATGAAAAATATGCAAAACAAGCCTCAAATCAAAGCAACATTCCAAATTCATATATTTATATGGTTTTTAATAATTTTATTTTTAGTAATCAATAGTCAATTATAATAAATCTATTTCAAATATATTATCTTCATATGAGTATATATGTATCAAAAATACAATTTTAATATAAAATAAAGCTATCAAAATAAGGATGCGTATAATATATTTTGCCAATCTTAACTCTCAATATATTATATTTATCACTTACATGATAGCTTTATTTTTGAAATCTTTTACCGTTTCAGATTTCATCAGTAGTTTTTTAGATTTTGTTTTTCTATTATATATTTTTATTTTTTTAGAAATTCACACTGATAACAATTATCATTTTATCTTATGAATTTCTTTAAAAGTTCTATTTTATGCAACTAAGCATAAAATTAATCTATTTTAATTTTCTTTATACAATTATATTATACTACAAAAATAACAAATATATATTAGAATTTCCTTAAAATTCATTAAAAACAATATTTTATACTAAAAATAGCTATTTTTCTGAGTAAATTTTTTACTACTTCCCATAAATATACCCATCATAACAGTTAGAAATATCATCATTCCAGGAAAAACAAAAGTCCACCATTCGTATTTTATAACATTCATATTTTTTGCAGATGCAATCATCGAACCCAAACTTGTTTGAGGTTCTACAACACCCATTCCCAAAAAACTAAGTGATGATTCTGATAAAATAGCATTAGCAAAAGCTCTATTAGAATATATTTTTATATAATAAAATATATGAGGTATTATATGATTTTTTATTATACGAAAATCACTAGCACCAAGCGTTTTGCTAGCTACTATAAACTCCAGATTTTTAAGTCTTATAACCTGTCCTCTTATAATTCTTGTTAAAGATGTAAAGCTAACAAAAGAAAGTATCAAAATTATACTTATTACGCCTCCATTAAATACTAAGGATAACGATACTATCAATATGAATATAGGAAATGACATTATAAGTTCACACAACTTAACAATTAATATATCAACTATACCACCGTAATATCCACTTACAACTCCTAATGTAACTCCTATTAATATCTGTATTATCATAACCAAAAAACCTATTATAAAAGAAATTCTTCCACCAATCATAAGTCTATATAATATATCTCTTCCAAGTTCATCAGTTCCAAGTATATGAAACTTTGAAGGTGGTGAGCTTATCATATAAAGATCTATTGATTTTAAATTTTCATTCATAAAATGAGGCATAATAAATGAAAATACAAAAAATAAAACAAAATAAGAAATAGTTATAAATAAAATCTTATCTTCTAAATATATCTTTTTTAAATCTCTAAAAAATTTAATCATCGTACTTTATCCTCGGGTCAAAAATAGAATATAAAAAATCAGAACATAAACTTAAAAAAACTACTAAAAAACTATTAAATAATAATAATGCCATTATAAGATAATAATCTCTATTTATAAATGCTTCAAAATTAAGCCTTCCTATCCCAGGTAAAACAAATATCGTTTCTGTTATCAATGTGCCTCCTAAGAAATAAGTCAGCTCCAATGAAGTTATTGTTATTATAGGGATTATGGCATTTTTAGATACATGTTTTGAAAATATCTCAAAATCAGATAATCCCTTTGCTTTTAATACTCTTATAAAATCCATCTTTGATATATCCTCAAATTCTTTTTTTAAATATTTTATGAAATTTGGAATACTCATAAATACAAGTACAAAAACAGGTAATATAAGATGACTTAATCTATCTACAAAAATATTAAATATTGAACTATCTTCTAAAAATAATGACTGACTTCCCGTTGCTGGAAGAAGTTTTAAATCCCAAGCGAATAATTTGATAACAATCATCGCTATAAAGAACGAAGGCATTGATGTTGTTATTATAAACAAAGCATCTATAAATCTATTTAATAATTTGTTTTTTTTAATAACACAAATTCCACTAAGCACAGTTGATATTATCAAAGTAATTATTATACTTATAGATCCTAAAAAAAACGTATATTTAAATTTATCAAAAATAATATTTATTATCTTATCTCCATAATAGCTTGAATAACCTAAATCCAAGATCATAACTCTTTTAATCCATTTAATATATTTAATATGAATTGGGTCGAAATACCCTATATTTTCAAGCAGTCTTTGTACTTCTTCCTTTGAAGTTGATGGACTAATCATATTAAGATATGGATTTCCAGGAATCAAATTAATCAAAACAAAAACTATAATAGAGATAAGAAACATCATAAATATTGCTGATATTATTCTTTTTAAATAATAATTCATCTATTTTAGAATATACCAATCTTTAATATTTATATAATCACTATAAGTGCTTTGTTTGAAATTATTTAAATTCTTATTGTAAGCAATAATTTTATCTTGATTGAATAAATAAATCCAAGGAAGTTCATCATTCATAAGTTTTGCAAAATCCTTATAAATTTCCTTTCTTTTATTTATATCCATGTGCTTAAGACCTTCTTCCATAAGCTTATCTGCTTTTTCATTTCTAAAATAAGCTATATTCCAACCATATACACCTTTTTCATTAGAAGATGCAGTTGAATGCCAATATGGTTTTGGATCTGGATCTAAGTCCAAGTTATTCCCCATTAAATATAATTCAAATTCATGATTACCAACAACTTCAGCCATCATAGTCTTAAATTCCATCATAGATAATTTGATTTCAATTCCAATATCTTTTAAATTAGATTGGATTATTGGAGCTATAAGTTCTCTTGTTTTATCACCTGATGGATATTTTAATACAAAACTTAATTTATTACCTTTTTCATCTTCTAATATTCCATCATTATCACTATCTTTATAATTTAAAGATGTTAAAATTTCTTTAGCTTTATTAATATCATATTCATACTGATTTAATTCTTTTTCATCTGGATAAGCATAAGAAGAATTAACCATTGGAGCATTAACTAAAGATCCATTGCCTTCTATTAATTTATCAACCATTGATTTTCTATCTATTGCATACATAAATACTTTTCTAAAATCTTTATTTTTAAATTCATCCATTCTTAAATTAAAGCCCATATATTGAAATAATCTATTTGGATATGAAATAAATTCAACTCCATCTACTTTTAAATTATCTCTATCTCTATTTTTTAAAGATGATACATCCGCTATATCAACATCACCAGAAGAAAGTTCAACCATAGTTGTATTTGGATTAGTTATTTTTAATATGAAATTCTTAGTCTTACAAAGACCATCATGATAGTTTTCAAATCTTTCAAATTTTAAAAACTCACCTTTTTTGTACTCTTTGAATTTATAAGGACCACTACCTATTGGATTTTTTAATATAGAATCATTTTTATTCCATGATGCTATATCTTCATTTTCCCATATATGCTTTGGTATTATAGGAAACCCTGCAATCTTAGTAAATGCTGGTGCATAAATATTTTCAAATTCAAATGTTATTTCATTATCTTTAATTTTTATTCCTTCTATATCTTCTTTAAGACCTTCTTTATATTCCTTTGCACCCTTTATATTTTGTGCTACAGAATAAAAAGCACCTGCATATTTTTTATCTGCTAAAGATTTAAATGTAAATTTAACATCTTCCAAAGTCAAATCCTTACCATCATGCCATTTTAAATCATCTTTTAATTCAAAACTTATTTTTAAATTATCCTCTGATACTGTATAATTTTTAGCCAAATCCATTACTATGTTCATATTTTCATCATATTTTATAAGTGATGAATATATTAAATTATTTACTTTGTCATCATATGTAGTGTTTGATATAAGTGGATTGAACATACCAGAAGGTTCACTTACAATTGAATAAACTATTGTGTCTTTTATATCCTTTTTTGATATTTCTGTTTTTACTTCTTCTTTAGTTTCTTTCTTTTTACTGTCTTCATTTTGGCAACCAGTAAATATAGTCATTAAAGCCAAGGTTAAAACAATAAAAATCGACATTATTTTTTTCATCTTTTTCTCCCCTCAAAATAAATATTTTTTACTTTTTAATCAAAAAATTATTCTAAAAATTATTCAAACTTCAAATTAATTCGAATAATAATTTTTTCAAGCTATTTCAATTTAATTCTTTCTATCAATATAGTCAATATATTATAATAATTTAAAATCAATTTATTTATATATATTATATTTTTTTATACCATATTATAAAGTCATCTATTTTATTCGCATTAACATAATTGTAATGAAAAATATAATTATTCCAAAAACCTCATTTAATTACTCTTTTGAAATATATGTTACTTTTGTATTATATATTGTCTAATATAGGGTAGCTTTTACCTATTTATCCAAGATATTATCTTTAGTAAAATTAAATAAAGACGTAATGATGAGAATATACGAATTTATACAATTTTATAAAAGGGGGAGATAATGTGAAGGAATATTACATAAATGATGAAATGTTTTTCAACTTAGAAAAAAGGGACTTACTTTCATCTTCTAGGTTTAAAAGAAATATTTTTAAATATATGTTCTTTGAAATACATTTTCTTATATCTGTTATTTTAAAAGAACTTTTTAATCTAAATTATTTTATTCCTAGTATAGTTTTTGCTATACTTATTTTTATAAATTTCTTTTTAATTAAAACTTTTTTAGAAAAAGAAATTAAACCATTTAAATTAAAAGCTTTTCGTTTTTACATAAAAGAAACTTCATTTTATTTAGAAAATAAATTCATAAAAAAAGAAATTTATTTTGATGAAGTTAAATCCATAAAAACATCTAATAAAATGGTTTTGATTAAGAGCAAATGTAATTTAGAAATCTTAGTTCCTATTCATACACTTAGACAACATAATTTAAAACCAAGGGATTTACTTAGTTTTACTAATAATGAGTACAATCCACAAAAAGTCAGTTAAAGGAGTCATAAAAATGGATATATCTAAATATTCTTATACTCTTAAAGATGATTTTCTCGATTCTTATTATCATGTAAAATCATCTTTTAGTAATCTTCGAATCATTACTAGTATAAGCACCTTATTATTGCTTATAATTTATATATTTATAGATTATAAATATGGTCTTAATATTGGAGGTTTTTTTTATAAAATACCCCTATTTACAATAGCTTTGATTTGGATTTTGAAAAACTTAAAAAATTCTTTGTTTGTACCATCTTATAAGTCTTATTTGCTTGTAAATGATAGTCATAATATAAAAAATACATTAAATAAAGAAAAGTATTTTAATTTATCTCATGAAGGTATATTTTTCATCGAAGATAAATCATCAAAGTTTATGTTTTTTGATGATTTTAAAAAAATTATAGAAAAAGATAATTATTTGTTTTTTAAATCACTTAATTATGAAAATTTCATCGATAAGTCAGTATTATCAAAATCTGATATCGATATAATTAAGTCAAATGTTAAGGAATACATAAATCTGAATATAAACTAAAAAAACCTCATAAGAGGTTTTTTTAGTTTTGTATATTTTATTTTAAATCAAAAACTTTTAGTTTTTATATCAAATTTAGATCATTTATTATTTATCTTTATATCTATTTCTATCCCAATATATCTTTTATATTTTTATATTTTTGTGAAATTCCCTAAAAAACAATTGTATAATTCCTAAAATCTCTATAATAAAAACTCATCCCGATAGTTTATTACATACCTATTTCTTATAAATACGTACTAAACATTGTTGCTACTAATAATAATCCAGCTATACTTACTACATTTTTCATAATATTACCTCCTCTTTTACTTTATCATTTATCTTTTCATTTAATCTATATACACTTTGGTCAACAAAAATGATTTAATTAATTAATTTATCATATTTAATTTATAAATTTATTTTAAATTACTTATAAATTAATTTTAACATTTTCTTAAATGCTTTTATATAATTTATATTTACCAATTTTAATATAGTAATATAGGACAAAAGTATATACAGTTATAAATACTAAGTCTTAATGTTAAATATTTATCCATTTTTTTAGTGTTTAAACATTTTTCTAATTAATAATATATCTCATTTATTACATTATGTAAACTGTGTTTTATTTACAAGTCGGTTACAAAAGCTTAAATACAAGTTTTATATAGATTTTTATTCACTCTAGGAAAAAGTTTTTTTCAATATTTATATAGTGTTTTTTAAAATTTAATTCAAAAAATTTTATAAGTAAAATTTTATAAAAGTTATTTATTTAACTATGTTTATTCTTTATAATTTAAATATATTTAATTCAATTTCTTAATCAAAAAAAAACTGTTTTGAGATAATAAATTATCTCAAAACAGTTTTCTTATTTATAATTTATAATTTTTAATTTTCAACCTTAGAGTTTATCTCTTTTAATACAGCACCAAGTTCGTCCATATATTTTCCGTACTCAGTCCAATTACCGTCTTTTGCAGACTCTTCTATTTTGTCATATAAGCTTGCAGCTTTTATTATAAGTGCATCCTTATCTAAAGATGGATCTATAACTATATTAGTATTTGAATTATTCGTATCATTATCATTTGTATTTACTTCTTGATAATCACCAAAAATTTTATCTAAGGCTTTTTCTAATGTAGGCTCCATAACAATTTTATCATTATAAGCAACTACTATTCTTTTAACTTCTGGTATACTCTCTGTTGTATCTGCTCTTACATAAAGTGGTTCAATATATAAAAGTGAATTTTCTATTGGTATTGTAAGAAGATGTCCTTTTATTATTGATGAACCATTAGAGTTTAGTAGTGTATACTCCCTTGATATTTCTGGTGTATTTGATATTTTATTTTCTATTTGCTCTGAACCTAAAATAGCTTTTTCTTTAGGGAATTTATAAGCTATTAATTTACCATAATTCTCTCCATCATTTCTACCAAGGAATAAAGAAACCATATTTGGCTTTTTATTAGGTGTATATGATGTAGATAATAAGAATTCTGGTTTTTCTTCTTTTGGAAGCTTAAATGTTACATAAGAAGGTTCTTGTGTTCTTGATTTTCCTTGATATTCTTCTTTAGCAATTTCCCATCTATCTTCCTTATTATAAAATACCTCTGTATTTGTCATATGATAATCTTGATATAATTTAGCTTGGATGCTAAATAATTGTTTTGGATATCTTAAATGTTTTTTAAATTCATCAGGCATTGCTGAATAAGGTTTAAATAAATCCTTAAATACCTTTGAATAAGTTTTTATTATAGGATCTTTTTCATCTACCATATAAAAAGTTGTATCACCATTATATGCATCTATAACAACCTTAAATGAATTTCTTATATAATTTATTCTACTTATATTATCAAAGGGTTGTGAATATGGATATCTAGATGTATAAGAATACCCATCAACTATCCAATATAATTTCTTATCAATTAACACCATGTATGGATCTTTATCAAATGATAAGAATGGTGCGATTTTTTTAACTCTATCCATTATATTTCTATTTATTATAAGTTTACTATCTGAATCAATTCCACCAGAAACTAATAATTTAAGACTTTGTTCTTTGATTGAATATATAATCTTATTAAAGAAAGTCATATTAATTCCTGCATTACCTTTGTATTCAGTAAATGCATTAGTATCACCTTTTGGATAATCAAATTCTTTTTCAGAAGTATTTACAACTATGAATTTATCTCTTTGTTCTCCAAAATATATTTCTGGTCTTTGCACTTCAAATTCTTCAAAATCACTCTTTGGCGGAATATTCTTTATCGCCATCTTAGGTTGACCACTTGTAGTTATTTCATTTACAAAAGACATTGCAAGTCCATAACCATGAGTATATTTAATATGTTCATTTAACCAAGTTTTTGATGACAATGCATCTTTGTTAAGCTCTCTAGGAGATATGAACATCTGTCTTAGTTTGCCATCAACCATATATCTATCAACATCAACATCATTGAATTTATAATAACTTCTAATCCCTTGTAATTGATTATATATTTCCTTTGTTGGTCTATAATCATTTACACTTACATTAGATATTGTTCCTTCATTTTCTAAAATATCTTGTGCACTTAAATTATTTTGTGCATCAAAACTTCTAACATCAACTTCATCTAAATTATATGCCATTCTTGTATATTTGATATTATGATTTAGATAATCTCCTTCTTTTACAATTTCATTAGGTGCAACTATGAAATTTTGAACTCCTGCTTCAACTAAAGAAGATAAAACCATAACAATAATCATAAGAATTGGCCCAATAAGTGCAATCTTACCTTTTTTCTTCATATATGCTAATACTAAAAGAATCGCTGATATTATTGATAATACAACTTGAATTCTATAAACATTTAAACTTATAGTTATATCTGTATAACTAGCACCATAGGCAACTCCTCTTGGTGAATATAATAAATTAAATGCAGATAAATAACTACTAAGTCCAAGTATTATAAAAAATACTATACCTATTACCAATATTTGATTTAATGCCAAATTCATTATTCTCTTAGGTATCGAATTCATATTTTCTCTAAAAGAATTTATATCTGTTATATTTTCATTAAAAGACATTCTTCTTGCAGGTGGCTTAATCGAAAGCATTATAAAGTAAAATGCTACAGTTATTATGAATAAGAATAATAAAAATCCTGTTAAACTACTAAACACTTCATTTATAAGTGGTAATTTAAATACATAAAAAGATATATCCTTTGCAAATATAGGATCTTTGATATCAAAAGATGTAGAATGTAAAAACTTTAATATCTCAAGCCAAAAACTTGATGAGATTCCAAATGAAAAGAATAATGCTAATACAAAAGAAACCCCCATAATTATAGACTTTATAACTTTTTCTTCTTCCTTAGTAGAACCTACATTCATATGAGAATAATAACTTCTTTTTATTCCAAATAAATAAATTGCGATGAATATAAATACTACTAAAAAAAACGGTATTCCAACATATAGTTTTGCAAATATTTGTTTTAAGAATGTTGATGTATATCCAACTTCTTTAAACCAAGCATAATCTGCAAAAAAGTTTATAAGCTTTGAAAACGAACTTATAATTACTAGTATCGCTAAAACACTTAATGATAATGCTATTTTTTTTGCGTTATTTAGCTGTTCCAAAAAAACTCCCCCTTAAATTCTAATTTTATATTTTTCATTTTCTTTGTATTCTTATTCTAACATTCATTATAACAAATTATTAGCATTCTTATTTCAATATCAGCTATAATAATTTACTATTTTTACTTTTACCCTTTAAACATATTTAAATTCAATAAAAAAAGAAGTTATTTAGCTTCAATCTAATAACTTCTTTTTAATCTATATGAAAAATTTATTTTAAATTTATATATTTAAATATTATATAAAATTCTAGCCTACATAAATGATACGCCAGCAAGTATCATAAGTCCTGCACAGAAAAAACATAAGTTGTTAAAACTGTTCATCAAATTCCCTCCTTTTTAAATAAATATTATTAATTATTAATTATTATTTCTAAACTAATTATAATATATAAAGATTAAGATTTTCTTAAATTTAAGTTAAATTATCATACTTTTTTGTTTACAGAATTGTTAATAGTATCTAAAATAAAATTTTTATATAAAAAAATATTTATTTTTATTGATTTAATATATTTCATATGATATTATTAGTCCATGTTAGATAAACATTTGTCTTTCTATTAAAGACTTTATTATCTGATTAGATTTTTTAAACAAAAAATTTAATTTTTGATTTGTCATACATATCAAGAATATTTATACGATGAGTGTTTTTTAATTGTTTAAGAAATTGAATTCATATTTGTATAATCTTAGTCTAATTTAAAACTAAGAAATCTTAGGACTTTTAATAGGTCCTCTTTTTTTTTGAATTTTTATTCGAATTTATGTTTAAATTTTCATATTTTTTATATATAATCATGATTGGAGTAAAAATATTACCAGTTGTATTTCTTTCTCTAAATAAATATAATTGCCCCTTAAAATTTTTGTCATTATATCATAAAATAGAATTAAGAATGTTTTTCATTATTAATGAATATTTATTATCTTACTAGTTATTTTATTTATTTTAAGTATTAAAAGGAAGTGATTTTTTGTATACGACTAAAGAAAGAAGACTTAGGCTCAAAGAATATCTATTAAAAGCAAATGATGCTGTTAAAGGTTCAGACTTAGCTTGTAAATATGATGTTAGTAGACAAGTCATTGTTCAAGATATAGCTATATTAAGAGCTAGGGGTCTTGATATTATAGCTACACCACAAGGATATTTAATTCCTAAAGAAAATGAAAATATAATAAAAAAAGTCATCGCTGTAAATCATACTGATGATAAAGATATTATGGAAGATGAACTTTATACAATTGTTGATTATGGCGGAAAAATTCTAGATGTAATAATCGATCATGATGCATACGGAGAAATAAAAGCAATTCTTAATATATCAAGCAGGATTGATGTTAAGAATTTTATAAAATCTATGGAAGACTCATCATCAAATCCAATCTCAAAATTAACTTCGGGTATGCATTTTCATACTATTAGCGTTGAACGCGAAGAAAATATGGAATTTATATTAACGGAATTAAGGAAAAAAGGCTACTTGATAGATTAATCTATTAATGATATATTTGTATATAGTACTGTAAAGACAGCAAGCTTTACTTTGGAGGTATGCAAATATGAGAAGTTATTTAACAAAAACATTAAATGGTATGGGACTTGGCTTGTTTTGTAGTTTAATTATTGGACTTATATTAAAGCAACTTGGCGATCTAATTGGATTAAAAGAACTTATTATTTTTGGAAAAACTGCACAAGTCATGATGGGACCAGCAATTGGAGCTTCTGTTGCATTTTCACTTGGTTCTCCACCTTTAGTTTTGTTTGCCAGTTTAGTAAGTGGTGCACTTGGTGCAAATTCACTTGCTCTATTGGAAAATGGAATTCAAATAAGCATTGGAGAACCTGTAGGTGCATTTGTAGCATCTTTAATTGCTTGTGAGGTAGGAAGAAAAATTAACGGAAAAACAAAAGTTGATATAGTCCTTGTCCCTGCTATAACAATAATCATCGGTGGACTAGTAGCTACTTTGGTCTCACCATTTGTTTCATCGATAATGAAAAACATAGGAAGTATGATAAATATGGCAACAACTTTACAACCTGTTCCAATGGGAATAATTTTATCTGTCTTTATGGGGATACTGCTTACTTTGCCAATTAGTTCAGCAGCACTTAGTATTGCACTTGGACTTAACGGTATTGCAGCTGGTGCATCTTTAATAGGATGCTGTTGTCAAATGGTTGGTTTTGCAATTAGTTCTTATAAAGAAAATAAAGTGGAAGGTCTTATTGCATTAGGGCTTGGTACATCAATGTTACAAGTTCCCAACATAATTAAAAATCCAAAGATTTGGATTCCCCCAATAGTTGCAAGTGCAATTTTAGGGCCTATATCTACTACTTTATTAAAATTAGAAACAAATAGCATCGGAGCTGGAATGGGAACAAGTGGACTTGTTGGTCAATTTGCTACAGTTTCTGTAATGGGAAAAGATATCTTGCCCACTATAATAGTGATGCATTTTATATTACCAGCAATTATTTCATATATGGTTAGTAAATATTTAAGACATAAAAACTGGATTAAAGATAATGATATGCTTTTAAAAAATACAAAATAAAAAAAGCATGAAATCTTAAATAATAACAATATAATTAAAAAGATAATAACATTAATAATAAGGGGCTATTGCATTGAGGAATTTTGCTACAATATACTGTGTTATAAATTAAAAAATAAACACAATATGCTGTATAATTTTTCTTAGTTCAACAGCCCCTTTTAATATGCTTCTTTAATCTCATAAAAAAAATTATTATATTGATATATAATAATAGGGTAATAACTTTTTTGAAGGAGTTTTTTTAATTGAAAAGAATAATTTTTATAACTTTGATTATGATATCAATATTTACTTTGATATCTTGTGCAAATGAAAAAGATAATAATAATAATAATACAAATACTATGGTTGATTCTAAAGAAAGTAACAATATAAATATAAAAGATTTAAATAAAGCAAATCCAAATAATAGTCAAATTAATAATAACAATAATAATAATTCTAACGATGATATGAATTTAGATAATTTTGATCTTAATTTAGATACTGATTTTGAAACAATATTAAAAAAAGAAAAAGCAAATTTATTTAATCTAAAAAAACTAGACACTTTACTTACAAAGGATATTTTAAATACATTAAAGTTTAAAATAAAATCAAATGCCTTAAATAGATATAAAAAGAAGGAAATCACCTCTGTAGATAGATTAAAACAAATTATCTTAAAAGAATACAAAGAAGAATTAAAATTAGTTATTAAAGATGTCTTAAAAAAAGATAAAATAAAAAATCTGAAAACAGATAAATATTATTATATAAATAATATAGAGGAATTTAATCTTGATAAACTAAATCCTAAAAAAATTATAAATATAAACCTTAAAAATAATGAAAATCTTAAAAATATATATTTATCTAAAATATACATACAAAATGATTATTCCTATGAATTAAAGACAAATATAAATAATAATATAAATAAAAATCTTAAAATAATAAAAGCTATAAAATTCAATAAAAAATCAGATTATTATTATAGCCAGTACTTTGATATTATAGAATTTGATAAACCAATTAAACTACAAAATGATTTTGAAATATTATTTCAAGCCTCTTATCTAGAAAATAAAATAAGATACAAACCCTCTATAATATTTGAAATAAATGATAATAATAAATAAAACAGGATAAACATAATCTTAAAAAAATATTACAAATTTAATATTTTATAGATAAAATTTTTCTTTTGCATTATGCTTATATATGTGACTTAATAAATTTAATTCAAAATAAATTATAAAAAACGAAAGGATGAGGTTATATGTCTACAAATCAAAATTTAGAAGATAAAAATACACAAAAATCTCCTATGAAATTAATAGCTATACTTGCAGTAATTGTAGTAATAGGTATTGCAGCATTTTTTATGACAAAAGGTGGTTCTAAAACACCATACGATAAGATTAATGAGGCTTCAATGCAATTGCAAAAGGCTAAGACTCTAGAAATAAAAGGTAATGCCACAATATCAAATACAGTAAATAATGCAAAAGAAGAAGATAAAGAAGATATAGAAAAAGTAAATGAAATGATAAACAGCTTAGCTTATAACTATGAATTTAAAATGGATAAAGATAATAGTAAGTATTTTGGTTCATTTGGTTATAGTATTAAGGATACTGATTTAATAAATATAAATTTATATGCTGATTCAAATTCATTCCAATTAAATGTACCAGCTTTAAGCTCTAAAACACTTTATTTTAAATGGGATGACTATGATAATATGGCAGAAAAATTAGAATTGCCAAAACTTCATATTAAAGATTATAAAAAATTATTAAACATAACTGATTATCCAAACTTCAAAAAATTAGAAAAAAAATATATGGATTTATCTAAAAAAGAATTAGCTCATAAAGCAACTGTTAGCAAAGAACAAGTTGAAATAGAATTGGATTCTAAAAAATATAATACAAAAGAATATAGCTTTGCTTTAAATCAAGAAGAATCTTTTAACTTCAATAAAAAAATAATAGATACAATAAAAGAAGATAAAGATTTAAAAGAATTTTTAATATCTAAAGGAGAAGATTTCCTTAAAATAGCTAGAAGTAACGGAGATGCTGAAATATTAGAAATTCCTAAAGATTTTTCTTTTGATACTGAAGAAAATAGAAGTAAAATGGATGAATTCATAACTGAAATGGCTTCAAACTTTGATGACATAATTAAGATGACTAACGAAACTGGTGTTGATACTAATGTAGTTACAAAATATAGAATAGATGAAAAAGATATATTAAGACAAATGGTTCAAGAATCAACTTCAACAACAAAAGTTCCAGAAGAAGGTCTTGATATGACTATATCTACAAAATCTACTTTTGATATAATCAACTTCAACGAACCAGTTACAATCGATGAATTAGATAAAACTAATTTATTTGACTTAGGTACTGCAACAGAACAAGATTTCATGGACTTAAAAACTGAAGTACAAGGAAATATGATGGGAATATTCATGGCAATATCTATGATGGGAAATACAATGCAATAAAATAAGTATATTAAAAGGGATATAAAATGATTAAGAATCATTTTATATCCCTTTATTAATATATATAATTAATCTTCATTAATTTAAAATCTTTTAAATTTATAATTCTAATGCCTCTATATAAATATCTTCTTGAGCATTATCCTTTGTTTTATAAGATATTTTCCAATGTGGAAATGCTGTTGACCTTTGAACCTTTAACATTTCATCCAGATTTATATAGTAACCCAAATTTATATCAATTATATTAGAGTCTGGTTCTATTTGATCTAAAGCTCTTAAAACCGCAATTATACTACTTATAGGCTGTTTCTTTTTATCCCCTTTTTCGATGACCTTAAGCCATTCTCTTCTCATAGTAAAATTACCATCTTTCCTTACCGAAAAGCTCATAAATCCACCATCAAGATATAAATCCTCATACTTTTGTGAATAACTAAGCATTATAAATTCATCACTATAATTTATAGACTTTAAATATCTTTCATTATCTGATGAAAACTTATCTAAAAAATTTTCTATTTTTGATACTACTTCTTCTTTATCAAATTTTTTTAAATCTAAAAATCCTTCATATTTAAGTCTTTTATTATCATTTTCTAAACTTACAATACCATCATCCTCAGAAAATAAGCTATCTACTATGTCTTGATTGTATTTGTAATGTGTAAGAGATATCGTACCAATATCCTTATTAAAATATTCAAATTCACTATCAACAGATATGTTTTTTTTATCTAATATATTTTTTATTTCGATTTGATATTTTTTCTTTGAATTATAGTCATCAAAATTATAATTCATTTTTTTGTATGCATCAAAAATCAAAAGTGCATTAGATATAAATAGTGCTATTATAAGTATCGTCTTTGCTCTAGAGTTTTCCATATTTTAAAACCTCGCCTTTATATATATCAAAAATATAATAAGTATCATCTATTTCAATATACCAAGATGGAAAATAAATATCACTTGCACTCTCAAAATATATTATATTTACATCTTTTAAGCTCCCAAACATATATGTTGAAGCTTCTTGATCCCTAAAACCCAAATAACCTTGGATAGATTTTATTAGATTAAGATTCTTTCCAAGTATCATGTCTATATTTAAAATTTGCTCTTTTTCATTGTCTCCATTGTCAGTATATATGACCCTACCAGTAGTTTTAATATTTGATTTGAATATATAAACATCATCTTTTATTGCAGCAATTTCAAGAGCATAATCACTCTCTTTAGACTTTATATTATATCCATTTAATTTATAATCGAATACAAATTTATATAATTTATTATTATTTATATAAATTTCCTCATAATCACTAATATACAAATTACTATAATCTATATTTAATTTATTAATCCAATTCACAACAGAATTATAAGCTTCTTTTAAATTTTTATTATGACCTTGAATACTTTCATTTTTATATTCAATATCTCCACCAGCACTAATTCTTAGAGTCTTTTCACCAAGACCATAGATAAAACTACTAGCTCCACTAGTTTCTTTTATTTGTTTTGCAAAGTCCAAATTACTTCCCAAGAATTGCTCAGCTAAAAACATTATATTCTCTTCTTTATCAAAATCTTTTATTGATTTTGAAGTCAAATATGGTAGTTTTTCAGGATTATCTATACTTATTAATAAATTATTATTTATCTTGTATAAATATTTTATACTATAATATCTTTTGTATTCTGACTCTGAAATTTTATAATACTTAGAACTTAATATCTCTATTTCTCTTTGTGAAATAGCTTCTATTGAATAGGTTTTTAAATCTTTAGTCATTATATAAACTCTTTCATCATCTAAAATAGGAATTAATATTTGTTTAATCTCTTGCAACTTAGAGATATTACTATCATCCAAACCCAATGAAAGTTCAAAAAATTCATAAGAAAGAGCATTTTTAAATTGAAATTCTATACTTTTTTTATCTCTCTTATTTATATAATCTTCATAATCAATTTCTTCTATATTCAATTGTTTAGAAAAAGCCTTTTTTATAACAGGTTTCAAATCATCATATAAATTATAACTTTCTTCAAATATAATTGTATGATTACCTTCATCTATATCAGAATATTTACCAAAATGCAAAAAAGTCTTACTAGGCTTTATTGTATTTTTTACAGCAATTCTTGTTAAACTATTTAATTCTTCATCATTAAATTTATTAATATATAAATTATCCAAATTTATTAGATTAAAATTAAAAAATAAAAAAAATAAATTGCTAAAAAACAGAAAGACCAATAAAATGGTCTTTAGTTTTTCTCTATTATTTATTTGTTTTAGCTTATTCATCTAAAAACAACTCCAAATTCTGCTTTTTTAATTAACAAGCAAATCTATTATATTTTCATTTGAATCTTTCTTAGATTCTTCTTTTTCTTTTTCTTTATCAAAATCTAAATTATGTTCTTCATCTTTTATCTTTTTTGACTTATCTTTTGCATCTTCTAAAAGTTCATTTAGATTTTTATCTTTTAAAGTTTTAATAACACTTTTAATTTCCTCTTCATCTTCTATCTTATACTTTGCTTTTAAATCTATACTTTGCTTATCCTTATCAAGCTTTCCTTCAATTTCAATTTTATTATCACCTTCAAAAAGCTTAATTTCTTGAGCAAATCTACCTGTAGAACTTATTTTAAATTCTTTTTTAAATACAAGTTTTTTAGATTTAACTGTTATAGTCATATTAACATCCTTAGAACCTTGTCCAGATATTAATAACATCGGATTAGATGTAACTATATCTTTTTTTCCTGGATTTATAAGTTTAAAAAGAACTACCTCTTTCTTTTCTACCTTAAGTTCTTTTGCTTCTTCATTATCTTTAACATTGTCGATTTTTGTCTTAGATTCTTTATCATCTTCAGTATCAATATTAATATTTTCAATAATCAAAGAATCATCCATATTTTTAATTTCAATAGAATCATTTAAATTTGTAACACTATGTTCTCTTATCTCTTCTGCGTAGGACAGACTGTACATAGCTATTAGTATTATTAAACTCATCATAGTAATCATATATTTTTTCATAATTCTGCCCTCCTTCATATTTTAATCTATTATAAAAAATTATACTATCTTAAGTTATATTATATATAAATTATACACTTTTTATATTACAGTATCATTACAAAGATTTTAAGTTGATTTTACGTTAATATTTTATTTTAATTTTTATTTAATTTTCTTAAAATAAGATTTTAACTATATTAGTGGTAATAAAATTTTAAATTCACTACCTTCAGACACTTTACTCCTAACAGCAATTTTTCCTTTATGCTCATCTATAATATGCTTAACTATTGAAAGACCAAGTCCTGTTCCACCTAAATCCCTTGATCTTGCTTTATCAACTCTATAAAATCTTTCAAAGATTCTTCCAAGCGACTCTTTTGGTATACCCATACCATTATCCTTTACTGCAAATATACCCTTTGAATTTTTAGTATATAACTTTAAATTTATTTCGCCATTTTCCGGTGTATACTTTATAGCATTTGTGACTAAATTTAATACAACCTGTTCTAATTTATCTTTATCTCCATTTACATATACCATTTTTTTTGTATATTCATATTCAAGTTTTTGATTTTTTTCTTTTATCTTAAGATCTAATTTCTTTAATACATCTATTACTATATGATGTAAATTCACTTTTTCAAAATTCCAATTAAGCTTTTTATTGTCCATATGAGATAATTGTAATAAATCTCTTACAAGCCTAGCCATTCTATCTGATTCACCATTTATAACATTTAAGAAATTCTTAGCTAATTCTTCTTCTTCTAATGCTCCATCTAATAAAGTTTCTGTATAACTCTTAATTGTTGTTATTGGTGTTTTAAGTTCATGAGATACATTTGCAACAAATTCTCTTCTCATAAGCTCAAGTCTCCTATTTTCGGTAATGTCTTGGAGAACCAAAACAAGTCCCGAAGCTTCTTTTTCACCTTTTCTAAGAGTTGTATAGGTTGCTTTTAATGCTTTCCCACTTTTGAATTCTATAATTCCACTACCTTTATGTGTATTTAACTCTTTTATTGATTTATATGTTAATTTATCACTAAATTTTAGCATAAGTTTATCATAATCAAGTTGCATATGACCTTCTTTTAAGTTTAACATTCTTAAAAAACTAGGATTGTAATGTATTATATTAGCATCTCCGTCCACTGCAATAAGCCCATCTGCCATACTACTTATTATTACATCTAATTTTTCTTTTTCAGAAGAAATCTCATCTAATGTTAGTTTTAATTTTGAGGTCAATATATTAAACATATCTGCAAGCTGACCTATTTCATCATTTGAATTAACATTAACCCTTTGGTCAAAATCACCCTTTGCCATCTTTTCTGCTATTTTTGTAACCTCATTTATTGGTTTTGTAATCGATGTAGACATAACAAATCCTAATATTATAGTTATAAAAAGTGCAACTAATGTACCTTTTAAAAATATCGTTCTTGAATTTTTTAATATCTCATATATATCTTTAAGGTTTGCTTTTGTATATATAATTCCAATAACTTCATTAGACTTATTTAAATATGGAATTGCCATATGCTTAACTTTTGAATTGTTATCTTTTTTATCCGTTATATCAACTTCATAAATTTCATTATTCGCACTTTTTAATATTGCTATTTCATTTAAATTTTTAATAGCACTTTTATTTATAAATATATTTTTTGTAGATGCAATTATCTCATAATCTCTATTGGGATCTATTATAAATGCTTCATATCCAAACTGCATAGGTATATTAATCAAATGAGTTTGAATATTTTCACGATTTTCGTAGAGATTATTTTCTGGCAAAAATTTCTTTATTGAATTTAAAGATATCGTTTGTAAATCTAATCTACTTTTATTTAGATAGTATGATTCAAACTCTTTTGTTATAAAAACTCCCACTATTATCATGGCAACAAAAACAAGTAAGAAATATACAGATATAAATTTCCATCTAATACTGCTCTTTAACAAATTATTCACCTCTAAAGTAATATCCTACTCCTCTTTTTGTGACTATACGAGTAGGTTTTGATGAGTCATCCTCAACTT
>JAOARY010000070.1 GCA_025210335.1 Peptostreptococcaceae bacterium | reverse complement strand
ATTTGGCAGCTAAAGGTGAGGAAAATGAAATAATTCTAGCCTTAGAAGCATTAAATGAAATAAATATAAAATTAAATGAAGCTTAATATAAGCATATTAATAAAAAAATCTGTAAATAAATTTTTATTTGCAGATTTTTTTGCTATAATGTTAAAGAATAAGATATAAGAAAGGGGGAATTTAAGTGAAATCTTTTGGTAATAGAATTAAAAATTTAAGAAAAAAACTTAATTTAACCCAAAAATATTTAGCTAAAGAGTTAAATTTAAGTCAAACTGCAATTGGAAATTATGAAAAGGATATTAGATTTCCAAATAAAGATGTTTTAATACTTTTTTCTAATTATTTTAATGTATCTTTAGATTACCTTATTTGTGGTTCTGAATTTATATATAAAAAAGAAAAATTAAATTTTGATTTAGAGTCTGTAAAAGATTTATTTTTAAATTTATTGATGGTTGGAAAATCAAATGAAGCTTATATATTAATTAGAGACCTTTTAAAATCAGATATCAAAATTGAAAATATTTATATTGATATTTTTGAATATACATTAAAAGAAGTTGGAAGATTATATGAACTTGGAAAGATTGAAATATATAAAGAACATTATATTTCAAATATGGTTTTGGAAATAATAAGCCAAATAAGCCCAAAGTTAATAGATTTTAATAATACAAATAACAAAAAAGTACTAGGAGTATGTGCAGGATTTGATGAACATTTTATTGGTTTAAAATTAGTTATGAATTATCTAAAAATAAAAGGATTAGATACTTATTTTCTTGGAACGGCATTACCTACAAAGGAAGTATTAGAATCAATTAAATTTTATGATGCTAAATATATACTTATTTCAGCAACCTTAAAAAATTCCCTACCTAGTGTTACTAATTTGGTAAAAGCAATAATAGAACAAGATAAAGATATAAAAATCATAGTTGGAGGAAGAGTTTTTAATGAAAGAGAGAATTTGTACAAAGAAATAAAAGCGAATTTTCATTCAAAATCAATAAAAGATATTTTTGAATATATATCTTTAAATGATATATATTCAAAGTAAATATTATATAAATTATAAAAAAATTTATAATGGAAAGTGCTATGTAAGTTAATATAGTATTAACTTACATAGCATTTTCTAAAAGATTAATTGCCTTATCTATAACTTTTAGATTTACCGTTTTAATTCCTATAAAATTTCTATCCTTTTCTATTGGTTTGACACCAAAACCATCTTGGTCGTAAGCTACCATCATATTTTTATTGAATTTAGTATTAAAAACCAAAAACCATTCTCTTGTAAGTGGATGCATAGGTGTGAGTGGAATTATTTGAATATTAGGATGAGATTCTAATTTTTCGTCCAAAACACCATAGACATATATTTTATCAACATTATCAGCCATTTTTAAAAAGCGATCCCAAACTGCTTTAGCTCTTGAAATTTTTTGAAAGCCTGCATATATACAGCCTTCGAACTTTCTTCTTAAAATAACACATTCCATCATATAGCACATTTTTTCTAAATTACAGACACTAGTTTCATATTTTACAGTGTCTATACTTAATTTGCTTTCACTTTCATCTTTTTTGAATTTTATTAAATTTGAATCAACATCATCAAAAAGTTCTTTATATAAAGATACTCTTTTCATTAAAAAACCCCCTATTAGTATATATTTTTTATTAGAAATAATTTTAATTTTGGATAAATTAAATATGCCAAAATAGAAACCAATGAAAATTTAATTAGATTAAAAGGAAAAATAATAAATAATAAATATGTTTTTATGTTAGATATAAATGGATTTATATTGGAGCTAAAAGTGATAATAGAATCCATTTTGATATTTAAAAAACATTCATATAGTGGAAACATAATATAAAGATTAATTAAAAGTGCAAAACTACAAGTTAATAATATATTAATAATAAAAGCTGGTTTTATATTCATTTTTTTTGATAGTACAAAAAATGAATATGTATAAAATATAGATATTAAAAAATTTATAAATTCGCCAATTCCAAGTGACGTAGAAAAAGGTATATGTAAAATATTTTTAGTTAAACTAGCTAATACAGCTATTTTAGGATTATAAATAATGCCTAATAACAAAATTGGTAAGTCTGCTAAGTCTATTTTTAAAAAGCTAGGAAAAATCGGTAAAGAAAAATTTAAATACATTAATAATAAAGATATAGATGAAAATAAAGACATAACAATCATTTTATCTGTCGTAATTTTTTGTTTAATCAAAACTAAATCCTCCTTTCAAGAATATTATAAAACACAATTTGTGGTTATACAATAATAAATATAATAAAAAAACACTAAATGTGTTAAAATGATATTATATTAAACAAATTAAAATGGGTAATTATATATAAATAAATAAATTTATGGAGTTGATTTTATGAAATTAAATAATATGAATACAGATATATTAAAAAATTATAGTATTGTAATTAAAAGATTATTTATTTTTATAATACCTATTTTAATAATTTTGAATTTAGCTTATTCAAAAATATATGATAGTCAACTTGAACTAATAAAATCAAAAATAACATCAAATCAAGTTCAATTACTATCGGCAAAAAGTTTTATTTTAAAATCAAAATTAAAAAATGTATATGAAGTTTTAAATCTTATAAAAAATTCCAATGAATTGGTAGATTACACCAATGATAATAATGAATATAATGAAAATGAATTATATCAAATGTTTTCTAGAGTGTTAAGCAGTAAAAAATATTTTATTGAGATGATTTATTTAGATGATAAAGACGACAATATAATAAAAGTATCAAAAGAAAGGAATGAAATAAAATTTTTTAAAGATAAAGATATTGATATTAAAAAATATAATATTGATTTAGAAAAAGTAATAGGTTTAAAAGATGGTGAATTTTTTATATCAGAAATTAAAAGAAATAATAGAGAACAATATAAAGATACAGATGTATATATTTATTTTTCCATTCCTATTTATAAAGAAAATATAAAAATAGGAAATTTGATTGTAAAAAATAACGCTCAAGAATTTATTGAAATTGTAGAAAATGGTGAAATTAAAGATTTGTATGGTTCAATATTAGCTATTTATAGTTCTAATGATTTTTACTTTTTTAAAAAAGATATAAATAAATCAGAAGATAAATCTATAGATATTAATACTATAGAATATATAGATGATTTTAATTTTAGCTATTTAAAATCAAAAATAATATCAAAAAATAATAAATTTTTATATTTATTGAAATTTGATAAATTTGAAAATGTAAATATTATTTTTGGAAACAACAAAAACTGGTCTATGATAGCCTTTTTGGAAGTTGATGCTTTGGATATTTATTCTCATGATTTTATAGTAAGATATCCTTTTGTAAGATATATAATTCTCTTATTTGTTTTCATAGTTTTGATGAGTATAAATATATTAGAATATATAAAAGAAAAAAATAATCTTATGTTAGTTGCTTCAGGTTATATTTCTGAATATACAAATGATGCAATACTTATAAGTGATAGAAATAAAAAGATTATCTATTGCAATAAGATGTTTGAAAATATTTATGGTTATAAGTTTGAAGAAATAAAAGGTTTAAAGCCT
Source organism: Peptostreptococcaceae bacterium (assembly GCA_025210335.1). Taxonomy (GTDB): domain Bacteria; phylum Bacillota; class Clostridia; order Peptostreptococcales; family Peptostreptococcaceae; genus JAOARY01. Next base: position 705 of record JAOARY010000070.1, on the reverse strand, counting down.
AGTGATTTTTTAAATGGGGATGTAGATATAAATTTTCAAAAATATGAAAATATAAAAGAAGATGTTTGGGGTGGGAACATATGGGATGTAGCGAAGAATAAAACTTATATATTAAGATATTTAAGGATAAAGTCAATAAAAGATAATAAAGGTAAAGTTGTTTATTATATAGGGATTTATTCAAGTCCTAAATTAAAAGATGGAGATAAATTAATAGATATTAAAGAGGATTCGCTTATAGATGAATTAGAAGTTAATAAGATTAATTATTTGAATCCAATATTTAAAAAACAGTTTAATCCAAATAAAAATAATTTTATAGTTGCAATAAAATTAACTAATTATAAATTGCTGAAGTATCAATTTGATGGAGAAGAAAGTAAATTAACATCTTTGATTACTACGAAACTAAATAAGTTATGTAAAGATAAAATTGTTGTAGCATCTCCTGAAAATGATTTATTCTTGATAGGTTTCTCTTTAAATAAAGTGGATAATAATATCTCAAATATTATGAAGGAAATTGATTTTATACTATCATCATTAAGGTTAAAAAACAAAAATAATTCAATAGCATATCTATCAGGAGTTGCTATTTCAAATAAAGATGATGATGTTAATGATTTACTAAAAAATGCATTTATCGCATTAGAAGCTCTATTAAAATTTAAGAAAAGTAAATATTTAATTTATAATGATGATATT
>JAOARY010000069.1 GCA_025210335.1 Peptostreptococcaceae bacterium | reverse complement strand
TTTTTATAAATATGGATATTTCATCTATTAACAAAATAAAGGTAGCATAAAAATGAGTTTTTTCATTTTCATACTACCTTAAAAGATTACATTATTTTCTTGCTAAAATTCTTCACCAACACCATTTGACAAAGAACCATTTTAATAAGATATCTATATTTTTTTATTATTTCTTTATATATTTTAAATACTCATTTACAAAATCATCTATATTTCCATCTACAACTGAATTTACATTTCCTATTTCAAAATTAGTTCTATGGTCTTTTACTAATGTATAGGGTTGAAAAACATAAGATCTAATTTGACTTCCCCAAGCTATTTGAGAATATTCACCTTGTAAATCTTCTATTTTCTCTTTTCTTTCAAGTTCTTTTAATTCTATTAATTTTGCCTTTAACATCTTCAATGCAGTTTCTTTATTAGAATGCTGAGATCTTTGGTTTTGACATTGAACCACTATATTTGTTGGGATATGAGTTATTCTAACAGCTGAATCAGTAGTATTTACATGTTGTCCACCAGCACCTGATGCTCTATAAGTATCAATCCTTAAATCATTTGGATTTATATCAAGTTCTATATCATCTGTTATTTCTGGAACTACATCCACAGAAGCAAACGAAGTATGTCTTTTTCCAGATGAATCAAATGGTGATATTCTTACAAGTCTATGTACACCTTTTTCACCTTTCAAAAATCCATATGCATTTAGTCCTTCTACTAAAATAGTTGCTGATTTTATCCCACCCTCTTTATCATTATGAAAATCTAATATAGAAGTTTTAAAGCTTTTATTAGAACTCCATCTGCTGTACATTCTAAGAAGCATTTGCGCCCAATCTTGAGCATCTAATCCCCCTGTACCCGCATTTATCGAAAGGATTGCATTATTTTTATCAAATTCACCATCCAAAAGTGATTTTATTTTCATTTTTTCTAATTCTTTTTTCAATCTATTAACCAAAGAATCTAACTCTTCTTTTGTTAGATATTCTTCATCCTCTTTCAAAACTTCTACAGAAAGCTCTATTTCTTCATGAAGGTCATTAAGTTCATTAAACTCAGATATTATTTCTTTTAAATTTTTATTTTCTTGTAATATTAATGATGCCTTTTCATTATCTGACCAAAAATCCTCTTTTAGCATTTCATTTTCATTATCTTTTATCTTATTTATTAGTATATTTATTTTTAAAGCTTCTTTTAATTCATTTATATCAATTTTTGCCTCTTCTACTACGGTAGTATATTCACTTATATTTAACATTATATAATCCTTTCTATAAATATTTTTTAAGCTAATATAAATAAAAAATTCAAGAGGTTATCTAAAAATCTTAGACACCTCTTCTATTTATCTTTATAATTAATAGCTAATTTTTTTATTTATAAAGATTCTTTAATAAAATTTTAAATCTTTTAAATGTTATTTCCCACAACATTTTTTGTATTTTTTCCCACTACCACAAGGACAAGGATCATTTCTTCCAATTGTTTCACCTTTTACTATTGTCGTACTCTTTTTAACTTCCTTATTATTTTCTCTAGATATCTCTAAATTATCAGTATCTACAACTTCTTTTCTTTCAATCTCAAATTCAATTTTAAAATTATATAAATATTTTACAGTTTCTTCATGAATTGAACTAACCATATTATCAAACATATCAAAACCTTCAAATTGATATGCTCTTACAGGATCTTCTTGTCCTATCGCTCTAAGACCTATACCTTGTCTTAATTGTTCCATAGCATCTATATGATCCATCCATTTAGTATCTACAACTTGTAATAAAACAATTCTTTCAAGTTCTCTCATTCTTTCTATTCCAATATCAGCTTCTTTAAACTCATATAATTCTTTTGATTTTGATAATATTATATCTTTTATCTTTGTTCTATCTAATTCTTCTAAATTACCAAATTCAATAGAGTCTTTAGGAAGATATATCGAATATATATGATCTTTTAAAGCTTTTATATCCCAATCTTCAGGGAAATCTGAATCAGCTGTATATATATTGATAGAATTATCTATAACTGATTCAACCATACCAAAGATTTGTTCTTTTAGATTTTCATTTTCTAAAACACTTCTTCTTTCTTTATATATAATCTCTCTTTGTTTATTCATAACATCATCATATTGTAATACATGCTTTCTTATAGAGAAGTTTTTACTCTCTACTTTCTTTTGAGCACTTTCAATTGATCTTGATAGTAGTTTATGCTCAATAGGCATATCTTCTTCCATACCTATTTTATCAACTATATCCATTATCTTTTCACTTCCAAAAAGTCTCATTATATCATCTTCTAAACATATATAGAATCTAGAAAAACCAGGATCCCCCTGACGACCAGCACGACCTCTTAACTGATTGTCTATTCTTCTTGATTCATGTCTTTCAGTACCTAATATACAAAGACCTCCAGCTTTTAAAACTTCCTCTTGTTCTACTTTTGTTTTAGATTCTATTTCTTTTAAAATCTGTTCATAATCTTCTTTTGCTTTTTTTAACTCTTCATTATTTTCATCAAATTTCAAAGCTGTAACCATAGATAAAATATAATCATCATATCCACGTTTTTTAAGCTCTTTTTTAGCTAAAAATTCACTATTACCACCTAGAACTATATCCGTACCACGACCAGCCATATTAGTTGCAATAGTAACAGCTCCCAGTCCACCTGCTTGAGCAACTATTTCAGCTTCTTTCTCATGATGTTTAGCATTTAATACTTGATGTTTAACACCTTTTTTCTTAAGCATTGAAGAAAGTAACTCTGACATTTCAATTGATATTGTACCAACAAGTACAGGTTGTTTTGTTTCATGTCTATTTTTTATTTCCTCAACAATAGCATTTAACTTTCCTCTTAAAGTCTTATAAATAGCATCTGGCGAATCAATTCTTTGTATTGGTCTATTTGTTGGTATTTCAACAACATCCATTCCATAAATGGATTTAAACTCTTCTTCTTCGGTTTTAGCTGTACCAGTCATACCAGAAAGTTTTTTATACATTCTAAAATAATTTTGGAATGTAATACTTGCTAATGTTTTAGACTCTCTTTGTACTTTTAAGTTTTCTTTAGCTTCTATAGATTGATGAAGTCCATCTGAATATCTTCTACCAAACATCAGTCTACCTGTAAATTCATCAACTATTACAATTTCTCCATCTTTTATAACATAATCAATATCTTTTTTCATAAATCTATGCGCTTTTAGCGATTGATTTATATGATGTTGTATTTCCATGTTTTCTATACTTGAATAATCATCTATATTAAAAAACTTCTCAGCTTTATTTATACCTTCATCAGTTAAAGTAGCATTTTTTGCTTTTTCATCTTCTTCAAAATCAACTTCATTCTTAAGACTTCTTACAAAATCATTTGCTTTAAAATATAAATCTGTTGATTTGTCTCCCGCACCCGAAATTATAAGTGGTGTTCTAGCCTCATCAACAAGTATTGAATCGACTTCATCAACAATTGCAAAATTAAGAGGTCTTTGAACCATTTTTTCTTTATAACTTACCATATTATCTCTTAGATAATCAAAACCAAATTCATTATTTGTTCCATAAGTAATGTCTTTATTGTAAGCTTCTTTTCTTTCTTGTGGAGTTTGTCCATGCACAATAACACCAGTTGTAAGCCCTAAAAATTCATAAATTTTAGCCATCCACTCTTTATCACGAGTAGCAAGATAATCATTTACTGTAATAACATGCACACCTTTAGAAGACAAAGCATTTAGATATACAGGACATGTTGCAACTAAGGTCTTACCTTCACCAGTTCTCATCTCTGAAATTCTTCCTTGATGTAAAACAATTCCCCCTATTAATTGGACTCTATAATGTCTCATACCAAGAACTCTTTTAGAAACTTCTCTAACTGTTGCAAATGACTCTTCTAAAATATCATCTAAAGTTTCTCCTTTTTCAAGTCTTTCCTTAAATATATTTGTCATATCTTTTAATTCTTGATCTGATTTTTTTTCAAATTCTGCTTCTAATGAATCTATTTTATCTACTATTTTTTCAATCTTTTTTATTTCCCTTTGTTTAAAACTATTCATTATGTTGTTAATAAAACCCATGATTTTCTCTCCTTCAAATTCTATTTAAACAATTATTAATATTTTTATCATATTCATATATTTAATACTACACATACATTCTATTTTATCATAATATGAAATCTTAGGAAATTTAAAAATTTGTAAACAAAAAACTTCATCCAAGGCTTTTAATCAACATCCTAATCAATTTTCATCATTTAATCAATTAAATACTCTTTTATGACCATTTAATTTTTAAATTTATAACAAAATTCCATATACAAATTAATGTTTTAAAAAAATAAAAAGAACCTTAAAAGGTTCTTTTATATTAATATATTATCATATTTTATTCATCATCTTCTACAACTTTAACATAAGCAATTCCTTTTCTAGCTGGGTTTTGAATACTTTCTGCAATGATTTTATATATTCCTTTCTTACTAGGAGCCATATAAAATCCTGTATTATCAATAGTTCCACCTTTTTTATCATCAATCTTCCAACTAACTCTTTTATCTTCTAAATTTGTAACTACAGAACTAAATCTAGTAGTTTCATTTACTTTAAGAGTTATCTCTTGAGGCTCTACAAATACATTTGCTTTATTTAATTCATCGACTACCTTAGTTTCTTTATAAGCCCACCATCTAATTTTAATATCTCTTTGTTTATTTGAAGATTGTAATCTTAAACCAATTTTAAAAGTTCCTTTTTTAGGATATAATACTGCACCTAAAGAATACAAACCTAATTTAGATTCTAAAGGACTTTTATAAAATACTTCTTGGTCTCCAAAATATATCTGTTCCTCATACTCTTCATCCATGTAAGAATCACTGCTAACCTCTTCTAACGCTAATTGTATTCTAACTGGTCCAAGCCCAAGTCCATGAGTTATTTCTTCTGAATAAAGATTCTTTCCTAGTATAAAATTACCATTCACAGCCATTTCAATTATTCCAGTTGAAGATTTATCATGAATTACCTTATTTTTAGGTAATTTGAAATTAAATTTCATAAGACTTTCTTCATTATTAAAATGAACTTTGATATCAGGATCTTCATTATAATCTACTATTTCTTTATCTACTATAGCAGTAATTTCTTTATCTTTTGAATCTAATTTTAAATTAAGTAAATTATATAAAAATTCATTTGTATATATTCTTTGTTCAAAAGGATTTTGTTCTATCTTTTCAATAGCATAAGTATCTCCAGATTGAACTAAGTATAATTTAGCCAAAAATACTTTCTTATTATTTGAATTTCTTATTATATCATCTATTGATTTATCAAAATTCTTTTTTAAATAAACATCTTCTAAATTCTCTTTAAAGATTTCTATTCTTTCTTTTAAATTTATATTTTTTTCTACTTCATCTTCTAGATACTTTATCTTTATATCTTCAATAAAGAAATTTTCAGATTTTGACTCTTTATTTGAAGTTTTTAAAGGTATATATTCCTTATAAGAAATTCCTTCTTTTAAATCTTTTAACTCAAGAGCTATTTTAAAGTTATCCTCTTTATTTAAATTAAATATTTCACTTAATTTAAGCTCGAAATCAAACTTTAAATATTCTAAATTAACCTTAGGAAAAACGATCAGTTTTGCCTCAAATATCTGATTTATCTTTGTAAATCTAGGTATTTGAAGGTATACTTTTACCATATTATCTTCAAATAAGATTTTTTTATTATATAACTCATCTATATCAAAAAAATCTCTTTCATCCAAATCTTCAACTATTTCTAATTTATATTCTTCACTAATTCTATTATATTCTTCTTTTAAAGTTTCGTCATCTTCTATTGAATGTACTTGTTCTTTACCTTCTTCATTGTAATTAAGCGCTAAATATGCTTCTTTATGGTATCCTTCTTTTGGAAAACCTTCTATTGATGAAAGCTTTCTAGTTATAGGAGATGCTACTATTACTTCTCTTCCATGATAATCTATTGCAACTCCAGGCTCTAAAGATATAGTATAGTCATCAACCTTTATAACTTGTAGCCCATTTACAACACCACTGCCATAAATAAATTTATTTTTTAAAATTGCTTTTTCATTATTATATTCTTGCTCTCTTTGAAAATCTCTTACAGTAAGTAATTTACCATAAAAATAATTATTTCTTTCAAGAGGCTTTAGACGAAAATTTTTCATAACCACCCTCCTTATTCTAATATCATACCGGTGTATGAATTTATACCTAGTCTTATATCATCCTTATTTAATAGAGTATCAAAAGGAACTATAGTTTTATCGTTTAACTTTAACTTATTCCAAGTTGATAATTTAGAATTAATCTGCAAATAACTGTGTTTATCAAGATAAATCCAAGGTTTTAATACCACTAGATTACAATTAGTATATGCAGGTTTTTCTTTATTAAGTATTATTTTTAATTTGTCCCAATCATTAGAATCAAAATCTTCCTTATCTTTAACTAAAATAGTAAAACTATAAGGGTTGTTTGAGTATAATTTTTTATATAATTTTTTTAAATATGGATTTTGAAATTCATTTTCCAACTTAAAACTCTCAATAATATATACATCATCATTTAAAATTATCTCTAATAATTTTTTTATTCCTTCTTTTGTTCCTCTTTTAGAATATATCTCACCAATATTTTTAATTAAATATCTTAATTTCTGTTGTGAAATATTAAAATCATATCTTATACCCATCATATCAGCCAAAAATCCTAAAAATTCTTCATCTACAACATGAGGATTAAAGTATTCATATACATTAGATATATCTTCTTCCATCTCCATTAAGAAAGTTTCAAATATAGCTAAAAATCTTTCCAAGAAATCATCTTCCATAGATGTTTGATATATCTCTGGTAGGTATTTTAAGTAGCCTTCTCTATTATAATAAACTCTTATATCATTTATACTTGGACTTTGTCTTTCTCCCGCATAAAATTCAATTTTTAATACCATATATCGGCCTTTACCTTTATAAAAAAGTGCATCTTTTGAATTTACTATTCTACCTATGAATTCTTCTTCCATTTTTGATTCTTCTTTATTTTTAAAATCAGATGCTTTATAATAATCTTCAAATAAAGCATATTTTATTTTTATTTGAGTATTTTTAGGTATATTTGCATCTAGTTTAACCTTATGCCATTTGTTATTTTCCTTGTAACTGTCTATCGGATCTGATATATAGTAACCATATACCTTTTCTTTTTCTTTATATCTTTTTAATCTATTCATTTTTTCAAAAATCAAGATTTTATTATCTGTAAAATCCATTGCAAATATCTTATTTGATAGATTTCCATATAATTTATCTATTTTTCCATAATAGAAATTCAAACTCTTATCTGTATTTATATTTTTTATTTTGTCCGCTTCTTGTGCATTATCATAAAATAAAGTATATATATCTTTTCTTATATCAATATAAAAATCTTTAATATCTTCTAAAAAATCACGTGTTAATACTTTATCTTCGTCTATATAGTATTCTATAATCTGTGATTTGTATATATTTTTAAATAATAGTCTATTTTCAAATGCAACAACATTTTCAAATTTTGATATTTTTTCTTCTTGAAATTCAAAAGGAATTTCTATACTTTTATATGATTCATTTTCAAAATATAAACTAATTAAATGAAGAGAGGTATTTTGATTGCTAAAAATTATTTTATTGTTATCTAAATCCTTCTTTGTTCTAAAATCCTTTAATGCTAATATCAGAATTTTACCATTGACTTCTTTTAAAGAAACTACATGATATCCGTCTTTATTAAAATCAATTTCTCTAAGAAGTTGTGAATTTTGATTTGAAAAAAAATATAATATATTATCATTTAAAAAAATATTTTTATAATCATCAAAAACCATAAAATCTATATTATCCAAATAATTTTTATATAAACTATTGATCTTAGTTTTTTCAAAATTAGATATATTTAATTTATATAAATCATTATTAGCTTTTAATACGTAAAATTCTTTACTACTTTTAAAAAATATATCTTTTATATTTGCTATATTATATGCTTCTTTTATATCAACAATATCTTTAAGATTAAATTCTTTTTCTTTTTCTAAAGATACACCATCTTCATATGCTATTAAATTTCTTAAATTATCCTCATTACTTTCCTTTAAATCTATATAAAAAAAAGGATAGTCTTTTTGCATATTAATCACCCTCATCAAAGGTTTTTATTAAGCCCTTATATATTCTATTTCAAAACTATTTAAATAAAAAAGTCCTTCCTTAGGAATATATATATCTTTATTCTTATCTTGCTTTATATATTTTCCAATAGGATAAATCCATAAATCTTCTACATAATCTATTTTCTTATGTGCATTTATAAGAGAATAAATTTCTCCTGAATAAAGAGTTTTTCCAAACTCCCATCCACTATATTTATTCTTTTCCTTTTTTATTGGTATTAAATAATCTTCTAATTTTTCTAAAAGCTCTTCTTTTATATTCTCTGTAATATTATCTTTAACATTTGCAACAACCTTTATGTCAATCCCTATATATTCAGGTTTTATAACTTTTACATTTGTTGTTATTAGTCTATACGGTTCTATATATTTTTTGACCTTATTCAAATAATCATTAGAAATTTCAGGCATAAAACCTTTATCCTTAGGTATTACAACTATAGAAAGCACACCTTCTTTTACTTTTTTTGGATATGATTTTAAACCTTTTTCATACAATGGTATTACTTTTATTCTACCAATAGAAAGTTCTTTTGATTTTTTTAATAATCTTACATAATCATCTTCGTTAACAGCTCTTTTCGAATTTAAAAGAGATTTTGCAAAAATTTTATTAACATCTGTTATATCTTGTTCATCATTACCTTTTATCGCCTTAGATATATTTTTAAGCTTTATATTATCAAAATAGGAATCTTCATATAAGAATTTAGCTAAGTCTTTTCTCCTTATATTGCCTTTTTTTCCTGAACTAAATGCGATATTAGATAAATATATTTTCATTTCTTTTCTAGGAATATTTCCTTTTATTCCATCACTAAAAACAATATTTTTATTCTCTAAAGTAAATACATTCTGTCCTTTATTCTCATTTGAAAAAAAATCAACATATTTATATTCATAATATCCGTCATTTTCATCCCCAACAAGAAGCTTTAATTCATGTTTTATTGAATTTTCTTTATAAAAAGGAATTTCTTGAAGTGGTAACGGATTAGTATAGCCTAAAAATAAATCTTCTTCTCTATAATATGATATAATTTTTATTTTTAAAGCTTCTTTATCTTTTATCTCTTGACCATCTTCACCTATTAAAACTAGTTTTTTGTATCTATTTTTTACTTCTTCTATTTTATAATATAAATTGCTTTTAAATTCTTTTTTATTATCTATATTTGGAATCTTATAATATTTATCATTTATAAGTGAATATATTTCATTTATCCCTATAATATCTATATATTCATCCAAATAAATTTCTTTTTTATAATATACATCTTTTGACTTTACTTTGAAATGTTTATTTATAACATTGACTCTATTAATACCTATGGATTTTATCTTTGGTGTATATAAAGCTCCATCTTTATTTATCTGAGCATATATCCAATATCTATTTTTATCAATTTTTGGATATAATTTTGTAGCAATAATATCTTCATCAATCTTAAGATGTATATTTCCACTAGTTTTAAAACCAAAACTATTATCTTTTATTATTTCTGCTTTTTTCCAACCACTGCCAACAAAATAATACCAATCAACTATATATTCATCTTTTAAATTTTCATCCAATATATAATTTCCTGTAAAAATATTTATTACCAATTCCTTATCTTTTAATATTGGATTTTTAAAACCTAAATAAAGTCTATTTTTATTTTCTGGATTTATAGAAAATGGATAATAATGCGAATCTTCATTATTATTAAATTCTTCTAAATTCCTTATCTCCATCTTGAATTTAGAAAATATTCCATCTAATTCATTTAAATTCAAATCCATAACTTCTGTTGTTTCAAATACATCCTTACTCCCCTTTAAAGGAGTGCATTTTGGTATTTGTTTTTTTAATCCAGATTCATTTGAAAAGGATACTATTGTACTTGAAGGTATCTTACTTGCTAACTCTTCCTTCATTAGTTTTAAAAACATATGAATATTTTTATTTGGTATTCTATTCATATAATATCTTTGCATTTCATTTAACCAAGCTAACATCTCCAAAATTGTTATTCCTGGATCATGAAAATTTTCATCAGACCATTTTCTAAATGTATTTCTGGATATTTCTTTCATAGAATTAAAAATCTCATCAAAATTTTTATCATCTAAATTTCTAAAATCAAGCATAATTATCACTCGCTTTTAATAAAAAATTTTATTTCTTATATAAATCCATATATATTTCGTGTTTACCATTTCTAACAAGAACATATGGTATTTTCTTAATATCTTCATTAACCATAGTTATTTCTTTACCATTTTTATAATATGAAAATCTAATCCCCAAATTATAAACATTTATAACTTTATCTACATTCGTCAATATACTATAAAACATAGACTTATGAGGTATTAACCCTATATTCCAACCTTGTTTATCATAATTTCCTTTTACCGGATCCAAAAACTCATTTAACTGTCTTTTGCTTTCATTTTGAACTAAAATCATATCTTCCATATTATCTATAAGAAGATTCGCTCTTATACTCACATTTACTATAAGAGGTTTTATAACATTAAGTCTATTCTTTAGCATCATAAGAGAAGGAGCTCTTTTTAATAAATAAGTCTTTATATTATTACATAATTCCTTCATCAAAGAACTATCTTCATATCCATCCTTTGGCATTACAACCATAGTTATATAACCATTTTCTCTAACACCTTTTGAATTTATATTCTCCAAACATTTAACTTTCCATATATTTCGAGAAGCTTCTTTGGCTAAATTTTCATAATCTTCATTTGTTATTGCTCTATTTCTATGTTTTAAAAGTGCCGATTTTCTTTCCATAGATTCTAGTAGTTTTTCATTATCACAACCACCATAAGAATTGATAGGATTAAAGACTGTATCTATAAAAGGTATGGATTTTCTCATTTTAGTTATAGTATGTGTCTTAACATTACCCTTTTTTCCTCCACCAAAAATATAATTTACATATATTTTATTAACATCATTTAAAGGTGGTCTCTTACCATGAATTCCATTTCCAAATATAATAACACCATTCATCTTATCTATCATATAATGCCTATCTAATGCTGATGACATATAAAAATCATTTACTTTTTTCCATTTGACCCAATAATTTTTTATTATTCCAAAAGGATCTTTTTCTATTATGGTTTCTTCTGAATTTAATTCCTGACCCTCTAATATAAAATCTTTTTCATCAACATATACTTCTTCATCTATTATACTGTTATTTTTTAAATAAAATCTTACTTCATCATTATCGATAGAAGTCTCTAAATATTCTTTTTTTATGGTTTCTTGTTGTATAGCCTCTATACAGTTTAAATATATTCCTTTTAAATATACTTGATTGCTTATTTTTGTTGATGATAATATACTTATCTTTATAAAATAGCCATCTTCACCAAATAGCTCTATTTTTTCTAAAGCTTTATCCAAACCTATATAAAATCCACCACTTTTTAAAAATCCATTTGTATTATCTTCCATTTGTATACTTCTTTCTAAAACTTCTTTATTTTCTTTAAAGAAAGTACTCAAATGTATTTTTAGATTTTTATTCTTAAAAAGCTCTTCATTTATAAGGTCAAAATATAAACCTATAGGTCCATTTATAAAAGAATTTGAAAATCTTAAATAAAAACTCATTACATTTTCATCAATTCTTTCAAATAAATAAATTTCTTCTAAGCTTTTATTTTTTATATTTTCATACTTTTTATATGTTAAATTATTATAATTTATAAATTTTTCGATATCCTTAGATTCTCTTTCATAATCATATTTCAAGTTCAAATTTTTAATCTTTGGTACACAAAAATAAGAATTTGGCAAATAATGATTTTCTATTCTATCTATTCTAATTTTAATATAATAATTATTAGTTCCATTTATATTTATTTTTTCCATATCATTTGGACATTTAAATTTAATTTTTACATGATTTCCTTTTTTAGTATAAAAAATTTCATCATAATCATTTTTATCAAATAATTTAGACCAATGTTCTCCATTGAAATATTCAAAACTAACAGCTTTTATTCTAGTATACTCATCTTTTATACCTTCAATATCTTTAGCCTTCATTATAAGTTTCCAATTAATTTCATGATCTATTGGATTATTTTTTATATGTTCTATATCAAAATCAAACTCCAAACTAATCATTGAATCCTTTTTTGAAAATACCTCTGTACTAGATATAAAAAAGGAATCTTGAAGATTAAAATTAGTTGTAAAAGGATAAAATTCATCCTTGGATAACTCATTTTCATTAAAAAATAAATTATTAGGAATAGAATTTTCATTCTTGGATTTTACTTTTATATTTGTAGTCTTTAAATTTTTTACAATATCACAAATTTCGCAATTTAAAACTGCTTTTATATATATACCTTCTTCACCTTTTACAATATCTTTTTTAAGACCATCTTCTATTTCTAAATTTATATATTCTTCTACCAGATTAATATTTTCTATTTCATGCCACTGTTCGTCTTTATAACAATACCAAGTGATATTATTAGTATTTGAAAAAAATTCATTTAACTCTTGTTCCATTACTGGATTTTTAACATTTTCAAATTTGATTTGTACTATACCTTTTGACTCTATTAAAAAAACATCATCATGTTTTATAAATATACTATGTTCTTGTAAATTCTTTTCACTTTCATCAAATAGATAAATACCTTCTGATGTGATTTCATCATTAAATATTCCTTCTTCAATTTTTTTAATATAATCCTTTTTACCGTTCATATAAACTATTTCTTCTATATTAGAATCTACAATATTTATATTTCTTATTGTTTCAAATAAAAGTTCTTCATCACCTTCATTAGCATAAACTTGAGTGTTTTTATCAATCAAAATACTTTCTAGTATTCCTGTACTTGGCTTAAATATAAGAGGCACTTTAGATGATTTTGCTGGTAATAAATTAGAATCTAATAAATTTAAAAATTCAAATTTATTTTTGAGTAATATCTTATTATATCTTTGTATATTACCTTTAAAAGTATTTAAAAACGCATTTGCAATTGCAGCACCACTATCTGAATCTTCAAGGGAAAATGACCATTCATTTGTGTAGGATTTTGATAAATCGTGAAATTCATCTATTAAGTTTTTTATACTTCTATTGTCTAAATCTTTCATGATTTACCCTCCTTTATTTTTTCCCTTCCTTTAGATAGAAGGGATATACTAAATTAAATAAATTATTTGTCATTCTAACTCTATACTCTATTTTGATATCAACTCTACCATCACTATGATCTTGTAAGCTAGCCTTTACACTAACATCCTCAACTCTGGGTTCCCAATTAGTAATAGCTGATTTTACTTCTTCTTCTATTAAAAATAATGTAGTAGCATCCACAGATTCAAATATAAATTCATTTAACTTCGAACCAAAATCAGGTCTCATAACTCTTTCACCTTTTTTTGTTCCAAGGATTATTCTAATGGATTCTTTTATATCATCTTCTGCAAAAACCATCTTTATTTTACCTGTTGATTTATCAACTCTTATTGGAAAACTCAGTCCTCTTCCTAAAAAATCTTTTGACATATTAAACACCTCTAATTTATTTTAACCATAGATCCTTTTAGAGTAAGGATTCCACTAGATTTTATATTAAGCATTCCATCTGATTGTATATCTAAATTGGCAGCCTTTATCTTAAGTGATGCTGAACTCTTTATATCAACAGAATTAGCCATTCCATTTAAAACTATCGATGTTGATTTTGACTTCAAACTTATTTTACTATCTGAATTTATATCCATATTTCCCTGTGAATCCAAAGTTATTTTTGACTTTCCCTTAGATTCTTTTATTGTTATATTTCCCTTGTCATCATCCAGATCAACAATACTACCTTTTTTCGTTTTTATAGTTATTCCTTCTTTACCACTTTCATCTGAAAAAATTATTTCATTACCATTTCTAGTCTTTATCTTCTTTATATTGTTCTTTCCATCAGAATTATTTAGGGGTGGTTTATCTTTTTTATTCCATAATACACCTATAACATACGGTTCTTTTATAGATCCTTCATGAAAAGCCACCAAAACTTCATCATTTACTTCTGGTAAGAAAAAACTTCCTTTATCTTTTCCTGCCATAAGAGTCGCCACTCTAGCCCAATCGGTTTCGTGTTTTGAATCTCTAAGTAATAATTTTAATTTCACTCTTCCCATATTTTCTGGATCCTTATTATTGGTAACTTCTCCAATAACAACACCATATATTTTACCTTCCACAAAATCACGTTCTATTAATCTATCCATTAGAAAGTATTCCCCCCTAAGTTAACAATCGTTCTATAACCATCTTCATTTATGCTATGTTTAACTCTATTTATGTAATATAAATCATTTATTTTATTTCCTAATTTATCTATTTTTATATATCTTCCTGGTATAATTTCTGGCATGCCCATAACTTCAACTCTACCATAAACATATTCTAATGATGATTTTTCCATCATACCTTTACCAATTATCTTTGCTTCATTTTTTGATTTTAAAGAAGTTATAACATTTGTAGTTACATTATCCTTACCAATGGATTTAATTATACTAACACCTGAAGTTTTTCCACTACCAACCTTAGTAAAAGAATTTTCTTTTACCATTATTTCTTCTCGCTTTAAGCTATCCCAACCTTTTACTACACATTCTCCAATTTGATCAGCAATATCAACACCTAAGTCTATTTCAATTATATTTTCACCTAATGTAAGCGTTGTAATTGGTGTTTTATCTTCATGATATTTTCTAAAATAAAGAGTATCTCCAGTTACAAAAAACTCATAACCACTTTCAAATGCTAAAAATTTTATAAACTCATAATCAGTTTGACTAACTTGTCCTAAAGAATCATATACAGTTGGTGTTGAACTAACTTTCTTTTTAGATACATATTTCTTAGCAATTTCATTTACAACATCAGAATATGATGAATTATTCCATATATTTGTTTTTTTACCTCTCATCATCAAAAATGATTTATCCATACCACTTACTATAACCTTTATAGCTGAATCTTCATATTCTGATGATATTCTTATATTTGTTATATATCCATAAAAAATTTCTTTTAATTCATCTGTATATCCTATTTCTATTTTTATTTCTTTTCCTGCTTTTAATTTGCTATCAATCCATTTTATTTCACTTTCTTCATGATCATATGCATTTACAACACTAAATTCAAAGGTATCAGAAGCATTTACACTTAAATCCACATCTAAATATTCAACAGCCATTCCCATAGATTTAATGATTTCCTTACCATCTATATAAATCTTAACCTCTGGAGCTGCCATATTCTTATACTTATGCTCTAATGAGGATACCTTATGTTTTTTTGAATCTATTTTTATACTACTAGACATATTATCACTCCAATGGTGGTACTATAAGTTTATTTCTATTTCCTAAATCTCTAGGATTATCTATATTATTAGCTTTAGCTATATGTCTCCATTTTTTAGGATCATCATATTCATTTGAAGAGTGCATCCAAAGTTCATCTCCAGATTTTAAATCTCTTTCTTTAGTTCTATCAGAAGATTGTTTTGATATTTCTTTTTCTTGTAATGTAACTTCTTTTGTAGCCTCTAATTTTAATTTCATTTCTGCTCTAACAGGAACTCCTGAATTTAAGAACATAGTAAAATTTTGACTTATAGAAACTGCCACTCCTTCAAATTTAAAATTACCCCATATAAAACTACATCTAGGTGGATGATGTAAATCTTTTTCTATCTTCATCAAATTTTGAATTCTTTTAGTATATTTTCTGACATCTTCTCTTTTTTCATAAGTGTCAAAAAATAGATCCAAATCCAAACTAGTTGTTCCACCACTTTTAAATTGATATACAGGTGTTTCTTTTCCAATTGGTTTTTCTACACCATAATCATTACTTTCACTTATACTGTAACTACTTGGGTTAAATAAAACTTCTATCTTTTCTGGTTTAGTTTTGTCATTATAAACATAAATCATAGCTTTTTTTAAACCCATTTAAATTACCTGCCTTTCCTTTGCATCTCTTTTTTTATACTATTTGACAAATCTTTATATAAAACTTTTGAAATTTTATTTATATAAGTTTTCGAACTTATATTCTTTTTTATTTCTTCTTCTACAGTCTTTTTAATATTAACATTTATATTTTCTTGTTCTTTTTTCATAATCTTACCTATAGGAAGATTGTTGACTGTATTTTCCTTTTTATAAACATTATTGCTATTTTTTTTGTAATAATTAAAATTCTTATCTTCATAAATTTCAATAAAAGCTTTTTTATAAAATTTCTTAGAATTATCTATATTATTTATTTCTTTTTTTGATATCAATTTCATCTGTAATTTATCAGATAAATTCTTTGCCATCAAATTAAATTTATTTTCATTTAAGTTTTTTGTAATACGTATATTTCTTAATGTATTAGTGAAGTTACTTATAAAATTATTTTCTTCTTTTTTTAATATTTTTATATCTTTATTATTTTGTTCATATTTATTTTCTAAATTGAAAAAATCTTTATTTACTTGATTTTTACTTTCTTTATTAAAGAATTTATTAAAATATTTATTTTTACTAACTTCTTTTAATTCAATATTGTCATTTTTAAAATTCAATATATCCTTATACTGATTTTTATAAGACTCCATTTTGTTTGATATTTTCTTATACGTATTTATTCTATTTATAATCTTTATTTCATTTTGCTTCTTTTGATTTTTTATTATTTTATTTAAATGTCTATCTATCAAATTTTTAAATTTTCTTTGATTAAATATTTTAGTAAAAACTCTTTCTTGAAACACATTCTCATTTAAAAAATGCTTACTAAAATTTTTCTTCAAATAGTAATCATCTTCGTTTAAAAACTTATTAATTTTAAAAATTTTATTTGTGTTATTTGTTTTATAATTTTCTTCAATTGAATTTATATTGCTCTCATTTAAATATTTTCTAAAAAATATCTCTTTAAATTTACTTTCATATAAATTTTCATAGAAAAATTCATTTAAAATTCTTTTATTTTCATTTGATTTATATTTTTCATTATCTTTAAATTCTTTATTTTTTAAAATTAAATCATTTAATAATAAATTATTATTTACACTATTTGAATTTTTAGAATGATAAATAGTGTTTATAAAATCATTAGATAATTTATTATCTATTTTATTATAATCATTTAATATATTAATATCCTCATTTAAAAAATCTACATTTCGATTAAATAAATTATCATAATTTTTAATATCATTATTTGTTATATTTAGATTTTTAGATATATTTAAGAATGTATTTTTATTATTTTTAAATAATTTATTGCTCGCATTATTCCTATTTAAATTTGGATTCATTAAATAAAAAATAGATTTCTTACTTATAAGATTATCCACATTTAAATCTGATAATTTAGAATGATTATCAAAATACTTATTTAATATATTTTTTAAATTATTCATATAAAAATACATATTTTGATCATTTGTAGTATTGTCTTCTTTTTTTATATTTTTATAATATATATTATCTTTATTTGCAATATTTTCTTCAAATAAATAAGATTTAGATATATCTTTAAATAGCGTATCTTTTATCACCGTCTTATTTTTTGTCAAAAATTTCTTATAAATATTTTTATTTTGTCTTTGATATATAGAATTAAATAAATTATTTATAATTTCATTTTTGTCATTTTCTATAAAATCTACATTTTTATAGAACTTATTTAAATCAAAAGTTTTTATTTTATTGTTTAAATTTATTATTTTTTCAAATTCAAATATATTTAAATCATTTATTATTTTTAATTTTAAATTATCTAACTTAGATTTAAATTCTTCCTTATTGAAAATTTCTTTACTTATTTCATTTAAATTTATTTGATTGTATTCAAATTTATTACTCAAATTATTATTAAATAAAGTTTTTATTTTTTCATCTTCAAACAGGTAAACTAAATTCTTAATATCTTCAAATAAAATACTTTCTTCTTTATTCAAATTCATATTATTTTTTATAGTTTTAAATATCAATTTTTTGTCTTCAAATGAATTTTTAAACTTTTTTATAATATTTTTCTTGATTTGTGTTTTTACACTTTTTTCTTCTTTATTATTGATAGTAAAATCTATCTCATTTGTTGATTCTTGAAAATAATTATTTAAAATATCTTGAGAATAAAAATCTCTTTTTATTTCTGTTAAAAAATTACTATAAAATATATCTGAATCTATTTTCAAATTATTTTCTTTTAAAATTATAGATTTTTTTAAAGTTTTTTCAATAATATTTTTAAAATCTTCATAAGTATTTTTAATATCAATATGTTTTATATTTAAATCATTTTCTGTTACATCATTTTTTATTATATCTTTATTTAAATTATTTATATTATCTTTTAATATATTTGATATTATTTTTTTTGTTTCATTTTTATTTTTAAATATATTTTGTATTATTGTATTTTGTTTATTCTTATCAATATACTTTATATTCTTATTATTTATTTCTTTAAATATTATATTTTTAAAGAAATTTTTTAAATAATTTTTATTTTTATCAACCAAATTAAACTTTGTTTCTAATTTATTTACTAAGTTCTTATTGTAAATATTTTTTAAAGCTTTTTGGTTATGTATATTATTTATATAATTTTTATTTACAATATCTTTGTAAAAATCTTTTCTTAATTCCTTTGATAATTTATTTAAATTCTTTTTATTATAAATATTATTTGTATTATATTTATATGAATTTTTAAGGGATGATATATAATTTGATATCTTTTTATAATCTTTAGATACAAATTGTTTATACATACTTAAATTATTTTTTATTATATTATTAATATTATTCTTATCATAAAAAATTTTATTATCTTTATTATATAAAATCTTTGTATTTTTTGATAATAACGAATTTAAAAATTTTAAATTCATATTAACATTTTTATTTATAGTTTTATTAAATAAATTCAAATTATTTGAATCATCATTTTTAAAAAAATCTAAAGTAAGGCGCCTATAAATATACTTATGTTCAAAATTATATTTATTTAAAATATGCTTGGATAATTTATCCTCATATTTATGATTTGAAGTAATAGTCTTTTTTATAGTTTTTATAGTTCTCATATCTTTATGTTTCAAAAAGACGCCCCCCTTAACTTCTCTTTTTCTTACTCATCTTTATCCCTTCATGTACTAAATGTACTTCTTCTACTGCAATATCAGACATATTAGCATTAAGATCTGGGCCTTTCCAATATACTGGATATGCATTAAAAAAGCTCCATCTCACTTGTTCTTCCATATTTTCATCTACTAATACTATTGCACCTGATTTTCTTTCAATTTTTCCTCTAGTAGTTTTATCATACCAATACCAAAAATCCATACTATAAGTAAGACCTCTTTTTAAAACAATTTCACTATGAGTTGTACCTGTAGGGTATGAATAAACCCTATCATTTACTCCACCTTCTTTATATGTTTGTATTTCTATTTTAGATTCAATACCAGAAACCTCAGAAAAACCTGCACTCATCATATTATCAAGCTCTATAAAAAATCTAAAATTAGAAAAAGGGTCTTTTCTATCCATAAAAACTCTCCTTATTTGAAGTTATTAACATCAAAAATATTCTTTTCTTCTTGTGCACTAAGATTTTTATTAATCCTTGAAACTTCTTCACACCATTTTCTTCTATCTCTATGTTCCATATTCATGATATCATCATGATTCCAATGAAGATTATATGCTAAAAATGCAGCCTCTTCAAAAATTTTATCCTTAGGATATATTATTATTCTTCTATCTCCCCCAAAAAATCGACTGGCATCGAAAAATTTTCATTACAATGAGGACAAGTAATTTCATAATTTGGATTTTCAAGTTGATTTACTCTTGAATACATTTCTTGTAAATATGATAGATCAGCTGTAAAAAGTCCTTCAATAACTCTAGTGTCAATATGTCTTAAATCTCCTAATTTCTTTATAACTCTAGATAGCAGTATTATACTTAAGTAACTAGGGTTTTGTTGTACTCTTGGATCTCTTAAAGGTAGTATTTCATCAGCAGCTGTAGCTAATCTCATAACGCCTTTTTTATGTAAATTTCCATCTATATCTACATATCCTTTTGGTAAAGTAAATTCATATTCTGTTTGAAATGCCATTTTGTTTCCCCCTTAATTATATTTAATGGGGCATAAAGCCCCATTATTAATTATTATTTAGTTCTTTTTAATCCTTCATGTGCTAATTCTAAAGTTTCAACTGCAACTTCTGAACCTAAAGCATTAACATCTGGAGCTGTATATTTTACAGGCCAGCATTCATATATTGTCCATGAAGCAACAACTTCATCTGGTGATTCTTCACCATGTAAATTAAGTGTTAGTGTTTGTCTTTCTATATTACCATTTACACACTCAGCAATCCACTCATACATATCCATAGCATCTATTGTACCTGCTTTTAGAGTTATATTACTGTATTTTGTAAGTCCTGGAAGCTTTCTAGGCGTTGTAACTTCATTTCCTTCTCTATATTCAATAACATCTATCGAAATATCAAATCCTGTTACTTCACTAAATCCAGCTCTTGTTATTCCATCACTTTCAATTGTAAATCTAAAATTTCTATAAGGATCTATTCTACTACCTGGTTCTGCCATTATAAGCTACCTCCTTTAATCTTTATTTTTATATATTAATTTTCTGAAGTTTTTTGAGTAAATCTAAAGATTACAAACTCAGCTGGTTTAACTGGTGAGATACCAACTGTACAAATCAGTCTTCCATTATCTATATCATCTTGTGTCATAGTAGTTCTATCTACCTTAACAAAGAATGCTTCAGATTCTGAATTACCCAGTAAAGCTCCATCTCTCCATACTCTAGTAAGGAATGTCTCTATAGTTCTTTGTACTCTTGCCCAAAGATTAGGATCATTTGGTTCGAATACAACCCAATCAGTACCTCTTTTAACTGATTCTTCTATGAAAATAAATAATCTTCTAACATTTATATATTTCCATAAAGTATTTGAACTACAAGTTCTTGCTCCCCAAACTCTTATTCCTTGTCCTGTGAAGTTTCTTATTAAGTTAACTCCCTTAGGATTTAATATATCTTGTTCACCTCTATTGTATTGACAATCTAGTCCTAAACAAGCTCTAACAACTTCATTTGCTGGAGCTTTGTGAACTCCTCTTTCATTGTCAGTTCTTGCAAATATACCTGCAATACTTCCTGATGGTGGAACATAGTTATTTCTCTTATCTAATGGATCATATACTTTTAACCAAGGATGATACATAGCTGCATAATCTGAATCAAACATATTTCTATGTGTCATTACATCGTTTGTTTTCTTTAAATCTCTTGGTATATCAAGTATAGCAAATCTTGACTTTGTATTTTCACAATGTGCAACAAGTGCTAATTGTACTTCTGGTAAAGTAACACCAGGTACTGCCATTATACTAACTTCATCGTTATCTATAAATGAGCATATACCAGTTCTCTTTCCAGGTCCATTATCAACACCCATATATTCTCCTGGAGAAAGATTGGCTAAAGAACCATCAAAACCATCTTTTAATTCAACTTTGAATTTATCTTTCTCTCCACCAGTTATAAGTTCATATGGTGGTTTTATTTCTTCTTCGCCTTCAGCTGGTTTATGAGTTATTGCTACCAGATTCGACTTTTCTACAAGTTTTTCAATATAGTTTGATGCTATAGGATTTAAAGAAACTCCTTCATAGAATTCCACTTCGTCCCCATAAGAAACTTGAAGATCAAATTCACAAGTTTCTAAGAATTTAGTAGCTAATAAACCATTGTCAACTATGTCACCTTCAATAGCTGAGTCTAAAGTTACCTCTCTACCTTGTACAGAAACTATTTGCTTGTATTCACTCTTTTCATCAGTTACAAATCCAACTATATCTCCCTCATTAAATCCTGCAGGATTCTTAAGTAAGTATTTAGCATCTCCTGTTATTTCTAAAACAGGAGCTTTAGCTTTACTAGATGGAGTTAAAATTATACCAATTCTATCTCCCCATCCTCCTGGATTTTTTGCTTCAAATTTTAAAACTGCATTATCATCATTTAATGATGCTTTAGCGTCAGATGGAGCAACACGCATGATATAACATCTACTTCCTCCATTGATAAAGAAATGTTCTACTGCGTAAGATAAGTATCTAAATTCCTTAAATGCTTTATCTGATAAATACCCTCCATACATTCTTTGAAAATCTGCAAAACTTGTTACTAATTCTGGTAAGCCCTCTATAGGTCCTCTTTGTGCTAAGCCTATAAAACCTGCTGTACTTGTACTAACGCCAGCAAGAGGTCTTCCTCCACTTTCAAATTCTTCTACATATACACCTGGTGATAAATATTCTGCCATAAAAGCCCAGTTATCATATCCATATTGGATAGAAACTAGTTTCCTCCCTTCTTTTTTGAATATAGGATTATTTATTATAAAAATCTTTGATACTCAATCACAATTCGAATATTAACTTTCTTTTTCTCATTGAGTATATGTGAAAGATTATATAAATAATTTGTATTTTTTTCAATACTTTTTTTAGAAAAAAATTCTATTTAAATCTAGAGAACTATATTTTTTGTTGATATTTCAAGATAAAATAATTGAAACAACAACTGTCTTGTCTTTTTATAATACAAAATAAAATTAAATTTTTTTATTGTATACTTTCAATTTTTTGATAATTATTATAATATTAATATAAATTATAAGAATAAATATATATTTTATTTATTTTTTGATTTTTTATACATTAAATATTTATAAATATTCTTTATTATTTATAAAATAAATATTCTATAAGGAGGTAACAATGGGTTTATTAGTTACAAATGGAGCATTGCTTCAATGCAGTTTTGGAATGACTCCATCAAGCTTAATAGTTCCACCTATAAATAGAGTTTTAGGTTCAACTCCAGTTGCAACAATCATGGACAACAAACCAATGATGAACATATTACCATTTGGTATGTGTACAAGTTTAGCTAATCCAATGGTTGCAGCTGCAACAGCAGCAGCACTAGGAGTTTTAACACCTCAACCTTGTATCCCAAACACTATCGCTCCTTGGGCCCCAGGATCTCCAACTGTATTAGTTGCAAATTACCCAGCACTTAATAATAGTTCTAAATTAATGTGCATGTGGGGCGGTGTTATACAAATCAATATGCCTGGACAATTCCAGATTAACATCCCTTAATTAAGGGATGTTTTTTTATCTATAACAATTCTATTAGGATTATTTAATTTAAATATCCTATAAGAATCATTTTTTTCTTTTTCAAAAATGATTTCAACTTCATCTGCTTTTATTTTTTTTGATTTTATCTGTCCAAAATAAGACTCTAAATCAAGAGAATCTTCTATTGCTGTATTTATATTTTTTAATAATACAATCACTTCATTTTCTTTTATATTTATACTAAATTCACTAATTCCTACTTCTTCATTAAATTCAAAAACAAGTCTATTTTCATTTTTTCTCTTACCTATTCTTATGGTACTTAAATTTGAAAACTCTATATTTTCTTTTAGATATCCCAAATTATAAAAATCAGACACAGAAAATTCTATATTATTTTTTAGAGTAGAATAATCTGCTGTTAAAATTTTATTTACATCTTGTTTTTGTTTTTCTTCTATATTTGATTGTATTTGCTTTTCTTTATACTCTTTTATTTGAAGTAGTTTAGCGTCCTTAATTAAATTATCATAATATGAAACAAAGTATTCATTAGCCCATAAATTACTGCCATCAAAATCTTTAAAATTTAAAATCTGTGTAATTTTTGAATCCTCATATTCATAAATACCCTTATTTTTGGTTATGAATACTATAGATTTTTCTAAAAACTCAAATTCCATAGCTGGATAATCACATATTCTAAATTCTTCATCTGAATTAATACTCATTTTGTTAAAACTATTCTTTCTAGAATAATATATTTCTTTATCTTTAATATCAAATTCATATTTAGTTCCATCAACTAATTTAACTAATGTTTTATCTGATATATTAAATTTATAAATAGCAGAATTTTCTCTATATATTAAACTTCCACTTAAATAATAAATTTTAGAATTTGAATTTATATTTTTTTCACTAATTTGAGTCTCACTTAAATCATCTATATCATAGATAAATAAGCCTATTTCCTTCTCTTTAGAATATAAAAATTTTCTATCAAAGCAATTATATATCTTTTTTATATTCTTTATTTGAAGTTGCTCTTCATTTGTATTTCTATCAAACCTATATAAATTAAATTCATCTTCCAATAAATCACTCTTTAAATAATAAATATAGTTAGGATCAATTACAGTTTTTGATATATCATTAAAACTGGTATAATAAAGTCTCTTTTTCTCTATATTATCTATATCAAATTCATAAAGTTCGTATAATTTGTCTTTATTTTTTATAAAATAATATAATTTATCATCTATTAATTTTGCTTGATTTTTTAAAAAATCACTTTTTTTATCTACTAAAGATGATTTTGTCTTATATTTCAAATCATAAAAAGATATATAAGAAGCATCATCTGATCTTGCAAGATAGTACAAGTTATTATCATATACTCCAACACCATAACCATCTATATATTTTTGTTTTATATTACTAATTTTTTGCTTTTTGTTAAAAAACTTATCTATATATGAACAAGAAGATAAATTAATAATTATACAAAATATAATGAGTAAATTTAATATTTTCTTCATAAAAAAACCTCATCCCTAATATTTTTATAAAATCCTCTTTTTTAACTTCTTAAATAAAAATTTTTGTTGCTTTTCAAGGTCAAAATTAAAGGAAAAAAAATCCTTTAATTTGCACCCTGTTCCACTAAGCAATCTCTCTACTTGCATATATTTTTTCATAACGGCTTCATCATTTTTATAAGATGGCAATTCAAAAATCATTTTATAGAGTACACTTATTAATTTTGCTTTTTTTCTATCTTTGAATTCCATATATAATTTTTTTTCTATATCACCCATAAGTGAATTTCTATAATATTTTATTTTTAAAAGACTTGAAAGTTCAATTAATTTTTTCAAATTGAATTTAACATTTTTTTCACTTCTTTTACCCATCCATATATCTTGTTTTTCATGTTTTATCATATTTTCATGTAATATTCTTATAGATTTTATATCTTCTTCTTTATCTAAGTTTGAAATTCCAACTAAATCATTATATTCTTTATTCTTTAAAACCTGTTTTTGCATTAGAATCTTAGTATTGTCTTTATTTGATAAATATAAACTTTGCTTTTTAATATTTTTAAATTTATCTGATTGTTCCCTTTCTTTATCTATATTGTCTCTACTCAAGTTCTCTTTTTTCAAAAAAACCCTCCTCAATTCTTTCTATAAGTGGATTATTTATATATTTAGTATATGAATAATTTTTATTATTCATATAAAAGTCACTCAAATAAAAATATATTCTACAAGCAAAATCCATAGGATTTAATTTTAATATCTGAATAAATCTCTTTCTCGCTTCATAAAAATCTTTCTCATGGTACAAACTTATACCTTCTTCAAATATTCTTCTAGTTTTTAATTTATATTCTTTTAAATCCTTATCATCTTCATCAAAGATGTCATAAATTTCAACCTCTTCATTATCTCTAAGTTTAAAAATTCCTAAATATCTATAATTAAAATCTAAATTATTCTTTACTTCATCTAAGAATTTTTTAGTCACTATGATTTTTGAATTCACTTTAAAAGTAAATAATTGAAGTTTTCTAGTATCTATTTCATCTTGTGATATTATTGTTTGTTGCAATCTATCCTTTTCACCTATAATCCCCATAAGTATATTTCCACTGTGAATTCCAACAGCCATATCAAGAGGTATTTGTTCACTTAAAGCTCTTTCTTCATTGAATTCTTTTGTTTTTTCAATTATTTTAAAAGCTGCATCCAACGCTTTTAATTCTTGATTTTGAAATAATGCTATAAGGCCTTTGGCCTCATAACTATCTAATATACCTTCATTTTCCTTTACAACTGGTCCTATAATTTTTAAATAATCATTTATAAAATTAAATGCCTCTAAATCAGTCATATTTTTGGTACAATCATAAAAATTATGAATTGACGCATTAAATATATTCATATCTACCCTCGAATAATCACCTAAATCAACATCTTCAATTGACGACTTATCAAGTAAGTATAAATATTTTTGCGGTACAAATCTTAAATAAGCTTCACTAAGTCTAGTAATCTTTCTTATGTGTTCCATTATATTCTTAGCCATTTTTCTAAAAGAATTATTTAAATCCCAAATTTCATCTTTTCTTTTTATCTGTGTAAATACTTCTTCTGCATTTTCATTTGAAAAAGCTTTTACATCTTTATTTAAGGTTTTTAAAGAATATAAAATTCTGTATGATGTTATACCTATTATAAATATCAATAAGAAAGAAATTATATATATTTTATTTCTAAAATCATATGTGGCTTTTAAAAGTGACTGTTTGATAAATGCATTATAGCTCATACCAGTTTGATATGCTCCCACTATATTTTCATTTTCATCAAATAATGGTCCCATACAAAGAATCCATTTTTTATCACTTGAAATTATATATATTATCTTGTCTTCATTAAAATTATTTTCAAAAAATGATTTACTTCTAGGTATTGACATGACAAAATTATCTTCTTCATCATCAAATATTTTATAAATTTTTATATTTTCATTCCCTTGATTATCTATATTGTCAAATCTATATACAACATTGTAGTAATCATAATTTTTATATTTTTCATTTTCACCGATTTTCTTTTTTATTTCAAGTTCCAAATTAAGAATTTGTTTTTCCAAATGACTATAATATGAATTGTTGTAATCACTTGGATATTTTACAGATTTAATAAGATCAATATCTAAATTGTTTTTCATATAATTATATCTATCTGTAAAATACTTAAACATTGCATTTTCAAAATCAGGTCTTTTAGTTTCTATAAAATTTTCAAAAGTAGGATATAGATAAAGTAATAAACATAGGAATATTATAGGTATAAATATAAGTATCTGTCTAAATGCAATAGAAAGCCATTTTTGCATTATATAAACATAAATATATATAATAACACCTATTAATGATGCCAAACTAATAAGTCCTATTAAAACTATATACACTCTCATTCTATAAAACTTATTATTTTTAACTAATTTTTGAATACTATCTTCAATTTTATAATTTGCATTTTCATCTATTTTAAATAAAGTTTGCACATAATTCCCATTTTCCTGTGTTATTTTTCCATTTTCTCTTATTATATTTGGTTTTTTACCACTAAAATAGAAATCTTTATCTACAAATTGGATTTTCTTATCATAATTATTATCTTCTTTTGTGCTCCAATAAAACTTAGTATTAATATTTTCTATATTATCTTTTTTAAAATATTTTATATTAGATACTAAATTACTATCTTTAGTCTGAAAATAAATATACTCATCATCTTCAACCATATTTTCTATAACTTCATAATTTGTTGTATCATTATTTTTGTAAACCAATTGAACTTTTCCACTGGCATCAATTTGATATAATTCACTCTTTTTTGTATAGAAAAATAAATCGCCAGGCTTTTGACCTAATATATAATTTATATGATAATCTTTATCTAAATCTATAGTTATAACATTATTATCTTTTTTATTATTTATAGTTATTAAATTTACTTTTTTGCCCATAACTTCATAAAGTACTATATTATTATTTATTATATTTATATTTTTAAAATTACCTTCTCTTTTATTCATAGTACCATTTATATCTTTCTTATAGACAATACTACTACTCATTTTAAAAGGATCTATTTTACTTACAAGTTCATTTTCTATATATATTTCCCCTTCATCTAAATTGTTAGATAATATATATACAACCCCATTTTCATCTACATCAAAATCAACTGGAAACTCATCCTTATAGTTGATTTTATGATTAAAAAACAACTCCCTTTTTTCATTTAAAACTCCCAAATACATAGTTTGTTCAACAATTCTATTTTCATTGGTTCCAAAAATTTTTTGATCTGCACTCTTATACAAAATATATGTATAACCTTTCTTTTTTATAACATGAGATATATTATTAAACTGAATTTCTTTCTCTCCAAAAAAATCTTTTATCAAAAAACTTCTACTATAAGTAAACAAGGAACTTATTATAAATAGAACTATTAAAAAAGATATTATCTTTATATGTTTTCTCATAAAATTCATCTCCCACAAAAACCTTTTTAATTTATAAAATTTAGAGTATAAATAAAAATAAAGTATAATTTTTTATATAATTACTATAAAAATTATATTACAAGTTTATTTATACCTAAAATAGAATAATTTTATCAACAAATATTAATATAAATACTATTTTATTAAAGTAAATTAGATTCTATTTTAAAGTAGTAATTATGTCAATACTTTAATTATAATATTTTCCGAATACAAAATAAATAATTCTTATTTACTGTTATATTCTTATCGGATTTATTATATAATTGTTTATTATAATCTTTATTAATTTTGTATTTTTTAATAAATCATTGCTTTATTTTCTATTTAAATTGTCTTTACAATTATTTTTACACAATTATTAAGAAAAATCTACACTTTATTCTTTTTAAAAATTATGGTATTTTAGAAACTATATATTATTTTTTTAACTTTGCATAGAAAGGTAGGTGTTATTTAAGTGAATCAATTCGCAACTAAACAAAATTCAAAAGATATTCAAACCAAAACCAGTAAAAATTTGACAAGTCAAGATTATAAAACTCCATCTATGAATACTCTTAAGACAAAACTTTATGATTCTAATGCTGCAAGATTGGAACAAATAAAAAAAGATAGTTTTAAAGTAACTAGAGAAAAAGAGGAAAAAATAGATGATATTAAATTTAATGACAAAATAAAAATAACAAATATATCCCAAACAACAACTCAAAAAGAAGATGATACTGGTTATGGAGAAAATGAAGCTGTTAGTACAGTTTATACTGGAACAGTTGAAGTCGAAATGGATAAAGTTACAACAAGCGGTGAAATTACTATAACCAATGATGCAACTACAGGATATTCTTTTAGTGCTAAAGATTTAAAAATCAAAGCAAAATTTAAAGATTCTGATTTTGAAATGAAAAATATAAATTTAGATACTACAAAAGGTACTTTAATAGCAGAAGAATCTACACTTAATTTAAATAAACTAAATTCAAAATTCCTGATAAAAGAATCTGGTATAACTGATGGTGGGTTATCATTTGGTAGTGTTGATTATTCTTATTCAAAAGAAATAAATATAATTCCGGACTATTTAAAAGTAAGTGATTTAAATGTTTCTTTTGGTAAAAAAGATAAAGATCCCACAAAGGACGAATATGGTGTTACAGATTATTCTGCAACTGTGTCAGATGTTAAAGACAGTTATTTTAATGTTTCTGGTAAAGTTAACTTAAACTTAGAAGGAACTAATAATTTTAAATCTGATGTAAATGCAAAAATTGAAAAAAACCTTACTCAAGATACTATGAGTGTAGAGATTGAAAAAGGTAATTTTGAAACAACATTATTTGGTCAAGATTTTAAAATAGAAGATTTAGCTTATTCTGGTGGTGAATTTGAGACAGATAAAGTAACTATGGATTTAAAATTTTTAAAAAGTAAAGTAGAGCTTGGTTCAATTAGAATTAATAATGAAGAAGGATTTGTTATTGATGAAGGTAGTTTTACTCAAACAGATCCATTTTATATCGTAAAAGATCATCTATCCATAAAAGATTTCAAATTAGAATGGGGTAATGAACCTGGTGTTTTACCATTCATGCGTGAAGATTATTTTAGAGGAGAAGGAACTTTAGATGCAACCTCAGAAAAATTTAAATCCAGTGGTACATTTAAAGTCACGAAAGTAGACCCAGAAGAAAATGCAGGTTCTTCACTTAAATTTTCTATTGATAATGGTAATTTAGAAGCTGATATTTCTGGTCAAATATTAAAATTAGAAAGTGTAAGTTATGAAGATTCAACCCTTAAAAGTTCAAAAGCTTCTTTAGATTTAAAAGCATTAGATACAATGGTTGAAGTATCTGATACGGAAATTTCTTCTGCTGGTGGTATCACAATTGGTGGTGGAAAGGTAACCATAAATAAAGAAAAAGAACTTATAAAAGATTTTTTAAAGATGAAGTCTTTTACATTTGAAACTGGTAAAGACTTACTTCAAGAAAGATATTTTGGAATATCTTCAGATTTAGAATTTACAAATGATAAAGTAAAAGGAAGTATTGATAAAGCTGCTCTAGAATTATCTAGTTCAGGATTCAAAGCCTCCATTGAAAAATTAAATTTAAAAACACCAATCTTCGGTATGGAAGTTACTCATGCCAAATTAAATCAAGATGGTTTTTCAGCAGTCAATGCAAGTGTAGAACTTGGTAATAAAATTTCTGATAAAAAAGAACAAGAAAAATTGCAAGATTTCATTCCAGGAATTGATTTTTCAATATTTGAATATGTTGGAGC
Organism: Peptostreptococcaceae bacterium; assembly: GCA_025210335.1. Taxonomy (GTDB): domain Bacteria; phylum Bacillota; class Clostridia; order Peptostreptococcales; family Peptostreptococcaceae; genus JAOARY01. The sequence continues at coordinate 33,876 of JAOARY010000069.1, read as the reverse complement.
TATGCCAAGATTTAAAGCTGAGGATATAAGATATTCTTCCACTGAAGGTTTTAGTGTTGGAACATTTACACCTGAAATGCCTATCATTAAATTCAATAAATTTGGTATAGACGCAGAGTTAGACGTATTAGAAAGAACAGGACATATAAAAGGTGAATATGAATTTCCTAAAAATATGCCAGGATGGCCGTTTAATATAGAAGCTAGATACCCTGTACTCCCTGGTCTTGAGGTTTATGCTGGTTTTGGAGCTTTTGGTGGTCTTAAAGTTGGTCTAGGTGCAAAAGTCAAAAGAGAAGAAGGCGTAGATTCACCTTGGAAATTTACTGGAGATGCTAATTTCAAAGGTGATTTAGGTGTAAAAGTTGCTGGAGGAGTTACTGTTGGTAGTAAATTTATAGCAGGTCTTAGTGGAGAACTCTACGCAGATGCTGTTTCTACATTTAACTTTGGTGGAAAATTAAATGGTTCATTTTTACATGATAAGAAAACATCTAGTTTTAAATTTCAAGATAATCCCTCTGCTGAGTATGATCTTAGTGCAGTATTAAAATCAAGTGTTGGTGCAAAATTAAAAGTTCAAGCTCTTTATTTCTTTGAAAAAGAAATTGTTGATTACAAATTCAAAGAATGGACTTTAGGTCAATTTTTAATGACAGGTTCTGTTGCTAAAAATGATCAAGGGAAATATGTTCATGATAATAAAAAATCAGGATTTGTCGGTAAACCAAAAGGACCATCTGTTGAATATAGTATTAAAAAAGGTGAAGAAGCAGAAGAATTACTTCGTCAAGCTGCATTAGAAATAGATGGTAGTGGAGTTGCTAGAAAAGAAGTTATCGAAGATGTCGAAAATGCTTATATGGAAACTATAAAAGTTGCTGTACAAAGAGTTGATCACGAAAACAAGAGACTTGGTCACTATAAATTTAAGCATATGGAAGTATCCAAAAAGATACAGCCTGCATTAGAAAAACATGAAAAAAGATTAGCCCAAATAGATAAAACTGGTAAAGATTATACAGAAACTTCAAAAGGCTTCTTTGGTAATAAAACAAAGACAAGAACAAAAGAACATGAAGAAAAAAGATTAAATAAATATAAATCTAAATTAGATCCTATAAACGAATCTATCGAAAAACATGAAAGACGCATTAGAGATCTTATAAATCTTATAAATAAATCTGCTGAAATCGCAGTTGATGTCAATAAAGCGATTTCTGATTTAAAAGCCCTTGAAAAAGGTAATAATTTAGGTGTAATAGAAAAAACAGAAGATCAAGATTCTAAAGTTCAAGATGGTATTAAAAAAGTTAATGAATCATCAAAAACTATAGGCAATTAGTAAAGGAGATTTTATTATGATAAAAAAAATGGTAGTAGAAATAGCACAAAAAAATAATTTTCCTTATAAGGTAACTGATAGTGATGATATCTACCTTGATGTAATAGGAAAAACTGGAACATGGATTAGTTTTTCAAAAGTTTTAGAGGATGAAAACTTATTTAACTTTTATTCAGTTTTAAATAGTAGTGTTCCTGAAAATAAAAGGGATAAAATCTTAAAATTAATAACAAAAATTAATTTTGGTCTTAAAACTAGCAGTTTTGAATTTAATGAAATAACTGGTGAACTTAGACTAAAAAACTCTATATCTTTTCCTGAAAACAAGGCAAATGAAGACTTTATAGAAAGAGCTATATTTTTAAATATTACATGTATGGACAATTATTTTGAAGAAATAATGCGTGAAATTTACTCTTAATAAGGTGTGATTAATTTGATAAAAAAAATAAAAATCTTAATCTTAGCTTTAATATTATTATTGAATTTTTCAAAAATTGATATATCTTATGCACAAGATAAAAAAAATATAGGATTTTTACTTTCATCTGAATACTATAGTTATAAATCACATTTGGTAGGAATATTAAATGGTCTTAACAAGAATAATTTAATTCAATTTAAAACTAATAGGAATCTAGATGATATAGATAATAGTAAAGAGTTAATAAAATATATTGAAAATATGTATGTGTCAAAAGATTTAAGAATATCATCAGATTTATTTTTTTATTTAGATAACAAATCGGATGTTTATAAATTGAATCAAAATATAAAGAACAAAAATATAGATATATTGATAGTAGCTGGCACTCTAGCAGGAAAACATTCATTGAAATATAAAGATACAAAAAGGTTAGTTTTTTCGAGTAGTAATGCTTATACATCCAATATTGTGCAAGGAATTGAATATTCAAATGTAAATAACTTATGGGCACATATAGACTTAGATCGATTTACTAGGCAAATTCAGATTTTTCACGATATTTTTAAATTTGAAAATTTAGGAATAGTTTATGAAGATACCATCAATGGAAGAAGTTATGCTGATTTGTATAATATTCAAGATAAGTGTCAAAAATTAAATATAAATTTAATCGAAAAAACTACATTTGAACCAAAACCTGATAGTTCTAAGGATTACGAACGATATATAAAAGATTTGAAAAAAAACTATGAATATCTTTCTGATAACGTAGATGCCTTTTTTCTAAGTGCAAATGAAATAAAAGAAGAAGATTTAGCAGATTTATTAGAAATTTTTTACAATAAAGGCATCCCAGTTTTTTCTCAAGTTGGAGGAAACGAAATTTATAACACCTTATTTGCAACAAGTACAGACTATGAACAAATAGGTTCTTATGGTGCATCTATAATAGCAGATGTTTTAAATAATGTTAATCCTAAAGATATTAATCAAGAGTTTCAGGATATCCCTAAGATAATAATCAACTTAGATATAGCAAATAAAATAAATTATAAGCCAGATATTAAATTATTATTAATCGCAGATAAAATAATTCACAAAAAATAATACATTACTAGAAAGGTTTGATATTTATGAAAAGGGAAAACAAAAAAATAATCTTTACTCTTTTTTCATCTACTTTAACCTTTCTTCTTTTATTGCTTAGCTTCTATCTTAATATGAATAATTTTTCTAAGGTTTATGAAAGTATTACAACTTCTCCTTATTATATATCTCAAAATGAACAGGCTAGATATATAAATTACGCATTAAAATTAGGTAAACCTCTAAATAGGTTTTACGGCATGGATAAATACTTAAATAGCATAAAAGAAGAAAATGAAAAAATTAAATCAATATATATATATGATAATAATAGTAATTTACTTTATAAAACAGATAAAAAACTTAATGAGGATATATATAAAAATAAAGATCCTAAAATAAATTATTATAAAGGTAAAAATGGTTATTATGTTTATTCAAAACTCTTAAATATGAATGATCATATCTCTGGTTATTTAATAACTAAAATTGATAAAAGTTTCATACAAGATAAGGTTAATTTATTTTTTAAAAATAATTTATATATTGTTTTATTACTAGCTTTTGTATATAGCTTTATATTTTTTATTTCTAGAAATTTGATTATAAGAAAAGATTTTAATTATCTAAAAAAGTTTTTGATAATATCTTTATTATCCAGTCAAATCATTTATGGAATATACAATGTTTATTCTTTTAATAAACTTTATATACAAAACTCTAATACAAATATAAAAAAGATTGAAAACATTTTAAAAAATAAATTAGACAGTTTTGATGATAGAAATATAAATCTAAAATCTACTTCAAACTTAAATTCATATTTAAATGAAATAGCTAATTCGATTGATTTTGTAGAGTCAATTGAATTAAATGATTATAACAAATATAAAATCAATGATAATTATAGTGTCAATAGCATAGTAAAAAATCAAAACAATAATTATTATCTAAATTTAAAGATATCAAAAGAACATTTAACTAATAATATCTTCAATATATTATTAGATACCTTTACAATCCTAGTCACATCAATTCTTATATCTATAGAATTATCTATACTCTATGTATATTTAATGAAGAAAAAAGAAGAAGAATACTTGGATAATCATCATGTTGAAATCATAAGAACCATATCCTTTATATTTATATTTGGAACTGATTTAGCTCTATCTTTTATACCAATTGTTAGTAGTAATTTGTATAATGCTAATTCTTTTATTCCAAAAAATATAGCTCTAACACTTCCAATACAAGGAGAAATTATAACAACTATGATCTTTGCTCTTATCACAGGAACTATCATAGATAAAAAAGGCTGGAAACCAGTTTTTATGAATGGAATAATTTTCTTAGTAATAGGAATGTTACTTTCTGGTTTTAGCAGTAGTATTTATGTATTTACTCTATCTAGAATAATTGTAGGTATTGGTTATGGTCTTTCTTGGACAAGTATGAGTGGGTTTGTTGGTTGTATTAAAGATTCAAATGAAAGAAGTAAAGGATTTGCCTATTTAGCTTCTGGAATATATGCAGGTTCAAATTGTGGAGTTGTTTTAGGTGCTATGATTGCAGAAAGAACAAATTATTCATTTGTATTTTTATTTTCTATAATATTTATACTCATATCTGCATTAGTTGCATATTATTTAACATCAAATTTATATGGTTCAACTCCTGCATATGGTAGTAATCTTTCTTTCTTTAAATTTATGAGTAATTTAAAAATTATATCATTTTTGATACTTATAACAATACCAGCAATGGCAATGGTTATGTTTTTGAATTATTTTACACCATTATATGCCAAAAGAGAAGCTATATCACAATCAAACATAGGTCGTTTATTTTTATTAAATGGTCTTATAATAATTTATCTAGGCCCTTATTTAATAGATTTATTAAAAAAATTCTTATCTAATAAATCTATTATCATGCTTGGATGTTTGATTTCAACTTTAGGTATATATATATTTACTTTAAATAATTCAATACTATATCTATTCTTAGCTATAATAGTCTTTTCAATAGGGGATAGTTTTGGGATATCCGCAAGAAGTGCTTATTATACTAATTTAAAGCCATGTATAATGCTTGGACAAGGAAAAGCACTTAGCATCCTTGCAACTATAAGGAAATTGGGGACGTTTATAGGTGCTAGTTTATTTTCTATGGTATTTACCATAGACATACAAAATGGTGTTTTTACAATAAGTCTACTTTACTTTGGCTCAATAGTATTATTTATGTTAATAAATACATTTGTAAAAGAAAAAGATTAAATGTATAGATAAATACAGTATATGTATTTATAAAAGGAAGGAATATGAACTTGATAATAATAAATAAAAATAATAATAAAAAAGAAACCGCAAATATAAGAAAACTCAATTTAAACGACTTTGAAATGGTACAAAAATTACAAGATATAAGTTTAGAAAATTTAAAAAGAAAAGATTTTTGTGTCGAACTTACAAAAGATGAATTAAAAGCAATATTAACAGAAGGAAGAGGTTTTACCTATGGTGTTTTTGTAGATAATAATTTAATATCTTTTTATTCTGTATTATTTCCAAATGAAGAAGAATATTTAGGAAAAGATATGGGACTGACAAAAGATAATATGAATATTTCTGCGAATTTAGAAATCACACATACACTTAGTAATTACCAGGGAAATAAATTTCAAAAAGTACTATGTGAATTATGCTTAGAAGAAATCAAAAAAAATTATAGTCATATAAGATATATAATGGCAACTATAGCTCCTCAAAATTATTCAAGCATGGCATCTACACTATGTTATGGTGTATATGCCTTCGTTTTAAAAAATAAATATAACGATTTAAAACGATATATTTTATTAAGAGATTTAGAATCTAATTTTAATTTAGATGAAAATACTCTAAAGGTAGTTTTAGGTGATGATTTGGTTCTTCAAAAGGAATTATTTTCAAAAAATTATGTTATCCATAAAATATTTATTGAAAATAATGAAACTAAATTCAAAATGTCTAAATTAAAATCATAGGAAGTATTAAATTAAGAACAAAAGCTACGATATATTTTAGCTTTTGTTCTTAATAATAAAACCTAATAACAAAAGGAGTTTTTGTATGGATTATTATGAAAATTATTCTAAACATCTTATGGATTATTTTGAACTTCTTGATCTTGAATTATCCTTTCTATTTGAACATTTTAATGATGATTTAGAAGAAAATCCATTTGATATGTACAAATCTATTGTTATAAGCAAGGAAGAAGTTAGCAACATGCTAACTCAAGAAGATTCTACTGATATCAATACTAGATTAATAGAACAAATTAAAAATAAAAGAAATTTAATAAATCAAAAGGAAAAAAATACCAAAAACAAAGGAATATACATACCTTTTTTAGATTTAATAGAACTTTTTTCTTTAAAAGATTTTGAAATCTATAGCATAGTGTTATCTCTTGCAACAGAGCTTAATTTGAAATACGAAAGAATATATGCATATTTACAAGATAATTTAAATTTAAAAAAACCAACATTCGAATTAGTTTCTAAGATTTTAGATTTAGATATAGATGATAAAATTTATATAAGGAATCATTTTCATAAAAACCATTTATTTGTAAAAATGATTTTAAAAGACGATGAGTTAAGTCAATCTTTTTTTAATAAAAAGATAATCTTGGATGAAAGAATTATTAATTTTTTAATAGAAGGTAATGAACTTGATTATGATATTAAAGAATTTGTAAAAGTTTTTTATCATGAAAATTTTGACAAAAAATTATATTGGAATTCAAATATATTAAATGAAATCCTAGAATTTATAAAAAAAACAATAGATTATAATAAAAAAATAATTTATATGCAAGGCCCAAATGGGAGTGGTAAAAAATTTCAAATAAAATGTTTTGCAAAACTCTTAAATGAAAATGTTTTGTTCTTTGATATTAAAAAAGTTTTAGATTCTTCTTTAGATTTTTCTGTGGTACTTATGAAATTCATAAGAGAAACTATACTAACTTCTAGCATTCCAGTTTTTTATAATTTTGAAGAAATTTTAAAATCTGATTATAAGGATAAAGAATTTGAATTTTATAAAGAAATAAAAAATTTAAATGGGATTATATTTATATTATCCAAAGAAAAAATAAAAGATAATAAAAAAGCTTCGAATTTTATAGTAAATAAAATAGAATTAAAGAATTTAGATGAAGAAGAAAGAAAAGATGTCTGGCAATACTTCTCATTAAAATACAAATTAAAAGAATTTGACTATATGGACCTAGGAATAAAATATAATTTTTCTATAGGTGAAATTAAAAATATATTAAAAATAATAAGAGATTATTACAATTGGAAAAATCACGATAATATAGATTTTAATAATTTAATATATAAAATATCACAAGATCAAATAAGTCATAATCTAAATGCAAAAGCAACTAGAGTTGAAAGTAACTTTACTTTTAATGATTTAGTTCTTCCAAAAGATCAAAAGAATAAATTAGAAAGTGTCTATTATCAAGTAAAAAACTCTCATACTGTATTTAAAAAATGGGGTTTTAAAGATAAACTTTCCTATGGTACTGGTTTATCTGTTCTCTTTTATGGGCCACCAGGAACAGGGAAAACTATGTCTGCTAATGTACTTGCAAAAGAGCTTAATTTAGAACTTTATAAAATAGATTTAAATAGAGTTGTTAGTAAATACATTGGTGAAACAGAAAAAAATCTTAATGATATTTTTGAAGAAGCTAAAAAAAGTAATGTTATTTTATTCTTTGATGAAGCTGACTCTTTATTTGGAAAAAGATCCGAAGTAAAAGATTCCAAAGACAGATATTCCAATATGGAAACTTCTTATCTACTTCAAAAAATGGAAGAATATGAAGGTATGACAATACTTGCAACAAACTTTTTAAAAAATATTGATTCTGCATTTTTAAGAAGAATTAATTATGTTATTAATTTTCCATTTCCAGATTCAAAAAATAGAATTAATCTTTGGAAAAAAGCCTTTACCAAAAATACTCCACTATGTGATTTTATTGACTATGAATTTTTGGGAGAAAAATTCCACCTTTCTGGTGGTAATATAAAAAATATAGCTTTAAAATCTGCTTTTAAGGCTGCTCGAGAAAATGATAAAATTTATATGAAGCATATATTAGCCTCAATCAAAGAGGAAATGGAAAAAATGGGCAAATTATTTACAAAAAACGATTTACATGAATATAAAGATTTATTAGATGAGGTGAGTTTTTAATGGAAGGTTTTGAAAGCATCTATTTGGTAACAAATTCTCTTATAAACCTTTTAAAGAAGAATTTTATTCCAGATTTTATACAAGATGAAGAAAAAATAAGAGCTGTAAACTTAGATAATTATGCTTCTTCAAATATAGGTATTTATCTATATCATATGGAAGAAAATATGGATTATAAAAATTATAGATTAAGACGAAGTACAAAAAATAAAGCTATATATCCAGATATGCACCTTAATTTATATTATCTTTTCATAATCAAATCTCAAGGTGATGATAAATTCAAAGTTCTAGATGAACAAAAACTTATGGGTAAATTAATTCAGACATTTTATGATAATCCTGTATTAAAAGCTAAAGATTTAGGTGATGATTTTGATGATGATTTACAAATAAAAATTCATATGGAAAATTTAACATTCGACGAACTATCTAAGATATTTTCTGTTCCAAGTAAACCTTATGAACTTTGTATTGCATATAAACTATCTGGTATTCCTATCAAATCAGGAAAAACTAGAGAAGTTTCTTATGTTACTAAAAAAGATATTAATATAAGTCAAAAATATTAGGTGATAATTATGAAGATGATAGGATTTAGACTATTTGATGATTATAGCAAAAAAAGTATTTTTAATAATACTAAAATAACATGCTCTAATCCATATATCAAGGTAGATAGAAATAACCATGATATATTTATATTAAAAGGTCAAATGAATGAAATAGAAACTTTTGAAATATCAAATCCATACTATTTTAAAGAAAATTTAAAATTAAACACTGATGATATTACTTTAAATGATGTATTTCTAATCCCAAATACAAATTATATTTTTAAAGCAGAAGAAACTCTTCTTAGAATAAAATATACAAATACAAAATCTAAATTTATAGGTTTTATAAAAGAGGATAAAAATAAAATTAATTTATTTAAAACATTAAATGAAGATAATAAAGAAATTTTTATAAAAACAAAGAAAGATATAGAAGGTGATTTAATTTTATTTTCTACAAATAAAGAAAGCATGTATCTTATATCTGACTATCAAATAATTGAAAATGAGGATAATAAAATATTAAAAAAAATCATCCTAAAAGAAAATTTGATATTAGATATCGATAAAGATTATGAACTTTATAATGCCTATGATATAAGAATTGATAAAAATACAAATGAATCCATACTATATTTCAGTAGATTAAATGAAGATAGCTATTTTTATATAAAAGATATCTCTGATGATAAAATTTATGAAAAAAATATAAATTTGAATAAATTAAATATATTGCAAATAGAATAAAAGAGGGAGGTTTTTTTAAATGGATAGATTTATACTTGAGATTAAATTACTTTTAACCTCTGTCTTTAGACCCGTATATATGAAATTTAGATTTATACGAGCTAGAATAAAAATGGGTCCTAGACTTTTATCACGTAAAATTCGTTCAAAAGTATTTAAAATAACTCAAAAAAAAGAAAAATCCGCAAAAGATTATGTCAAGTTTTTTAACCTGTATTTATCCAAAAGGCTTATAGTCTTTATAGTAATTGCATTAATTGCCTTATTATTAGGGCTTTATTATTTCTTTTTCTATCTAAAAGCACCAAAAAAAATCTACAAAAGTTATAATGATGCAATAACTTACAATGGCTATTTAAAATTATATAATACCGATAAAGAACTTGTTTATGAAGGTAATATGGAAAATGGAAAATACAACGGCTATGGTATTTTATATAATGAATCTACTAAGAATATGGTTTATGAAGGTAACTTTTTAAACAATGAATATTTTGGTAAAGGAAAACTTTATAATATAGAAGGTAATTTAATTTATCAAGGTAATTTTTCAAATGGATTATATTCAGGAGAAGGTAATTTATATGATGATAATGGTAATTTAGTTTATCAAGGTAATTTTTTAAATAATCTATTTGATGGAAGTGGTATTTTATATTTTAAAAATGGAAATTTAAAATATAATGGTGCCTTTAAAGCTGGTTTATTTGAAGGTGATGGTTCTCTTTATACTGATAACTCAAAACTTTTATATCAAGGTGCTTTTTTAAACAATAAATATAACGGAGAGGGTACATTATATTTTGATAACGCTAATACCAAATATAAAGGTAGCTTTAAAGATGGTTTGTACTTTGGCGAAGGTATTTTATATGATATTAACTCCAATATTAAATATAGTGGTGTATTTAAAGATGGAAAACCATCTGAAAATGTGACCTTATACGATGACGCTGGTAACAAACTTTATGTAGGAGATATTGATATTGAAACTGAACTACCTAATGGTCAAGGTAAATTATATAATGAAAATGATTTAGTATATGAAGGAAGCTTCTTAAATGGTGATTTTAATGGTCAAGGTAAGTTTTTTAAAGATAATAATTTAGCATATGAAGGTGAATTCAAAAATAAATTATTTGAAGGAAATGGGAAATTATATTATCCTGATTCAACTCTACAATATGAAGGTGAATTTAAAACTGGAGAGTTTAACGGTCAAGGTACCTTATATGATAATTCATCCAATAAAGTTTATGAAGGTAGTTTTAAGGATAGTTTATACTCTGGCAAAGGTATATTATACTTTACAAATACAAATATACAATATGATGGTGAATTTGTTGATGGTATAAAAACTGGTCTAGGAAAACTTTACAATAAAGATGGTAGCCTCTTATATGAAGGTAATTTTTTAGATGATCAAAAGAACGGAAATGGAAAATTATATAATAAAGATGGCATAGTTTCATATGAAGGTACATTTAATGCTGATAAAAAATCTGGATTTGGAATAGCATATAATGCTGATGAAACTATATCTTTTAAAGGCTTTTTTGATAATGATAATAAGGATTTCAATCAAATTTTTGGATTAAGCGAAAATCAAATAAAAGAGAATTTCTTAGATCCTTCAAAAGAGGATTTCTTAAATAATAATATAATATTAAAGTATGATGAACCAAAATTTGATATATTCATAGATAGCAGCACCAAAAATATATCTAAATTAAGATATTATCCTCCATTTGATTTGATGGGTATTAATTCAAATATGACTATTGATCGTATTTTGAATTTAAACCCAGATTATAAAAAAATTGATAAAAGCAAAAAAAATACTACAGATAATAATACAAATACAGATACTACAACAAATAACACAAACACAAACACAAATACAAATACAGATACTACTAATAATACTAATACATCTGATACTAGTAATGAAAATATTAATTCTAATTATTATATAATTAACATCAATAAAAATGGACTTTCTTTAGATCTAGAAATATTGAATTCTAATATAAATGCAATTAATATTACAAAATAATGATTAAAAAAATTGATATAGAATAATTTCTATATCAATTTTTCTTTTCTTAATTTTTCACAGCAAAGATGACTCTTTTGATATTCTTCTAATTTTTTTATATCATTCGCTAATATTTCTTCGTTTTTAAAATCTGTTTCTATTATAGCTCTAAAAAATTCATAATTGTTAATTAACTCTGTATTTAATTTATAATAAATCCATTGAGCTTTTTTTTCAAATATAACAATTTTTAAATTTTTTAACTTATTTAAATGTCTTGATGCATTTGATTGATTTATATTTAATATATATTGGATTTCTCCCACACATAAAGATTTTTTACTTAATAAATTTATAATTCTAGCCCTGTTCTCATCTGAAAATCCTCTTACCAAATTTATTAATTCCATATAATCACTCCAAATTCTATACTAAAACTCTTAAAACCTTTTAATTTACCAAAAAACTATATATTTATATATCATAATATTAGAAAAGCTTTATTATATTATAATATATAATTTATATTATAATATAATAAAAAACAAGAAATTTTTAATATATTATCGTTTTTATTAAAAACTTCTTGTTTTATTTTATTGTTTTTATTATAATGCTAAATTCATAAATTGATTATTTTTATTTTCAAAACCAATATGTTCATTAATATATTTATCATATATAGCAATGTTATTATTCTTAATTGTTTTTTTAACATCAATAATTCTTTGATTATAAGAACCTCTAAAACTAAGCTCTATACTTCTTTTATCATCTTCATATTTACCATCAACAAGGATATCAATATAATTTAAAAGATTTAATATATCTTCTTTATTATCTATATTTTTATATAAAAAATCTTCCATTTTAAATCCAGTATATGCCCATACATCAAGATTCATGCTCTTTGCAGCTTTTGCAATTTTTATAAATGGTTTTGGCTGAAAAAACGGATCTCCACCAGACAATGTAATACCCTTTTGTAGTCTTAGTGCTTTTATCTCATCTATAATATCATCTACATTTCGTAATATACCTTTATTGAAATCATGAGTAGATTTATTATGGCATCCTCTACAATTATGTGAACAACCTTGTGCCCATATTACTGTTCTTAACCCTTCACCATCAACTATGCTATCTTTGGTAAGTTCACATGCTAATCTAACAAACATTTAATCACCTTCTATTAATTATGTTTTACTCTGTCTTTTACCTCAGCAAGCTTACCATCATTAAATCTATCTACAGTTCCTACTAAATAACCAGTAATTCTTCTTATTCTTTCAAATTTGATTCCATCCTCATTGTCTTTTCTTCCACAAGCAGGACAAGTATCTCCTATAACACCATTAAAACCACAAACAGGATCTCTATCAAGAGGATGATTTATACTTCCATAACCAATACCACAGTCCTTCATCGCTCTTATAACTGATTCAAATGCTTCTAAATTAGAAGATGGATTACCATCTAGCTCTATATAAGTTATATGTCCTGCATTTGTAAGTTCATGGAACGGTGCTTCTTTTTGAATTTTATCAAAAGCCGATATATTATAATAAACTGGAACATGAAATGAATTTGTATAATAATCTCTTGATGTTACACCTTCAATAATTCCAAATTCTTTCTTGTCAAGTTTTGTAAATCTACCAGATAAACCTTCTGCTGGAGTTGCTATAAGCGAAAAATTCAATTTATATTCTTCACTAGCCTTATCCATTCTATCTCTCATATGCTTGATTATTTTATACCCCAAATCAAACGCGTCTTTAGATTCTCCATGATGCTCATTTATAAGTGCTTTTAGACATTCTGCTAAACCTATAAATCCAATAGTTAATGTACCATGTTTTATAATATCTTCTAAAGAATCTTCCCAAGATAATTTATCTGAATCTAACCATACACCTTGACCCATCAAAAATGGGAAATTTTTAACTTTTTTCTTCTTTTGTATCTCAAATCTTTCTAATAATTGATCTATTAGCAAATCAATCTTTGAATCTAAATCACTAAAAAATCCATCTAAATCAGTCTTTTTATTGTATAAAATTCCGTGTTTTATACCAAGTCTTGGTAAGTTTATTGATGAAAATGATAAATTTCCTCTACCTGTAACAATTTCATCCCCACATACATTACCTAAAACTCTAGTTCTACAACCCATGTAAGTAGCCTCTGTTTCTGGTCTACCTTCTTTATAATATTTCTTATTAAAAGGTGCATCTATAAAACTAAAATTAGGGAATAATCTCTTAGCAGAAACTCTACATGCTAATTTGAATAAATCATAATTTGGATCATCTGTATTTAAATTTATTCCTTCCTTAACTTTAAATATAAGTATAGGGAATATTGGAGTTTCTCCATTACCTAATCCTTTTTCTTGAGATAGTAAAAGATTTTTTGTAATAAGTCTACCTTCCATAGAAGTATCTGTCCCGAAGTTAACACTTGAAAAAGGAACTTGAGCACCAGCTCTACTATGCATTGTATTTAAATTATGAATAAAAGCCTCCATAGCTTGATAAGTTTTTCTATCCGTTTCTCTATTAGCTTCTTTTAATGTCATTGATTGAATTTTTTTAACAGTCTTTTCATCTAAATTATATCTGTTTTCTAATATTTCTTTTTCTATAGATATATAATCATTTGATATATCTAATGTTAATTTAACATTGGATTTTTCTTCAACTTCTTTTATAAGTTCTTTAAATTCATTCACATGTAATTCTTTTGAATCATCAAATATAGATACAAATTTAAAAAGATTTTGTGCATATTGATTTTTAAAAGTTTTATAAACTCCCTTTGCAAGTCCATAATCAAAAAATGGTATACTTTGACCTCCATGTTGATCATTTTGGTTTGACTGAATTGCAATAGCAGCTAAAGCTGCATAGCTCATTATATCTTGAGGTTCTCTTAAAAACCCATGACCAGTAGAAAATCCACCTTCAAATAATTTCTTTAAATCAATTTGACAACATGTTAAAGTTCCCATATTTAAAAAATCCATATCATGGATATGTATATCACCACTATCATGTGCTAGTGAATGTTTTGGCTTTATAATAAATGATTTACAAAATTCTTTAGATACTGTACTTCCATACTGAAGCATAGTCCCCATTGCTGTATTTCCATCTATATTTGCATTTTCTCTTTTTATATTAGAATCATTAGCATCTAAAAAAGTAATTTGTTCTATGGCTTTTATAAGTCTTGTTTTAGAATTTCTAATTCTACTTCTTTCACTTCTATAAAGAATATATCTTTCACTTGTTTTAGCATGTGCATTTTCAATAAGAACTTTAACTATACAATCTTGAATTTGTTCCACTGTAGGTATTTCTAATTTATATCTTTCATTGATTAAAGATACTACCTTTTGTGTAAGTTCCTCTGCTAATCTATAATTTGCATGCTTATTTTCTTCTTTTGCAACCTCCGAAGCAGCTAAAAATATAGCTCTTGTAATTTTCTCTTTATTAAAACCTATAATTCGACCATCTCTTTTTTTTACTTTTTCAACCATTTATTACAATCTCCTTTCAAACAATATCTCTTTATATTTATATTTCTAATAAATCTTTTAATTTTAAATAAAAAATAATGCTGTAAAAAACAATAAAAATGATTTAAAAAAATCATTTTTAAGAGTTTTAGTTGAATATATAGTACCGAATATTTATTCTATACCACATATAGATTATATTAATCAAAAAAATTCCCTTCAACTTTCCCAGTTAAAGGGCCATATTTAGATTATCAGATTTAGCTTTATACGTCAAATTTATATATACATTGAAAACGCTATTCTTTTTTTTTGAAAAGAAGTTATTTCAAACGCTTCACAATTTTAATTATTTTTTTTATTAGGATTTTCAAGGCCTATTATTTGGTATAGTTTCTTTATATCGACATTATTTCTAACTATTGAAGCCATCTTATCATATTCCCTTTCTTTAAACTCTCCAAATGTTTTTATACCACTTTCAATAGATTTTAAACCTTTTTCTTTTCTTATATTATTAAGCATTCCTCTTGTAAAATTAATATTATCAAAAATACCATGTATATATGTTCCATATACTCGATTACAAGGACTTATTGCACCATCAATAATTTCACTTTCTTTATTTAATTTTTCATATATTGTATCTAAAGATTTTAAATCTTTTTGATATTTAGTTCGTCCCATATGAATTTCATAACCATAAACATCCACATCTTTAAGTCCTTTTAAAATTCCTACTCCATTATTTATCTTAGCTTTAACCTGAGTAGTTACTTTTTGTCCTTCGAAATTAGTTTCAACATCTAATAAATTAAGACCATCAATTTCTTTAATTCCACACTCAACACCAAGAGGGTCATATATTTTACTTCCTAATATTTGATATCCTCCACAAATCCCAAATATTTTTCCGCCTCTATTATAATAATCTAATATTTGTTTTTCAAGACCAGATTCTCTTAAATAAATTAAATCTTCTATAGTATTTTTACTACCTGGAAGAAGTAATAAATCTGGATTTGTTATGTCTTCACCTCGTCTTATATATCTTATATCCACATCTTCTTGTGTTTCAAATACATTAAAATCTGTAAAATTCGATATATGAGGTAAATAAACAACTTCAATTTTTATAGGTGCATTTTTATTTTTTAGATTTTTAAATCTGCTTGAAAGACCATCTTCATCTTCAATATTTACATCCATAAAAGGAATAACCCCTAAAACTGGTATATCTATTAAATCTTCAAGCATTTTTATTCCTGGTTCTAATATTTTTATATCCCCTCTAAATTTATTTATTATAACACCCTTTATTCTTTTTTGCTCATCTGCTTCTAAAAGCTTTATAGTTCCATAAATAGATGCAAAAACACCACCTCTATCTATATCACCAATTAATATTACATCTGAATCACTTATTTTTGCCATTCCCATATTAACAATATCATCTTTTTTAAGATTTATTTCTGCTGGACTTCCAGCTCCTTCAATCAATGCAATATCAAAATCTTTTGTAAGATCATAATAAATATCACTAATCATACTCTTAAGTTTTGGCTTAAACTCAAAATAATTAGAAGCATTCATATCTTCATAAACTTTTCCATTTATTATGACTTGGCTTTTTTTATGCGTTGTAGGTTTTAGAAGTATAGGATTCATTCTTACATCAGGTTCTAATCCAGCCGCTTCAGCTTGAAATACTTGTGCTCTACCCATTTCTAAACCTTCTTTTGTTATAAATGAATTAAGCGCCATATTCTGTGATTTAAAAGGCACAACTTTAAAACCATCTTGCTTTAATATCCTACAAAAAGCTGCTGTTAATATACTTTTTCCCACATCTGAACTTGTTCCTTGAAACATAATACCTTTAGCCATTTTACCACCTCTTATTTTATTAGCTTGCTTATATTTATAAAAATAATAAAAAATTTTATTAAAATTAAATATGTATAGTAAAAAATTAATCATAATACATCAATATCTTTTTTACTAATCTACTATAATAATTTTATCATCAAAATAAAAGTTTTTCTTGAATAAAAAATTCTTTTATTATAAAATTTAAAAAATTAATTATTTTTAAAGGCGGTGTTTTTATGATTTCAAATAGAGCTTTAAATATAACTCCATCTATTACAATTGATATAAGTTCTAAAATAAATGAGTTAAAGGCAAATAATATCGATATAATAAACCTTAGTATAGGTGAACCTAATTTTAATGTACCAAAAAAAGCAACAGATTACGGTATTAAAAGTCTTAATGAGAATAGAACGACTTATGATTTAGTTAGTGGTTTAAAAGAGCTTAGAACAGAGATAAAAAAGAAATTACAAATAGAAAATAATATAATAGTTGATGAAGATAATATAGTAGTCAGTTCAGGTGCTAAACATGCTATAACAAATAGTTTTATGGCTTTAATAAATCCAAATGATGAAGTTTTAATACCAAAACCATATTGGGTTTCTTATCCTGAAACTATAAAACTATTAGGTGGAATTCCAAAATTTTTAGAAACATTTAAAGAAAATTCATTTAAAATTACTAAAGAAATTCTTAAAAATAATATAAGTGAAAATACTAAAGCTCTTATAATTTGTAATCCTTCTAATCCAACTGGAGCCATTTATAATAAAGATGAATTAAAAGAAATATTAGATTTTTGTCTTGAAAATAATATTTACATAATATCTGATGAAATTTACGAATCTATTGATTTTTCTAATAATTTTACATCTTTAGCATCTTTAAACGATAAAGCTATGGATATGGTAATTACTATAAATGGCTTTTCTAAATCATTTGCAATGACAGGTCTTAGAATTGGTTACTCTGTTAGCAATAAACATATAGCATCTTATATTTCTAAAATTCAAGGACATTTAGTTTCACATCCAAGTTTGGTAAGCCAATATATTGCAACAGGTGCTTTAAAATATTGCAAAGAAGATAATAAAAATATGGTTATGGAATATAAAAAAAGAAGAGATATAGCAATTAAAATATTAAAAGATCATAATATTTTTGAATATATTAAACCAGAAGGTGCTTTTTATATATTTATAAATATTTCAAAACTAAAAAAATATATAAAGTATGATGATAGTTTTTCAAAGGCCTTCTGTAATGATATTTTGGATAAAATTAAAGTGGGTGTTGTTCCTGGAATAGCATTTGGAAATGATGACTATATAAGAATTTCACTAGCTTCTGACCCAATTGATTTAGAAAATGGCTTAGAAAAAATTCATAAATACTCTAAAGATATTTTAGGCAAAAGCTAAATTTTATAAAAAAATTTTATAATTGATTTAATTTCAAAAAATATTTTTTCTAAATTATCTTTCTAAAATTAATAATTATATTTTTAAAAAAATAAAAAAGAAGAAAGATTTACTTAGCAATCTTTCTTCTTACTCTAATCTCTTCATCAATATCAACTTTTTTATTAGTACTTCTTTTTTTCTTTTTAACTCTATTTTTTTTCTTAACAGATTTCCTTTGATTGTCACTTATATCAATGGATATACCCGCATATAAAAAAAACATCATTCTCAAGGAAAACATCAAAATACATATAAAGCATATCCATCTAGCAATCATCTATCTCACCTCTTTAACTTTCATAATTTCATTAGTCAATTATATTACTAATATATTAGTTAAAGTTATCTACTATTATATTATATACCATTAAAGTACTATTTTTAACCTATTAATTTAAAGATTTCATTAAATTTAATTAATTTTATAATTAATTTATACCATATATATAGTCATAAAATTCATTTAATTTAGATTTTAAAAAAAAAATAGTAAAAAAGTATCATTAAAGCTCACTTTTATTTACTATTTTTTTGTCAAAAAAATATTTGAGTATGGCATACACCATACTCAAATATTTTAAACTATAAAATTTATTCTTCTTCTGAAACTTCTTCAGTCTTTTCTATAGGTTTCATAGTTGGGAATAAAATTACATCTCTAATAGATGTTGAATTTGTAAGTAACATCATTACTCTATCTATCCCGATTCCTAAACCTCCTGTTGGTGGTAATCCAACTTCTAAAGCATTTAAGAAATCTTCATCTAATAAATGAGCTTCATCATCTCCCATTTCTCTTTGCTTTAATTGATCCATAAATCTTCCTTTTTGGTCAATTGGATCATTTAATTCAGAAAATGCATTGGCTATTTCCCAAGTATTAACGAAAGCTTCAAATCTATTTGTTATTCTTGGATCTTGTGGGTTTCTCTTAGCTAAAGGAGATACCTCAACTGGATGATGTGTTATAAAAGTAGGTTGCATTAAATGTTCTTCACAGAAAGTCTCAAAGAATTCATTAATAACATGACCTCTAGTCATACCTTCTCTTATTTCTACATTCTTTTCTTTAGCTATCTTTATAGCTTCTTCATCTGTCTTTATAGTATCAAAATCTACACCAGCATATTCTTTAACTGCATCTTGCATAGATAATCTTCTCCAAGGAGGTGTAAAATCAATTTCTTTTCCTTGATAATTTATTTTAGAAGAACCAGTAGCTTTTATAGCCATATGTGCAACTATATTCTCTGTAAGTTCCATTATTTCTTCATAATCAGCATATGCTTGGTATAATTCCATTGCAGTATATTCTGGATTATGCTTAATAGACATACCTTCATTTCTAAACATTCTACCCATTTCATATACTTTTTCAAATCCACCAACTATAAGTCTTTTTAAGTATAACTCATTTGCTATTCTTAAATACATATCTATTCCTAATGTATTGTGATGTGTTATAAACGGTCTTGCTGAAGCTCCACCTGCGATTGTATTTAATATAGGTGTATCAACTTCTAAAAATCCTTTTTCTTCTAAGAATTCTCTTAATGCTTTTGTAGCCTTATTTCTTATTAAGAACGCTTCTTTAACTTCTGGATTCATTATTAAATCAACATATCTTTGTCTAAATCTTAAATCAGGATCTTTAAGTCCATGGAATTTTTCAGGTAATATCTGTAGTGATTTAGAAAGAAGAGTTACATTAGTTGCTTTAACAGAAATCTCTCCTCTTTGAGTTTTAAATACTTCACCTTTTATTCCTAATATATCTCCAATATCATAAGTTTTAAAGTCAGCATATTCTTCTTCACCGATTCTATCTTGTCTAACATATGCTTGTACTCTACCTTCTTGATCTTGTAATTCTATAAACGAAGCCTTACCATGACCTCTTTTACTCATCATACGACCAGCAATACTTACTTCTTTACCTTCTAAATCTTCAAAACTCTCTAATACATTTTTACTGTGATGAGTTCTATCATATTTCTCTATTTTAAAAGGATCTTTTCCCCTTTCTTGTAAAGAACTTAATTTTTCTCTTCTAATTTGAAGCATTTCATTTAAACTTTGTTCCACTTTTTACACCTCCGTATTATCTTGTGACAGCTTTAATATCTAGTTTTACTACTCCATCTGGTACTTGAATTTCTAATGTTTCGCCTTCTTTATGACCTATAAGAGCTTTACCTATTGGCGATTCATTTGATATCTTTTGCTCATAAGGATCTGCTTCAGCAGAACCAACTATAGTATATTCTACTTCTTCTTCGAATTCAAAATCATAAACTGTAACTTTTGAACCTACAGTTACTATACTTGAATCTATTTCACTTTCTTCTATAATCTTAGCTTTTCTAAGAATACTTTCAATCTTTGCTATTCTTTCTTCTAACTGTGCTTGTTCATTTTTAGCTTCATCGTACTCTGAGTTTTCAGATAAATCTCCAAAAGATATTGCTTCTTTAATTCTTCCAGCAACTTCTTTTCTTCTTACCGTCTTTAAAAACTCAAGTTCCTCTTCCATCTTATTATATCCTTCTTGCGTAAGGATTACTTCTTTATTTGCTTCCATAAAAACATCTCCTTTTTAACATGACTTATTATATATTAAAAGCAGTAATACGCTATTTTAAAATTATATCTTTATAAATTAAAAAAATTTAAAATATAACACTATATGATTTAATCTTTTGCTTATAAATGCCTATAAAAAATCACAAAAACCCATTTTCATATAACTCAAATTATAAAATAGCAAAGTTTCTATGTCAAGAATTCATTTTGCCTTTTACTCAAACTGCCTTTTATAATTATTTAATTTATCTATAACCAACTGCAAAGAATTTATTCTAAAAATCTCATTTTTTACTAAGGAACTATTTTTAAGACCTTTTAAATAACATGCCAAATGTTTTCTCATTTCGACAACTCCGGCTCTTTCACCTTTATACTTTACAGCTAAATTAAGATGTTCTATTGCTGTTTCAATTTTTTTAACTTCACTAATCTTTTGTGGATCTTTATTGTGTTTTAAATAATATTCTATTTGAGAAAATATAAATGGATTACCTTGAGCACCTCTACCAATCATTATAGCATCACAACCAGTATGTTCAAATAATGCTTTTGCATCTAAATAATTAAATACATCCCCATTTCCTATAACAGGTATCTTAACGCTTTTTTTTACTTCCTTTATTATATCCCAATCTGCTTTTCCAGAATAATATTGCTCTCTTGTTCTACCATGTACAGTTATGGCCTTAGCACCACTAGCCTCTGCTATTTTGGCAATTTCAACTGCATTTATGCTTTTTTCATCCCAACCCTTTCTTATTTTAACTGTTACAGGTTTATTTGACCCTTCACATGCTGCTTTTATTACTCTTTCTACTTGCTTTGGATCTTTCATAAGTGCAGACCCATCATTATTTTTTACAACTTTAGGTGCTGGACAACCCATATTTATATCTATGATTTTACATATGCTTTCATTTAATATTTCACATGCTCTTTTTATATACTCTTCCTCATGCCCAAATATTTGAATAGCACAATCATTTTCCTTCTCATCTATTTTAATCATAGAATTTGTTTTTTCATCTTCAAAAGCTAAAGCTTTTGAATTTATCATCTCCGAAAATAATAAAGAACAACCCATTTTTGATACCAAAACCCTATATGCTAAATCTGTATAACCAGCCATTGGTGCTAGATAAACCTTTCCACTTGGTTTATAATCACCTATTTTAAAATTAATTCCTTGCATGTCTTCCTCCAAAAATTCTTCAAGTTAAAAAAAGTCAGGATATCCTGACTTTTAATTTTGATTTCTTTCATATATTATTCTAAGTCCATCTAAAGTTAAGAATTTATCTACATAATCTATAGTATCTGATTCATTTGCTATTAAAGTTGATAATCCACCAGTCGCTATTACCTTGGTATTTGAATCTTTAAGTTCTAATTTCATTTTCTTTACTATATTATCAACCAAACCAGCATAACCATATATTATCCCTGCTTGCATTGCATTGACTGTAGTTTTTCCTATAACCTTACCAGGAGTTACAAGTTCAACTCTTGGGAGCTTCGATGCTCTTTGAAACAATGCTTCACTAGAAATTTTTATTCCAGGAGCTATTGAGCCTCCTAGATATTCTCCATTTTTAGAAATTGCACAAAATGTTGTTGCTGTACCAAAGTCAACTAATATAAGTGGCGCATCATATTTTTCAAGACCAGCAACAGCATTTACTATCCTATCTGCACCTACTTGCTTTGGATTATCATATTTTATATTCATTCCAGTCTTTATTCCTGGTCCAACTACTAAAGGTTCTTTTTCACAATATTTTCTTATAAAATTTTCTAAAGAATACATAACATTAGGAACAACCGATGATATTATAACATCTTTAACTTCTTTTAATTCTAAATTTTCATATTTAAATAAATTATCTACAAGCATTCCATATTCATCAGAAGTTCTTTTTTCATCAGTCGCCATTCTCCAATAGTGTATTAATTCTTTGCCCTTGTAAACACCAATTACTGTATTAGTGTTACCTACATCAAATACTAATAACATAAATATACTAACCTCTTTTTATTTTATTTTCTTACTAATCTTAATGCTCTACATACTCCGGCAACTACAAATATCGCAAGTATTATTTCTGGTATTCCATTAGTAAGTCCAATAGTTAGTATAAATTTGCCTACTAATTTTATATCTCCACCTAAATTGCTTACAAATTCTACTCCATAAAGTAGATAAATCATAGATAAAACTCCAACAGTATTTGTTAAAGTTCCAATTCCACCTGTAATTGCAGTAGCTAAGTTATCATTTTTTATAACTTTTTTAAGTCCCATATATAAATACGCTGATACCAAACCAATTAAAATCCTTGGTAATATTGAAACCAATGGATTTAAAAAAACAAAAGATATTGGTGTTGGTTGCGTTAAAGCTTGAAAAATACTAAATCCACCAAACATAAGCCCTACTATTGCACCTACTAAAGGTCCTTCTAATATAGCACCAATTATAACAGGTATATGCATTATAGTAACTCTAACTGGCCCTATTGGTATAAAACCAAGTGGTGTACTGCCAAGTATAATACAAATAGCACCTAACATAGCTGTTAAAACCATTTTTTTTGTCGAAAATAAATTCTTCTCACTCTTTACATTTATCATATTGCACCTCCGTTCCAGTTCTTAAAAGATACTGGACATCAAAAAAATTTTTTAAATCATAAAGTCTAGCTCCCAAAAGATACTAGCTTGTGAACTTTTAATTAAAAATAATAGCAAGTCACATTAATATGAAATTAATTTTATTTTAGCAATAAGAATTAAATATTTCAAGAATTTTATCGATAAATTTCGCCAAATTTTTTATTTTTATAAATTCATTTTTTTATAAATTCAAAAAACAATATAAATATAGTTATTTTTCTGATTTTTGAGCAAAATATTTCATTGTATATACTAAAAAAATTATTGATAATCCTGGAAATAAAAAAGTCCACCATTTATTTTCAAAAACAGATTTTTTTGCATCTATAAGTAAACTCCCTAGTGAATATTCTTGAATTAAAATTCCAAACCCAAAAAAACTAAGAGATGACTCTAAAAGTATAGCTTTGCCTACATTAAATGCAAATATATACATAAGTTGAGTTTTTAAATAAGGGTAGATATGTTTTTTAAATAAATATAATTTATTTGCACCCATCAATAAAGAAGCCTTATAAAAATCTTTATTTTTAACCTCTATTATTTTATTTCTACTCACTTTTGCATATGATGTAAACATTGTAAGACCTATTAATAATGCAATAATATATATATTATTTGATTTTAAAAAACTTTGTAGAAATATCAAAAAAATTATAGACGGCATACTATTAAACACATCTATTAATACAGTTATATAATAATCTAAAATTCTATTTAATGTTGATAAAAAACCCATAATTACCCCTAAGCTCAAGGCACTTAGAGAAGCTATATAACCTATTATTAATGAATTTTTACATGCTTTTGTTAGAATATATAACATATCATTTCCAAAATAATCAGTCCCAAGTACATGGTTTAAACTAGGCGATAATAAAATTTCATTTCTATAGATATTAAAATACGATGATATTAATTTTTCTGTAGAAAAAAATGATAAATATAAGATAATAGGTATAAAAAAAACTGTATAATTTTTTAGGAATATTAATCTTTTAAAAAAATTATACTTTTGCAAATCAATCTTAATAAAAGAAGAATTTAATTTTTCTTTATTTTCAATTTTCGTGAAATCCAATATTATCACCATCCCTTCTAAGAGGATCTGCATTATTTGATATGAATTCACAAATAAAAAATCCTATTATAACGATTAAACCTGTTATAGTAACACAACTAAGAAGTAAGTTATAATCTCCCGTTTTTGCACTTTCTATTAGTATCTTTCCCATACCTGGATATGAAAACATATATTCAATAGTATAAGAACCTGATATCAAATGTATAAATGAATTTGAAAAAAAACTAAGGTATGATGGTATTGATTTTTTTAATATATGTTTAAAGAAAATATATGGACTTGA
Organism: Peptostreptococcaceae bacterium; assembly: GCA_025210335.1. Classification (GTDB taxonomy): domain Bacteria; phylum Bacillota; class Clostridia; order Peptostreptococcales; family Peptostreptococcaceae; genus JAOARY01. The sequence continues at coordinate 8,916 of JAOARY010000069.1, read as the reverse complement.
AAATCCTCTAGCTCTAAGATATAACACATAGTTTTTTTTAAGTTCATCCTCAACTTCTTTTTGTAAATATCCACAATAATATCCTATATGAGATATTACTATTACTATTATTGGTATTGCAAGTGATTTTATATACGAAATATAGTCAGTTGCAAAAATATCAAAAGATGAAGAAAATACTCTAAATTTAAAACTGAAAATATAAGTTAAAAATATAATCAACCAAAATTCAGGAATACAAAAGGAAAGCCTGCTAATTAAATTTAGCAGGTTTCCAATAAATTTCAATTTATTACTAAAACTCAAATATGTCATTATAGGAGTTAAAATTATAAGTATTAAAAAAGCTATAAAATTTAACAGAAAACTATTTTTTAAGGCTTTAAATAAAATAGTTTTGACATCAGTTGAATACTTTAAAGAATAACCCATATCAAACTTTAAAAAGTTTAAGCTCCATTTTACATATCCTTTTATAATATTTTCATTTTTTAAACTAAACTCCTTTTTTAAAAATTCATTATTCTTAGTACTTATTCTGGATGCTGTATTTCCATAAAACGCCTTTGATTGATCTATTGGTGCAAAATATGAAAATAAATATACAAAAAAAGTTAAAATGAATATAGTTAAAAGAAATCTTCCTATATTATTTTTAATTTTCAACTTCAATCTCCCACTCTTCTATATTAGATAAAAATCCAACACCATGATGGCCTAAAATATTATTATTCAAATTCTTTATATTTAAATTTGAAGCATAAAGAGAATCTATATATGCAATAAAAGCAAATGGAGGTTGCTCATTCATAGCTATTTGGAACTTATCATAATATGTCTTTCTCTTTTCATAATCAATATACTTTCTTGCATTTTCTAATGCCTCATCAACAACTTCATTTTTATAAAAATTTAAATTCATACCAGTCTCTATTTCATTTGAATTAAATACTTTATAAGTATGATCATCTGGATCAAAAGGACTTCCCCAACCTATTAAAAAGGCGTCTAAATTGTCCCAATCAATTTTTGAACTTATATCTAAAATCACATTTATTCCAATGTCTTGCAAATTAGCTGCAACCATTTTTGCCATGTCCACTCTTATTGGATCTCCTTCAAAAACAGTAAGCCTAAATTCTATTTTTTCACCATTTTTCATAAGTTTATTTTTATTGTCAAATACATATCCATTATTTAATAATAACTCTTTAGATTTTTGAATATCAAAATCATATTTTTCTTCTAAATCAAGATAATATTTGCTTTTTTGAAGCGGACTATATGCTTTTTGTCCTTTGTTATCCAATGTTACTTCTATTATTTTATCTTTATCAATTGCATAACACATTGCTTTTATAAAATTATTATCCTTAAATATATCTTTTGAAAAATTAAACATAACACCTCTGTAATCCGCAGTTTGTCTTTCATATATATTTAATTTTTCACTATCAATTGCTTTTAAATCTCTTGGTTCTAATTGTGTTAAATTAATTTCTCCACTTTGTAATTGTAAAAGTCTCATTTTTTCATCTGGAATTATTTTAAAAACCACTTTATCTATGCTTGCTTTACTTCCATAAAAATCATCAAAAGCTTGTAACTCTATGTACGAACCATTTTCCCATTTAGTTAGTTTGTATGGACCAGTTCCTATTGGATTTTTATTTGCTTCATCTTTATATATTGGATACTCCTTAAATACATGCTTTGGAATCATTCCTATTGAAAGATAATCCATAATAGCACTACATTTATTTTTCATAATCAAAGTTAAATTATAATCATTATTTATCACTACTTCTTTTATTTCTTTATAATTAGAACTTATTTCTGATAAATTTTTAGAATCATTAATGCTATCCAATGTAAACTTTACATCTTCTGAATTAAATTCTTCTCCATCATGCCATTTAATACCCTGTTTTAATTCTATATCATATCTTAAAAAATCATTTGATACTGTTATTTCTTTTGCCATATCCATTACAATATTTGCATCTTCATCATGTTTTGTAAGTCCTCTAAATATTAAAGAATGTATCTCTCCATGTTCATCGATTGCAGGATTAATTCTTGAATAATCTGATGCACTACCATAAATCAATAAAGCTTCTTTTTTTTCTCCTTTCCCTTCCTTATTATTGTTACATGCAACAAATGTTAACGAAATAATAAAAATCATAATAAAACTAATTATTTTCCTCATTTAAACACCCCTTTTGTTTTTTATAAGAATCTATATCATTATATCATCTTAATACGATTTATTAAATTCCTATTTTTAGATATTATTATTTTCATTTAATTGCTCAAAAGATTTTATACCATCTTTTGAACTTGAAACTTTAAAAGCCTTTATTACTGCTTTTTCCATAGCTTTTGATGCCATTATACTTATTTTATTTATATCTTTTTCTTCTATTTCATTTGTGGCTAATGTAAATATACTATCTCCATCAAAACCTGTATGTACTGGATTTATAGATCTAGCATAACCATTATGAGCAACTTGTGAAACCTTTTTACATTTAGCTTTATCTAATTTAGCATTCGTTATGATAGCTCCTATTGTTGTATTTTTCATATCAAATGATAATTCCTTATCATTTTGAATTAGATAATTGGATGTATTTATAAAACCGCTTAATTCATCATTTAATGCTCCGCCTATAATTTTAGAATCCTCTATTATATCACCAAATGCATTTACACAAACTATCGCACTTACAATTAAATCCCCTGATTTTAATGTATAAGACCCAATTCCACTTGCCATTGAATATTTTTTACCTCTAATTTTTCCAATAGAACAACCACAACCTGCACCAAAATTACCTTCATCTAATATCTTATCATTTGCATTTAAACAAGCTTTATACCCCATATTCATATTAGGTCTAATTTTATAATCACCTATTGTCAAATCAAACAACACAGCACCTGTTACTATTGGTACTTTAGTAACTCCTACATCAAAACCTATATTTTTTTCCTCTAAAAAATTCATAACACCACTCATACATTCAAGACCAAAAGCAGAACCTCCTGATAATACTAATGCATGAACTTTATCAACTGTATTTATAGGGTTTAACAAGTCTGTTTCTCTAGTTCCTGGAGCCCCACCTCTTATATCACACGAACAGGTTGCTCCATTTTCACACAATATCACAGTACAGCCAGTTAAGGCTTTATCATCTTGTTCTTGACCAATTTTAATTCCCTTTATACTAAAAATATCACTATTCAAATTCATTTCCCCTTTAAATATTTTTATTTAGCATCTTTCCTTATTGATACTTCACCAGAAAATAATTCTTCTTCTTTTTTATCTTCATATAAAACAATTAAATTTCCATCCTTATTTAAATCAATTGCCTTTGCTTTTATTTTTTCATTATTTTTTATAACAAATATATTTTCACCTACAATATTTGATCTTTCTTTACATATATCCATAAAAGATTTGTTTTCATTTTCTATATAATCAATATAAAAATTCTCAAATTCTTTTAATATTTCTCTTATAATATCCACCCTTTTTATATCAAAGCCTTCTGCTTTTATGGATGTTGCTATATTTTTTATCTCATCATCAAAATCAAGAGAATTTACATTCATTCCAATTCCAACAATTATATATTCTAAATCACTTACTTCTAGTTTCATCTCCGTTAGAATCCCGCATAATTTTTTACCATTAAAAAATATGTCATTAGGCCATTTTATACTCGTTTTAACGCCTAAATTATCAAGCGCTTTAATTATACTAGCTCCTGTTAATTGAGTTATTATTGGTGCTTTAAAAGGTAGTATATCAGGCTTTAAGTACATACTCATCCAAATACCTTCCCCTTTTTTTGAATGCCAATATCTATTGGTTCTTCCTCTACCCTTTGTCTGTTCTTCAGCAATTATAATATCTTTATCATTTAATTTCAAATAATTATTTTTTATATAATCATTAGTTGAATCCAAGCTTTCAAAATGATATATATGTTTTCCAAAGTTTTTTGTTTTTAAATCTTCTTTTATTATATTTTCATCTAATATATCTGGTCTATTTAAAAGTTTATAACCTTTTTTATTTACAGATTCAATTAAATAGCCTTCTTTTTTCAAATTATTTATATGTTTCCAAATTGCAGTTCTTGATACATTAAATATATTAGAAAGCTCTTCTCCAGATATAAAATCATCCTTTTCTATTAAATATTTTAATATTTGTTTTTTCATATTTAATCTCCCTACATAAAAGATTTTAACCAACTTTAATTATACCAACTAAAAATTGTCTTCTGAAACTTCCATGCCTAAAGGCAAGGGGTTCTTAGGTACTAAATAACTTTCTTATACATCTTAAAAGAATATATACACTAATTATTTTCCCTAAGACTTTCACTATCAAGGATTGCAACCAATCCATTAATGATAGTATACGGCTCGTTTCAAAACCGTTTTATAGTTTTAGATCCCTATACTAGATAGATTATTTAATTTGCTTAATCTTTCAATCTCAATATTGTGTAGCTTATAAAAATTATCAAATGTAGTATTGCATTTATCATTATCTATACTAATTAAATCACTATTTACGTTCATAATTAAAAATGCTGAATATAAATCTCTTTGTACCTTGATATCTTTAAAATAGTTCCATCTTTGACTAAGTTTCTTTTTATTACAGCTTTGGTTAATGTGGTTGTACTGTGAAGCTTTAACTTTATAGGTGTCAACTTTGATTAGGCTTAAACCATGATATTTTAGTTTTCTATCTATAATTGTTAATAACATTGAAGGAGCTTTGTTTGCCAATGATTTGCCAAAACGTTTCTTTCTATTGATTTTACCTTTTTCACTTACTGTTGTTTCTTTGACTCTCTTTTGTAATCCTTTGAAATTCATGGTTTCAACATAGATATTATCACCTAGACTTATAATCTCATTTGCTAATATCTCATGTTGTAGTTTTCTAATATCAGCTTGCTTGCGATGTAGTTCTTTTATTTTGTATCTAGCTTTTAGATAGTTATTAGAAAACATCCATTTTAATTTAACACCACATTTAATAGTACCATTTTTATTGAAATTATTGGGATTAGTAGCTCTTTTGCTCCTATCCATATATCTTTGTATTTTATTTTTTTCATTTTCTATATTTTGTACTCTATTTGCTAATTCGTATAGTTTAACATTCGACTTGCTTGATATTGCAATAGTTTGAGTGCCAATATCTAAACCTACATCACCACTGCCAACTTGACGCTTAAGCTTACCAGTGTCTTTATTAACTTTTGTAGGAGGTACTCCTTCAAGAACTAATTGCAAATAGAATTTATATCTACCTTTAAGAAACTTCCTTACGACTCTGCAATATTTTATCTTACGTAGCATAGCTTGATATTCATAAGGGTTGTTGTATTTTAAAGTGTCATACTTTTTGTAGTGGATTTGTTTACCATCACCAAATAATAGTTTTTCATATGCTTTCCAAAGATATGTTGCTATCTTCTGGGACGTGTTGGAATCGATGTTTTTCTTAAAGAATCTTTGCATATCTCTAACATCAGCATGAAATGAGTATTCATTGAGTCTATAATCTTTATAAATTTGATTAAGTTCTTTATATAGTTCTTTTTGATGTTTTATTTTGGTTTTGTCAGTTTTTCCATATAAGACTTTTAATTCTGACTTAATAGTTCTATATCTTTTAGTCTTAATAATTTCTTTATAACGCTTTTTAGTTATATTGACTAAAGAATTATATATTTTTCTACCAATTTCAAACCTTTTGTTTAAAATATCTTCTTGATATTGTTCAGTATTAAGTTTAAATGTTATACAAAAGTTACTCATAAATACTCAACTCACTTTTGTTAGTATCTTGTTTTTTGGTTTTCAACGTATTTCTTTTATAGTTTCGCTAGATACGTTTCCTGCTGTGGATACAAAATAGCTTCTAGTCCACAAATTAGGCATTTTTGACAATTGTTCAAATTCATCTCTTAGAACTCTGCTTGTTACACCTTTTATCTTTCGCATAATGTCAGCAGGGCTTAATGTTGGAAGACAATTTAAAAATATATAGGCATGGTCTTTGGCACACTCAATAGCTATGACATCGATATCCATCTCGTCACATATAAAATTGACCATGTATTTAAATCGTTCTTCAATATTAGGTATTAAGAATATTTTTCTTCTATATCTAGGACAAAATACAAAATGATAGTTTATTAAAGATATGGTTGTTTTGGTTTTTCTATATTCATTCATGAGTTAAGTATAACACAATTTATGTATATTACTAATTGTTTTATTTGAGATGTTTGTTTTCAAATTTATTTCAGAAATGAGGTAGCGAAGCTAGGGCTATCCCTCCCACACCTAAAGGAATGGGCTTCACGCCCAAATTCTGTGAATTATCTTTTATCTATTTTGTTTTTAAATATAAAAAAACTGCCTTAAAAAAATTAAGACAGTTTAATTTATATTATTTAGGTCCAAATAAACTAAGAAGTACACCTGCTGCTACTGCTGAACCTATTACCCCAGCAACATTTGGTCCCATAGCATGCATAAGTAAGAAATTAGAAGGATTAGCTTCTTGTCCTACCTTATTAGAAACTCTTGCTGCCATAGGTACTGCTGAAACTCCAGCTGAACCAATAAGAGGATTTATAGGTTCATCTAAGAATTTGTTCATAAGTTTAGCAAGTAAAACTCCACAACCTGTTCCTATTCCAAAAGCAACTACACCAAGACCTAAAATCTTTAATGTTTCTGCTTTTAAGAAATCTTCTGCTCTAGCAGTTGCTCCAACTGAAAGACCAAGGAAGATTGTAACAATATTTATAAGTTCATTTGTAGCTGTTTTTGTAAGTCTATCTGTAACACCGCATTCTTTAAATAAATTCCCTAGCATAAGCATACCAATTAAAGTTGCTGCTGGTGGTAATATTAAAGATACAACAATTGTTACTATTATTGGAAATAATATTTTTTCTTTCTTACTTACAACTCTTAATTGCTTCATTTTAATTTGTCTTTCTTCTTTTGTTGTAAATAATTTCATTATAGGCGGTTGTATTACAGGTACAAGTGCCATATATGAATATGCTGCAACGGCAATAGGTCCAAGAAGTTCTGGCTTTAATTTAGTTGCCAAAAATATCGCTGTAGGTCCATCTGCACCACCAATTATACCAATTGCTGATGCTGCTTGAGCATCAAATCCCATGATTATTGCACCAACAAAAGTGAAAAATATACCAGCTTGTGCTGCTGCACCTAAAAGTAAACTCTTTGGATTTGCAATAAGTGGACCAAAGTCAGTCATAGCTCCAACACCCATAAATATAAGTGGTGGGAATATTCCAAGTTCATCACCTAAAAATAGATAATGTAAAAGTCCACCTGGAAGCTTAGTCATAACATCAAATTTTAAAAATCCATCCGCTGCCATTCTCATTGTTTCTGCACTGTCTGGATTATAAACTCTTACAAAAGATTCTGGATGTGCCATAAGTCCTGCAAGAGGTAAGTTTGTAAGTAACATTCCAAAAGATATTGGAACTAATAATAACGGTTCAAAACCTTTGGCTATTGCTAAGTATAAGAATATACAAGCAACCACAATCATTATGATTTGTGGACCAGTTATAGCCGAAAAGCCCGTTGATTTGTAGAAATTAATCAATACATCTAACATCGGTACATCTCCTTTCCGCTTTATTATTTTCTTTAGTTAATAGATACTAAAACTTCTCCTGGATTAACCGATGCACCTTTTTCAACGTTTATAGAAGCTACTACACCATCACATGGTGCCATTAATTCATTTTCCATCTTCATCGCTTCAAGAATAACGACAACTTGTCCTTCTTTAACTGAGTCGCCTTCTTTTACTTTTATATCTAATACTGTTCCTGGCATTGGAGCATCAATTGTACTTGCACCTGCTGCAACTGGCTTTGGTGCTGCTTTTTTAGGAGCTGCTGCCTTTGGCGCTGCTGGTTTTGGTGCTGGTTTTGATACTGGAGCTGGTCTACTAACAGCAGGAGCTGCTACACTACCTTCTGATTTTATTTCTTCAACTTCCACACTATACGTTTCACCATTTACAGTAACATTAAAATTTCTAGTCATTATATATCCTCCTTAAAAACCTCAATCTATTTTTAATGAATTGTTTATTATTTACTTAATCCCATTTGTTCTATCCTACCAGCTTGAGCCCAAGCAGGATCTTCACTTAATCTTTCGATTCTTTTTACTATAATCTTGCTAGTAGAAGTATTTAAACTTGCTGCAACAGCTGCACTTATAATAGCAACTAATTCTTTGTCATCAGCTTCAACTTCTTCTACAACTTCTTCTACAGCTTTAGTTTTCACTATAACTTCTTCTTTTTTAGGTTTATTTGCAAAATTTTTCATTGTTTTTACTATAAACATAAGAAGTACTAATACCGTAAAAACTATTACCATAGCAAGAATAGTTACTATCAAACAACCTAACATCTTCTCATTATATGATAGTGACTTTATATCTGTAGACATTTTGTCTAAAAGTACAACTAAATCCATACTATTCACCTTCCTACATAATAGTTTTATAGAGGTATATTTCCATGTTTCTTAGCTGGGTTACTTTCTCTTTTTGAAGAAAGTAAATCAAATGCATCTGCAAGTCTTATTCTTGTAAATGCAGGCTCTATAATATCGTCTGCATAACCTCTTTCTGCTGCTTTGTAAGGTGTCGCAAATTCATCTGTATATTCTTGTATTTTTTGTTGTCTCATCGCAACTGGATCATCTGCATCTTTTATATCTTTTCTAAATATAATATTTGCAGCACCTTGTGGTCCCATAACTGCAATTTCAGCAGTTGGCCAAGCCAGTACCATAT
>JAOARY010000068.1 GCA_025210335.1 Peptostreptococcaceae bacterium | reverse complement strand
CCTGAAAAAGAAGTAGTAACAGGATCAATAGCAGGTATAGACATAATGGATTTAGAAGATGCAGTAAAAGAACTATGGAAAGAAAATATATATGCAGAAAGTGGAATGGGTTGTACAGGGCCAATGGTAATGGTAAGTGAAGCTAATGTAGAAAAATCCATAGAAATTTTAAAATCTAAAAATTATGTAAGTTAATAAATTATAATCCGAAAGATTTATATATAAATATATTTCTTTTGGATTATTATATCTATTTAAATATTATAGGGTTTTCAGGTTTAATATTTAAAGAATTTTTCAAAAATAAAAAATTTAATTTTTATTTTAAGGAACGGTGAAGATTAAATGTAAAAAGAAGAGGAGTGAAGCTTTTGGTTGAAGGGAAGAAGAATAATACGGTTATGGTAGTTTCGCTGGTATTAACTCTAGTGATAGTTGCTTGGGCAATAATGTTTAAACAAAACTTTGCAAATTTTGCAGATGCACTTATGGCATTTATATCAACTAATTTCAGTTGGGCTTATTTACTTTCAATGTTTGTATTTGTTTGTTTCGCTTTATATTTAGCGTTTAGTAAATATGGAAATATTAAATTAGGTAAAGATGATTCGGTACCAGAGTTTAGTAATACTTCGTGGTTTGGAATGTTATTTGGAGCTGGTATGGGTATTGGTTTGGTTTTCTGGGGAGTTGCAGAGCCAATTTCTCATTATTTATCACCAGATGCAAGTTTAGGAATAGTAGGACAAACTCCACAAGCTGCTAATTTTGCTATGAGAGCATCTTTTAAGCATTGGGGATTCCATCCTTGGGCTAATTATGCAATTATCGGTATGGCATTAGCATATTTCCAATTTAGAAAAGACATGCCTGCTATGATGAGTAGTATATTTACACCAATTTTAGGTGAAAAGGGTGTAAAAGGACCTATAGGTAAGATGATTGATGTGTTTGCAGTATTTGCAACAGTTGCAGGTGTTGCTACATCTTTAGGTATGGGAACTATTCAGATTAATAGTGGACTTAATTATTTATTTGGTATACCAAATAACCAATTTACAAATATAATCATAATTGCAGTTGTTACAGTAATATTTATATGGACTGCGGTAAGTGGTATAGATAAAGGAATAAAGGCACTTGGAGATATAAATCTTGTATTAGCAGGTTCTTTATTAGCTTTAACATTTATAGTAGGACCAACTTTAAAATCTGTACAAGCATTTACAAGTGGTATGGGAGATTATTTAAATACATTTGTATTTGATAGTTTACATCTTGAAGCTTTTGGAGATAATTCATGGGTTAATGGATGGACTGTATTCTACTGGGCTTGGTGGATTGCATGGGCTCCATTTGTTGGATCTTTCATCGCTAGAATTTCAAAAGGTAGAACTATAAGAGAATTTACATTAGGTGTTATATTAGCTCCTGCAATGGCTTCTTTTGTATGGTTTGCTGTATTTGGATCACTAAGTTTAAATCTTGCAGAGATAGTTGATGTAAGTGTATTAGAAAGTATAAAAGCAGCACCTGAAGTAGGTTTATTTGCAACATTCCAAAACTATCCTATAGGAAATATATTATCATTTGTAGCTATAGTATTATTATGTACATTCTTTATAACTTCGGCAAATTCAGCAACTTTTGTACTTGGAATGTTCACATCAGAAGGGGACTTAAACCCATCTAATCCAAAGAAAATCCTTTGGGGATTAGTTCAATCAGCATTAGCAACAGGTTTATTATTATCGGGTGGACTTGGTGCACTGCAAACGATTTCAGTTGCAGCAGCATTCCCATTTATTATAATAATGCTTGCAGCTTGTGTATCATTATATAAAGTTTTATCAAAAGAAGAAGTTTAAAAAAATTAATATAAAAGTAATTAGAGGTGAATAACATGGAAAAGATATATGACATTATAATTATAGGTGGAGGACCTGCTGGTTTAGCAGCTGGACTTTATGGATCAAGAGCAAAATTAGAGACATTAATAATAGAAAGAGATAAAACTGGTGGACAAATAGTTACAACTGACGAAGTTGCAAACTATCCAGGATCTATACCAAATGCTACTGGACCAAGTCTTATAGCTAGAATGGTAGAACAATGTGAAGAATTTGGAACTACAAGAATAAAAGATAGTGTAGAAAAAATTGAAGTTGAAGGACAATACAAAATTGTTAAATGTGAAAAAGAAACTTACAAGACTAAAACTGTTATAATTGCTACTGGTGCGGTTCCAAGAAAATTAGGAGCTCCAGGAGAAAAAGAATTAACAGGTAAAGGTGTATCTTATTGTGCTACTTGTGATGCTGATTTCTTTGAAGATTTCGAAGTGTTTGCAGTAGGTGGAGGAGATACAGCTGTTGAAGAAGCTATGTATTTAACTAAATTTGCAAGAAAAGTTACTTTAGTTCATAGAAGAGATGAATTAAGAGCAGCTAAATCTATACAAGAAAAAGCATTCAAAAATGAAAAGCTTGAAATCATGTATGATACAGTTGTTGAAGAAATAAAAGGTGATGGAATATTAGAATCTATAGTATTCAAAAACAGAAAAACTGAAGAAGTTTTTGAAATCAAAGCTCCAGAAGAAGATGGAACTATGGGATTATTCTGTTTTATAGGATACCTTCCAAATACAGAAGTATTTAAAGGTCTAATAGATATGAATGATTCAGGTTATATAATATCTGATAGCAACATGAAAACTAATGTTGAAGGTATCTTTGCAGCAGGAGACTGTACTGAAAAGTTATTAAGACAAGTTATAACTGCTAGTGCTGATGGTGCTATCGCTTCAGTTAGTGCTGAAAAGTACATCGAAGCAAACTTTTAATATGTAATTTAAGGCAAGTTGGATTTTAATTATATTATTTATTTTGATTTTTTAGGTTGGTTTACCAACCTTTTTTTCTGAAAAGAAAATTCAAAATTGTCAAAATTTAAGGATATTTTAATCAGATAAAAATTAATAAATACATCTAAATCAAATAATAATATAATTTCATCAAAAGAGGCTATAAAATAAAGTATATACTTTATTTTATAGCCTCTTTAATTTTATAAAAAAATAATTTTATAAAATTATTTAATATCATTATTTAATATATTATAAAGAGTATTTTGTTTTTTGATTTTAGTAAATATACTTTTAAAGATATAAAAGATATTTGTATAAATCATCAAAATAATCATCATTAGAAGAATTTATAATTTCTAATTTTGATTCTTTTATGCCGCTATTTAATAGATCTTTATTTTCTAAAATCCTCTTTAAATTATTTACAGTACCTAAATTCCCATCCACTATAAGTGGTTTTGATTTAAAATAATTAAAAAGAATATCTTTTAGAAATATAAAATGAGTACAGCCAAGAACTACTGCTGATATATTGTCATCTTTGTATTTTTTTAAATAAAAATCAATAATATTTTTTGCATAAACATCATCTAAATGTTTTTGTTCTATCATAGATACAAATTTTGGTGCAGGAATCTTTATAATTTCTCTATCTTCTTTATATATATTATATAGATTTTTAAATTTTTCTTCCTTTAAAGTCATATCAGTTGCCAAAACTATAATTTTTCCATTTTCAGTATTTTCTACAGCTGGTTTTAAAGCAGGTTCAACACCTAATATTGGAATATTAAAAATTGTTCTAGCCTTTTTAGCACCTGCACTTGTTGCAGTATTACATGCAATAACTATAGCTTTGCAGTTTTTCTTAATTAATTTTTCGCAAATTTTTATAGTTAAATTTTCAACTTCATCTTTTGTTTTTATTCCATAAGGTGCATTTTTAGAATCACCATAATAAATATAATTTTCATTAGGTAGAATCTTTAAAGCTTCCTTTAGTAAACTAATTCCACCTGCACCTGAATCAAAAACTCCTATAAAATCATCTTTATTCAAGATAACACCTTCTTTATTAACTTTTTAATACTATAATATTTTATCATTTAAAAGGTTAATTTTCAACGAAGCTATTCATCTTTTTTTAGTGATGTTTTGATTGCATTTGCTAAGGCTTCCATCATTTTTTCTTTCTTCTCCTGATCCATTTTTTGAATTTGTTTTTGAAATTTATTTTGTTTTACTTTTATATCTACATTTTCTTCTTTATTATTTTTTTTATTTTGTACATCTTTATTATCTGCTTTCTTCTTTTTTTTTCGAAAAAAATTCAAAATAAGTCCTCCTCATATTTTTATAATCATTAATGTTATCGGAAAAATATGAGGATATATTCAATTAAAAATATTTATATAATAAAATTGAATTACAAATATTTGATTTAAAGTATTTTATTTAATATTAAAAAAATGTAATAAGATTAATAAAATAATGTAACAATGATTATTGAAAAATATTATTATTCAATAATATGAAATTAAAGTTGTAAAAATATATATTATAGTAATAAATACATATACAAATAAAAAGAATATATTATAAAAAAATTAAAATTTTGAAAATAAAGAAAAATTAAAATGATTTGAATATAGAGAACTTTTTTTATTGTGTAGATATTAAAAAAAATTTTATATATAATAAAAATGAATTACATAACAATTCAAATAATATTGAAAGAGGGGTTTAATATGGCTTTAGAAAAAAGTTCTATTAAAGAAGGTTCCAGAAAAGGTTTGGATCCGAGTGCTTATGAGATAACACATGGAGATAATTACAAACCTTATATAAAAGCTTCACAGGTTATACCTGAGCTTACATGGACATCTATTATTATTGGTATTATACTTTCATTAGTTTTTGGAGCGGCAAACGCTTACCTTGGTCTTAGACTAGGACAAACTGTTGGTGCATCTGTTCCAGCAGCAGTTGCTTCAATGGCAATTTTAAGAGGAGTATTAAAAAGAGGTAATGTTTTAGAAAATAACATGTGTCAGACTATTGGTTCAGCAGGGGAATCATTAGCAGCAGGGGTTATATTTACAGTTCCAGCTCTTATAGTATGGGGGATGGATGTTAGTTTATTAGAAGTTAGTGCTATGG
>JAOARY010000067.1 GCA_025210335.1 Peptostreptococcaceae bacterium | reverse complement strand
TATTATTAGACATTTAGTTCACTCCTTAATGTGGTTTTAGGCGATTACATTATACAAGGATCTTGTGCTAAATGTCTATTTTTTTTTGTAAAAAAATAAGTGTTGGATATTTCACCAACACCAAAAATTATACAACCATTATTTTTAATTAATAATCATATAGGGTTTTTAATTTCTATTTTTTGATAAAAATTAATTATATAAATTTAAGATTTTTAAGATTTAAATTTCATATTTGAATAAACACCAGTTACTATAAAAAGTCCTGCTATTAATTTTATTTTTGTTACAGGCTCACCTAAAATAAAGTAAGCTAAAACCATTGAAAACATAGGTACTAAATTTATATATAAATTTGTTTTCGAAGGGCCTATATTTTTTATTGAAATTTGTTGAATCAAATATCCAATTAAAGATGCAAATATGGACATATACAGTACTGCTAACCAACCTTTTAAAGTTGTGTTTGGAATATAAGACATAGGATTTTCATATATTACAAATGGAATTAAAAATACAGTACAAAATAAAAATGCATAGAAAGTTACCTTAAGGGGAGAATATTTTTTTAATATATTTTTAGACATTATACTGTAGCTAGCCCAACAAAATACAGCAAACACCATAATAATATCTCCTTTATTAAAGTGCATATTGGTAATAAAGTTAATATCTCCATTACTAATTATTATCAATACCCCAAAAAAAGATATGCATATAGACATTATATTCTTTATACTTATTTTTTCTTTTAAAAAGATATATGCTAAAATGGTTGTTATAATTGGATTTGTTGCAGCTATAAGAGATGAATTACCTGAAGAGGTAAATTTTAAAGCCATAAAAAATAATATATGATAACCAACCATACCTATAATTCCTAATTTTAAAAAAGTATAAAAATCATCTTTATCAATTTTAAAGCTTTCATTTTTTATTTTCAATATAGGAATCATAAGGATCACGGCAAAGAAAAATCTGAAAAAAGTAAGCGAAAATACTGGGAATTCTTTTACGCTAAATTTACCTGCTATAAAAGCTCCAGCCCAGAATATACAGGCTACTACCATTATGTATTTTTTAAATATAGATTCATTTGAATTGCTTTTTAATTTTTGCATAAAAAAATTACTCCTTGAATTAGATTTGAAATTTTTATTATAAACCTAATAATTATAAATTTATAATGTATTTAATAATTTTTATCAAAATAATATGTATATAGATAATTATATAGAAATTACAATAGAATTTCTATATAAATAAAAATGAGATGATTACAATTGATAGTTAATCAATAAAATCATCTCATTTAACAAAGACCCCATGCATATTATTTACAAACATGTTATTCAGTTTTTATCTCTCCTTTTATTGCGTCTATAAAAATACCTCCTAACAAAGTATTTTGAAATTTTAAAGCTTAAAAACTTTAAATCTAAACCAACAAAAATCTCTATCCTCTATTGATTCTACCTAATCCTGATATTAGATTAAAAATCTAATATCCATTTTTATAAAACACAAACTGCTAAATCGATTTTAGATGTATTACAATATACATATCCTTAAAATCAAGCAAATGCCAATCTACTTATCACATCCACGGATATCTTTGTTATTTTATATTTACCCTCTATAAAATATTTTAAAACATAAAAAATAAAAATATATAATATTTTTTTTCTTTAAGTTATAATATTTTATGTACATAATTATTTAATACAAAAAAAGGGTGATTTGGGTGACTAAAAGAAAATTTAATTTAAATGTTAAAAACTTTTTTGTACTTAGCATAACTACATCATTTATAATGGCTATTTACTTTATGTTTGTAGGAATTTATTTAAAAGAAAAAGGATATGGAGAAACTTTTGTAGGTAATATTTATTCAATACAAACTATGTCAACAGCTGTAGGTTCAATAATAAGTGCATATTTACTTGAAAAAATAGGTCGCAAGAAGAGTTTTTTATTGGGACTTTTATGTATTTTTATGGGTACTTCTTTAATAGTTGTGGTAAAAAGCAAAATGATTATTAATTTAATGGCTATATTATGTGGGTTTGGTTTTAGTGTACAACTTACAGGAGAGGCTTTATTTTTAACAGAAAATGCAAAAGTAGAAAATAGAGTTTTAGTATTAAGTCTTAATTTTGCACTTAAAAACATAGGTATGGTTTTAGGTAATTTATTAGGTGGAATGAGTTCTACTATGTTAAAAAATACTTTTGAAACTATATTATCATTACAAATTGTGATAATTGGTTCAGCTTTTTTAGCTTTAATATCGATGTTTTTTGTTTTTACAATGAAAGAAGAAGAGAATTTTACCAGTAGAAATATAATAGATTGCTTAAAAAGTTATAAAAATATTTTAAATAAAAGAGTTTTACTATTTATGATATACAATTCTACTATAGGTTTTGGAGCTGGGATGGTTGTACCTTTTTTTAGTATTTATTTAAAATATTCTATGAATATAACGGATTCTTTGGTTGGTAGTATTTTGTCATTTGCACAATTTGGATGTGTTATTGGTGGATTTATAATACCTTTTATATCAAAGCGTATTGGTAGAGCAAAATCAATTGTTTTATGTCAAGTAGTATCAATACCATTTTTACTTTCAATAGCATTTCCACAAGGATTGATACTTGTTTATATTTCATTTTTCATGAGATCAACGCTTATGAATATGGCACAACCACTTATACAAAATCTATCTATGGAATTGGTAAATAAAAATGATAGAGCCAATTTAAGCAGTTTCTTTTCTTTATCAAGTAATTTTATGAGAGCTGTAGGAATTTTATTTGGAGGATATATTATGGAGGTTTATAGTTATAATATGCCATATTACTTTACAGTATGTTTTTATATAATAGGAACTATAATATTTACTTATTTATATAAAGAAAAAATATTATTAAAAAAAGTATCTTAATAACATATTAAAAATTATTCTATTTTATAGAAGTTTATAAAGGAAAGGAAACAATATGAGTAATTTAAAAGAAAATGATTTAGTATATATAAGAAAAAATTTAAATAAGATATATCAAAATACACCATCTGGGATGTGTAGTGGATGCGCTAGTTGCTGTAGTGAATCAGTTGAAGCTAGTTTCGCTGAATTTTATAATATAAGAGAATACATAAAAAAAAATAAAATGGAAAAAGAAATCATAGATAAAATATTGAATTATTATGTTTACGAATATGATTATAAGCATAAATGTCCATTTTTAGCAGATGATAAAAAATGTTTAATATATGATGTAAGACCATTAAATTGTAGAATTTATGGGTTTTGGACAAAAGATGATTATGAAGCTAATTATAGAAGAATAAAAGAATCTAATATAGAAATTTTTAATGATATAAAATCAAAATATAATTATACAGTAAATGAGGATGTTTTTAATTATAAAATAGAATATTGTAATGAATTTAAACCTTTAAAAAAATATTTAACTAAAGATGAAAGGCTTAAATATTTTGATGATTTAATAGCTATAGATTTTTATTTATATGAAAAAATGTATATAGATGAATTTAAAAAGCTTGGAATAGTCGAACATTTTATCAATGCTTTATTTAAAACAACCAAAGTTTATGAACTGAAGTTTCAGGAAAATGGTGCAAAAATTAAGATTCTTAAAAGACTTAAAAAATCAAATATTTTTGCTTTAATATAATGGATTATAAGTTTTGTGAAAAATAATTATTATTAAGTTCATTTAGGGGTGATATTTTGGGGAAAATAGGAATTTTAGCTCCAGATAAAGAATTGGAAAATAGAGTTAAAGAGCTTTTTAAAGATGATTATGATAATGAAGAATTCCTAATAGATATATTAGATTCAAAAAAAATAGAAAATCAAGGAATATATCTTGAAAAAAAAGGTGTAAAAGCTATAATTGCAAGAAGTGGTGGTTTTTTTCATAGCTTTGGAAAGGTAAATATTCCTTTGATTAGATTAAAAATAACAGCCATAGATATACTTCAAGCAATAAACAAGGCAATAACATATAAGAAGAGAATTATATTATTTTTATGGGATGAAATTTATTTTGAAAAAAAAGATTGGATGAATGTATTAAAAACTAATATTAAAATTGAAAGATTTAAAAATAAAGATGAAATTATTAAAAAAATAGATGAATATAAGGAATTTAAAGATGATGTTGTAATTATAGGTGGTGGAATAGCATTTAATTATTGTAAGAAACTCAATATAGACACCGTTTTTTTAAATGCATCAAAAGATTCTTTATATGAAACTATAAAATACACAAAAGATCTTATTGATAATTTGGAAAGTGAGAAATATTGGTCTCAGGTTTTAAAAAATATATTAAATGGTGTTCACGATGCTATAATAGCTATTGATAATGATTTTAAAATTGTAATATTTAATGAAAAGGCTAAAAAACTTTTAAAAAAAGAAAATGAAGTTATAGGTAAAAAAATTAATGAGGTTTTTTCAAATATGAATTTTTTGAGTGAATATCTTGTGAATAAAAAAGATTCGTATGGAGAGGTAAGATATTTAAATAATCTTGTACTTACAACAAATACATCGATTATAGAAGTGGATGGAAAAATTTATGGAGCATTATGTTCGTTTCAAGATATTACAAAATTACAAAATTTAGAAAAGAAAATAAGGTATCAAATAAACAAAAAAGGACTCATTGCAAAATATAATTTTAATGATATGATTGCAAAAGATAATAATATGATTAACACTATAAAAAAAGCAAGAAGAATTGGAATGAGTGATTTTACAGTTATTATATATGGAGAAAGTGGAACTGGAAAAGAAATGATTGCTCAAAGCATACACAATATAAGTAATAGAAGAAGTGGACCTTTTGTAGCTATAAATTGTGCTGCTATTTCAGAAAATTTATTGGAAAGTGAATTGTTTGGATATGAAGAAGGTGCATTTACTGGTGCAAGAAAAGGTGGAAAACCTGGTTTATTTGAAATTGCTCATAAAGGAACTTTATTTTTAGATGAATTAAATTCAATACCACTTAATTTACAAGGTAAATTGCTCAGAGTATTAGAAGAACAGGAAGTTATGAGACTTGGTTCTGACTACGTAATTCCACTTGATGTAAGAATAATAGCTGCTGCAAATGAGGAATTAAAAGAAAAAGTTTATGATAAAACATTTAGAAGAGATCTCTTTTATAGACTGAATATGCTGGAATTAAAGATTCCACCTCTTAGAGATAGAAAAGATGATATAATTCCATTATTTGAGCATTTAATATATATATTGAATGAAGAAAAAAATAATATTTCTTTGTCAAAAGAAGAGAAAGAAAGTCTTATAAATTATAATTGGCCTGGAAATGTAAGAGAACTTAGAAATATAGTACAAAGATATTTGCTATTTAATGAAATTGATTTAAATCATTCTTTAGATAATAAAAAATTAACAGATACAAAAGAAATTGATGAGGAACATTATGCTTTAGAAAAAAATAAGTTGATATTTAGAAATTTAGAAGAAGATTTTGCAAATGATATCGATATTAAAAATACAAAACTGAAGAATATAATAAATCTAAAAGAAATAAATAGTTTAGTAGAAAAAAGTATAATAAAGATGCTTTTTAAGGCGGGCTTTTCTAAAAATGAAATATCAAAAATACTAGGTATAAGTAGAACTTCTTTATGGAATAAAATAAAAAAAGATAAATAATATATATTTATCTTTTTTTATTTTAAAAAATGATTAAAAAATTGAACATTATGTTAAAAAAAATAAACAAAAAGATTAGGTTTTTAATTTAAAATCCTAATCTTTTTTTATTTTAATTTAATTTAAATATAAAAATATCAAAATTTTAGATTAAACATTTGTAATAATAATATATTAATTATTAATATTATTTAAAGAATTTTAGAAAAAGTAGGCTATATAGCGATAATTGAAATTCAAATGAAAACGATTTTTAGTTAATATATGGTTTGTATAAAGTATATTTGGAAAAAATAAAATGTATTGGCATATAAATTGCAATACTTTTTAAAACGTAATTCATTTTAATTTAAAAAGGGAGTGGAAAGATGAAAAAATTAATGACTGGTAATGAAGCTATAGCACGTGGTGCTTATGAAGCTGGTGTTAAGTTTGCATGTGCATATCCAGGGACACCTAGTACTGAAATTCTTGAAAATATAGCTACATACAAAGATAGTATATTAGCCGAGTGGGCTCCTAATGAAAAAGTTGCGTTAGAAGCGACTATAGGTGCTTCTGTTGCTGGAGCAAGATCTTTAGCTTCAATGAAACATGTTGGAGTTAATGTTGCAGCAGATCCATTATTTACTTATGCTTATACAGGTGTTAATGGTGGTTTAGTTTTGGTAACAGCAGATGAACCAGGTCAACATTCATCTCAAAATGAACAAGATAATAGAAATTACGCTAAATTTGCTAAAATAGCTATGCTAGAACCATCTGATAGCCAAGAAGCGAAAGATATGATTAAAGAAGCTTTTGAAATAAGTGAAAAATATGATACACCTGTTTTATTTAGAGTCACAACTAGAGTATGTCATTCTAAAGGAATAGTAAATTGCTTAGATAGAGAAGAAATTGGAATAAAAGAATATAAAAAAGATGCAAAAAAATTTGTTTCTGTTCCAGCTCATGCTAAGCTTATGAGGGTGAAAGTAGAAGAACGAACTAAAGATTTATTAGAGTTTTCAAATACAACAAAATTAAACTTCTTTGAATGGAATGATAAGAAAATAGGAGTTATAGCATCAGGTGGATCTTATAGATTTGCAAAAGAGGTTTTTGGTAAAGAAGCATCATATCTTAAATTAGGATTTACATGTCCATTACCACTTGAAAAGATAAAAGAATTTGCAAATCAAGTAGATAAAATATATGTAATAGAAGAAAATGATCCTTATATAGAAAATGAACTTAGAATAATGGGGATAGATTGTCATGGAAAAGATGTATTCCCTTACAATGGAGAAATGACACCTGATGTAATAAGAAAATCAGTATATAACGAAATGAAACCTTCAATAGAATACAATGAAGAACTTGTAGTACCAAGACCACCAACATTATGTGCAGGATGCCCACATAGAGGATTTTTCTATGAACTTGGGAAAAGAAAAAATGTTATGATTTCTGGAGATATTGGTTGTTATACTCTAGGTTTTGCAGAACCATATAATGCAATGGATTTAACAATTTGTATGGGTGCTAGTATGAGTATGGGTCATGGAGCACAAAAAGTATTTAATATGAAAAATAATGATATGAGAGTGGTTTCTGTGCTTGGAGATTCAACATTCCTTCATACAGGGATAAATTCTCTTTTAGATGTTGCTTATAATAGAAGTAATACTATAAATGTCATATTAGATAATAGAATAACTGCAATGACTGGACATCAACAAAATCCTGGAACAGGATATACTTTACAAGGAATGCCTACAAAACAAGTTGATTTAGAACAATTAGTAAGAGCATGTGGAATAGATAAAGTAAAAACTGTAGATCCAAATAGATTAGATGATGTGAAATCTGCTTTTGATTGGGCTTTTGATTTAGATGAACCTTGTGTGATAATAACTAGATGGCCATGTGTTCTTAAAAAATTCTCAGATCAAGATAAAGAAGAATTTAAAGATGCTTTTAAAAAGCAATGTGTTGTAGATCATGAAAAGTGTATTGGTTGTAGAAAATGTATAAAAACTGGTTGCCCTGCTTTAAGTTTTAATAAAGAAACTAAAAAAACAACTATAAATAAAGATCAATGTGTAGGTTGTGAGGTATGTTTACAAGTGTGTCCAGTAAATGCTATAACTAAGGAGGAAAATTAATATGACAAAGAGTATATTATTAGTTGGTGTTGGAGGTCAAGGAACTATACTTGCAAGTAAGCTTTTAACAACAGGTCTTATGGAAGCTGGTTATGATGTTAAAATGAGTGAAATTCATGGTATGTCTCAAAGAGGTGGTTCAGTATCTTCACAAGTTAGATATGGTGATGATGTTCAATCTCCTGTTATAGAAATTGGTGGAGCGGATATATTAGTTTCTTTTGAAAAGATGGAAGCATTAAGATGGTTAAAATATTTAAAGCCAGATGGTAAAGCTGTTGTAAATGATCATGAAATAGAATCAATGCCTATTTTAAATGGAAAAGCAGAGTATCCAAAAGAAATTTTAGATGAGATATCAAGTAAAGTAAAAACGAAAGTATTAAATGCAAATGAAAAAGCATTGGAACTTGGTAACTCGAAAGTTATGAATGTTATATTATTAGGAACTTTAGTTAAGTCTATGGGACTTGATGATATAAATTGGGAAAAAATAATAAAAGAAAATGTGAAAGAAAAATTTGTTGATTTAAATATAAAAGCCATTAAATTAGGAATGGATTTAGCTGAATAATAATAATTTAAATAAAAGTGCAGATATCTGCACTTTTATTTAAACTATATAAAGTTTGAAAGGTTGATTTTATTGAAAAAGAATGATATTTTATGGATTGTGACACTTATAGGGATAGTTACTTTTTTATTATATCCCAAAACTCATGATGTTTTTATAAACTTTACAAAGGCAAGTCCATATATAAGTGGCTTTATTAAGTTTTTTATATTGGCAACTATGGGGGAATTACTTGCAAGAAGAATATCTCTTTCTAATTGGGAAATACCACAAGGAATATTAAAAAGAGCTTTTATTTGGGGTATAATTGGAATGATGATTGTTTTAGTATTTAATATATTTGCTTCTGGAATTAAGGCTACACTAGATAAGAATTTGCTTCCTTTTAGGAATTCGAACTTAGCGTTTGCTTTTTTTACAAGTAGTATAATGAATATGACTTTTGCTCCAGTTATGATGGCTGGACATAGAATAACTGATACTTATATAGATTTATCCTATGAAAATAAAAGTACCAAATTGAATAATATATTAAATAATATAGATTGGAATGGATTTATATCTTTCGTAATATTAAAAACAATACCATTCTTTTGGATTCCAGCACATACAATAACTTTTTTACTACCAAGTGAATACAGAGTTATAATGGCAGCCATGCTATCAATTGCACTAGGTGCAATACTTGCATTTGCAAAAAAGAAAAAAGATTAATTCGAGGTGATGTTATGTATAAGATATTAGCAATTAACCCAGGTTCAACTTCTACAAAAATAGCTTTATTTGAAAATGAAAAAAATATTTTTACAAAAACTATAGATCATAATATTAATGAACTTGAAAAATATGAAAAAGTGCAAGATCAATTTGAAATGAGAAAAGAGGCTGTTATTAAGGCTCTTGAAGAAAATAATTATAAGACAAGTGATTTATCTGCGGTTGTAGGTAGAGGTGGAATATTACCACCAGTTAAGTCAGGTGCATATAAAGTAAATGAGACTATGGTAAAAAGACTTAGTGAAAATCCTGTTTTAGAACATGCTTCTAATTTAGGTGCTTTAATTGCTTATGAAATAGCAAAACCATTTGATATACTTGCTTGTATATATGATTCGGTTGCAGTCGATGAAATGCAAGATATTGCTAGAATTTCTGGAATGCCAGAAATAAAAAGAGCTAGTTTTAGTCATGCATTAAATTCAAGAGCAATGGCTATTAAGACTGCACAAAAATATAATAAAAAATATAAAGATTTAAATATGATTGTTGCACATCTTGGTGGGGGGATTTCTGTTAGTGTTCATGAAAAAGGACAAATGATTGATATAATATCAGATGATGAAGGTCCATTTTCACCAGAAAGAGCTGGAAGGGTTCCTTGTAAAAAGTTAATTGATTTATGTTTTAGTGGGGACTATGATAAAAGAACTATGCATAAGAAATTAAGAGGAAAAGGTGGTCTAAAAGCTTATTTAAACACGGTGGATGCAAGAGAAGTTGAAAAGTTAATAGAAGAAGGAAATGAAGAAGCAAAGGTAATTTATGAAGCTATGGCATATCAAATAGCAAAGGGAATAGGAGAACTTGCTACTGTTGTAAGTGGTGATGTTGATTATATTGTTATAACTGGTGGAATTGCATATTCGAAAATGTTTACAAGATGGATATTAAATAGAGTTAAATTTATTGCAGATGTAGAAATAATGCCAGGAGAACATGAATTAGAATCTTTAGCACTTGGAACACTTAGAGTTTTAAATAAAGAAGAAGAAGCTAGAGAATATAAAGAACAATAAATTTTTTAGTTAAATAATAAAAAACCTTAAATCATTCATGATTTAAGGTTTTTTTATTTAAATTTATAATAAATATTTTTTCAACATTATTAAATTAACTTGCTTTTTTCAAATCTTTGTTGTTTGATTTAATATTAGAAATCATACTAGCAATTATAAATCCGATTATTGCTGGTAATAACCAACCAAAGCCCTGTTTTGCTAAAAATAATTTTGACATTATATTATTTAAAAAACCTATCGTTAGTCCAGCAGAATTTAAACAATCGTTAAAACTTACAATGAATGCTCCGATAAGAGCACCTTGATAAGGTAAAAGTCCATTTATTTTATCTGCAAATAAATTAAGAATAATTAATACTATTGAAAGAGGATAAATCATATTTAATAGAGGGACTGATATTAAAACTATTTTTTCAACACCACCAACAGCCATTGCAGTACTAAAAACAGCAGTTGCAATTACGACATGTTCATATTTTAATTTTTTATTAGATAGATTATGAAAATAATCACCTATTGTAGCTGTAAGCCCAATTGATGTTGTAAGGCAAGCGAATGCAACGCAAATACCAAGTAGATATTTACCTGAAGATCCTAATATAGCTGATGCAATATTAATAACTAATTTAGTTTTCGAAATATCTGCTGGATATACATTTGAAGCTGTAGCTCCTAAGTATAAAAGCCCTCCGTAAACAACAGCTAAACCAGATGCTGCGATTAATGATGATTTCAAAATCATTTTTCTTTGAATAACTTCATCTGTATAACCTTTATCTTTAACGCTATTAATAACAATTACACCTAAAACGATGGCTGAAAGTGCATCCATTGTTTGATACCCACCAAAAAAACCTTTTGAAAAAGCAATCATAGAAGAACCTTCTTTTAAATCTCCAATTGGTGTTTTGATTCCCTTAAAAATAAGTATAGCTAAGATTAGTAAAATTACAGGTGTTAATATTTTACCTATATTATCTATCAATGAAGATGGTTTTAAAACAAATGCTAAAGTTATTGCAAAATAAATAATTGAAACCAATAATGGACTTATATTTCCGAAGATAGGAACGATACCCATTTCATAAGTTGTAGCAGCAGTTCTTGGAATTGCTAATAAGGGTCCTATTGCCATTACAACGATAACACCATATATTTTTCCTGGTATATTTCCACATTTATTGGCAAAAGTAAAAACTGTACCACCTGATTTTGATATTGCTAAAACTCCAAGTAGTGGGATTCCAATTCCTGTTATAAAAAATCCTATAGTAGAAAAGACAAAAGCATTTCCACTTTCAATACCGATTGATGGTGGAAAGATAAGGTTCCCAGCTCCAAAAAACATTGCAAATAAAGCAAGTCCTATTACTATAAAATCATTTCTTTTTTTCGTGGTAACGTTTTTCTCTGTCATAATATCGCCTCTTTTTCTTATATTTTATTTTTATAAATGATAAATGAATAAAAATTAATTGAATAATAAATTATTTATTATGTAATTTAGTAAATTTTTAGACAATTTAGTTAGCTTTAATAAAATTATATACAAAGAAACCTTATTTGTAAAACATTAATATAAAAAATAATATTTTGAATTTAATGAATTTTCTTAAAATAACACAATGTAGAATTATCAAAGTATTAACGATTAAAAATTAACCAATAAAAATTAATTAAAAAAAATAATAATAATTAATAATATTCTTCGAAATAAGGAAAACGCTTTTTTGAGAGGATCTGTATAAAAAAAAATTTATATGTCTAAATAAAAAGAAATAATACACTGTATACAATCTAGAAATTTTCGATTTTCAAAAAATCAAAAAACAGAAAATTCCGGATATTTATACAAAATGAATTAATTTCTTTAAATTAGTCATTTTCATGTGAATGATATAAAAATAAATATAAAAAACACCTATAATATTTAGATTTCAATCTATATATTATAGGTGTTTTTTTATTTATAAATATTATTATATAAAAATAAGTCTATATATAATTTTATTAACTTACTTTTTTTAATTGATCTTTGGTACTATTATTCTTTGAAATTAAAAGACATACAAAAAATCCAATAAGTGATGGTACTAACCAACCAAATCCTTGTTTAGCTAAAGGTAGTGCAGATGTTACTTTATTAAAAGCATCAATTTGAACACCCATGGCACCAAAACAATCGTTTAAACTAACTATAAATGCACCAATAAGAGCGCCTTGGTAAGGTAATTTACCATTAATTTTATCTGAAACTAAATTTAATAAAATTAGAACTATTGATAAAGGATAAATAAGAACTAATAGTGGTACAGAAATTTTTACAATCTTTTCTACTCCACCAACAGACATTATTGTACTAAATAAAGCTGTAGCAATTACTATATATTCATATTTTATTTTTTTGTTAGATAAATTGTAAAAATAATCACCTACAGTTGCAGTAAGTCCAACTGATGTAGTAAGACATGCAAATGATACACATATACTTAAACAATAAGTTCCCACATTACCAAGTAAAGTATGAGCAATATAAATCATAAGCTCTGTTTTTGGTGTGTCTAATGGTAAAGTTTGTGATAATGTTGCTCCTAGATATAATAAACCTCCATAAACTATAGCAAGACCTGATGCTGCAATTAATGATGATTTTAAAATCATTTTTCTTTGAATTCCCTCATCAGTATAACCTTTATCTTTAACTGCATTTATAGCTATAACACCAAGTACTATTGCACCAAGTGCATCCATAGTTTGATATCCACCTAAGAATCCTTCAGAAAAGGCATTGCTAATATCTACATTAGGATTTAAAGGTCCAATTGGTGTTGATATACCTTTAAAAATTATAAGTGCTAAAATTATTAATATAACAGGTGTTAATATTTTACCTATATTATCTACTATTGCAGATGGTTTTATAACTAATGCTAATGTTATTCCAAAATAAATAACAGAAACTAAAAGAGGACTAATTGTTCCAAATACAGGTACAATACCCATTTCATAAGTTGTAGCAGCTGTTCTTGGAATTGCTAATAGTGGTCCAATTGATAAAACTACAATTATTCCAAATAATTTACCAAAGATATTCCCACCTTTATTAGCAAATTTATAAACTGTACCACCAGCTTTTGATAATGATAAAACTCCAAGTAGTGGAATACCTATACCAGTAATAAAGAAACCTAACATTGCAAATGAAAATTTTCCACCAGAGTTAATACCTATAGAAGGTGGAAAAATAAGATTCCCAGCTCCAAAGAACATTGCAAAAAGTGCTAAACCTATAACTATAAAATCTGTATTTTTCTTTTTTGTCATAATATACTCCTTTTAAGAAATTTTTGTAAAATGCATTTTATAACATAGCAAATATGTAATTTAAGAAATTTTTAGAATATTACATGCATTTACTCTAACTATTATATTAAAGAATGCAATAATTGTAAAATATTAAAATAATTTTAAATTTTCATAAATTTTAAAAAATTTCGAAAAACAGAAAATATGATATTATTAATTTATTAACGATTAATATTTAACTATCAATCGTGATTATTAAAGAATAAAATCATTTTATTTGGATATTTAATTAAGTTCTATTCTTGTTATTTTAGGTATTTAAAAGAATGAAAAAACAAATAAATGATAATGTTTATTATTTAATGTATACAATTAAGAAAGTTTCTATTATCTATAAATCAAAATAAAGAAAATTATAAAAATTTTTTTATTTTGAAATTTAAAAAAAATCATTGAAAATGTTTTCAGAAAATAGTACAATAAAATCCCACTTGTAAAAAACAAAAAATAAAGACAAATTAAAGGAGGAATAAAATGAAATTTAATAATAAGAAAAATCTTAGCATTTTTGTATCTTTAATGATAATAATGTTTAGTTTTAATGTAAGTTGTGCAAACAATATTGATAAAGATATAGAAATAGAAAAAGAAGTGAAAAATAGTGAAGATTTAAAATTGACAGAAAATACTGAAGTTGACAAGGGTATTTTAAATGAAGAAGATGTTGATTTTATAATTGATGTAAGAGAAGAAAGTGGAAAAGAAACAACTATTCAAGGAATAGTTACTGCAATAATTGGAGATTATGATGTGTTTTTACAAGACTGTAGTGCTGGAATAACTTTATCTAAATATAAAGTTAAAGATATTACTGATTTAGAAATAGGGGATAAAATACAAGTGGAAGGTATTATTGAAATATATAAAGATAATTCTCAAATTCACCCATTAAATAAAGATAGTGTAAAAATTATATCGAAAAATGAATATATAGATCCTATGCTTATTTTTACAACGGATAATACGAATGATGTTGAAGGTATGCTTGTAAAATTGGAAAATGTAATAATTAAAACAGTTGATAAATATGGAAACTATACTGTGGAAGATGAATTTGGTGAAACTTTAGTAAGACCACCAAATGGAATTAAATTAGAATTAAATATGCTTTATGAAGAAATAATAGGAGTTTCAAAATTTAATTATGGTCAAAAGATAATATTAAGAGATGAAAATGATTTTGTAATAGACCAAATGACTGTATCGAAAGTAGAGTCTTCACTAATACCATCTTTAGTTGAAGAAGGAACAGAAATTGAACTTTATACAAATACAGATGATGCAAATATTTATTATGAAATAGGAAATGATATTAATAATTTAAATGAACCAAATAAAAATAGTAATCTTTATAGTGAAAAAATTATACTAAATAAAGATAATACAATAATAAAGGCAATAGCTATTAAAGAGGGAATGAATTCATCTAAAATTGTCACTTTTGAATATGAAATAGGAACATCGTTAAAGATAAGAGATATTCAAGGATTATCTCATTATTCAAATTATGATGGTAAAGATGTAAAAGGTATAAAAGGTATTGTTACTGGATTTATAAAAAATAAAGGGTTTTTCATGCAAGAACCAGATTCTTCTATAGATAATGATTTAAGTACATGTGAAGGAATATTTGTAAGATCAAAAGAAAAAGTATTCCCAGGAGATATGGTAAGTGTTGATGGTCAAGTTGTAGAAAAAAATAATGATAATTGGGATTATACTTTAACAGAAACTCAAATAAACTCAAATAAAGTTAGCATATTATCAAATAATAATAAATTACCAAATGCTTTAAGTTTAACGAAACTTAATATACCTACAGAGATAGTTGATAATGATTCTATGACTGAATTTAATCCAAATGAAGATGCCCTTGATTTTTATGAATCATTAGAAGGTATGCTTGTTAGAATTGAAAATCCTCTTATAGTTGGTGCTGATGAAAGATATGGAGAGGTATATGTATTGAATAACGGTGGTGAAAATTCATCACAAAAAATGACTTTTATGAATGGTATAAAGTTTACAGATGAATTAAAATCACCTGAAGTATTAACTATAGATGATGATATAAGACCAATAACAAGTTATAAAACAAGAAGATTTTATGATTTAAGTTTTAGACCAACAGTTGGAGATTCATTTACAGAAAGTATAGATGGGATAATGTCTTATTCTTATGGTAAATATAAAATATTAAATAAAAACAAATTACCAGATCTTTTAAAAGGTGATAATAAGAGAAAAGAGACTTCTTTAGAATGGGATGAAAATTCTTTACACATAGCAAGTTACAATATAGAGAATTTCTACTTAGAAGAGTCAGAAGAAAAAACAAAAGAAATTGCAAAATCAATAGTTAAGGATTTAAAAACACCTGATATTGTAGCATTGGTTGAAATGCAAGATGATGATGGTGATACTAAGAGTGATATAGTAAAAGCAGATAAAAATTATCAAGGCTTAATAGAAGAAATAAAATCTATTTCTTTAGAGCTTAATAATGAAGATGTAAGTTATTCTTATACGGAAATAGCACCAAGAAAAGATTTAGAAGGTGGAAAACCTGGTGGAAATATAAGAGTTGGTTATATTTATAGAGATGATAGAGTTAAATTAAAAGCAAATGTAAAAGGACTTCCTACTCAGGAAGTGTATATAAAAGAAGATGGGAGTTTATCTTCAAATCCTTCTAGAATAGGAACAAATCAAGATGCTTTTGAGCATACGAGAATACCACTTCTTGCAGAGTTTGTATTTAATGAAGAAAGTTATTATGTAGTTGGCTGTCACTTTAGTTCAAAAAGAGGAGATTCTCCTGTATTTGGAACACAACAACCACAAGTTCAAGGTAGCTTAGAAAAAAGATGTGAGCAATCAAGAATTGTAAATAATTTTGTAAAAGAATTATTGGTTAAAAAACCAAAATCAAATGTTATTATACTTGGAGATTTAAATGATTATGAGTTTTCAAAAACATTAGAAGTATTAAAGGGAGAAGAAATGATTAATTTAGTTGATGAACTTCCTTTTGAAGAAAGATTTACTTATAATCATAATGGTATTTCGCAAGTTTTAGATAATGCGGTTATTACAAAAGCATTATATGAAAATAAAAATGTTTCTTTTGATATTGTAAATATAAATTCTCCATTTGTTAAAGCTGATGGTAGAGTAAGTGATCATGATCCAGTATTAATTAAAATAAGCAATAAATAATATAAAAAAAAGAGGCTTTTAGCCTCTTTTTTATATTATTTTGCTGAATTTGAGCATCTAAATACGTTCTTAATTTTATGTTGAACTATTTCTTTGATTGCTTGTCTTCCTGGTCCTAAGTATTTTCTAGGATCGAATTCAGCTGGATTTTCATTAAATACTTTTCTAATAGCAGCAGTCATTGCAAGTCTTAAATCAGTATCTACGTTAATCTTACAAACACCATATTCAGCAGCTTTACTTAGCATTTCTTCAGGTACACCTTTAGCTCCTGGTATATTTCCACCATATTTATTACATAAATCAACTAATTCAGCAGGAACTGAAGAAGCACCATGTAATACAAGTGGGAATCCTGGTAATTTGTTTGATATAACTTCAAGTCTTTCAAAATCTAATTTAGCATCTCCGCTAAATTTGTATGCACCATGACTTGTTCCGATTGCTATAGCAAGAGAGTCTACATTAGTTTCTTTTACAAATCTAACTGCATCATCAGGATCTGTGTAAGTTGCATCAGCAGCATCAACTTTAACGTCATCTTCAACACCTGCTAATTTACCTAGTTCAGCTTCTACAACAACTCCTTTTGAGTGTGCATATTCAACAACTTTTTTAGTAAGAGCTATATTTTCTTCGATTGGAAGAGATGAACCATCAATCATAACTGATGTAAACCCATCATCAATACATTGCTTACAGATTTCGAAGCTATCACCATGATCTAAATGTAAAGCTATTGGAAGACTAGATTCTTTTTCAGCTGCTTCAACTAAAGCTTTTAAAAATTCAGCACTAGCATACTTTCTAGCACCAGCAGAAGCTTGTAATATAACTCCTGAATTTTCTGCTTTAGCAGCTTCGATGATTCCTTGTACGATTTCCATATTATTTACATTAAAAGCTCCTATTGCAAATTTCCCCTCGTAAGCTTTCTTGAATAATTCTGTAGTTGTTACTAATGGCATATTAAATCCTCCTTAAGATATTAAACTTTTTAGTTTAATTATGTTTTTAATAAAACTCGATTAATATATACCCTTTAAAAATTTAAATAAAATAATAAAATAAAATTCTTCGTATTTATTTTACAATCTAATTAAAAAAAAAGCCATAGTAAATTGAAAAAAACTTATAGGAAAACCTTTTGTTTTGCAAAAAAATATAAAAAACTTTGATTTTTATCAAAATAATGATTTGAAATTTGATTAAAATCACTATTTTGATATATATAAATGTATAGATTTTATTTTTTTAAGTATATAAAATATATAGATTTGATATTAATAATTGGATTGAAATTTATAAAGAAAAATTTTAAAAAATATTTGTAATAAATATATATAAAAAGTATAATATAAATGAGTGCTAAAAATCAGATTATATACAAAATTCTTTGGATTTTTTAGTTAGAAAGGTTGAAGGAAAAAATGAATAAGGAAGAAAAATTTTTTAAAAAATTTATAGAGCAAAGAGATATTATGATACAACAATTATTGCAAGGAGATTTAAATAAAAGGGATTATATTGAGGATAGTTATTTTTATTTGAAAGATTTAAATATGAAGCCATATGAGGTTATAGATGAACCCCTTAAGGCTATTTATAATTATCAATTTTATAATCTTAGAGCAAAATATATTAAATTAAAATTAAATGATCTTATAAGAAAAAGAAGTAATTTAGAAAAACAAGCAAAGTATAGACAAGATATCAATGAACTTTATGCAAAAAAAGACGAAGCTACACTTTCTCTTATGGAAGTTGTAAATTATAAGAATGTTGAAGGTTATTATATAAAAACTAAAGCAAAAGGACTTAAAAATAAACTATTAGAAATTGTATTTTATGATTTTGAATCAGTAATATTTCATTCAATGCATGAAGAAGTATTAAAGAAACTTAAAGAAAATAAGGTTTTTAAAGAGGAAGTACAATTATCGTTAATAGATGATTATATAAATGAGAGGTATTAAAAATATATTATGAATTTACCAAATGAATTTTTAGAAGATATGAAAAAACTTTTTAAATCTGATTATGAAGATTTTTTAAAAACATATACAAATGATCGTTACTATGGATTAAGGGTGAATACCTTAAAAATCAAAAAAGATGATTTTTTAGGTATTTCACCCTTTAAACTTGAAAAAATTATGTGGAGTGAAGATGGTTATTATTATGAAGAAGAAGAAAAGCCAGCTAAAAGTCCACTTTATCATGCTGGATTATATTACATACAAGAACCTTCTGCAATGTTTCCTGTAGAGGTTTTAGATGTGAAAAAAAATCATAAAGTTTTGGATTTGTGTGCAGCACCTGGAGGGAAAAGTGTTCAAATTGCTTCAAAATTAAAAGGTAGTGGGTTTTTGGTAACTAATGATATAAATAGTACGAGATTAAAGCCACTTATCAAGAATATGGAGCTTTATGGAATTACAAATTTTATAGGTGTCAATGATAGTCCACAAAGGCTTTTGAATAATTTCCCTGATTTTTTTGATAGAGTATTAGTAGATGCTCCTTGTTCTGGTGAAGGGATGTTTAGAAAAGATGAAAAATTGATAAAATCTTGGTTAAAAACTCCTGTGGAAGACTATAAAAAACTTCAATTTGAAATATTAACAAATGCCTCTAAAATGCTTAAAAATAGAGGTAAGTTAGTTTATTCTACTTGTACATTTAATACTTTAGAAAATGAAGAAGTTATAAAAGAATTTCTAAAAAATAATCAAGATTTTATTCTTATAGATATAAAAAAAGAATATGGAATAAAAAAAGGTTATGGTATAGATGAGGTAGCTAGATTATTACCATTTAATCTTAAGGGTGAAGGTCATTTTTTAGCACTTTTGCAAAAGAATACAGAAATTAAAGATAAAGAATATAATGAAGTTTTAAAATTTGATAAAAAACCACAAGCACTTATAGACTTTGAAAATGAGAATTTAAATATTAAAATAGATGATAGAATAAAATTAATAAAAGATAAGGTATATTTGTTACCAAATCATTTAGTAGAAACTAAAAATTTAAAAGTTGTAAGAAGTGGTTTATTATTGGGCGAACTAAAGAAAAATAGATTTGAACCATCTCAAGCTTTTGCTATGGCCTTTAATAAAGAAATATTTAAAAGAGTTATTGATTTAAAAAAAGACTCAATAGAAGTTATTAAGTATTTAAAAGGTGAAACAATTTTTGTAGAAGGTCAAAAAGGTTTAAATTTAGTAACTGTAGAAGGATTTAATTTGGGTTTTGGAAAACTTTCGAACAATACACTTAAAAATAAATATGATAAAAATTGGAGATATAATTAGGAGGAAATAATTTGAGAATAGATAAGTTACTATCTAATATGGGGTATGGAACAAGATCAGAAATAAAAAGAGTGATAATGGGAAAAAAAGTAAGAGTTAATGGTGACATTATAAAAAGCCCTAAACTTCATGTAGATGAAAATAACGATGAGATATATATTGGAAATGAAAAAGTAAATTATAGAGAATTTATTTATATTATGATGAATAAACCAAAAGATGTAATTTCGGCGACGTTTGATAATATGCATGAAACTGTAATTGATTTACTTACTATAGATGAACAAATATTTGACCCTGCACCTGTTGGAAGATTGGATATAGACACAGAAGGTCTTCTTTTGATAACTAATGATGGAAAATTATCGCATAAATTATTAGCACCAAAGAAACATGTTGATAAAACTTATTATGCAATTATAGATTCGAAAGTAGAAGAGAAACATATTAAAGATTTTAAAGAAGGTATTATATTAGATGATGGGTACAAATGTATGAGTGCTGATTTAAAGATTTTAGAATCTGATGAGAATTCGAAAATAGAATTAACAATAAGAGAAGGTAAATTTCATCAAGTTAAAAGAATGTTTAAGAGTCTAGAAATGACTGTGTTATATTTAAAAAGAGTATCAATGGGAAGTTTAAAATTAGATGAAAATCTTTCTTTAGGTGAATTTAGAGAGCTAACTAAAGATGAATTAGAGAGTTTAAAAGGATAGGTGATATAGTTGTTATTTGATTTACATTGCCATACAATTGCAAGTGGACATGCTTTTTCAACATTAAAAGAGTTATGTATTGAGGCGAAAAAAAAAGGATTAAAGTTAATTGCACAAACAGATCATGGTCCTAATATGCCAGGGGGACCACATATTTATCATATAAATAATCAAAGAATAATACCAAGAATATTAGAAGGTGTTATGGTGCTTAGAGGTGTAGAAGCAAATATTATAGATTTTAAAGGTAGATTAGATATAGATGAAGGTTCATTAAAAGAATTAGATTTAGTTATAGCAAGTTTACATCCACCTTGTTTAAGACCAGGAAATAAAATAGAAAATACAAAAGCTCTTTTAAGAGCAATGGATAATCCTTATGTAGATATAATAGGACATCCTGGAAATCCACAATTTGAAATAGACATAGATGCAGTAGTGAAAAAAGCAAAAGAAAAAAATATTCTATTAGAAATAAATAATAGTTCTTTTGGTAAGAGTAGACCTGGTAGTAAAGAATTATGCAAAAAAATAATTAATAAAGCAAATGAGAATAAGACAAAAATGGTTGTTGGCACAGATTCTCACATATACACTCAAATTGGAGATTTTTCTTTGGCAAAGGAAGTAATAAAAAATACAAATTTAACAGATGATTTAATTGTTAATTATGATCTTAATTGGTTGATAGAATTTTTAGAAAGTAAAAATAAAAAATACATTGGAGAAATAAAAGAAGCTTATTCAAAAATTAAATAAAAATTATTTAAAAAATTGTATTTTAAAGGAGGAATTAGATTGAAAAAAAGGCAAAAATTAGAACTTAATATAGATGAAATGGCTATTGGTGGAAGAAGTTATGCATATCACGAAGGAAAAAAGATTGAATTAAAAGGTGGTATAAAAGGACAAAAGGCAAATATATTAATAAAAAAAGTGAGAAGAAAAAAAATTGAAGGTAAAATCTTAGAGGTACTAGAAAGATCACCATTAGAAACAAATGAAGTTTGTCCTCACTTTGGAATATGTGGAGGATGTAGTTATTTATCATTACCGTATGAGACACAAGCAAAATTAAAAGAGGAAATGGTTTTAAATTTATTTAAAGAAGAAGAAATAGAAGGTTTTGAATATGAGGGGTTAATATCAAGTCCATTAAAATATAATTATAGAAATAAGATGGAATATACATTTGGTAATGAAGAAAAAGATGGCCCTACAACTTTAGGTATGCATAAAAAAGGAAGATCTTTTGATATTATAACTGTAGATAAGTGTAAGATTGTTCAAACTGATTATAATAATATTCTTAAAAGTACTTTAGAATTTTTTAAATCTAAAGATATACCTCATTATAATAAAGTTTTACATCAAGGTTATATGAGATATTTGATAATAAGAAAAGGATTTAAAACTGGAGAATTAATGGTTCATATAGTTACTAGTACACAAGTGGAATTTAATATGGATGAATTTAAGGATATGTTGTTAAATCTTAATTTAGAAGGAAATATAGTAAGTATATTACATTCGTTAGATGATAATATGTCTGATGCTGTTACTCCTGACGAAACAAAACTTATATATGGTAAGGATTTTATAAGAGAAGAGTTATTTGATCTTAAATTTAATATATCACCTTTTTCATTCTTCCAAACAAACACTTATGGAGCAGAAAAATTATATGAAGTTGTAAGAGAGTACTTGGGAGAATCAAAGGATAAGACTATATTTGATTTATATTGTGGAACGGGTACTATAAGTCAAATTGTTTCAAAGGATGCAAAAGAAGTAATAGGAATAGAAATAGTAGAAGAAGCTGTTGATGCAGCTGTTGATAATGCTATATTAAATGGTATTTCAAATGTAAGATTCATTGCTGGAGATGTAAAGGAAGAAGTTAAAAAACTTAAATCAAATCCAGATGTTATAATAGTGGATCCGCCAAGAATGGGGATACATAATAATGCAATATCAGATATAGTATCTTTTGATGCAAAAGAAATAATATATGTTTCTTGTAATGCAAAAACTTTAATGCCTAATTTAAAATCATTTATATTAAATGACTATAAGATAACTAAAGTAAAAGCTGTAGATATGTTTCCAAACAATCCACATGTAGAAGTTGTATGTCATTTAGCTAAAAATTAAGCATTAAGATTTTGTTGATTAAAAAAATATTTATTAAAAATATTTTGAAAAAATAAAAATAGATTTATTTTAAAATAGCTGTTGCAATAAGAATAAATGCTGTAATATAATTTTTCTTAAATTTAAGAAAAATTATATTACAGCTAATTTTTTTTGTATTACAGCTAATTTTGTGTTTAGAGATATAAAATCATTTAATCTGATGGATATTTTTAAAATTATTATACTAAATTTAGATTTTTATTTAAATATTTGTTAAAAAATATAGAATTTAAGTAATTTTAATTATATAATAAATATAAAATAATTAGGAAAGGAGATTTTTTAGATGAATAATAAAATTTTTTTAGATGATTTAAAACAATCAGGTATTTCACATCACAATAAATTTTTCAAGGAATTTTTACGTCCGTCAATTGATATTTTAAAAAATATAGATAAACCGACTAAAGTAGGGGAGAGTCGGTTTGGAGGGTTTCCAGATTTACCGATAGATGAAAAATGGCCCAAATATAAAAATAGACTATATAGATTTCTTTGTCAAATTAATTTTTCGGAAATAGATATAACTGAATCAAATTTACCCAAAAATGGATTGCTAAGTATTTTTTTTCATGAACACTATTTGAATTTTTGGGAAGATGGATATATAAAAGCTATATTTGTACCAAAATTGATAGGTTTAAAAACTATTAGAAAACCTAAAATTAGATATAAAAAAGAAGTAGCCATTGAATTTTTATCTACAGTAGATATTCCATATAGTAAATATCAAGTCAGCAATTGGCCTTTTGATGATGATGAAGAAATTGCCTATAGCAATATAAGAGAAAAAATACATAAAAGTGAAGACTATTTATTGGGATATCCTTCACATAGAACTTTAGCTTATGATCCAACTCCAAATGAAAAATGGATTTCTTTATTAACTATAGATTCAGATGATTATCTTGAATGGTGTTGGAATGATTTTGATAAATTAATGATTTTTATTAAAAAAGATGATCTTAAAAATTTGAATTTTAATAATTTAAAGGTAGTTGCAGGTTAAGTATATTATAGGATTTATTGATTATATATTATGAAAAGTATTTTTTATAAGAGTGAATAAATCAAAAAGGAGGATTTTATGTTTAAATATGAAATTATTGATTTATCTCATCAAATTGATGAAAATATGACTGTTTATATGGATAGTGAAAAGCCTAAGTTAGAAGAAGTTCATACAATGAAAGAACATGGTTTTAGAGAAAGAAAATTAACTTTTTTTTCTCATATAGGAACCCATGTTGATGCACCTGCACATATGATTGAAGAAGGAAATTTTTTAGACGATTATGAAATAGATAAATTTATAGGCAGTGCTTTTATAGCTGATTTTAAAAATTTTAAATTAGAATATATAGATATTGAAGATTTGACAGTATATGAAGATAAACTAAAAATCTCTGATTTTTTTATAATTAATACTGGTTTTTATAAAGATTTTTACAATGATAAATATTATTTAGAATTTCCTACACTAACAAAAGAAGCTGCAAATTATCTACTAAAGTTTAATTTAAAAGGAATAGGTATTGATACATTATCAATAGATAAATTAAGTTCTAAAGATTATTATTTACATAATATATTTTTGAAGAATGAGATCTTAATAATTGAAAATTTAAATAATTTAGATTCATTAAAAAATGAGATGTTTACATTAAATATTTCGCCTTTAAAATTAAAAAAAGCAGATGGGAGTCCAATTAGAGCTATTGGAATTAAAAACTTATAAAATGAATTTTTAAAATTGTAAAAAAACCTGTAAAATAGATATTCTTATATTCTATTTTACAGGTTTTTTTGTATAAATTTGCTTTCATTATAATTAATAATTCAGCAAAAAAATTACTATAAAAATTATTTATATAAGTCATATTAAAATATTATTATAATATAATTAAAATTTATATATTTAGATATATAGAATTGTGATATAATTAAATAAAATTAGGTTAAATTAGAATAATTATTAAAATTTTGGACTTATTTTTCTGATTAAAATTTAATTTAATTTTGAATAATTATTAGAGGGGATGATTTATCATGAAAAAAATTTTTAAGAGTTTAATTCTTTTGATTGGTATTACTACGTTAATTTTTGGTGGTTGTACAAAAGCAGAAGAAGAAGGTGAAGATAAGATTACTAAGGTAATAGCTTTTGGTGATAGTTATTCGGATAATGGAGAAGCTAAAAGAGTTACAACTGAGATTATGAATTTGGATAATCCTCCAAAGAATGCTTATATAAAACCTTCGGATGAATTGTATTGGAATAATAGATATTCAAATGGAAATACAGCTGTTGAAGTTTTTGCATCTAATTTGAATGTAGAACTTAAAAATTATGCTACAGGAGGAGGAACTACTGGTATATCTAATTATTCGGCTTGGATGGATGTTTTAGGTGGAACAGGAGTACTTGGACAAATAAAGAAGTTTGAAAACGATTTACTAAATGAAGAAATAGACGAAAATGCACTTTATTTTATATTTGCATCAGGAAACGATTATTTTTACCATATGGATTATAATATAGACGGTGAAGTTTCGGAAGTAGCAATAAATGCTACAAAAAATATAAAAAAATCTATAGAAAAACTAGCAGATTTAGGTGCAAAGAAGTTTTTTGTAGTAAAAAGCACAGACTTATCTTTAGTTCCATATGAAATTACAACAAAGAGAATAAATGAAGCTAAATCTTTTACAAAAACATTTAATCAAAATTTAGAAAAAGAAATAATGCCTCTAAAAGAAAAATTTGATGTAGAAATAATGATTTTTGATCCAACTAAAGTAAGTGATAAAATAGTAAAAACACCAGATGAATATGGTATAACTGTTTTAGA
The DNA here is from genome assembly GCA_025210335.1 of Peptostreptococcaceae bacterium. Lineage (GTDB taxonomy): Bacteria > Bacillota > Clostridia > Peptostreptococcales > Peptostreptococcaceae > JAOARY01. Next base: position 174,491 of record JAOARY010000067.1, on the reverse strand, counting down.
TAAAGAATGCCAAAGTACGTATCCAAAAATTTTACCTAAAAGAGATAATGAAGATGAATACTATTTTTGGGATGAATGGCATTTTACTAAAACTGTACATAAATTACTTGGAGATGCTATGTTTGAAAAATATAAAACTTTAAAATAAAAAATAATAAAAGGTGTGATTTTTATGGGTAAAGGTTTTAAGAGCATTCAGACTAGATTCTTAAGCATTTCTATTTTAGTTATTTTTATAGTTTTTATTACAATTGGGACTGTAATATCTTATAAAGTGGAGAATCAAGCACACTTGGATTATATAAATAATTCTAATGAACAAATAAAACTAGCAACAAATAGTATAAATAATTTTTATAATAAAATTGATAGAGATATAGATTTTTTATCAAATGAGCCTTTAGTAAAAAAAGCTATAGGAGAATATATTCAAAGTTATGAGAATAATGAAGATGAAATATTTATGACTCCTTCAAAAAATTCACAAGTAGAAAGTGGTATTTATAACATATTTGATAGATATGCAAATTCAAATCCAGGAACGTTATATGTATATTTAGCAAATAAAGATAAAGGATTTTTAAATTGGCCAGAAACTACTATTAGTGCAAAATATGATCCTACAACAAGAGATTGGTACAATCTTGGTTTTAATAGTAATGGGAAAGTTTTAAGAACTGCTCCATATAAGGCTACAAGTGGAGCTATGGTTATAAGTAATGTAAGGTCATACAAAGATGAATTTGGAAATATTATTGGAACAATAGGAATTGATGTTGAACAAAGTGTGATAAGTCAGATGCTTCAAAAGATGAGGATTGGAAAAGAAGGATTTTTCATACTTGTGCATGACAATGGTTGTGTGGTTGCAGATGGACATGATTCTAATAATAATTTTAAGATGATTGAGGATATAGATATTGTTGGGTTGGATAACGTTTTAAATCATAAGGTTTTTGAAATAGAATTTGATTTAAAAAAATACGTAGTTAATCCAAAACGAATTGAAGGAACAAATTGGACAATAGCTTCATTCATGTCTGAAACAGAATTACAATCTGGAGCAAATGATATTAAAAAAGATATAGTTATAATATCTATAATAATGCTTATTATAACGAGTATTATTAATATATTTAGTGCAAAATCATTAATATCACCAATTATAAAATCTGCAAATTATCTACAAATATTAGCGAGTGGAGATTTCTCTAATGAATTTGATAATACTTTGCTTTTAAGAAAAGATGAAATAGGAACTATTTCAAATGGTATCAATAATATGAAAAATTCTTTGATTTCTTTGGTTAAGAGTATAAAAAAAGAATCTTTTAGCATTGATCAAAAGTCAAAAACTATAGTTAGTAATATGGATATTTTAAATAATGATCTTTATGAAATTTCTTCAACAACAGAAGAGTTAGCTGCGGGGATGGAAGAGTCAGCTGCTGCTAGTATACAGATGTTTGAAACTTCAAGATCTATTGAAGATATAGTAAATGGTATGGCTAAAAAAACACAAGAAAATGCCATATTAGCAACGCAAATAAGCAATAGAGCTAGTTCTATGAAAGAAGATGTGTATAATGCTAGAAATAAAACTAAGGATATTTTGGATAAAACAAAAAACGATTTAGAAAAATCAATAGAAAATTCTTCTGTTGTAAACCAAATTAATATCTTAACGGATTCTATAATGGAGATAACAGAAAAAACAAATTTACTTGCATTAAATGCAGCTATAGAAGCTGCTAGAGCTGGAAATGCGGGTAGTGGATTTTCAGTTGTTGCCGATGAAATAAGAAAATTAGCAGAACAATCAAAAGATGCAGTACTACAAATACAAGATGTAACAACTAAAGTAACATCTTCTGTTAGTGATTTATCAAATTCATCAAATGAACTTTTAAGATTTGTATCAGATGATATAGCCAAAGATTATGAAGTTATGTTTGATGTTTCGAAAAAATATAATGAAGATGCTATTTTTGTAGATACTATAATAAATGATTTTAGTGCCAATGCACAGGAATTATTAGCATCAATACAAGAGTTATTAGAAGGTATTGATGGTGTACAAAAAGCATCTAAAGAAGGTGCTGATGGAACTTCTAATATAGCTTATAGTGTAAATACTGCTAATGATAAAGCATCAATGGTTTTAAAGAAAGTTATTGAATCTAAAAAAAGCATCGATAGATTAGAATCTGAGGTTAAGAAATTTAAAATATAAGACAATAATAAAAACTGTTTAAATATAATATTATATTTAAACAGTTTTTTTTGTTAGATTTTAGCTAAATAGATTAGCGTTAAAAAATTGTAATTTTATAATAAAATTCTAATCTTTTTTTAAGTTTAAATTTATAATGATATATTAAACTTTAAATCATATATAGTTTGATTTATGAATAATTTAAATTAATAAAGAAATGAAAAGGAGGAGTTTTAGATGAAATGGACTTCATTTTTAAGAACAGTCCTTAGTAGAAATTTTAAGCCGTTTTTATTTAAAGGAGAAATTAAAAAATTAGAGTTTGAAAAATTGAAAAATTTAGGATTATATATCCACATTCCTTTTTGTAAAAAATTATGTAGTTTTTGTCCTTATCAAAAAGTTTTGTATGAAAAAGAACTAGCTAAAAATTATAAAGATGCTTTGATAAAAGAAATAAAATTAGTTGGGGAAAGTTTAGAGACAAAAAAAGAAATAGAATCTTTATACTTTGGTGGAGGAACACCTTCATTACTTATAGATTATATAAAAGAAATATTGGATACTTTAGATTTATATTTTGATATTAAAAATGGTATAGGAATAGAATTACATCCAAATGATGTAGACGAGGATTTAGTAAAAAAAATTAAAGAATTGAATATAAATATGATTAGCCTTGGCATACAGTCTTTTGATACAGGGGTATTAAATGTTTTGGGTAGAAAAAATATAAATTATTTATTTTGGGCCTGTTATTCAATGTATATATCTAAAAAAGATTTTAAGTATCTAATAGGTAGTGATTTAGACGATATGTTTTATCTTGAACTTAAAATTTGTGAAATATTAAAATTAATAAAAAAAATAGATGGGGGATATGTGCTTACAAATAAAGGTGCATATTATTATCATTATATAGAACAAGCTTATACTACACAGTATATAGATAAGATGTGGAATATATCTAGAAATGTAGCTTTTCCAGATAAAATAAAATTGAGCTGATTTAAATCAACTCAATTCTATTTTATTATTTTTAAATTAAACTAAGTATATCTATTAAATTTTTATTTTCATCTAAAAATATTTCTATATTAGTATTTTTTTGAACTGCTGTTTTTAGTTTTAGCATTTTACTATTATCATTTATAACTACTGCACCTGTTATTTTTTTGTTATTTAAATATAATTTATAAATTTTTTCGTTTTCCTTATAAAATACATGGTCATCAAATTTTTCTACATTTCCAGCAGAGAATAAAGAATTTTTACCAACATTTAATATATTTTGTGGTGGAGATGGTACATAAATAGTCTTGACATCAGATGCATTTTTTCCAGCTGTTTTACCTTGATTTTGAGCTTCAGACCATGTTCCAAACATCCTACCCTCAAATTCAATAACATCTCCACAAGCATAGACATCATTTATATTTGTTTTCATATATTTATCTACTTGTATACCTTTATCATAATTTAATATTGAATTTTCAAATAGTTTTAAATTAGCTCGAACACCAGTTGAAAATAATAAAAAATCTGATTTTATAGTTTTTCCATCTTCTAAAGTTATACTACTAATTTTTTTATCACCATTTATCTTCTTTAATTTAGAATCTAAACAAAATTCTAAATTAGGCTTTTTTAATATTTTTTCAAATTCTTTAGACATTTCAAAATCTAATTGTCGAGGAAGTAAATATGGGTAGAATTCTATAACTTTAACATTTATATTTTCATTTTTACTAATTTCATAGGCTGCCTCTAAACCTAATACTCCACCACCAACTATAATAACTTCTTTAGAATTTTTTAATTTATTTTGAATCAATAAGAGATCTTTTAAAGTTCTAAGCGAAAAAATATTTTCTTTATCATATCCATCTATTTTAGGTATAAAAGGAGATGATCCATTTGCTAATATTAATTTATCATAATTTATAATCTGATTATTTTTTAAATAAGCATTTTTATTATCAAAATCAATATTTAAAACTTCATCATCTAAAATCAAATCAATATTATTTTCATCATACCAGCTTTTATCATGTATGAATAATTCGTTATTATCAAATTGTTTGCTTATAAAGTGAGATAATTTAACACGATAATAAGTAGGATAAGATTCTTTTGATATAAGAGTGATTTTAGAATTATTATTATTTTTTCTTATTTCTTTTATAGCACTAAGTCCTGCAATTCCATTTCCTATAATTAAATAATTAGTATGCATAAAGTCCTCCTTAAAAATTTAATATGTAATATATACCCTTAAAATTAAGATGTAAAAACACTGCTTTTATAGTTTGTGATTTTAATTATTTAATCTAGGAACTATAAAAGCAGTGTTTAAAGTATCAATATCATATTTTATTAAATTTCAAATTTTTTAATTTCTTCATTTAGTTCATAAGCTATATCATTAAGATTATTTGCAGATTTAGCAACGCCATCAATAGCTATTGTTTGTTGATTTATAGAGTGATTAACAGACTCAGAAGCTGCAGCAGTTTCTTCTGATATAGCTGAAATATTTTCTATTGATTCAACAATATGCTCCTTATCTTCTATAAGAAGTAGTACATTATTATTAACATTATTTATTTGTGAAGTTATTTTATCTATTGACTTTGAAATTATATCAAATGAAGAATTAACTTCTTTAACTGCATTACTTTGCTCAAATGAAATATTTTTCATACTAATCATGCTATCTACTGTTTTTTTACTATCCTCTTGAATATTGATAACGATATCTCTAACTTCATCTGCTGCATTTGATGATTCTTCTGCTAATTTTCTTATCTCTTCGGCAACAACTGCAAAACCTTTGCCATATTCACCTGCTCTAGCGGCCTCAATAGAAGCATTTAAGGCTAATAAATTTGTTTGAACAGATATTGCACTTATTGCGTCTAATATTCCACCAATTTTTTGAGTTTTATCATTAAGTTCATTGATTATTTTTTCGATATTTTCATTTGCATTTATATTTAGTTTTGTTTTTTTAGTTAAATCTTCAATGGAATTTATGCTAGAAGAGTTAACTGTAGAAGCTTCCTTAGCTGATTGAAGCATAACCAAGGTGTTATCTTTTAAAGTATTAAATTTAAAAGCTAATTCTTGTGATGTTTTTGCACTATTTTCTGCATCTTTAGCTTGATCTTGAGCACCTATTGATATTTCATCTATTGATTTAGCAACAACTTCTGCTGATGCACTAGTCTCTTCTGATACAGATGCTAAGTTTTGAGAAGAATCAAGAAGTTTATTTGATACATTTTTTATATTCAAAACTAATTTGGATAGTTCCACTAAAGTATCTTCGAAATAAGAAGATAAAATTCCCAATTCATCCCTTGTTTTTAAATTGAATTTAGTGTTTAATTTACCATCTTTAATATCTTTCATCTTATCCAACATAATTTTTATATTCTTTGTTATAGTATTTGCAAATATGAAGAAGATTACAAAACCAAATATAAGAGAGATAAAAGATATTAAAATTATATTATTCAATACTGAATATAAATCGGATGAAATTTCATTTTCTTCTATAGTAACAACTATTTTCCAACCTAAATTATCTATTGTTTTGAAAATTGCATATTTTTTAACATCATCATATACATATTCTATAAATCCATTATTTTCTTCGTTTACAGCCTTTGCTAAATTTTCTATAGGAATTTCTTTGTTAACCAATGAATCATTTACATGAGTCATCACTATACCTTCAGAAGATACTAAAAATGGATAACCTGATTTTCCTATTTTCATTTTATTTATATTATCACTTAATGTTTTTAAAGCTAAATCAATTCCAAATACGCCAAGAAGTTTATTATTATCATCATATACAGGTTTGGCTATTGTTACAACCATAAGCCCAGTAAATGCATCTATATACGGTGCAGTCCAGATTAGTGAATTTTTAGCTACTGCATCTTTATACCAACCTCTTTGAACTGGATTGTAACCATCTGGAAGTTCAATATTAGGTTTTATAAATATTTTTGAATCAGAAGTTCCAAAATAAATTGCTAAAATATTAGGTTCTTTTTCTCTTATATTTTCAAATTGCTTTAATAAGTCATTTTTTTCAGTTTCATCAAAGTTAGATAATTTTATATGTTCACTTTCCGTAGATATTTCTGTTAAAAGTTCAAAAGTAAAAAGATAATTTAATATAGATTCTTCTGTTTTATCAAGTAAAGAATAGGTTAGTTCTTGTAAGTTATTTTTTAAAATGGATTTTGATTTATTGTATTGTGAAATTCCTAAAGTTGTTGTTGTTAAAATAGATATTATTACAAATACAGCTAAGAGCTTTGCTTTTATACTAAAAATATTTTTTTTCATTGCAATTCTCCTTTCAAAATATATTATATTAGACAAAAAATAATTTATTATATAAATTTAAATACCCTTAAATACTTTATTTTATAGAATTTTTTTTGTCTAAAGCAGTTTTTTACTCATTATATTTAAATTTAAAAAACAATAAAAATAAATTATATAAAAATAAGAGTAATCTAAATATTATTTTAGACTACTCTTATTTAATAGATTTTAATTTATGTCATTTTTATAAAAATAAGCACATATAATAGTTGTAAGAGGAATAGTTGTTGCAAGTCCAATACTCCCTGCTAAACCTCTTATAATTTCAACACAGACAATATCTAAATTTATAATTTCTTTAAAGGTCATATTAGAAGCCATAAATAGTAACATGAGTTCTAAGGCTCCACCAGTATAAGCTAAAATTAATGTGTTTGACATTGAACCCATTATATCTTTACCAATATTAATACCGCTTTTTATAAGTTCATTTCTTTTTATTTTTGGTTTTACTCTTTTTAATTCATATAATGAAGATGATATGGAAATGCTAACATCCATAACAGCACCTAATGAACCTATTATAATACCTGCAAATAAAATGCCTTTAAAATTTATATCAGGGTAATTAAGTAAGTAAACTAGTTGTTGAGTATCTTCATTTGCAAGTCCTGTAATTTCTGAAGAATATCCTACTATCAAAGAAATTATTCCTGATATAAAAACACCACTTAATGTACCCAATATTGATGCTATTGATTTTTTATTAAGCCCACTTATTAATATCAATGTAAATGAAACTATAAAAATACTTAATAATATGGTTGTTAAAATTGGACTATACCCAGAAAGTATCATAGGTAAAAGAACTTTAACAATTAAAACACCTGTTATTACTAATGATAATATTGATTTAAATCCTTGTAATTTACCAATCATAATTATTATAAATACAAAAAGTGCTAACATTAAGTATATATTATGATCTCTTTTTCTATCATAAATATGAATATTATTTATATTATGATTTTCATCCTCTGTGATTGTTACCAAAATTTTATCTTTTTCTTTTAAGATTATATTATAAACATCCGCAGTCTCTATTGTATTTCTCATCCAATAAGACTTTCCTTTATATTTGCCTTCTTTTACAAGAATTTTAAATTCTTGATATTTATATTCATTCTTAGTTCTATCAAAACTTCCTTTTGTATTATCAAAAGATATTTCTTCAACTACAGCATAAATAGCTTTCATTTCAAGATCACTATTTTTTTTATATTTAGGTTTTATAAATAAGGAAGTAGAAGCTATAAGAAGTATAAATATAAGAAAGAAGAAAAATATAATTATATTTTCCTTCTTTTTTGTAGTATTAAACATATTAAATTTTATGCTGCTTCCTTAACTTCTGTTTCTTTAGCAACATTATTTAGAGGTTGTTCAAATTTATAATCTATAATTTTCATTTCTTTAATATAATCTTTAACTACGTCTCTTATAGTCATTTTAGTATCATTGAAATTTGTAGCATCTTTAAAGTCATATTTATCTCCACCAGAAGCCATAAAATCATTAGTACATACGCTATAAGTTTTATCCATTTCTATTTTAGAACCATCTAAAAGATACATATCTATAACACGATTACCAAATTCTTTTGATAAATCATAATTTACTTTAAGACCAGCAACTTCAACCCATCCTATTTGAGGATTGTTAATTCCATTTTCAATTACTTTTTTAAGTTGTTCGCCTGTTATATCCATGCTAACTAAAGTATTATCAAATGGTAAAACTTCATAAAGATTACCTATAGTTATATCTCCTTTAGCTATTGATGTTCTAAGCCCACCTTCATTCATAAGACCTATTTGAACATCAGCTTTTTCTCTTATTATTTCACTAACTAAATTACCAAGAAGAGTAGTTCCTTTATCTGAATGTCTTTCATGAGATAATTCTTCTTTAGTTGAACCAACAATTTCACTTAAGATTGGTTTTAATTTTTCGTCGAATTCTTTGTAAATTTTATCTCCATTTGCATCTGCAATTAATTCTGATTTTCTTTTATAAAGTGTATCTACTTTTGGTATCATTCCTAAAACTTCATTATTTTCATCAAATAATATTGTTAATTTACCTAATGCACGTCCATATTTATAACCTTGAACAATTGGTTTTTTATTAACAAATCCTGCTACACTTTGATGAGTGTGAGCTGATATTATTGCATCTAATTCAGCTATTTCACATAAACCTCTATCTACAACTTCTCCTGATACTTCACCTGTTTCATAGTTTTGGTAAGATCCAATATGAGTTAAAGCTATAACTAAATCCATTTTACCTTCTTTTGCTTCTCCTGATTTTAAATATTTAGCCCATTTTGTAGCAGCTTCTTTAACATCAGTAAATTTATAATCTTTAACATATTCAGGTAATGTTTGGAATGCAGTTTGAGGAGTAGTAAGTCCTATAAGTCCTATTTTAATTCCATCTTGTTCAATTACTTTATATGGATTTGCAAATTTAACAGGTTTTAAAGTTTTAGCATCAACGATATTAGATGCTAAAAATTCAAAATTACCATCTTTAGCCCATCCGTCCATCCATTTAGTACCCCAGTCAAATTCATGGTTACCAATAGCTGAAGCTATTATACCTATTTCGTTATACATTTTTGAAACTGGTGCTCCGTAAGTTAAGTTAGACATTGCTGTACCTTGATAACTATCACCAGCAGATACAGGAATGGTATTTGGGTTTTCTTGTTTATATGTTTTAACAGCATTTATAACTTTAGACATACCCATATTTTTTCCTTTTTCACGAGCATCTTCTTTAACATTACCATGGAAATCATTAATACTAATAAAATCGATTTCCTTTTTAATGGCATTCATCACTTTAGTGCTGTCATTATATTTAAAATTCCCTTTTTCTAAATATTTTTCTATATCTTCTTTTAAAATATCTTCTTTCGTTTTTACCTCTTTAACAACTTCTTTTGTAGTTCCAGTCAATGTTTGTTTTTCTTCTGTAGCAAAAGAATTAAATGGCATAAAAAGAGAAATAACCATCATAAAACAAACTAAAGATGAAACTATTTTTTTGTTTCTTAAATACATAAAATACACCCTTTCTTAAATATATTAGTAGTTAAGACTTATAGAAATCTTAAACTACTAATAATATATAGTAAAAGAAAGGATTAGTAAATAAATTTACTCAAATTTTTTTTTAAAATTGAAAAAAAATAGTTTTTTAAATATTTAAATAATTATAATTTTATTTTTTCTTTAAAAATATCTTTTTTTGTTACAATATTTTTTGATTTTATACATTTAGGACAAGGCTGATAATTAAATTTAATACCTTGATTCAATGTTAAAAATGCATTTTTAGGTATAAAATTTATATTATTAAGTTCTTCACAGACTTCTTTATGCATTAAATGTGTGGATTTATCACCTATATAAATTTCCTTTGAATTTTCACAGTGATTTATTTCATATAAAAAATCATCGATTGATAAAGTTTTTATATTTTCATTTACATATGCATATATATTTTTATATTTTATATCTAAATTTCCATTATAATTTTTTAAAAGATATATAAATTGTTTGCAATCATCTTTGTTTAATTTTGAAATTTTAAAGTAATTATTATTATAGTTAAAATAAAGACTATTATATAAAATGTTTGATTTTGTTTTGATTTCTTTTATTGCCTCTATATTAAAAAAACCGACTAAATCCTTTGAATCAGTGACATTTTCATAGATAAAAATAGAAGTATCAAAAAATAAAATGACTGATTTAATGTTTTCAAAAGAAGCTTTCAATTTAAATTGCATATAAATCCCCCTTCTTTTTTTATTTTTATTTAAATTAATACCTATTTTATAAGTCTTTAAATCTTTATTTATATTATTATTTTATAAAAAAAAAAATAAATAATATAAAAAAGTTCTTGAAAATAATTTGGTTTTATAATAAGATATGTTTTATAAGATTAAAAAATTAAATATTTTATTTATCAAGAGTAGTGGAGGGACTGGCCCTATGAAGCTCGGCAACCTAGATTTTAAATCTGTGGTGCTAATTCCAGCAGACTTTGTCTGGCAGATGAATTTTTTAGAATTTAACTTCTTGTTTATCTGCAAGGAGTTTTTTTTATTTCAGCTGAAAAAAAATTCATTAAATAAATTTATTATTATTTGGAGGATATTATGAAAAATAGAGTTTATGCATTATTACCATTAGCAGTATTTTTGATTTTTTATTTATTTGTATCAATATTTTTAAATGATTTTTACAGTATTCCAGTAACTGTTGCTTTTTTATTTTCGGCACTAATTGCTATCTTTATGAATAAAAACAGAAAGTTAGAAGAAAAAATAGAAACTTTTTGTGAAGGAATTGCAAATAAAGATGTAGCTCTTATGATTTTGATATTTATTTTAGCAGGAGGATTTTCAAAGATTGCAAAAGGCATAGGTGCTATTGATTCTACTGTTAACTTGGGTCTTAGTATATTACCATCAAATTTATTATTACTGGGTGTTTTTATAATAAGTTGTTTTATATCTATTTCAATAGGTTCATCTATGGGAACAATAGCTGCTTTAGCACCTATGGCTGTCGATATATCACAAAAGACTAGTTTGGGAATGGCATTATGTATAGGCTGTGTTGTAAGTGGAGCTATGTTTGGAGATAATTTATCTATGATTTCAGATACGACAATTGCAGCTACAAAAACACAAGGTTGTGATCTTAAAGATAAATTTTTTGTAAATATAAAAATAATTCTTCCCGCTGCAATTGTAGCTGGTGGTATTTATATAATATTAGGGTTAAATGGTTCTTATACTACATCAGCTTATGATTATAATTTATTAAAGACGATACCATATATATTTGTACTTATAACAGCGATAATTGGATTAAATGTTATAATTGTATTGTTTGGTGGTATATTAATATCGATATTAATAGGTTTTATTACTGGTAATTATTCTATATTAGCAATGCTAGCTTATTTGAATGAAGGAATTTTAGGGATGTCTGAAATTATAATCATAAGTATTTTGATAGCTGGTATGGTAAATATTATAAAATATAATGGTGGGATTGATTTTATATTAGATTTTATAAGTTCAAAAATAAAATCAAAAAAACAAGCTGAATTTGGTATTGCTATTTTGGTAGGGCTTGTTAATATATGTACAGCTAATAATACAATAGCCATTGTTATGTCAGGACCTTTAGCTAAGGATATTTCAAATAAATTTAATTTAAATTCAAAAAAAGTTGCTAGTATATTAGATACTTTTTCTTGTTTTTTTCAAGGTATAATTCCTTATGGAGCTCAAATTTTAATGGCTTCATCGATTGCAAATATATCTCCAATTGAATCAATGAAATTTTTATATTATCCTTATTTGATGGGAATTTGTGCTATACTTAGTATCATATTTGATTATCCTAAATTTAAGAATAAAGATATAAATAAAATTGCTTCATAAGGAGTAAATTATGCAAATAATAAATGATAAAGGTCTTCGTGATTATTATATAAAAAAATCTAAGATCAAAGAATATATAAAAAACGAAAATTTAGAAAAATATATAAAAATACATGAGTACAAAAATAAAGAAGTGATATACAATACAAACCAAGTAGTTGATTATTTTTATATGTTATTAGAAGGAAAAGCTAATATCTATATAAATTTAAAAAATGGAAAATCACTTCTTATAAAAATTTATTCTCCAATTGAATTTTTAGGAGATATGGAATTTGTAAGTGGTGAAAACACACAATGTGAGGCTAGAGCTCTTGAAAAAACAATATTATTAGGTATAAAAACATCAGATTTAGAAATTTTGACAAAAGATGACACTGATTTTTATAAATTTATATCAAAAGCATTAGCTTCAAAATTAAAAAATGCTTCGAATTCAGCTGCTATAAATTTATTATATCCTGTTGAAAATAGACTTTGTGAATATTTGATGATTAATTCTAATTATGGAGAGGATTTAGAGTTTGAAATTGACAAACTAAAATATGTTGCAGAAACATTAGGTTCTAGTTATAGACATATACAAAGGATAATAAAGCAATTGATTAAAGAGGAAATAATAGAAAAGAATAAAAATAAAATAAAAATAAAGAATTTAGATAAAATAAAAGAATTATCAAGTGAAACATATCATGATTAATATTTTAAAATAATATAAATAAAATGTAGTATATTAATTAAAATTTATAAAATAATATACTACATTTTTATTTATTTTCAAATTAGATAAATTTTTTACCTAAATAAGTTATGATTGAATTTTCATCGCTAAATTGATCTAATTCAATAGTTTTATCTTTTTCTTCAAAATATACATATATTTTGGTATTACCTTCTTTAAAAGCTTTAGCTACAGTTTCTTCTCTTATTTGTCTTATTTTATTTTTATGTTTTTTATGTTTTTTAAATTCTTTTATAAAATAATGACCCATAAGGCTTATAACTTTTGTATATTCATTCATAAAAAAACTCCTTTAAAAAAATATTTCATCACTAATTATAACAGATTTTTTTTTATTTTATCAAATTTATTAAAAATTAATCATAATATTAGTTTTTTTAGGCTTGAAATGATATAATTAATAAATAAAGTTTTTAAATAAGCAGCGTTTAGCTGCTATTTTTATTGAAATAAACTATAAAATAAATGAGGTGGATTATGTCTAGTGTAATAATAGCAGAAAAACCTTCTGTTGCAAAAAATATAGCTGACGCACTTAATATAAAAAACAGAAAAGATGGTTATTTTGAAGGAGATTCTTATATTGTAACATGGGCTTTTGGACATTTACTACAACTTTTGGATTCAAAAGATTATGATGAGAAAATGGCTGTTTGGGAAATGAAAAATTTTCCGTTTATACCAAAAGAGTTTAAATATAAAGTTAAATCAGAACAAAATAATAAAGATGTTGTAGATTCTGGTGCATTAAAGCAAATTGAGCTGATTAAGAGCTTGATAGCTAGTAATTGTGTAGAATCTGTTATATCTGCATGTGATTATGATAGAGAAGGTCAAATTATTGGTGATATAATTCTTGATTATTTAGATGTAAAAAAACCGGTATATAGATTACTTTTAAATGAATGGACAGAAAAGGAAGTTTTAAAAGGTCTTAAAAATTTAAAATCAAATGAAGAAATGAAATCACTAAAAGATGCAGGTATAAGTAGACAATGGGCAGATTGGACTATTGGAATAAATTTAACATCAGTAGCAACATTAAAATACAAAATAGGAAAAGGTGGTCCATTAAATATAGGTAGAGTTTTACTTCCAACATTAAAGATTATTTATGATAGGGATCAGGAAATAAAAAATTTTAAACCAGATATTTATTATAAATTAAAAGCTGATTTTGAAGTGGATGATAAACGAAATTATGAAGCTTTTTATTATATGAATAAAGAAGATAAATTTAAGGATAATGAAAAATTAAAAGAAGATGTTAAATTGATGAAAAAATCAGTAGCATATATAAGTGATAAAAAAACAGAGAACAAAAAGGAATATCCTTCATATTTATTCAATTTATCAAATTTACAAGGATATGTAACAAGCAAATATAAAAATTTTACATCGGATAAGGTTTTAAAAGTAGCACAAGATTTATATGAAAAAAAATATATAACATATCCTCGTACATCAAGTTTTGTATTAGAAGAATCTTTAGTGGAAAAGACAAAGCGAGTATTAAATGCTCTTTGTAAAAATTTCAAATACAAAGATCAAATAAAATTTATAAAGAGTAAAAGAATTTTTGATAATAGTAAGGTAGAAAGCCATAGTGCTATAGTTCCTACTTATGTTATCCCAAAAAATTTGAATAAGGATGAACAAATAATATACGAAAGTATTAAAAATAGATTTTTGATGCAATTTATGCCCATTGCAGAGCATGAAGAAACTAGAATTATTACAAAATTTAAAGATGAAAATATAAAGGGAGAGTTTATTACTAAGGGAAAAATAGAACTTGTTAAAGGTTGGAAAAAAATAGAGAATATTAAGACGAAAGAAGTTATGTTACCAAATATCAAATTAAATGAAGATTCAAAGTTGTTAAGTACTAAAATCACCAAAAAATCGACAAATCCGCCAAAATATCATAATGAAAAAACTTTACTTAGACTTATGGAAACTTGTGGGAAAAAAGTTTTGGGGGATTCAAAAGAAAATACTGATGAAATAATGAATAATATATTAAAAGGTTTTAGTATAGGTACACCCGCTACTAGAGCTGACACAATAAAAAAATTAAAAACAGCAGGATATATTACAACCAATAAAAAATCTTTAACATGTACAGAAAAAGGTAATAGATTAGTAGAAAATTTTCCAATAAAAGAGTTATTTGATTTAGAGTATACAGGAAAATTAGAAAAAACCTTAAGTGATATAGAAAAAAATAAATTTAAAAGAGAAGAATTTTTAGATTTTATATATAATTTTACGAAAAATTCAGTAGAAAAAATAAAAAAAGAAAAAAGAATATTGATAAGTAAAGAAGATAAAGATGGACATGAAATTGAAGTTATAGGAAAATGTCCCGATTGTAATAGTGATATAATAGAAGGTAAAATGGGTTATGGTTGTAGTAATTATGTAGAGGGCTGTAAGTTTACGTTGTGGAAAAATGATAAATTTTTAGCTAGCTTTGGAATAAAATTGACAAAAGAAATGGTGGAAGAATTATTAAAAAATAAAAGATTAAAAATGGTGAATGTTAAAAGTAAAAAAGGTAATCTTTTTAATGCTTATTTTAAATATTTAAAAGATGAGAATGAACAGAGATATAGTTGGAAATTAGAATTTTTAAAATAATGGAGTAAATTATGAATTTGGATAAAAATAAAGTGGCTGTAGGTATAAGTGGAGGCGTAGATAGTTTTGTATGTGCGCATTTATTAAAAAAACAAGGATTTGAAGTCGTTGGAGTTACAATGGTATTAAATGATATTGAAGATATTAAGGATAAGAATTATATTGAAGATGCAAAAAAGATTGCGAAATTATTAAATATCAAACATTATATATTGGATTTAAAAGAGGATTTTAAAGAAAAAGTCATAAAAGAATTTGTTAATGAGTATTTAAATAGAAAGACACCAAATCCATGTGTTTTATGTAACAAATATATTAAATATGATAAATTACTTAATTTTATAAAAGAAGAACTTGGAGCATATTATCTAGCTTTAGGTCATTATGTAAATTTATATTTTGATAAAGAAACTAATCTATATAAAATCAAAATAGGAAAGGATATAAGAAAAGATCAAACATATATGTTAAGCTCACTAAATCAAGAAAAATTGAAGCATCTTAAATTTCCTCTTTGTAATTTTAATTCAAAAGCAGAAGTAAGAAAAATTGCTTCTAAATTAGATTTGGATATATCTAAGAAAAAGGATAGTCAAGGTATTTGCTTTATTGATGGAGATTATAAAGCTTTTATAGATAAATATGAAATAGATAAAAAAGGTTATTTTTTAGATATAGATGGAAATAAATTGGGTGAACATAATGGCTTTTATAATTACACAATTGGACAAAAAGTTTTAAAAGAATTGGATAAAAAATTATATGTATTGGAAATTGATGAAAAAACTAATAATATTATAGTTGCAGAAAATGATAAAATTTATTTTGAAGGTTTTTATAGTCAGAATTATAATTTTTTAAATAATGAAAATTATTATGATAAAATTCTAAAAGTAAAGGTATGCCAATGGGGATATTATCTTGAATGTAGAATAATAAAGATAAATAAAAATTCTTTAAAGGTACAATTTCTCAAAAAAGAAAGAGCGGTCACAAAAGGGCAATGGGGAATTTTTTATTTGGAGAATGAGCTTATTGGTGGAGCAAAGATAGATATTGTATATTAATATAATAAAAAAAACTGTTTGAATTTAATTCAAACAGTTTTTTTTATTATATTTTAAATTGATTTACTATTTTATCTAAGTCTTTAGCCAAATCATTAAGTTTGTATAATAAAGTATTAACTTCTTCTGTTGTAGAATATTGTTGTTCAGAAGCAGCAGCAACTTCTTCAGCAGCAGCAGAATTTTCTTCAGATAATGCTGATAAGTTTGATATTATCTCTACTAAATTACCTTCTTTTTCATGCATGGTACTATAATAATTATCTATTTCAGTTAATTCTTTTATGAATTTGTTTATTGTCATATTTATTTCATTAAAAATTTCTTTAGTTTCATTCATAAAATTATTTTGTTCAACGGTAACTTTTTTTGCTTCGTCCATACTGTTTACTGCATTGTTTGATAAATTTTGGATTTTTTCTATGATTTCTTTTATACTTTGTGTGGATGAAGTTGATTGTTCTGCAAGCATTCTTACTTCCTCAGCAACAACTGCGAAGCCTCGACCATGTTCCCCCGCTCTAGCTGCTTCGATTGCTGCATTTAAAGCTAATAAATTAGTTTGTTCAGAAATTTGGCTTATTGTATCCGTTATAGTACTTATTTCATTTGACATTTTATCCATTTCTTCTATTATACTGCTTATATTTTCAACTGAATTTTGAACATCTTTTGATTTTCCAAATAATAAATTGAATTTATCTATACCTTCTTTATTGATGCTATTAGCACTATTTGCAAGAAGGTCCATTTCATTATTTTTATCAGATAATATATTTATAGAATTTGATAAATCCTTTATACTTGTAGCGCCAAGTTCAACATCTTTAGCTTGATCTTCAGTACCTTTAGCAACTTCGAATATAGAATTTGATATTTCTTCAGATGATGATTTTATCTCACTTGACATAGAAAGAATTTTGGTTGAGGAATCAAATAAAGTATTTGAAGAATTTCTTAGATTGTTAACCATAGTAGATAAGTCATCTCTGACCTTATCTATAGATTTTGCTAAGGTTCCAAGTTCATCATTAGATTTTAAAAGTTTAGAATCTACTTTATTTGTAAA
This sequence comes from Peptostreptococcaceae bacterium, assembly GCA_025210335.1. GTDB lineage: Bacteria > Bacillota > Clostridia > Peptostreptococcales > Peptostreptococcaceae > JAOARY01. The sequence goes on along the minus strand of JAOARY010000067.1, from coordinate 156,872 downwards.
ATCACCTTTTGCTATTGAAGAGATATTTTCTATAAGTTTTAATATTGGTTTAGTAAATTGATTAGAATAGTAAAATGATGATATTGATAGAACTAAAATTGTTAATAAACTTATACCAAATAAAGTTAAAATCAATCGATTAACTATGTTTTTTAATTCGCTTTCTTCTTGTAATGCTATGAATTTCCATGAAGAAATAGGTGAAGTATATAATTGTGCATAATAATTTATATTATTCATTTTTATTTTATAAGTTGCTTCATCTTGATTTAAGACATCAAAAGCTCCATCTACTTGTAATTTTGTTATATTTGTAAAATTAGTATCGGGATCATTAGGATTTGCAAGTATTGTTCCATCAGAATCTAAAAGCATTAAATATCCAGTATTACCTATTTTAATTTGTTTTATAATATTAGTTAACTCACTAAGACCAACATCTAAGCCCTGAACTCCTATAAATTGATTGTTTTCATCATAAATAGGTGCTACAGTACTTATATTAACAGAATCATCTGGAGCATAATAATATGGAGAAGTACGAACTAATTTAAAATTATTATCAACAAGTGCTTCATAAAATGGTCTTTTTCTAGGGTCGTAATTATCGCTATTTGCACCTTCTGGCCATTGAATATATCCACCATATTTTGTTGCCATATATACATATGCTGTTTTAGGGTGTGTTTTAGCGAAATTATCATAATACTCAAATATTTCTTGTTCAAGTCCACCATTTTTTGATGGTGTCATCATAGTGATATTAGTTTTATCGACATATGAAGTTATCGTTTCATCAGCTTTTATTATTTTAAAATCTGATGCCAACATATTTGTATTTTCTTCAATTGTTTTAAAATATATATTTATTGCATTATCAACTTGTGAAATTTCTTTTTTTGAAGACGATGTAAAGTTTTTTTCAAGTTGTAATTTTAATGTATTTCCCATATAAAATGTTAAGATTAAGGAAGGAATAAGGATTAAAATAACAATTGAAAATGTAAGTTTATATCTAATACTAGATTTTTTGTTCATTTTTTTCACCTCTTTGTCCTTTTTTTTTATAAATACCCAGAAAAAATAAAAATAATTTAAAATATAAGTTTATTTTTAATTATTTAAAAAGATTAAAATTTTATTAATATTTTATTATCTGTATTGTAATTTGTATTGATTTTAAATATAATTATTTCAAAGAAAGATATATAGTTTATAAAGAGTTTGAATAAAAATGGAAGGGAATTTGATGTTATGAAAATTACAAAAAATAGATTGATGTTTTATTTATTTTGCATAGGTTTTTTATTGATACTTATAATGAGTATGGTGTTTAAATTCTTTTTGGGAACAAAGATAGGTTTTTTGATATTATGTGGGATAGTAATATATAATATTTTGAAAAGACAAAAATTTAGATTGAAATCAGAAGAAGTAAATAGAATAAATGATGAAAATAGAGTTAAAAATATATTTAATGATTCTAAAAATGAAAAATTTAATGAAAATATTAAAATAATTGATGTTGATTATTACGAAAAAAAAGAAACACCTTAAGGTGTTTCTTTTTTTAATATTCATAAGTATCTAAACTATCTTCTTCAACTTCTGGAATTTCTATTTTATAATTTGTATAGTCTAGAAGAACTTTTAAATCTAGGTTTGTTTTAAAGAATATATTTTCTTCTTTTGAATCAAAAGATACAAATACATTCATATTTTGATTTTTTAGTTTATTATCTTCATAAGTATAATTTGTGTTTAATTTAAATTCAGCTTTTTCTAAGAAAGAATAGAACTCATCTAATTTTAAAGTGTTTTCCTCTGTTTGGTCTTTGGAATATTTCTTTATAACTGAATCAAAAATATCAAGGATTATTTTTTTATCAATCTTATAACTTACATTGATTTGATCTTTATCTTCATCTAAAATTAGCATATCATTGTTAGCAAACATCTTAAATACGTCATAACCAACTAATAAATCATCATAAATATTTTCATTCATACTCAGATTATACATTGTATTTGGGTTAAGCATCATAAATTTTAATAATTCAGATGGCTTTTTCATCTGTACAAAATTATTTTCTAAAGCATTTTTTGTAGGATAATCATTAGTTAAAGCTGTTTTTGTCCATTTATTAAACATTAAATTATTTTTTGAGTACGAATAATCCTCATCTACTATAAAAGATTGTGAAAATCCTTTTAATATATTAACTGAATCTTTTAAATTTTCATCTGTAGAATCTATTTTTAAATCAGATATTTTAAATGTCATAGCAAATTTAGGTAAATCAAATTTAATATTTCCATCTAAACCTATATCAAAATCAAATTTTCCAGTATCTTTAGTATCAACAGTACCTTTAATTGAATAATCTAGATCCATATTAAATTTCTTTGTATTATTATTTATATTTAATAGTTTTTTATAATTTGATAATTCTTCATCTTCTTCAAACATTTTATCTATAGCTGTCAAATCCAGAAGTATAAAAGTTTTATTCAAAGAATCATAACCAGATATAAAATCAAATTCATTTAATAATGAATTTAGTGGAAGGTAATATTTATTATCATGACTTATTAAAGAATCAACATACAAATCTCTTTGTGAGATAAGTTTTTCTGTTTTTAAATCATAAACTTCTAACATTGTAGAGTTTAACGGAAATACAAATCTTTTATCGTCTTTTTCAACAAAAACAGCTCTTTTTGTATAAGAATAATAAACATTACAGTTTAATGTTTCTAATAAACTGTTTTGAGTTACATATACAAGACCATTTATATCTAATAAAGTCTCATTTAAATCTACTAATTTATCGTTGATTTTATAATTTACTGTTGAAATTATATTTTCTTGTTTCATTTCAATATTATCAATTTGCAATGTTTCTTGTGCATATGAAGATATTGATAAAGATAATAGTATTAAGCATACTAATACCAAGCTAGTAATTTTTTTCATCAAAAAACCTCCTAAAATATTAATTGTTAAAAAATTTGATTAATAATTTTTTATTTATTTAAAATAAGTCATAGATAAAAGATTGTTCTATTATCATACTATATAAAGTATAAAAAGTCGATTTAATATCTTGTGATTTAATGAAATTGTAAAATAACAAAATTTTTATTAAATTAGGTTAAGATAGTATTTAAATGATTTTTAAATATTAAAGAGGGTAAAAATTAAGTAAGACGTTATGGAGGTGTTATAATGAAAAGATTAGCAAAAGAAATCATGAGAAGAGATATAAGTTTTATAAAAAAAGAAGCTAAGATTGATTATATATTAAAAAAAATAAAATCAAGTGAATTAAAAATATTAATGGTTATAGATGATTATAATCATCCAATTGGAATAATAACAGACACAGATATTTTATTTAAAGAGGCTGATTTGGATTTTCCAAATACATATTCTCTTTTAGGATCCATTATATTTACAAATTTATCAGAAACAAAAGATTATAAAGAAAAATTAAGAAAAGAAGTTGCTATTGATGCAAATAATTTGATGAGTAAAAATTTGATTATGGGAGATATAAATTCAACAGTTCATGATATTTGTAATTTGATGATAAATAATAATGTTAGTCACATACCAATAGTGAATGATGATAATGAGGTTATTGGTATTGTCACAAAAAAAGAAATTATAGAAATAATAATAGATAATTATTTTGACTAAAAATTATCTAAATAAAGAGATGTTTTTAAAAGAGGTGTTTATATGAAAAATAAAAAATATTTTTTATTTTTATTTTTTATTTCATTTTTATCATTAGCATTTTACTCGTATTCAGAAAATGTTGATAATAAAAAAATAAAAATTTCATATGCTAAAGACTTATATCCATATCACTTTACTAATGATTTTGGTAAACCAGATGGTATTTTAAATGATTATTGGAAATTATGGGCTAAAAAAGTAAATGTAGATATTGAATTTATAGAAGGGTCATGGGAAGAATCATTATTAAATGTCAAAAATAAAAAGGCAGATATACATGCAGGATGTTTTTATACAAAAGAAAGAGATTCATATTTGGATTATGCAAATCGGCTAAAAGAATCAAGGACTTTTATTTTTTATGATAAAAGCTTAAATATAGAATCGATAAAAGATTTAAAAGCTTTTAAATTGGGAGTTATAAAAGGTGATTATGCACAGTCTTATGCACAAAATATTTTGGAAGAAGTTTCACTTAAAGCATATGAAAATTATGATGATTTGATGGTTGGTATTAATAATGGAGAAATAAAAGTATTTATAATGGAAGATTTAACTGGTATGTATTTTTTAAATAAATATAATTTGGCTCCGGATTATAAATATAACAATAAAGACATATTATATAGCAATCCATATTATGCTGCGGTAAAAGAAGGGGATAGTGATTTACTTAAACTTGTTAAAAGTGGAATGGCACTTATAACAGAAGAAGAAAAAATTCAAATAGAAAGAAAATGGCTAACTTATAAGAGTAAAAATGATGATAATCTGATAATTTCTTGTCCTAGAGATTATGCACCAATGTCTTTTATAGATGAAAAAGGAAATCCTAAAGGATTTTTAATTGATTTTTGGAATTTGTGGTCATTTAAAACAGGTTATGATGTAGAATTTTATATAACAGATTTTGAAAATTCATTAGAAGCGTTAAAGGATAGGAGAGTCGATATACAAGCTGGTTTGATAGAAGATGAAAATAAAGTTCAATTCTTAGATTTTTCCAATAAAATTTACGAAGTTAAAACAAAAATTTTTTATAATCCAAATTTAGCAGGTGTAGATACTATAGAAGACTTGATGGGTAAAAAAATTGGAACAGTAAGAGGCTCTTATCAAGAAAACTATATTTCTAAAAATTATTCATATTTAGATGTATTATCGTTTGATAGTACAAAATCTATGTTAGATTCTGGCTTTAATAATTTAATAGATGCATTTATAGAAGAAAGTGTAGCAGTTAAAGTTAAAACTGTCCAAAAAGAAGGTAAAGTTTATTTTAGAGAATTAAAAGAACCTACACTTATAAATGAGTTAAAAGCAGGTGTTTTAAAAGGTAGATATGAACTTTTAGATAAAATAAATGAAGGTATAAATAAAATTAGTGTTGAAGAATTTAGAGAATTAGAATCAGAGTGGATTTTAGATGAAAAAGATAGAATTTATAACAAAGAGAATGAAATATATTTAAATCAAGAAGAAGAAGAATGGCTAAAAAATAATAACATGATTAAATTAGGAAGTGGCTTTGATATGCCACCATTTGAGTTTATAGATGTAAATGATCAGTTTACAGGTATTGGAATGGATTTTGTAAATCATGCAGTTAATAAACTGAATTTAAATTTAAAAATTGTAAAGGGTAGCTGGCCTGATATTTATGAATCAATAGTAAATAAAGAATTAGATTTAGCACCTGTTATGAAAAAAACTAAGGAAAGAGAAGCTTATTTTGAATTTACAAAGTCTTTAATTACTGTAAGAAACTTAGCCATAACAGGAAAAGGTCTTGGTGATGTAAGGACTAAAGATGACTTAGAGGGTTTAACTGTAGCGATAGAAGATGATTACTATAAGGAAGATTATTTAAGAAGCTTAGATAAAGTAAAGATTTTAGAGGTAGATAATATTCTATCAGCACTTTTAGCAGTATCTGTTGGAAAAGCTGATGTTTATATAGGTAATGAAGAAAGTGTGTTGTATCATATAAGGAAAAATTCAATTCCAAATCTTAAAGTGAATGAATATGAAGATTTGGAAGATTTTGATATAAGAATTGGTTTTAGAAAGGATTATGCTATTTTAAGGGATATTTTTGATAAGGTATTAGACGCTATGAGTGAAGATGAAAAAATGGATATAATATCTAAGTATATAGAGACAAAAAATATTGAAGAAGAGTTTTTAACTAAGGAAGAAAAAGATTATTTATTAAATACAAAGACAATAAGATTAGGAATTGATAGGAATTGGCCCCCATTTGAGTTTGTAAATTTGAATAATAATTATGATGGAGTGGGAGCGGATTATATAAGAAAGATAAAAGAAGATTTAAAGTTAAATTTAGAGATAATAAAAGATAGACAATGGAATGAAATTATAGAAATGGCTAAGAAAGGAGAAGTTGATATTTTGCCTGCGGTGGTAAAAACACCTGGAAGATCTGAATTTTTAAATTTTACAAAGCCATATTTAAAAACACCAGTTGTTATTGCTACTAGGGATGATGTTTCAATTATTGCAGAGATGAAAGATCTTAAGAACTTAAGAATAGTAGTTATAAAAGATTATTTCATTGATGAATATTTAAAAAGAGATTATCCAGATTTTAATTATATTTATGTTAAAGATATTGATGAAGCTTTAAAGATGATTGCTACAAAGCAAGCTGATGCTTTTTTAGGAAATATATTAGCTATAAATTATTCTATTAAAAAGAATGATCTTAATAATATAAAAGTTTCAGGTTTTACAGATTATAATTTTGAATTAGCAATAGGAGTTAGAAAAGATAATCAAATTTTATTAGAAATATTAAATAAATCACTTGAAAATATTTCTACAGCTGAGAAAGAAGCTATAAAAAATTATTGGTTAAACACATTACCACAAGATACTGTTAATTGGGATAAAATTGGTAAATATATAGTGTTACTGGTATTATTTATTGGTTTTGTATTTATGATTATAATATTGTGGAATAAGAGATTAAAAGAAGAAATAGAAGAAAGAAAGCAAATGGAAAAAGAGTTAGTAAAAGCAAAAGAACGTGCTGATATAGGAAGTAGAACAAAGTCTGAATTCTTAGCAAATATGTCTCATGAAATAAGAACGCCTATGAATGCTGTAATAGGAATGACACACTTGCTTTCTAATACTAATTTAAATCAAAAACAAAGAGATTATCTAAAGAAAATAAATCAATCCGCATATACTTTGCTGGGAATTATAAATGATATATTGGATTTTTCTAAAATAGAAGTTGGAAAGTTAGAAATTGAAAAGATAAAATTTAATATAGAAGATGTTTTAGAAAATATATCAAATATAATTGGTGTAAAAGCAAAAGATAAAAATATTGAACTTATTATAGATAAAGATAGATATTTACCAACGAACTTAATTGGAGATCCTCTTAGAATAGGTCAAGTAATATTAAATATAGCTAATAATGCAGTTAAGTTTACCAAAAAAGGTGAAATAATTATAAAAGTATATGTTAAAGAAAAATATGAAGACAAGATAATGATTGGGATTTTAATTAGTGATACAGGTATTGGTATGAATAAAGAACAAGCAAATAGGATATTTAATCCATTTACTCAATCAGATACATCTACAACACGTAAATATGGAGGAACTGGTTTAGGTCTTAGTATAACAAAAAAACTGGTAGAGCTTATGGGTGGAAATATAAAATTAGAAACACATCTAGGAAAAGGTTCAAAGTTTGAGATAATTTTAGAATTAGAATATGTAAAAAATAGTGAAAGTATATATAAATATAATAATAAAGGTCTTGAAGAACTTAAAGTTTTAGTAGTTGATGATAATTTTACTACTTTAGAGGTTTTAAAGTCTTATATAGAAGATTTTGGAATGGATGTAATGCTTGTTATGTCAGGTGAAGAGGGGTTAATAGAAGTTGAAAAAAATGATTATGATCTTATTTTATTGGACTGGAAACTAAAAGGAATGAACGGTCTAGAGACTGCTAAGATTTTAAAACAAAGAAATGTAGAATCTAAGATTGCTATAATAACATCATTTGGAAAAGAATCAATAATAAAAGAATCAGAAAAACTTAATTTAGATGGATTTATATTAAAGCCAATAAATCAATCTACTTTGTTTAATTTTATGAAAAGAATACTATTTGAGCAAGATGATAGTAGTATAGAAATCCTAGCATCAAGAGATAATAGTAAGTTTTTAACAGGCAAAAATATATTGTTAGTTGAAGATAACAAAATAAATCAAGAGGTTGCAAAAGAAATTTTAGAAAATACAGGAGCTAATGTATTTGTAAAAGAAAATGGTAAAGAAGCATATGAAGAACTTCTTGTAAATAAAAATTACGATGTGGTTTTAATGGATATACAAATGCCTATTATGGATGGATATGAATCCACAAGAGAAATAAGAAAAGAAAATGATTTAAAAGAAATACCTATAATTGCAATGACTGCTGATGTTATGAAGGGTGTTGAAGAAAAATGTAAAGAAGCTGGGATGAACGATTATATTTCAAAGCCTATAGATGTTGAAGAAGTATTTTTGAAATTAAAAGAATGGCTTAAAATAAATATAAAAAGTGATATGGTAATTGAAAATAAAAGTAGATATAGTATGGATTTTAAAAATTTAGATTATGAAAGTTCTCTTAAAAGATTTGGTGGAAATAAGGGTTTTTATATTAAACTATTAAAAGATTTTGCAAGAGAATATCAAGAGTTTGATTCATATGTTAAAAATAAAATAGATGATGAAATTGATCAAGATTTCATTAGATATGTTCATTCTTTAAAAGGTGTTTTAGGTACTATAGGTGCAAAAGAATTATATAAAACAGCTTCTGATGTTGAAGAAACTTTAAAAAGAAATTCTAAAGAGGATTTTAATCAAATAATTGAAACTTTATCTTTACAAATGAAAGATCTTATTGAAGAGATAAAATTAAATGCAAAAGAAAATAAAGTTAATAATTTAAAAAAGAATAAAATAAGTAATAAGGATCTTCTAATAAAAATACATGAACTAAGAGAATATTTAACTAAAAGAAGACCAAAGCAAACAATAGAAATAATAAAAGAATTAAATAGCTTCGAAATGGATGAAGATACTAGTTACTATTTTGAAACTTTAGAATTATATGCAGAAAAATATAAATTCAAAGGTGCACTAAAAGAAGTAGAAAAAATAATAAATCACTTAGAGAAAAAAGGTGTTTAATTATGGATATAAAAAATTCTAAAATTTTAATAGTGGATGATACAAAATCTAATATAGATATATTATTAGAGTCGCTTGGAATGACGTATGATATATTTGTAGCTATGAATGGTGAAGAAGCATTAGAAGCTGTGAGTGAAGAACTTCCAGATTTGATACTTTTAGATGTTATGATGCCAGTTATGGATGGATATGAGGTTTGTAAAATCTTAAAAAAAAGTGAAAGAACTAAAGATATTCCTATAATTTTTTTATCAGCAATAAAAAATATACAAGACAAAACCAAAGCTTTTGAACTCGGAGCTGTAGATTATATAACCAAACCATTTGAAATAACTGAATTAAAAGCTAGAGTTAAAAATCATTTAGAACTCAAATTTGCAAAGATAATGCTTAAAAATCAAAAAGATAATTTGGAGATTTTAGTAAAAGAAAGAACTAAAGAATTATTAAAAACAAGAGCTGCAATGATATATTCTTTGTCAGCTCTTGCTGAAACTAGAGATGTTGAAACAGGAGAGCATATAAAAAGAACACAATATTATATGAAATTACTTGCACTTACTTTGAGAAAAATGAATATTTTTACAGATTATTTGACTAATGAAACTATAGATCTTCTATTTGAATCTGCACCTCTTCATGATATTGGAAAAGTAGGAGTACCGGATAATATATTGCTTAAAAAAGGAAGATTAACAAAGCAAGAATTTGAAATAATGAAAAAACACACTATTTATGGTATGAAAGCAATAGAAACTGCTGAAAAGGAACTTGGAAAGAATTCATTTTTAAAATTAGCAAAAGAAATTGCATATACACATCATGAAAAATGGGATGGAACTGGTTATCCAAGAGGATTAAAAGGTGAGGAAATTCCTATATCAGGAAGGATGATGGCTATTGTAGATGTCTATGATGCCCTTATTAGTGAAAGGGTTTATAAAGAGGCCTATACACATGAAAAATCTAAGAATTTGATAATAAAAGAAAAAGGTAAGCATTTTGACCCTATTGTTGTAGAAGCGTTCTTGAAATGTGAAGAAGAATTCTATAATATAAAAGAGAAGTTTAATAAAAATAAATAGGGGGTCTTAGTATGTTGAAATGTATAGGAATATCTGGAAGTTTGCATGTTGATAGCGAGGGGTTAAATGGAAGTAATGAATATAGTTATTCAAACAAAGATTATGTTGATGCTGTTTGTAAGTTAGATCTGATGCCATTTATATTACCAATATCTACAGATGAAAAGATAATAAAAGAGCAAGTAAAAAAGATGGATGCAATTATATTACAAGGTGGTCATGATGTGAATCCACTTTTATTTAATGAGGAGCCTAAGAAAAATTTAGGGAAAACATTAAGAGATAGAGATTTTTATGATTTGAAACTTATAGAATATGCAATTGAAGAAAAGAAACCTATTTTAGGGATTTGTAGAGGTTTACAAATTTTAAATGTGTATTTTGGTGGATCATTACATCAAGATATAAATGAAAATACTGATTTTGATATAAAGCATTTACAAGAACAACCAGCTTATGAACCTACACATAATGTTTTTTGTGAAAATGGAAGTTATATGCAAAAAAAATTAGGAGATAAATTTTTGGTTAACTCATTTCATCATATGGCAATAAAGGATATAGCAAAGAATTTTAACATAGCTGCTACATCAAAAGATGGAATAGTAGAAGCTGTAGAAGATAAAGAAAATAAAATACTTGCTGTTCAGTGGCATCCTGAAATGTTGATAAAAAATTCATCGAAAATGAAAGTTTTATTTGAACATTTAAATGATAATTATTTTAATTAAAATAATTATCATTTAATCAAATAATAAAAAGGAATCTCAATGCAAATATGCATTTTGAGATTCCTTTTATTTTGTAAGCATGTTTATTATATTAGTTATAGATGAACCTTGTTTTATTTCATAAGTGCCTATTTTTAATGAATTTTCTAAATTTTGGTTTTTAAGAAGTTTTAAAAACTCATCTTTTGAGGATATTATATTTTGATCATATAGTTCATTAGCAACTTTTGATGCAGTAGAACCACTTTTCAAATTATAGGTAAAATTTAAGTTTGATGTATTATTTGAATTATCATCAATTGACTTTGATTGTATAATATTATCATTATTGTTATTACTATCGTTGTTGTTATCATTAATATTTATATTATTATCATTAAATTTAGATATTGAATCATCATTCTTTTTTGAAATCTCATTTTCAATATCATTGTTCAAATTGCTAATTACATTTTGTTTTGATGATGAAGCAGTTTTTTCAAACCCAAAGATTCCATAAAAATGGATGCTTAAAACAAAGCACATAACTAAAAGTACAACAAATGCTAATAATAAATCACTAATATCATATATAAAATCTTTAATAATTTTAATACGATTACCTCCTTTTTATTTTATTAAACATTATTAATTTTTATTATAACATTTAAAATAAAATTTATGTTAGATAATATTTTATTTTAAATTATCTAATATAAGACCAAATACATAGTGAGTTTTAATGCATTTGAGGGTATTTATATAATAAATTGATATTTTGTTTTGACTAAATTATAATAATAGAGGTGGTAATATGGGAAGCATAGATCCAAAAAATGAATTTTTAATAACACATTTAATAGAACGATACAGCTATGATGGTGCACAGTCACTTTTAAAAGACTTAAAAATTGATAATGTGGATTTATATTATCTAGTAAGTTCCTGTAAATATGCAAGTAATTTTGATTTTGAAACCTCATTAGAAATGCTAGAAAAAATGTCACCAAAGGTGAAAAATAGTAAAAAAATAAAAAAAATAAAAAATAATTTATTGGATTTGATTGAAGGAAATCCTGAAATTATATTGGAGGAATTCATAGAAAATATAAAAATAAAAGTTAAAAAAGATGAATATATAGATTTTTTAGGAAGAGCATATCGATTTAAAGAGGCAATATTAAAATATGTTTTTATAAGAAGTGAAATGAGTAAGAAAGAAGTCTCTTTACTTAGTAGTAAAGTTTCCAAAAGAAATATTTTAAAAACACTTAAAAAAGATTTTAAAATATATACAAATAATTTAAGTTATGGCCTTACTATATATATAAATAAGAGAATGGGCAGAAAAAAAAGTATAAGAAATGTTTTGGCTATTTTAAATAGTGATAAAATGGAAAGTTTGATGAGATTAAGGCATGAATCACCTGTTGGACATGGTTTTAAGGGTGTAAGTAAGCAGGATATAGAACAAGTTTATGATAGTCCTAAAGAAGTTATTAACGATTTTGTAAAGGTTTGTGGATATTTAGATATTGATATAAAGCACAATAAGTACGATAATATAAATGAGTCCATAAAAGATTTATTATACAAATACACATTTAAAATTTAAAGGAGATGAAGCACATATGGATAATTCAAATTTAAAAAAGGAAATTTTGGAGTGGGTAAAAACAATAGCAGTATCAGTGGTTATTGCATTTTTTATAACATTATTTGTAAGACCGACTTTAGTACAAGGAAAATCTATGTATCCTACACTAAATCCTAATGACTATCTTATTGTAAATAAGGTTGCATATAAAAGTGAAATGCCAAAGAAAGGTGATATAGTAATATTCAAATCTGATTTAAAAAGAGAAGATGGAAAGACTAAAGATTTAATAAAAAGAGTTATAGGACTTCCAGGTGATCATGTTGTTGTGGAAAATGGAGAAGTTTATGTAAATGATTTAAAGTTAGAAGAAGAGTATATAAATGGAGACTATACACAAGGAGATGTTGATGTTTTAATACCAAAAGATCATTTATTTGCAATGGGAGATAATAGACCAAATAGTTTAGACAGTAGAAGTTCAAGTGTTGGACTTGTAGATAAGGAAGAGCTTGTTGGAAAAGCATTTTTGAGATTATTTCCTTTTAATAAAATTGGATTTTTAAAATAAAATATATAAGCTGTTTATAAAATAATTTTAAGTTGTTTTGTAAACAGCTTTTTAAATAGGAAAGAGGATAAAAAGGGGCTGTTATATTTGAAATTAGGAATTTCGATTTTAGCAAGAGAATTAGAAACTAAATTGAATTTATTAAAAAAATTAGAAACTAAAATAGATTATATAGAAATTGGAGTCGATAGACTTACAGATTGGAAATATATAAAAAAACATAGTAATAAATTAAGATGTTTTGAAATCAACATACATCTACCATTAGATATAGCGAATTTTATGTATAATGAGAATTATTTTGAAAAAATAATAAATTTAAATCTTAAGTTGGGTAGAAATTATAATATAATTTATTATAATATGCATTTAGGTAAAAAAATATGTGAAGATAGAAGGCTTAACTTAGATATTATAGTTCAAAAATTAAAAAAAATAGATAAGTATATAGTTGATGAATATATTACAATTGAAAATATATATCAAGATTATCTTTTAGGAAATAAAAGAAATGATTTTAATTATATTATAAATAATTTAAAAAGTAAAAATATAAAATTTTGTTATGACATTGGTCATGACTTTATTACAAAGGAAAATTTTTTTGAAGATATTGATATTTTAAAAAATACTAAAGTTATTCATCTTAGTAATAATAATGGAGAAATAGATCAACATTTGGGTATAAATTTATTAGAAAAAAATATTTTTGATGAAAAATATTTAAAATATTTAATAGGATTAAATAAGGATTATTATTTATTAGAAGTAAAAGATGAATATATAAAGGATGATTTGATATTTTTTTCTTCCTTAAAAAAATAAGTGGGTGGTGTTTTTATGATTTTAAAAGCTTATAGTAAAGAATATAGTTTAAATAATACTATTACGATTGAAAATTTTAATAAAGAATATTTAAAACAAGATAATATAGTTGCTGCAATTTTTAATAATAATTTAAGAGAACTTACCTATGAATTAAAAGCAGATGGAATAATAAAATTATTAGATTTTAAAAGTCATGATGGAAAAAAAATATATATGAGAAGTTTATCGTTTTTATTTATAAGAGCTTGTAAGGATTTATATCCAAATAATCAAATAAATATAGAGCATGCTATTAGTAAGGGACTTTATTGTGAGATAAACGGGATAACTTTATTAAAAGAAGATGTAGATAAAATAAAAGAAAGAATGAATTTTTATGTAAAAGAAGATTTTAAAATAATAAAAAAAACTTGTGATAAACAAGATGCTATAAAAGAATTTGAAAGACTAAATAATTATAAAAAAGCAGAAATATTAAAATATAAAAAAGAAGATAAGGTCACTATGTATGAAATTAATGGTCTTATTGATTATTTTTATGGGTATATGGTTCCATCAACATCATATTTAAAAACTTTTGATTTACAACTTTGTGATGATGGTGTAGTTATAATAGGACCTAATAAAAATGATTTTAATAAAATAGCTGATTATAAATATTTGCCAAAATTATCTTATGTGTTTAGAGAAACTGAAAAATGGGCTAAAATTATGAATGTTAGAAATGTTAGTGATTTAAATAAAATTATAGAAAATAATAAGTATTCAGATCTTATAAGGACTGTTGAAGCATTGCATGAAAAAAAGATATCTGAAATTGCAGATATGATTGATAACCATGAACATGAAAAAAGACTGATACTAATAGCAGGACCATCTTCTTCTGGCAAAACAAGCTTTTCTCATAGATTGGCAACTCAACTTAAAGTAAATGGTTTAGATCCTGTTTCAATATCTTTAGATAATTATTTTGTTAATAGAGAAGATACACCTCTTGATGAATTTGGAAAGTATGATTTTGAATCTATTTATTCAATTGATTTAGAGCTTTTTAATACTCATTTGCAAAAATTATTAAAAGGAGAAGAAATAGAGCTTCCTGTATTCAATTTTAAAAATGGAAAAAGAGAATATAATAATAATTTCTTAAAAGTAAGTGAAACACAGCCAATCATAATTGAAGGGATACATGGGTTAAATGAGATGCTTACAGAGTCAATACCTCATAATAAAAAATTCAAAATATATGTAAGTGCACTGACACAATTAAATTTAGATGAACATAATAGAATACAAACAACAGATTTAAGACTCATAAGAAGAATGGTAAGAGATAAATCGTTTAGAAATAAGACTGTAAAAGAAACTATTGCACAATGGAAATCTGTTAGAAGAGGAGAAGAAAAATATATATTCCCATATCAAGAAGAGGCAGATATAATGTTTAATTCAACTTTGATATATGAACTTTCGGTATTAAAAAAATATGCAAAACCGTTGCTTGAAAATGTAAAGAAAGATGAAGAAGAATATATTGAATCTAACAGACTGTTAAAATTTTTGCAATATTTTGTACCATTAGAAGATGAGGCTGATATACCGCCAACTTCTATATTAAAAGAATTTATTGGAGGTAGTAGAATAGT
This sequence comes from Peptostreptococcaceae bacterium, assembly GCA_025210335.1. Classification (GTDB taxonomy): domain Bacteria; phylum Bacillota; class Clostridia; order Peptostreptococcales; family Peptostreptococcaceae; genus JAOARY01. The sequence continues at coordinate 141,455 of JAOARY010000067.1, read as the reverse complement.
TCATTAAATTTTGACAATTGAATTTTAAAATAGTATAATATTAAAAAATTATGTTCTTTTTTAATTTTACGTTGAAATTTATTTATTTAGATTATATTTATTTAAAGTTAAAAATTTAAAATTATATATTTTTTAACTTATACAATATATGAAATCTTGTAATAAATGTTTTAAATAATTTTTGGAGAGTGGTATTCTAATGAAAGATATACTAGTTTTAAGAGATTTAGAAGAAATAAAAGCAATATCTCACCCTTATAGAGTGGAAATATTAGAAGCATTTGGAGAAGAGCCTTATTCAGCTAAGCAATTGTCTGAAATTTTAGGAGAACCTCATGCAAAGATAAACTATCATATAAAAACTTTATTGGGTGCAGGAATATTAGAATTAGTTGAAGAAAAGGTTAAATCAGGAATTATAGAAAAATACTATTTACCTAAAGCTAAAATGATAGTCTTAGATAAAAGCATATTAAATTCAAGTACTGATAGTAAGGTTACTCAAACTTTAAATCAATTTTCAATATCATTATTTGAAAAAATTAGTGATGATTTTTATAGAGCTGCGGAAAATAATGAAGTAAAATCAAAACATGTAAGACATCATAATGAATATTTTCTAACTGAAGAAGAGGCTAAAGAAATAATAGGGGAAATAGCAAATAAGCTACAAGAAGTTTGTAAGGGTAAAAAAGATCCAAATAGAGACGATGTAAGACCTTATAATCTTAGTTTTTTAGCTGTTCCTGATATAAGAAGAGAAAAAAAAATAAAAAAAGATTAATATAAAAATAAGAAATGCATTTGCATTTCTTATTTTATTTCTTCAAAAGCTAGTTTGCTTTGATTGCATGTTGGACATTTGAAGTTATCGTCTAAATCTTCAAATTTAGTACCTTTTTTTATATCCTTCATCCAATCGCCTTTTTCTTCTCTATAAATATATCCGCATACTGTGCATTTATATTTTTTAAAATCCAAAATATCACACCCTTAAATATTATAATAAGTTTTAATTTGAAACCATTATAACATAATAAGGATATATATTAAAGTCAATAATAGTTTATTATGATACTTTCTTTAATTCACCTTTATCAAAATCCCAAGGTTCTTTCTTTAATAAATTATCAGCAAATGGTATAAATGTTGATAGAATAACGCTCAAAAGCATAAAATGTAGGAAATAAATTAAAGGGATTATTTCAAATGGAGATACTTGTCCATTTGTAAAACTTGTTAATACAAGCATTTGAGCTCCATAAGGAATATATCCTTGAAATATAGATGAATATGTGCTTAAAAGTGCTGCACTTCTTCTTGGATCAATTTTATATTTATAGCATAATTTTTTTGCAATAGGGCCATTTATAATTATTGCTACAGTATTATTTGCTACTGCGACATCTGTTAATGATACTAATGTTGCAATACCAAATTCACCTGATTTTTTACCTTTAATCATTTTTTGTATTTTATTTAATAAGTAATCTAAACCTCCTGCTTTTGTAACCATTTGAGCTAGACCGCCTGTTAATAATGACAGTAAGAAAATATCAGTCATATTAGTAAATCCAGTAAAAACACTTTGTGCGAATGTAAGGACTGTTAGATCTTTATAGAAAAGACCAATTGCTCCTGATAATAAAGTTCCTCCTGTTAACACCAAAAACACATTAGATCCTTTAATAGCAAGTATTAAAACAAATAAATAAGGTAAGACTTTAATTACATTATAATCATAGCTAGAACCCTCTAAACTAAGAGCAGGTTTACCATATACAAATAATAATGCAATTGTCAGTAATGCTGGAATAAAAGATAAATAAGAGTTTATTTTAAACTTATCTTTCATAGCACAACCTTGAGTTCGTGTTGATGCAATTGTTGTATCTGATATTATAGATAAATTATCACCAAACATTGCTCCACCTATTACACATGCTAAAGTAAGAGGTAAGTTAAGTCCAGCTTTTTGTGATACTGCAACTGCTATTGGTCCAACTGCGGCTATTGCACCAACTGAAGTTCCTGTTGCTAAAGAAATGAATGATGATATTAAAAACATACCTATCATTATAAATTTTAAAGGAATGAAAGTAAGACCTAAATTAACAGTAGAATCAACTCCACCCATAACTTTGGAAACGTTTGCAAAGGCGCCGGCTAAAAGATAAATCATACACATTATCATTATATCTGAATTTCCACAACCTTTGATAAATGTATCAAATTTTTCATCTATTGTACCTTTATGAACGATAAATGCACTAATAACTCCACATACAACAGCTACTGGAGCTGGAAATTGATAAAATGCCATTTCTACATTTTGTAATTGTAAATAGACACCGCTACCTAAATATACTAAAATAAATACTATAAATGGTATCAGGGCAATAAAATTGGATTTTTCTTTTTTTTCAATTGTCATAGTGTAATCTCCTTTATGTTTGTATTTATGATTTGATTACAAATATAAGCGAATACCATGCCAAAACGAATAAATATACATAATAAAAGCTAAAATTAGCTTTATAAATGAATAATTTTTTCATTTATGAGGCTAATTTTAAATTTAAAATAATTTTTCGGTAACTTTAAGTAACAAAAATAAAATTTAAATATAAAAATTTATTACCATCTGGAAACATTTATTTGCATCCAAATTAATAAATATGATAATTAAAAACTATATATATTTAAAGAAAAATAGTATATTATTTATTAGGGAGTGATAATATGAATATTAAATTACCTAATGAGGTTATATTAATATTAGAAAAATTAAATAAGAATCATTACCAAGCTGGTATTGTTGGCGGTTGTGTAAGAGATTTTTTTATGGATAGGAAACCAAAAGATTGGGATATTACAACATCTGCAAAACCAAATGAGGTAAAACGAATTTTTAAAGAATATAAACAAGTAGATGTAGGCTTAAAGCATGGAACTATAATGGTTATTATAAATAATCAAGGTTTTGAAATTACTACTTTTAGAATTGATGGTGAATATAGTGATTTTAGGAGACCTGATGATATAGAATTTACTGATAATATTGTAAAAGATTTAGAAAGAAGAGATTTCACTCAAAATGCGATATTTTATAGTTTAGAAGATGGGTTGATTGATCCTTTTTATGGAATTGATGATATAAAAGGAAAAGTAATAAAATCAGTTTTAGATCCAAATGAACGATTCTTAGAAGATCCACTTAGAATATTAAGAGGAATTAGATTTGCTAGTGATTTTGGTTTTGAAATAGAAGAAGAAACTAAAGTTGCTATGATAAAATATGCTTATTTATTAGATAATATAGCTAAAGAAAGAATTGCAAATGAGTTTTTAAAAATGTTAAATGGCAAGTTTGTATCTAAAGTAATAGATGAATATTTTGATATTATAAAAATATTTATTCCAGAGATAATACCAATGAGAGATTTTGATCAAAGAAATGGATATCATATATATGATGTATTTGACCATACTCTAGAAACTATAAAGCAAACAGATGATTTAATCATTAAGATTGCGATGTTTTTTCACGATATAGGTAAAGTGAAAAGTTTCACATTAGATGATAATAAAGTGGGTCATTTTTATAATCATGCAGATATTTCTTTTGAGATGACAAAAGATATTTTCAAAAGACTAAAATTAACAAATTCTCCATTGATAAGCGGTTTGGAACTTAAAAATATATTAGAGCTTATAAAATTTCATAGTATAACAGTACATCCAAATAAAAAGAGTATTAAAAAAACTATATCAAAATTAAATGGAGATTTACTTCAATTTGAAAGATTATTGGAAGTTAAAAAATGTGATACTTATGGAAAAAATCCCACTATAATAAGTTTACAAATTAAAGAATTAAAAGAAATTGAAAATATTTATCTTCAAATAAAAAATGAAAAAAATGTATTTAAGATAAAAGATTTGAATTTAAATGGAAATAATCTTAAAGAAGAAGGTATATTAGAAGGCGTTTTGATTGGTAAAGTATTAAAAAATCTTCAAGAGGAAGTTCTATATAATAATTTAAAAAATGAAAAGGAGGTATTGCTAAAGAGGGCAGTAGAAATATATATAAAATTAAGGAATTAAGATATTAAAATAAAATCTTGGATATTTTATAGTATTTGTATTTAAGATGAATAATCAAACAGCGAAGGAATGATATCATGGAAGTTTATCTTATTGTATTTACAATATTTATGTTAGGAAGTCTTTTATATTTAAGAAATGATAAAGTAGAAAAAGATCATATACTCATAGTACAAGATTATAAAGAAATCGGTAAAGCAATAGAATTATATAAAAGAATAAAGAATTCACTACCTTTAGATTTAATAAGTTTAGAAGATTATATAAAAGACTTAAATTATAAACCGAAGTATTATGAGTTAACAAGTGATAAAAGAGGTTTAATTGTTAAAAAAAGTTTAGCAAATGAAACAAAAGTATTTTTAAAGGAACTTTTTAAAGATAAATTTTTAAAAAATAAAGATAATGTAGTGTTATATTATAAGGAATATATGAACTTAAAAGAACCAAAAGCTCAGATTTCAATAAATCCAAAAGGAAATATATTTACAACAACAAAGGTTAAATTAAGTTCAATTAAATCATATTCAAAAGAAGGCATAATAAAAGATGAAGAGTGGGTAAATAAAAAAGATTTTTATAGAGAACCTGGGGAATATGAAGTAAAATTGAGAATAAAGGATAAAGATGGAATTTGGTCTGAATTTGTAAGTAAAAAAATAGAGGTAATAGAAGATATTTCGTATAAAAGAATTTTTCTAAAAGATGAGCAATTATATATTTTAAAAAATAATGGAAATATACATATGCTATTACCTGATTCTAATGAAAAATATGATCTAAGATTAGTTAAAAAAATAGAAAACATAAAAAGCATAAGTTTTGGAGAAAAGCATATATTATATTTAAATTATAATGGTGATGTATACATCTATGGGAAAAATAATCATGGTCAACTAGGAAATGGAAATAATGTGGATGTTTACGATATACAGAAATTAAAAACTATAAATAGAGTTAAAAATATATATGCAGGAAAAGACTTCAATTGCATAAAAACGATGAATGGAGATTTATATTCATTTGGGTGTAATACATATGGACAACTTGGTGATGGAACTAATGCAAATAGAGAAAAACCAACTATAGTTGAAGATTTAAAAAATATCATAGATGTTTCTTTGGGTGATGGACATACTTTAGCTGTGGATATAAAAGGAAACTTATTTGGCTTTGGATGTAACACATATGGACAACTTGGTGATGGAAGTAAAATAAATAAATTCAGACCAATATTAATAGCTGTTGAAAATGTTATTAAAATAGCTTGTGCTAAGGATTATAGCATTGTTTTAAACTCAAAGGGAATGTTATTTGGTTTTGGAAATAATAAAGATTATCAACTTGGAGTTAAAGGAAGAAGTCATTTAAAACCTGTACAAATTTTAGGTGTTCCTCCTATAAAGAAAATATATGCTAAGCAAAGCATAAGTTGTGGTATTAGTGAAAATGGAAAAGTATTTGTTTGGGGAACATTTGGTAAAAATGAGATTATAATTAGGGAACCTGAAAAAATAGAATTGGCGAAATTTGCAAAAGATATAGTGATTAATGATTCTGGTATTTATATACTTACAACAGATGATTTTATATATTATTGGGATAGTATAACGCAAAGTATAGAATATATATATAATTGTAAATATGCAAAATAGTTAAAATAAATGTCTTGAATTATATAATTTAAGACATTTATTTTTTTATACTATTAAAATTCTTTTACGCCTTTTGCTATGATTTCTTTAAAGAAAAAATAATTTTTTAGTTTTAAAATAATTTTATTATTTAAAGTTTTTATGTCTTTATCAATATAAATATTTAAATCATCAATTTTTAAATATTTATATTTTTCTAAATTAGAAGGCTTAACCCTTTTAACTAAAGGGATATCAGGTTGAATTCAGCAAGTTTTGAGTTCGGCTAATTCAATTGTTAAATTTGAAATATTTTTATCTTTTAAATATTTTTTTAATTTATCATCGATTTCTATAATCATAAATATCACCTCTTTATTAAATTTTACCATAAATTAATTATATTTAATTTTTGATTTCTTTATTTTCGTTGATACTTATTATTTATATATGGTAACATAAAAGGGAAAAGGTTTTTAAATTTTAACGCTACTAGGGGGTTATTATGATAAAGAAATTAGAAGATATTTTAGAAAAGTCGAAAAATTTAAAAAAAGCAAGACTTGCAGTTGCAAGTGCAGAAGATTATGAGGTTTTAAAAGCTGTAAAAGATGCATATGAAATTGGAGTAATAGAACCTATTTTAGTTGGAGATGAAAAGAAAATAATAGAATATGCAAAAGAGATTGGATTTGATTTAGAAAATATTAGAGTTATATCATCAACTTCACTAAAAGAATCTGCAATGGTGAGTGTTAAATTAGTTTCATCAGATGAAGCTGATTTTGTTATGAAAGGGCTTTTGGATACAGCAATATTATTAAAAGAGGTTTTAAATAAAGAATATGGGCTTAGAAAAGATAGTTTACTTAGTCATGTTATGATTTATGAAGTGCCTAATTATCATAAATTAATAATGTTAACTGATGGTGGTATGAATATAAATCCTGATTTTGAAGGCAAGAAAAAAATTCTAAAAAATTCAATAGAAACAGCAAGTGTATTTGGATTGGATAAAATTAAAGTAGCTTGTCTTTCTGCTAAAGAAAAAGTTAATGAAAAAATGCCATCAACGATTGATGCAAGAAAATTACAAGAATTTTTTGAAGATGAAAAAGATGTAATAGTCGAAGGTCCTTTAGCTTTTGACTTGGCTATTTCTAACGAAGCAAGTAAAATAAAGAATTTTAAAAGTGAAGTTTCAGGAGATGTAGATATACTACTAGTGCCAAATATAGAAATGGGTAATGGAATAGGAAAAACATTAACGTATATGGCAAATGCAAAATCAGCAGGAGTTATAATGGGAGCTAAAAAACCTGTTGTATTAGTTTCTAGAGCGGATACTCATGAAACAAAGCTTTATTCAATTGCATTAGGTGCTCTTGTGGCTAATGGACAATAGACGAATGTTAAATAGATAAAAAAATAAAATGTACACCTTGTTTCGTATTAAAATTAAAAAAGTTTTAAAAATGTAAGTTTTGTGATATACTTTTTAAAAAGTCTTAAATGAGGTGATTATTTGCGAAATTTAGATGTCTCAATAATAAAAGATGAGGTTAAAAGATTATTTTTAGAAGCAAACTTTGATATTTCAGATGATATTTCAAACAAAATAAAAAATTGTTATGAAAATGAAGTTTCAATTATAGGAAAATCTGTACTAGACCAAATATTAAAAAATCATGAAATAGCAAAAGAAGAAAAAATTGCTATTTGTCAAGATACTGGTATGAGTGTTGTTTTTGTAGAGATAGGTCAAGATATTAACTTGATTGGTGGAGATATAAATCAGGCGATAAATAATGGAGTTAAAGAAGCCTATGAAAAAGGATATTTAAGAAAATCAGTTGTAAATGATCCACTTTTTGATAGAAAAAATACAAATGATAACACTCCAGCTGTTATATATATTGACATTGTAAAAGGAAATAAAATAAATATAAAGGTTAGTGCAAAAGGATTTGGTAGTGAAAATATGAGTTCGCTAAAGATGCTAAAACCTGCTGATTCAATAAAGGGCGTAAAGGAATTTATAATAAAAACAGTAAAAGATGCAGGACCTAATCCATGTCCACCAATTGTGGTTGGAGTAGGTATTGGTGGTACTGCGGAAAAAGCAATGTTATTAGCTAAAAAATCGCTATTTAGAGAAATTGGAAAAAATAACGAAAATGAGAATTATAAAGACTTAGAAAATGAATTATTAGAAGAAATAAATAATTTGGGAATTGGACCAGCTGGTCTTGGTGGATTAAATACAGCTTTAGCTGTCAATATTGAGTATTTTCCAACCCATATAGCAGGACTACCTGTGGCAGTTAATATTTGTTGTCATGCTTCAAGACATAAAGAAGTAACTATATAATAAAGGGGTGGAACTATGAAAGCGATGGAATTAAAGATACCTATCCAAGATGAAAAAGAATTAATGAAGTTAAAAGCTGGTGATACTGTTTTATTAACTGGGCATATATATACAGCAAGAGACCAAGCACATAAAAGATTAATAGATTTAATAGAAAATAATGAAGAATTGCCTATAAATTTAAAAAATGAATTTATTTATTATGTAGGTCCAGCCCCTGCTAAAGAAGGTTATCCAATTGGACCAGCAGGACCAACAACTAGTTATAGAATGGATCCATATACACCACAATTAATAGAAAAAGGTCTTAAAGGAATGGTTGGAAAAGGAACTAGATCTTTAGAAGTTATAGAATATATAAAAAAATATAAATGTGTTTATCTAGCAGCTGTTGGTGGAGCTGCCGCTTTAATATCAAAGAGTATAAAATCTTGTGAAATTGTTTTATATGAGGATTTAAAAACAGAAGCTATAAGAAGGCTTGAAATTGAAAAATTTCCAGCAATAGTCGTTATAGATTCTAATGGAAATAATTTATATGAAACTGAGGTTAGTAAGTATAAAAAATAATCAATTGATTTACAAAGATTATTATAAAATATTTATATTTAGGGGGAATTTTGATGAGTATAAAAACAGATATTGAAATAGCACAAGAATCAAAAATGAAAGATATAAGAGAAATAGCAAAGAAAATTGGATTAGATGAAGAAAATATAGAGTTATATGGAAAATATAAGGCAAAGGTTGATTATAATATATTAAAAACTATAAAACCAAAAGCTAAACTGATATTAACAACTGCTATAAATCCAACACCTGCTGGAGAAGGTAAAACTACAACGACTATAGGTGTAGCCGATGCACTATCATCACTTGGAAAAAACACAATAGTGGCATTAAGGGAACCTTCTTTAGGACCTGTATTTGGTGTAAAAGGTGGAGCTGCTGGAGGCGGTTATGCTCAAGTTGTTCCTATGGAAGATATAAATTTACATTTTACAGGAGATTTACATGCTATTGGAGTAGCAAATAACTTGCTAGCTGCAATGCTTGATAATCATATACATCAGGGGAATGAATTAAATATAGATACTAGAAAAATTCTATGGAGAAGAGTTGTCGATATGAATGATAGACAGCTTAGAAATATAGTAAATGGAATGGGTGGTAAAGCTCATGGTGTTCCAAGAGAAGATGGTTTTGATATAACAGTAGCTTCAGAGGTTATGGCAGCATTTTGTTTATCAAAAGATATAGTTGAATTAAAAGAAAGACTTGGAAATATAATAGTTGCATATAGTTATGAAGGTAAGCCTGTTACAGCAAGACAATTAAAAGCTGATGGAGCTATGACTGCACTTTTAAAAGATGCACTAAAACCAAATTTAGTACAAACATTAGAACACACACCTGCATTTATTCATGGTGGTCCTTTTGCTAATATTGCACATGGTTGTAATTCTTTAATCGCTACTAAAATGGCTATGAGCTTGTCAGATTATGTTGTAACAGAAGCTGGATTTGGTGCTGATTTGGGTGCTGAAAAATTCATTGATATAAAATGTAAAGTAGGAGATTTAAAACCAGATGCAGTTATAATTGTAGCTACTATAAGAGCTTTAAAATATAATGGTGGTGTTAGCAAAAATGATTTATCAAATAAAGATTTAGATGCATTAGAAAGAGGAATACCTAATTTAATTAAGCATATTGAAAATATAACAAAAGTATTTAAATTAAATGCAGTTGTTGCCATAAATGAATTCCCAACAGATACAAAAGAGGAAATAGATTTTGTTAAAGCACAGTGTGAAAAATTAAATGTAGAAGTTTCTATATCTAAAGTTTGGGCAGAAGGTTCTAAAGGTGGAATTGATTTAGCTAATAAGGTATTAAAATTAACTCAAAAAGAAAGTAATTTAGAATTTGTTTATGATCATAATGAATGTATTGAAGGTAAAATAGAAAAAATCGTAAAAAAAATCTATGGTGGAACAGGTGTAGAATTTAGTAAAAACGCTTTAAAAGAGATAAAAAACCTAGATCAGTTAGGATATTCACATCTTCCTATATGCATGGCAAAAACACAATATTCTCTTAGTGATGATGCTAAAAAATTAGGAAGACCTACTGATTTTAAAATTACTGTAAGAGATATAAAAATATGTGCTGGTTCTGGATTTATAGTTGCACTTACTGGAAATATAATGAAAATGCCAGGTTTACCAAAAGAACCTTCAGCGCAAAAAATAGATGTTGATGAAAATGGTGTAATTAAAGGCTTATTCTAAGGAAAATAATTATTATAAGAATTTTTTACTTGATATTTTATAAAAAAATAAATAAAATATAAAAAAGAAAAGAAAAATGCTAATTAGTATTTTTCTTTTTTTTATAAATACATAATAGGAAGGACGTAATTAATGAATTATCAAAATGATACAATATTAGAATTTAGCGAAAAATTATCATCAAAAGCTTCGGTACCAGGAGGTGGTAGTTTAACTGCTATAATTTCAGGATTATCGACAAGTTTAATGCTAATGGTTTGTAATATAAGCAAATCTAATAAGAATTTAGAAAAATATAAAGATGAACTTCAAGAAATAATAAAAAAATTAGAGAATATAAATAATATATTTTTTAATTTTTCAAATGAAGATGCGATTAATTTACAAAAACTTATGGATTCTTATAAATTAAAAAAAGAATCAAAAGATGATATAGATCATAGAAAAAAAGAAATAGAAAAGAACTTAAAACAGGCTATATCTGTACCATTAAATACTCTAAAACTTACAATAGATGCATTAGAAATATTAAAAAACATACTTGATAAATCTTCTAAGATGTTAATTAGTGATATAGGAGTTAGTGCTTTTTGTTTTGAATCTGTACTTAATAATGCTTATTTAAATATATTAATAAATACAAAATATTTAAAAGATTTAGCAGAAAAAGAAGAAATAAATTCAAAAGCAAAAATATTATTAAATAAAGGCTTGGAATCTGTAGATCTAATAACAAAAGAAGTTTTAAAAGAAGTTGAATAAAAATAAAATAAGAGGTGCTTTATGGACGATAAATTAATACTTGGGAAAAAAACAGTTGCTGAGATTGATAATAAAACTAAAGAAGAAATATTAAAATTAAAAGAATCAAATATTAAACTTAATTTATGTATATTAAGAATTGGTGAAAATCCAGATGATTTAGCTTATGAAAGAAGTATAATTAAAAAAAATGATAAATTAGGAATAAATACAAAAATAAAAAAATTAGATAAAAATATAGAATTAAAAGATTTAAAAAAAGAAATAAAAGAAATAAATGATAATAAAAATATACATGGAATACTTATTTTTAGACCATTACCAAACCATATAAAAGAATATGAATTAAAAAATTTAATAGATCCTAAAAAGGATATAGATTGTTTTAATCCTCTTAATATGGCAAAAATAATAGAAAATGATGATAGTGGTTTTAAGCCATGTACACCAGAGGCTGTAATAGAGATATTAAAAAGTTATGATATTTCTATTAGTGGTAAAAACATTGCGATAGTAGGAAGATCTTTAGTAGTAGGAAAGCCACTTGCAATGATGTTATTAAATGAAGATGCAACTGTATGTGTGTGTCATTCGAAAACAAAAAATATTAAAGAAATATGTAAACGTGCGGATATATTGATAGCAGCGTTAGGTAAAGCTAAATATATAGATAATGAATTTATTAAAAAAGATGCAGTTGTTATAGATGTTGGGATTAATTTAGATGAAGATAATAATTTATGTGGAGATGTTGATTTTGATGATATTATAAATTGTGTATCTAAGATAACACCAGTTCCTAGAGGTGTTGGTGCAGTTACTACAAGTATATTAGCGAGAAATGTTTTAAAAGCTTATTACAATACGATTAATAATTAATAGTAAAGATAATAAAAAGAGGTTATTTCACTAAGAAAAACTACAATATATCGTGTTTGTCTTAAATTACAACACGATATATTGTAGCTAAATTTTTTGATGTGATAGCCTCTTTTTTGTTTTAAAATTATGCAAAATATTAAAAAATTTAAAAAATGAAACAAAAAACAGTTTTTAGTAAAAAATCTTAAAATTATCTTAAATAAATTAAGATTAGAGATATAAAAATGCATTTTTATGATATATTAATAAATAAATACTAATAAAGACCTATATCAATATTGAAAGCTTTAAAATAAGTGTTTTTATAAACTTCTCAATAGGTATAAATATATATAATTAATAATATATCGAGGTGAAAGGGATTGAAAATAATAAATGATAAATATAAAATACTAAACTTAATAGAAGAAAAACCTTTCATATCTACTTACAGGGTTTTAGATTTATACAATGATAATTTCATTTGTGAGCTAAAAATATTAAATGTAAATTCTATTTCAAGTAATTTTGAAGATATGTATAGAGAGGAGCTTTTAAAAACTACATATTTTAATAATGATTTTATGCTAAAATTTTATGATCTTTCTAAAATCACAAGAATAGATGGTGAAATTGTTGAGGAGGATAGATATTTATATACATGTGAAATAAAAGATAATAAAATTTCGTTGGATGGTATGGAGATAAATGATGATAATTTTTATGAGATATTTACTAAAATAATAAAAATCATGATTTATATAAAAACTTCAAATTATAATTATATGGACTTAAAACTAGAAGATTTTTATATGGTTGAAGATGAATTATATTTACAAGATTTATTTTCAAAGCATATTAAAAATTATTTAAATAATTATGATTATAACTTAAAGGGCTTAAAAAGTATTTTAAACGATCCTAAACAATATATAGATGTTTTGAATTTAAAAAATATATTAAGTGAATTAGGGAAGAGTTTAGACTTAAGTATTAGATTAGAAAATAAGATACATGAATTAATAGAGATATTAAATGATATAAATTTTTATAAAAAATATAAAAATGCAAAAGATTTTATAAATTTAGTCCAAGACTTATTTGATGAAAGCAATGATTTTAAATTAAAAGATTTTTTTAATAAAGTAAATAAAAATACAGAGTATATAAATAACGAAAGAGAATTAAAAATAGTATTGGATAATATAAAAGATGCAAAGGAAGACACTATTGATAATAAAATATTTTTTGTAAAAGGTGATTATGGTATTGGAAAAACTAGATTTTTATTGGAATTAAAAAAGATATTAAATTTTCATGGTTTTAATAGTTATGATAATTTAATAGTAGATACTTATGGAAATATAAAATCGTTTAATAGGAAAAAGATTTTTGAAAATACTCTAGATTGTATATTGAAAACAAAAGATTTAACAAATTATGAAAAAGATTTAATTAAAAATTACAAAGAGGGTCTATTGAATATAAATGATTTAAAATCACTAGAACGATTAAATGAAATCATACAAGATAATTTAAATGATAGTTTTAGAATATTTTTGATAGATGATATAAAATATATAGATGATTTTTCATTAGAACTGTTAAAATATTTAAATTACAATAAAAATAATCAAATAAAAAATATTTTTATATGCAGTATAGATAGAAAAATAAAAAATGATATAAGAAAAATTTTAAAAAATATTTATACACAAACAATAGATATAAGAACACTTACATTAAATACAACTATAGAATTTTTAAGAAATTTATTTAATACTCATCAGGATTTAGATGAATTTGCTACATTGATATATAAAGAAACTTATGGTAATCCAAAATCGATATTATTTATGATTGACAAATTAATTCAAAATAATTTGATTTATTTTGATGAAAATAAATTTATTTGGAATACTAATAAAGCTAAAGAAGAAAATCTAATTTATGATTTTTTTGAAGGAGATTATGAAGAAAAATTAAAAACTTTAAATATAAATGAATATGAAATTTTAAAATATCTATCATCATTTAAAAATCCTATAGAAGAAGATATAGTAAAAGAATTGCTTAGCAATTTTGATTTTGATTATTTTGATCATTTAAAAAATTTAATATCTAAAGGTTTTATAAATAAAAAAGTTCAAGATTTGGGATATGCATATGATTTTTATAAAAAAAATATAAAAAATAATATTTATAAAAATATATCGGATTCAAATAAAATAAATATTCATAAGAAAATAATAATATCGTTAAAAAACATATATGAAGATAAGGATTTATTAAAGGATGATGAGATAATATATCAACTTGAAAAATCAAATGAAAAAGAGGAATTATTAAAATATATAATATTAATGGCAAAAAAAATGAAAAATTTAAAAATAAGAGATGAAGCCATCAAATATTATGAAAAAGCATATTATTTGATAGAAGAAAGAGAAAGAAAGTTTGAAATAGCAAAAGAACTTGGGGAATTATATTTTTTAGTTTGGAATAATGCTAAATCCATTTATTTTTATGAAGAAGCTTATGAGATAGTGTTTGAAAAAAATTTATATAAGGATAGAGTAGATATATTAAATAGGATAATAGCTCTTTATATAAATAGTAATTTTTTGAATTATGCACTTATTTATTTGCAAAAAGTAGAAAAATTATTAGAAGAATTTTCTTATAACCATGGAAAAATAGAATATTATAATAATATTGTTAGATATTATTTAAGAAAAGAGGATTATAAAAAATTAGAAACAACAAAAGAAGGGTTAAATTATTTATTTGAAAGTGCGGATTTTAAACACAAAGGGAAAATTCTTTATATAAAATCAAAAATAGAGTTAGAAATAGGAGATTATAAAAAATCATTGGAGTATTTAAATGAGAGTTTAAAACTATATTATAAAGCTGAGTATTTATTTGGAGTATGTGAAAGTTTGATATTATGTAGTGAAATAACTTTGAATTATGAGCAAAATTTTGATAAATCCATAGATTTCTTAAATAGAGCTTTAAATTTATCTATAATTCATGGTATTAACTATACAAAAATAAAGTCAAAAATATATTTAGCTTATATTAGTTTTTATACTTTAGAATATAAAAAATCGGCACAGCATATACAAGATGTTATAAGAGAGATTAATGGTAATAGTATGCAGACTTATTTGTTTGTATCATATGTGATATTAGCAAATATATTCTTTGAAAATAATTTGTATAAACAGGGTTACAAATACTATAATAAAGCAAAAAAAGAGTTAGAAAAGTATCCAAATCAAGGTAGATGGATTGGTGAATATTATAGATTAAGTGCAATTGTAGATTTGTTATTTGGAAATTTTAAAAAAGGATTTAAAGAAAGTCAATTAAATTATAGCAAAATAAAATTCAATAATAGAGTCAAAATCCATTATGATATAATTCAGTATTATTTAAAATTATATTTAAAAGAGGATAGTAGTAAGGTGATTTTAAATGAGATAGAATATTTGATAAAAAAAATTAAAAATAAAAGAGAAAAATTAAATTTATATCATCATTTATTTTACACATCTCATATACTTGGTTTAAAATCAGATCATTTTTTGAAAAAGTTTTTAGAATACTCTAGAGGGTCAGAAGATAATGATTATGTGCTTTTGAAAAAAGAGTACATGCTTTGTTTACATTACGAAGATAAAAGAAAGGAATATCATCTAAAACAGGTATTAGAAATCAGTAAAAAATTAGAAAATAATAGAGTTTATTGGTTTGCAAATATAATGCTTGGTGATTATTATTTTAAAAATAATAATTATTTCGATTCTATAAATTATTATTTAGAAGGTGCAATTAAAATAGAAAGTTTGCTTGAAAACGTAGAAGATAATGAACGGGAAAATTTTATTGACATAAATAATATTAAAAAGAGTATTTGTAAAATTAAAAAACTAAAATATTTAGATAGATATAAGGAATTAAGAGATATAAATTGTACAAAAGATGAAATTGCAAAGGTTGATATATTCAACAGGAATTTTGTAGATATAAGTTTTATGAATGAGGTATTAAATAACAAGGTTTTAAAAGAAAATATAAAACAATTATACACTGAAAAGGCAAATAATATTAATGATATATATGATCTTATAGGAAATTTTAAAGATGATACTAAAAAAAATATTGATTTGATATTGAATTATATAGAATCTTTATCATATGCAACAAAAGGACTATTAATAATAGAAGAAGATGGCAAATTTGATATTATTAGTGGTGGTAAAGACTTTATGGAAGATAATTTAAACCATACTATACAAAGAATTTTAAGTGAAGTTAGCTACACCAAAAGAACTTTTAGTATAAATTGTTTAGATTCTTCAAGAACGTATGAAAGTTTTAGTAGTAATTTTGATATAAAAGCAATTATATGCTTACCTATTTATTTTTCAAATAAAAATCTAAAAGAAAAAAGACAAAATAGAAATATAAAAGCATATTTATATTTAGAAACAGATAAAATATTAAATAATTTTAATGATGATTTATTTGAGAAATTAGAGAAATTAAATAATTTAATATCTTTATTAGTACAAAACTATAAATTTAAAACTTACTCTTTTTTAGATAAATTAACAGGAGCTTATAATAGAAAATATTTAGAGGAACATGTTTTAAATAATTTAAAAACCTATAAAAATGAGTCTTGTATATTTATTATGGATTTAGATCATTTTAAGAATATAAATGATAAATTTGGACATCAGTTTGGAGATTATGTATTGAAGCAATTTTCTAAATTGGTAAAAGAAAGCATAAGAGATGGTGATTTATTTTGTAGATATGGAGGAGAAGAATTTTTCTTATTGCTACCAAATACATCATTAAAAGAAGGTTTAGCAATAGGAGATAGGATTAGAAAACATATATATAATAATTTATATTCTCCAAATAAAAGGAGTATAACAGTAAGTATAGGGATGTCTGTTTATCCTATAGATGCAACAGATGGTCACGAAATATTAAAAAATGCTGATAATGCACTTTATAAAGCTAAAAAAGAAGGGCGAAATAGAATAGTAAGATGGGAAGAAGATGTACTTGAAATCCAAGAAAACAATTATATAAAGAACAATACAAAAGATACTTCTTTAGCAATTGATATAGTGAATTTTATAGAAGATATGAATAAGATATTAAATTATGAAATAAATAAAGATGAATTTATGTTTAGATATTTAAAAGGTTTGTCTATAATCATTAATGCTTATGAAGCGATATTTATAGATTTTAAAGATGACAAAATTTATAAAGTTGACAATAGAATTAATAAAAATTATTTAGATCCAAGTAATTTAGAAATCAATGAAAATATATTGGATGAAATAAAAAGATCATCTTATGGTATTTATAAAATTGATTGGGATAATATAGTTAGTAGAGATCCAAATACCGATATGCCTAATTTAAATTCTATATTAGGTGTTAGAGTAAAAGTAAGAGGGAAAGATATTGGTATTTTATATTTCAAGTCATTAAAAAGTCAAAAAGAATTTAAACAAAGAGATTTGCATATTGTTTCAAGAAGTATTCATCTTTTGGGGATTGATTTTAATTAATAAAAGTTTATGGAGGGATAAGTATGAAGCTAAAGGGAAATGTTTTAGTTGCACAAGGAGGGGGCCCCACAGCTGTAATAAACCAATCTTTAGTTGGTGCTGTTTTAGAATCTAGAAAGTTTGTTGAAGTAAATAGAGTTTATGGAGCAATTCACGGTGTTAGAGGAATCATAGATGAGGAATTCTTGGATTTAACACAAGAAACTACACATAATTTAGAACAAGTTGCAAAAACTCCATCATCTGCACTTTTTTCAACTAGAGATAAGCCTGATGAAAAATATTGTGAAAATATATTTAAAGTTTTTAAAGCTCATAATATAAGGTATTTTTTCTATATAGGAGGAAATGATTCTGCAAATACAGTAGAAATAGTTAATAGATATGCAAGTGAATCAGATTATGAATTTAGAGCCATTCATATACCTAAAACAATTGATAATGATATATATTTAAATGATCATACCCCAGGTTATGGATCAGCAGCAAAATATGTTGCACAAGCTTTTGTAGGAATAAATTTAGATAATAGAGCCTTGCCAGGAGTTCATATAGGTGTGGTTATGGGAAGAGATGCAGGTTTTTTAACAGCAGCATCATCTTTAGCTAAAAAATATCCTGATGATGGTCCTCATTTGATTTATTTGCCTGAAAGAGTTTTTGACAAGGAAGAATTTTTAAAAGACGTAAAAAAAGTATATAAAAAATATAATAGATGTGTTATCGCAGTATCAGAAGGAATAAAAGATAAAGAAGGTAATCCTATAGCATCGAGTATAATAAATTCTAAAAAAGAAATAGACAGTCATGGAAATATATTGTTATCTCAGTCTAATTTAGGAAGTTTGCTTTCTAACTATATAAAAAATAATTTAAATATAAAAAGAGTAAGAAGTGATACTTTTGGTTATTTGCAAAGATCTTTTGCAGGTTGTGTTTCAGATGTTGATCAGCATGAAGCTAGAGAAGTTGGAGAAAAAGCGGCACAATTTGCTATATGGCATGAAGTAAATGGTTCTATTACTATAAATAGAATAGGAAATTATTCAGTAGATTATAGATTAGCCAGATTAAAAGATGTTGCAAATAAAACAAAAGTCATGGATGCGAAGTTTATAAATAGTAAAGGAAATAATATAACTACTTCGTTTATAAATTATGTCAAACCTTTGGTTGGAGATATATATGAATCACAAAGATTGATAGCACCAACTGTTAAAAAAATCTTAAAAATTTAAAAAATAAAAAATGAACTGTTGTGGTAAGCATTTTTAATACAACAGTTCATTTTTTTATTATAAATTAGTTAAAAGAGAATTTATAATAGAGTATATTACATTTTCATAAACATAATCACAATCTTTTAATAAAATTGGATGTGTACTAGGATAATAGATTTTTTCTTCTTTTTTTGTTATGGAAATTTCTACTTGTAGATTATCATCCTTATTTATTATATTTATATTTTCATAATATAATTTTAAATTAGGGATATTTGCATTTAAAGATTTTAAATTAACTCTTAATTTATTTTTTAAGAATTTATAATTATTTATAATTAAAAAATAATCCTTATTATTTATACTTATTTCAAAATAAAAATTTTTATTTTTTAATATATTGAATTTTTCACATTCAATTTTTGATAAATATAAAATATCTTCAAAATTATGAAGTAATATAAAGTTTTTTAGATTATTATCTTTTGATATTAAATATTCTTCATAAAGCAATACACTTTCTTTACCCGAAATCAAATCATCTCTATTGATTTGATATAATTTTTCTATAGATTTAAGTTTTAAAGAATCTAAATTTAAGGGTTTTTTTAATTTTCTAAAAAAATCCAATAAATCGATATGAGTAAAATCATAAATAGATTTATTTTTTAGATATTTTAAAGCCTTAGTTTCTATAAAAGGTAAATCAAAACTTTTACCATTATAAGTTATAATATTTTTATAATTGGAAATAAGTTTAAAAAATTCGTTTATAAGAGTATTTTCTTCATGCTTTTCATCACAAAAAATTTGAGTTATAAAAACCTGATTATTTTTTTTATATAAAAAACCAATCAAAATTATTTTATTATTAATTTTAGATAATCCTGTTGTTTCTATATCCAAAACTATAGTTTTTTCATCTATATTTAAACATAAATCTACTTCTTTTGTTATTATATCCAATAAAATCACCTTCTTTTTATTTTTTAGAATTTAATAATATTATTATAGTATTTCTTTATATTAAGATGCAAGATTAGTATAGAAATAAAGATAAATATTAAAGCCAATCTTAAACTATTATTTTATATTATAGCTTTTAGTGTTATAATTTTTTTGAAGTATTAAATATTTATAAGAAAGGATTATATAAGGTGGATAATCTAAACGAAAAACAATTACAAGCTGTAAATCATATAGATGGACCTTGTATGATATTAGCAGGACCAGGTTCTGGTAAAACAAGAGTTATCACATATAGAATTAAAAATTTGATAGAAAAAGGAATTGACCCTAAGCATATATTAGCAATAAGTTTTACAAAAAATTCGGCTAAAGAAATGCAAGAAAGAACAATTTCTTTAATTAATGAAGCTACTAGAGTTTCCTTTGGTACATTTCATTCAATATTTTTTAAAATATTAAGGTATTTTAAAAATTATGATATGGATAAAATAATTACAGAAAATGAAAAATTTAAAGTTATAAAAAATATATTAAGAGGGTTAAATAATGTAAACTCAGAAAATGAAGATTTTATAAAGAATTTGATAAATGATATATCAAAGGCTAAAAACAATTTAGATGAAGATGTTAATTTGAATAATAAAGAGATATCAAATGAAGATTTTATAAAAATAAAATCTTTGTATGAGTCTTACAAAAGTGAAACAAAAAAGATTGATTTTGATGATATGCTTGTAGATACTTATTACAGTTTAAAATCGAATAAGAGTATATTAAATTCTGTTCAAAATAAGTATAGATATATATTAATAGATGAATTTCAGGATATCAATAAGGTGCAATTTGAATGTATAAATTTAATGGCAAATAAATTGAAAAACCTTTTTGTTGTAGGAGATGATGATCAAACTATATATTCTTTTAGAGGTGCAAATCCATTATTTTTATTAGATTTTGAAAAGAATTTTGATGATGTTAAAAAAATAAAATTAGATACAAACTATAGATGTAATAATAATATAATTGAATCTTCAAATATACTAATAAAAAATAATGAAAATAGATTCGATAAAAACATAAAAGGCATAAATGATAATAAAAACATATTAAAATATTATAATTTTTTAAATGCTCAAGATGAAGCTAAATTTATAGGTGAAGAAATATTAAGGTTAAATAAGGATGGCTATGACTATAGCCAAATTTGTATATTATATAGAACTAATATACAGTCTAGAGCTTTTGTTGATGTATTTATGGATTTAAGTATCCCTTTTTATTTGAAAGATGCAGTTTTTTCTATTTATGATCATTGGATATCAAAAGATATATTATCTTATTTGAAGATAATATATGGAGATACTTCTTATACTCATTATAAAAGGATAATAAACAAGCCATTTAGATATATATCAAAAGATAATATTCTAAAAGCAAGTTTAGGAGAAGGTAATTTTTTAGATGAATTATGTTATAAAAATCAGCTTAAAAAAGGACAGCTTAGAAAAATTCAAAAATTCGAAGAAAATATAGATTTTATGAGATATATGGATTTAAAAGATATAATAAATCATATAAGATACGAAATTAATTATGATGATTATATAATAAAGTATTGTGAAAATAGAAAAATAAGTGCACAACCTATGTTTGATATATTAAATGAATTTAGTGATTCTTGCAAAAAATTTAATAAAATCTCACAGTTATTTGAACATATAGATGATGTAAAAAGAGCATTAGAAGAAAGTAAATTTAAGAATAATTTAAAATCTAGTATTATATTAAGTACAATACACAGTTGCAAAGGTCTAGAATTTGAAAATATTTTTATTAGTGGAGCAAATGAAGGGATAATTCCATCTAATAAAGGTGAAGAAGAATTAATTGAAGAAGAAAGACGACTTTTTTATGTTGCAATGACTAGATCTAAATTAAATCTATATATATGTTCTTATGATGAAAAATATGGAAAAAAACAAGAGGTATCAAGATTTTTAAAAGAAATAAATTTTTTAAATAAAAACTTAAAAAAAAATGATATAATAATTCATAAATTATTTAATAAAGGAAGAATTAAAGATATTGAAAATAATAATATAATAATTGATTTTGAAGATAAAAAAAGAATTTTGAAATTAGATTTTTGTTTACAAAACAATATGATAGAAAAATTAGATTGAATGTAAGACTTTTTTATTTATAAAATATCTGTTATAATTTACTTAAAATCTTTCAAAGAAAAGTAAAAAATATATGCTATTTATTTTCAAGGAAAGAGGTCGAATACTATGGGTTTAGTTGTTTATCAAGTTGATGCATTTACAGATGAATTTGGAGGCGGTAATAAAGCTGGAGTTGTTCCTGATGCTTCTAGGATTGAAGAAGATGAAATGAAAAAAATAGCTAAGGAGCTTGGATTTTCAGAAACTGCTTTTGTATTACCTTCAAATAATTCAAAGTCTCATTTTAATATTAAATTTTATACACCAAAGCAGGAAGTTGATATTTGTGGGCATGCAACAATTGGTGCATTTCATGTATTAGCATCCAAGGGATATTTGGAATGTAATGTAAATGCACAATGTCTAAAAAATAAAAAAATTTTAATTGAAGATACTAATGCTGGAATTTTTCCTATAGAAATAGAATATGATGATGGAGAAATTTTAAATATCATGATGACTCAAAAAACTCCAAATGAAGTTTTTTTTATTGAAGACAATGAAATAGAAGAAATTGCTTCTTTATTTAATATCAGTCAGATGGATATAGGGCTAAAGGGTATTAAATGCAAGCCTACATGTGTAGAATCATCTTTAAGGGATTTAATACTGCCAATAAATTCTTTAGAATCACTAGAGAATATGGAACCTGATTTTAAGAAAATTATAAAGTATTGTGAAAAGAATTCAATAACGGGAATACACGCATTTGTATTAAATGATAGTAGTGAGTATTTAGCTACTGTTAGAAATTTTTCACCTAAAATTGGTAGAGATGAAGAATCTGCAACAGGGATATCCAATGGTTCATTAGGATATTATTTATACAAAAATGATATATTGAAATTTGATGATGGTAATACCTTAGAATTTAATATATCTCAAGGGATTTTTATGAATAGACCAAGTAAGATTAAAGTTATTTTAGAAAAAGTGGATAATGATTTGACTGTAAAGGTAGGAGGAAGATCATTTATATCTTTTGAAGGAATAATGAGATGCAAAGAAAGAGAATGTGAAATTGAATATTATTAAAAAAGCTTGAGATTTGTCTTGAGCTTTTTTTATTTTATAAAAAAAAAATCTTGTTACTTTTCCGACAAGTAACAAGATTAAAGAAAAAAGTCCGTTCAAAAGGGGTATTGGGAATAGAGATTTTGTTCTGGTTACCAGGGGGATAACCTTAAATAAAGTATAACAAAAAACGACAAAATTTGCAACGCCTTTTTTGAAAAAAATCAAAAGTTATTAAATTAACAAGGTGTGTAATTCGTAAAAAACCTTTATTTCAAGGATTTTCCTTGAAATAAATATAAAAAACCACATAATATTAACATATATATATTGCTGATAATAATAGAATAATTACTTGTAATATATATAATTAAATTTAATTATATTTTTTATAAAAATAAAAATATGGGTAGAAATTATAATAATAATTTTTTAGATAATATTTATAGAAATTATAAATCTTTTGTTTAGCTAATCACTATTATTATTGGGAGATAGGTGTTATAATATTAAGGATTAAAATATAAAGGATTGATTTAGATGAATGTGTATTTAGATAATAGTGCTACAACAAAACCTTATAAAGTGGTTTTAGATAGTATTTTAAAATACAATGATACTTATTATGCAAACCCATCTTCAGTACATAAAATGGGTGTTTTAGTATATAAGGATATTAAAGATAAGAAACAAGAAATTGCTAAATTAATGAATGTAGAAGAAAATGAAATTATATTTACTTCAGGAGGAACAGAATCTACAAATATGGTTCTTCGTGGATTAGCATTTAAATTTAAAAATAAAAAAAATCATATAATAAGTTCAAATATAGAACATCCTTCAACTTATGAAACATTAGAATTTCTTAAGAAAAATGGATTTGAAGTAACGTATTTGAAAGTAAATAATGATGGTGTTATCAATTTTAAAGAGTTAAAAAATGCTATAAGAGAAGAAACTTTTTTAATAACTATAATGCATGCAAACAATGAAGTTGGGTCTTTAATGCCTATTGAAAAAATAGGTAGATATTTAAAAAAATTAAATAAAGAAATTTATTTTCATGTTGATGCTGTCCAGTCGTTTCTAAAATTTAATTTTAAACCAAAGAGATATAATATACATTTTATGAGTATAAGTGGACATAAAATACATGGACCTAAAGGTGTAGGTATTTTATTTAAAGATGAAAATTTAAAAATAGAACCTCTTTTAACTGGCGGAGGTCAACAAAATAATTTAAGATCAGGAACTGAAAATACAGCTGGAATAATTGGTATTTGTGAAGCTATAATAGAAGGTAATAAAGATTTAATAAAAAGAATTGATTATATATCAAAACTTAAAAATTATTTAAAAAATTTGATTATAGAAAATATAGAAAATGTAAAAGTCAATACACCAAAAGAAAGTATATGTCATATTTTAAATATTTCATTTTTAGGAATTAAAGGTGAAATACTACTTCATGCTCTAGAACAAAAAGGGATTTATGTTTCGACAGGTTCTGCTTGTTCGTCTAAAAAGAAAAAAAGTAGAGTACTTCAGAATATGAAACTAACAGAGGAAGAAATTGAAGGTGCCATAAGATTTAGTTTAAGTGAATTTAATACAATGAAAGACATGGAATATGTAGTAGATATTTTAAAAGAAGAAGTTAGTGAATTAAGAAATATAATAAATAAAAAATAAATATTAAATTTGAAAGGATGAAGATTTTGTATAATATAATAGTTGTGAGATATGGAGAAATTGCAGTTAAAGGAAGAAATAGATATATGTTTGAAGATAAATTAGTTACAAATATTAAAAATTCATTAAAGGATGTTGGAAATGTTAAAGTTTATAAAGGTGATGGTAGACTTTATATAGATGTAGATGATTTTAATTATATGGATATAGTTGAAGAAGCAAAAAAAGTGTTTGGAGTATTTTCATTAAGTCCTGCAATTAAAGGAAAAAGAGATTTTGAAATATTAAAAGAAAATGCTAAAAGAGTGTTAGAAGATAAAATTGATATGGATGATATAAAAACTTTTAAAGTTGAATCAAAAAGACCTGATAAATCATTTAAATTAAAATCACCAGAAATGAGTAGAGAAATTGGTGGATTTTTGCTTTCTAATTTTTCTGATGATGTAAGTGTTAATGTAAGGAAACCAGATGCAACTATATTTGCAGAAATGAGAAAGGATTGTAGTATAGTTTATGCTGATAAAATCGATGGTTTTGGTGGCCTTCCACTTGGTACAAATGGAAAAGCTTTGTTATTATTATCTGGTGGAATAGATAGTCCTGTAGCTGGATTTTTAATTGGAAAAAGAGGTGTTGAAATAGAGGCAATACATTTTCATAGTTATCCTTTTACTAATGAAAAATCTCAAGAAAAAGTTAGAGATTTAGCAAGAATATTAGCTAAATATTGTGGAAAAATAACTATGCATAAAGCTAATATTTTACCTGTACAAAAACAAATAAATAAAAATTGTGAAGAAAGTCATATGACGATAATATCAAGAAGATTTATGATGAGAATTGCAAATCAATTAGCTAAGAAAATAGGAGCAAATGCACTTATTACAGGAGAGAGTATAGGTCAAGTTGCATCTCAAACAATGCAAGGACTTAATGCTACTAATGCAGTAATTGATATGCCTGCATTTAGACCGTTAATAGGAACGGATAAGAGTGAAATTATTGATATAGCAAAAGCGATAAAAACATATGAAACATCAATAATACCAGAAGAAGATTGCTGTACAGTATTTTTACCTAAAAAACCTGTTACAAAGCCTAGGTTAGAAAAAATAGAAAGATTGGAAGAATCACTTGATATAGATAGTTTAGTAAATGAGGTATTGGAAAATATAGAAACTATAGAAGTAACTTATTAAGAAATAAATTTAGATAAAGACAAATACTAATTAGATAAAAAACAAATATTAAAAAGAAGCTTAAAAATATTTTCATATCTTTAAGCTTCTTTTTAGCATTTTTAATTAACCATTTATAAGATTTAATTCTAATTTTTTAATTATTGATTCAAAGCTTTCTATTTTTTCAGGTATATAATGAGAAGTTCTTATTTTAAATTTTATTTTTTCGTTCATAAAAATAAAATCATAGCTAGATAATGCTGTTTTTACTTTATTTTCTAGCATTAAGCAAATAGGTTTTTTTATCTCCGGAACTACTATCATTATTTTTTCTTCAGACCATTTTATTATAATTTCAACATTATCTATATTTTCTTTTAGCAAATCGGATACAGCTTTTAGTATTTTTTCTTTTATTCCTTTTTTATACATACTATGAAGATCGTATAAATTTGATATTTCAACTAATAATAAAGAAAACTCTTTTAAATTTTTTCGTGATAATAAAAGGTTTTCTCTAATTATCTCATCTCCATAAGTTCTATTATAAAAACCTGTCAAATCATCTAAAGAACCCAATCTTTTTAATTCCATTATTTGAGCTTTGCTTAAAATTTCCTCATCTAAATTTTTAAATATTTCTAATGCACCAACTATATAATTCCCTTTATTTATAAGTGGAAATATTTTTGATTTAACTTTAAATTTTTTATCTTTATATGTTTTTAATATATAGTTGTCACTTAAATTTTGTCTACTATCCATGCACAATTGAAGGGGGTTTTTATTCTCATTTAATATTTTTCCGTTTTTATCCATATGGATTAATATATTATCTTCTATTTTTTTATTTATCACATCTTTTTTTTCTAGTCCTGTAATTCTCTTTGCTCCATTATTCCAATATACGATGTTTTTATATTTATCTATAACGACAACACCATCGTAAAGATCCTCTAGCATTTCCTCATTGTAATAATTAAACATCAAAATCACCCTTTATTTAGATTTTTAGTATATAAACTAATTATACCTTTTTTTTTACTTAATATACATGAAAATAATAATTGTGTTTTAATGAATTACAAGATATGATTATTTTATAAATAAAAAAGAGGTGATATTGTGGAAGTTTTAAAAAATAGTAAATTTTTAATTGATATTATAGATAAAAAAAACACTATAATATTTGACTGTAGATTTGATATGAATTATGTGAATTATGGAATGGATAGTTATAATAAAGCACATATAAAAAATGCATTTTATATGGATTTAAATAAAGATTTAGCTGGAGAGGTTAAAGAACATGGAGGAAGACATCCGCTTCCTAATTTAGATGAATTTAAAGAAAAATTAGAGTCTTTTAATGTGGATTATGATAAAGATATATTTTTATATGATGATGGAGAACTTGCTATGGCAGGTAGACTTTTTATATTACTTAAATATTTATCTTTTGAAAATGTATATGTATTAGAAGGTGGATTTAATAAATTTAAGGAAAAATATCCTGATTTTATAACAGATGAAAAAACTATTAGTGATAAAAAATCAAATTTTGATTATAAATTAAATAAAGATTTGATTGTTGATATGGAATATGTAAAATCAAAAATAAATACGAAAAATACGGTTATAGTAGATTCAAGAAGTGAAGAAAGATATCTTGGAATACAAGAGCCTATAGATGTTAAAAAAGGGCATATAAATACTGCTGTGAATGTATTTTGGGGTGATTTGATTTTTGATGGAAAATTAAAATCAAAAGAGGATTTAAATAATATATATAAAGATATAAAAGATAAAAATGAGATAATAATTCATTGTGGATCAGGTGTTACACTATCAGTAAATCTTATGGCTATGCTTAGTTTGAATATGAATCCAAAAATATATTTAGGTAGTTTTAGTGATTGGATTAGTTATGACGATAATGAGATAATTTCTATATAAAAAAAGAAGAGTTAATCACTCTTCTTTTTTGTTATTATAAATAAATATATAATTAATAAAGATAAACCTAAAAAATTTTGTGCTGAAAATATGTTTTTCCTAAAATATGAAAGCCTTAGTTTTTCATAAAATTCTATAATAAAACCGATTGATGAAAGTAAATATAAATTAAAATATTTAATTACTTTAAAATTGTTTTGGCATCTTTTAAAAGTATAAATTTTACTATTGTATATCAAATAATTTATCGAAAATAATATTAGAAATAATTTTTTTAATATTACTCTTAGTTCAAAATAAGAATTATAAAAATCAATAGATAAACTTGAAATTATAAAAATCATAAAAATCATAATGCTATATTTTAAACTTTTTTTATTAAAGAAAGAGAATATAACTCCTAATATAAGTATTATAAAAGATAGTCTTATTAAAATATCTGATATTTGGTATATCGATAAATATTTTATATACATTTGCATATGAGGGATTATATCAATTAAAGAGCTTATTAATGCTAAGAATAAAAAGCTAATAATGCTAATTTTTTTCATTATTTAATATCGCCAAATTCAATAGGATTATTATCAGGATCTAAACTCCAAACAAACCAACCATCATCAAATAAAGATACATCTTCATATCCTAAAACCATAGCATTTACAAGAGTTAAACTAGCTCTCCATCCAGTACCACAATAAAATGCTATTTTATTATTTTTAGATAAACCAATTTCTTTATAATAATCGCTAATTTCAGATAAAGATCTATGAGTACCGTCTATATCCTCAAAATTATCCATATCTTGAGATGTAGAGCCTGAATTACACCAAACAGAACCTTTTATTCTACCTTTTCTATCAAAATAACTGTATCCACTTGTTTTACCTACATATTCATCATATGTTCTAACACTTACTAATTTGCCATTTTCATCATTTAATATTTCTTTTGCACCATCAACATTGATGACTAAATTTTTATTTGCTGGTTTATCAAATGTTATATTATTATTATTTTTTCTACCTTCAGTAATTCTTTTTACTTCTTTTGTTGTATCTAGCTTATAACCTGCATTTACCCAAGCTTCTTTTCCACCATTTAAAACTCTAACATCTTTAACTCCAAGGTATTTAAGTGTAACAAATACTCTTTCTGCACCCATTGATGGTTTACCATAAACTATAACAGTAGTGTCCTCGTTTATTTCATATTTATTTATTAAATCAAATAAATCTTTATCTGATTTTAAATTCCAATTAGGACCTTCTTCTACGTAATTAGTATCTACAAACATGGCGTTTTTAACATGACCTTTTTCATAATCCTTAATTCCATCATAAGTACATTCTAAAATAACATAATCATCACCATTGTACGTTTCTACTTCTTTTCCTACTATTAAATTATTAACCCAAGACGGTGAAACTAACAGTTCATAGTTTGGATATTTAACTAATTTAACACCATCTTCACTTAAATATTCTTTTATTGAATAATTATTAAGATTTTCATATCCTAAGCTTTTTAATTTATTTAAAAAATCACCACTTTTTTTGCCAACATTACAATAAGCTATTATATTTTTATCTTTTGTAATATTTTTTTCATCTAATAAAGCTTGTAACTTACTATCATCTTCTACAATATTTAACCATGATATAGGGAATTGAACTGCTGTATCTATATGTCCACCGTCTAAATCTTTATTAGGTTTAAATCCATTATAAGAAGAGTCATCTCTAACATCTACTATTATAGTATTTTCATCATTCATAGCAGAATTGATTAAATTTAAATCTGCATTTTTTATTTTTATCTCTTTTGCTTCTTCATTTTCTTTGCTTGTTGAATTATTACATCCAATCATTGATGTAATAACAAGTAAAGCCATTAAACATAATAATACTTTTTTCTTCATTTCATAAAACTCCTTTTTTATTATATGTATTTGTTAAAAAATCCGTTAATAAAAGTGTATAACTATATCTTAATTTAATCAAATAGAAAATAATAATAATTCCAAAAAAACTATAGATTTTATTGATAAAAGCCGATTAATATATTAAGACCTATAAAAATAGGTTAGTTTTAGATGTTTAATTATAAAAATATTTTATCACTTGAAGGGATGTGAGTTTTGTGAAAATTACGGAAGGGAATCCTTATATCAAAAACGATTATAAACCAATCAAAGAGGTAAAAGACAAAAAATTAGACAAAGAGGCTATGAAGGTAAAAGAAGTTAAAGAAAAGAAAGAAAATGAATTTATCAAAAATGATATAGGAAAACATGAGGAAGTAAGTCCTAATTATAAAAAACCTCAAGTAGACGAAAAAACTATACAAAGATTATGGGATGAAGTAAATAGACAAACTGAAAGTTTAAGAAGATTAGTAGAACAACTTATAAAAAAACAAGGATATACAGTAAAAGAAGTATTAGAAAATAAAGAAATAAAGATTGAAATAGATGAAGAAACTCAAGCTAAAGCTAATGAAGCTATAAGCGAGGATGGTTATTTTGGAGTAGAAAATACTGCAAATAGAATAATTGAATTTGCAAAAGCCATTTCAGGTGGAGATAAAAGTAAAATAGGCTTATTAAAAGATGCTGTAATAGAAGGTTTTAAACAAGCAAAAGAAGCTTTAGGTGGAACTTTACCAGAAATATCAGAAAAAACATATGATAGAGTTATGGAATTGTTTGATGAATGGGAAAATGGAGAAACTACAGAAGTAAAAGCAGAATAAAAAATGGGCTTAAGCCCATTTTTTTATTCTAAATTTAATTTTTTTATTTGACAAACAGTATCTATAATACTAAATATAAGTGCTGATGCTAAATTAGCTGTTGTATTATCTTGGTCAAATCTTGGAGATACTTCTGCGATATCAAAGCTTATTAATTTATCAGATCTTATTATGTATTTTATAAATTTCAATGCTTTTTCTGGATTTATACCAAGTGGCTGTGTTGCACTAACACCAGGTGCATATGCAGAAGAAAAAACATCTGTACAAATAGTTAGATAAATATGGTCATTTGATTTTATAAAGTCATCAAGACTTTCAATAATTGGCCAAGTATTTTTATTTTGTATATCTTTGGCTAATACATAATTTGCACCTAATTTATCTGCCGTTTTAAACAAATCCAATGTATTTCTGTGCTTTTGTACTCCCATACAAAAATAAGAATATTTTGTATTAGTTTCTTTGCACATATCTGCAATTTGTCTAAACATTGTACCTGAATTTCCTTTTTCAAAATAAGGTCTTAAATCAAAATGTGCATCAAAATTTATAATTCCTATCTTAGCGTTATTATTTTTGGATTTTAAATTTTTGTAAATCCCTTTATAATTTCCAAATGCAACTTCATGTCCACCACCTAAAACTAAAGGTATTAAATTAAGAGATATTATCTTATCTACACAATATGCTAAATCATCTTGTGCTTTTTCTAAATTAGAGTCGTTACAATAAATATCCCCAAAATCATATATTTTTACATCTTGTTTGAATCTACAAGGTAGATTTCGAAGTTCTTTTCTTATTGCCAAAGGTCCATTTTTAGCACCTTCTCTACCTTTGTTTCTTTTTACACCTTCATCACAACAAAATCCAATGATACCAAAGCCTAATTTAATATCAAAAGGTTTTAAGTTAGTAGTTAAATCTTTTACTTCAATCCATTGATGCCATCTAAATGCATCATAATTAGTTTCGCTATCAATTCTCCCTTGCCAAAAATCTTTTTGTGTAGGGGAATAATTATAAGAAAACATTTGAGTACTCCCTTCATTTCTAAAACAATATTTATTCGACTTAATTATAACATAAGTAATATTTTGTTCAAGAAAAAAGCTTTATATTAATTCATATTTGCATGAATCAATATAAAGCTTTTTAAATAATTATATTATATAGCTTTTGTGTAATTTTTTAACCAAGCTTTTTCGTCTTCATTTAGATATTTACTTAATTCATTATAAACCTTTTTATGATAATCATTTAAATATGTTTTTTCTTCTAGAGTTAACATATTGATATCTAAAGCATCTAAATCTATTGGTGCTAATGTTAATACGTCAAATTTCATAAACTGACCAAATTCATTTTTGATATCTTTTTTGACAACTAATTCATTTTCAATTCTAATACCATGAGAATTTTCAACATAAATTCCAGGTTCATTAGTTACAACCATATTTTCTTCAAGTTTTTGAGAATTATATTGCCATCTGATACCATGAGGACCTTCATGGATATTTAAAAAGAATCCAACACCATGACCTGTTCCACATTTGTAATCAATAGCATTATCCCACATAGGTTTTCTTGCTAATATATCTAAGTTTGTTCCAGTAACACCATATAAGAATTTAGCCATAGATAAATTTAACATACCTTTTAAAACTAAAGTAAAATGAGTTCTTTGTTTATTTGTAATTTCACCTAATGCTATAGTTCTTGTTATATCTGTAGATCCATCTAAATATTGTCCACCTGAATCTACTAAATATAAATCTTTTGCTTCTAATTTCTTATTATTATTTTTAGTAGCACTATAATGCATAAGTGCAGCATTTTCTTTATACGCCGAAATTGTTTTGAAACTTGGTTCAACAAATAAATCTTGTTCTTTTCTAAATTCTTCAAGTCTTTCTTCAACTGATAATTCAGTCATTTCTTCTTTTGTTATATTGTCTTTTAAGTATTTCATGAATTTTGTAAATGCAACTCCATCTTTTATATGTGAATTAATTGCATTCTTTATTTCAATATCATTTTTACAAGCTTTTAAAAGAGTTGAAGGATTTTGTCCATCATGAATTTTTATTTCAGAATTTAAATTCTTGCTTATAAAGTAACTAACTTTAGTAGCATCTATAAGAATTGATTTATCATTTAGATTCTTTATGAATTCATCAAATTCAGCATAATCTTTTATTTCAACATTATTTTGGTTTAAATAATCCTTTATATTATTATCTATTTTATTTAAATCAATAAATAAAATAGCATCATCATTATTTATATAAGAATAAGCTAGTGATACTGGATTATAAGATACATCATTACCTCTAATATTATAAATCCAAGCTATATCATCTAAAGTCGATAATATATGAGAATCTACTTTTTCCTTATTTAAAACCATTCTAATTTCTTCAAGTTTTTTTATAGTTGAAAGTCCTGCATATTTTTCATCATGTAAAAAAGCTTTTTCATTTGGTAGAGCAGGTCTATCTGTCCACACTTGGTTGATTAAATCAATATTATAAATTATATTTTTAAATTTACCCTCAAATTCAAGACCTTTTTTAGTAGAAATAGTTTTACCATAAAAACCTAAAACGTTTTCTTCATCAAGATACTCTTCTAAGAATTCTTCGTATGTTAAAACATTCTCTTCTCCCATTTTGTATAAATCAATAGAGGAATCTTTTAATTCTTTTTCTGCTTGAATAAAATATCTTCCATCAGTCCAAAGTCCACATTTATCTTTTGTAATTACTACTGTTCCTGCTGATCCAGTAAATCCAGAAATAAATTGTCTTGATTTAAAATGTTCACCAACATATTCACTAGCATGATAGTCAGCAGAAGGAATAATATAAGCATCTATATTATTTTCTGACATAATATTTTTTAATGAATCAACTCTTTGTTTAATAGTTAAATTTGTTTTTGTAGTCACAAAAAATACCCCCTTATAATTTTTTTGTATATCTAAAAAATATTATACAACATATTATAGGGTTTATAAAATATATTTGCATAAAAATTAAATTTCTTTTGTTAAAAATGAATAATATTATTTAAATAATATTATCGTAAATGATAATAAAAAATTTCTAATAAACAAAAGAATAAATTAATGTTATAATATTAAAGATTGCTAAAATAAAACATTTAAATAAGAAAGGAGTTTTTATGGATATAATAAGTATATTTTTAAAAGAATTTTTTACTGTTTCTTCAAAAAGACCACTTAATTTATTTTCACCAGAACATATTATTCCAATTGCTTTGATGATTATAATTATTTTTTATATACGTTTAAATAAACAAAAGATAAAAATAAATAAAAATAAAAAGAAAATAATTGAAAAAACATTTATTTTCTTATTCTTATCTCAACAATTTATGTTATATTTTTGGTATTTTTATAATGGAAAATTTGATTTAAAAGATTCTTTACCGCTGTATTTATGTAGAATAATAACAATATTATGTATAGTAATGATAATAAGAAAAAGTTTTAAGATATTTGAAGTTGTGTATTTTTGGGGACTTGGAGGAGCATTACAAGCTTTAATTACACCAGATACTAGTGGATGTAATTATTTTAGTGCTATGTACATACAATTTTTTGTAGCCCATTGCGGAATAATCATATCAATTTTTTATATGATGTTCGTATATGATTATATTCCTAATATTAAATCATTAAAAAAAGCAATCAATTGGAATATAATTTATTTAGTTTTTACTTATTTCTTTAATTTCTTAGTAGATGGAAACTATTCATATCTTAGAAATAAACCACTTACTCCAACTATACTAGATCATTTTCCTGAATATCCAATATATATTCCAATTGCAACATTAGGAATATTCTTCATATATTTTCTTTTGTATTTACCTTTTTCTAAAAAACAATATATATATGAATCAAAACTATATGAATCGGATAGTATTGAAGTAATAGATAAAATATAATTAATTTATATTTTATCTATATCCCCTTCCTTAAAACTAGAAATATTATCAGTATTTCTAAAATCTTTCATATAAACACTTATCCTTGATGCTATTATAAAACTCATAATACAAGAAATCGAAGAATAAACTCCTATTTGTTTTCCAAATAATTCAAGAGCTAATACACAAGATGCTATTGGTGCATTTGTACAGGCTGCCAAAAGAGAAACTATTCCACTTGCTGCAAACAAAGTTGTATTTTTATTAAATATCTGTCCTAGTAAATTACCAAAAGATGATCCTATAAATAATATAGGAGATATCAATCCACCACTTCCTCCACAAGCCGTAGTAATTGATGTAAATAAAATTTTTATCAAAAAATCAAATGATATTGCATTTTTACCACTCAAATTCTTAAAAATTTCCCCTTCACCTACATAAAAGAATTTAGTCATATCATACTTATCTTTGAATACTAAATATATAAAAACAAGCATCAATCCACCAAAAAAACCTTTTAATAAATCATTTTTTAATTTTGAAAATTTATTTTTAAAAAACGCAATACTAAAAATAAATATATAACCAACAATTCCAAGTGCAACTCCCATAAAAATTGATTCCCATAACAATAAAAAATCTTTGTCATTTATTTTATAAAAATTATTAAAATGATAATTATAACCTAGAAATTGAATGAATTTAAAAGAAGATATAGAAGATATAGCGGAAAGAAACAAAAGATTATAATGTATTCTATCCATGGCTAAAACTTCTACTGCAAAAAGTGATGATGCAATAGGTGCACCCAATATAGTTGAAAATCCTGCACTAATACCACATATTAAATATTTTTTATTATTTTTTATATTAAAATTTTCTGTTATAAAAGAAGCACAAGCACCTCCTAGTTGTGCACTAGGACCAACTTTACCTAAAGATCCACCAAAAGATAAAGTTATAATTGTTGCCAATATTTTAGTGGGTATTATCTTAAAACCAATATGTCCTTTATTTTCACGTATAGCTGTAATCACTTTTTCAGTTCCATATCCTTTAGCATCTTTATCAAATTTATTAATTATATAATTATTAAGCATAAGACCTATAGGTAAAAATAAAAATGATATATGTTCTTTTAATAAATATGTATTTAATATTTTTAATGAAGTTAAAAATAAAAATACTATAATACTAGTAAAAATACCAATACACATAGCTAAAAATGCTGATAATATTACTTTTTTTATGGATTTAATATCATAAAAAATATTTTTAAACATCATCTACTCCTTTTTAATTTTTATTTGTATATATAATACCCTTCGTTTAATTTTAAAATAGCCTTTAGTTAAAATCAAATCTGAAATATTGAATTTTAAAATCAAATTATATATTTTTCAAATACATATAAAAATTTTTATATAATAATGTTATACTATTATTGTATTAATAAATATAAATTTGTGGAGGTTTTATTAAATGGATTCTAGAATAAATATTTTAGCAAAAAATTTAGTAGCGTATTCATGCGAAATAAAAGAAGGGGAAAAAGTATTAATAGAGTGTTATGGAGATTCACCTAAACTTCTTGTTAAAGCTTTAATAAAAGAAATTCATAATAAAAAAGCTTTTCCTTTTGTAACTTTAAAAGATAATAGTATACAAAGAGAAATATTATTAGAAGGATCAAAAGAATTATATGATTCTATGGCTAAATATGAATTAGAAAGAATGAAGGAAATGGATGCTTATATTGGTATTAGAGGTCATAATAATGTAAATGAACTTTCTGATATTGATTCAAAAAATATGAATGAATATATGATGTATTTTAGCAAACCTGTTCATGGTATAGAAAGAGTAAATAATACAAGATGGGTTGTATTAAGATATCCAAATGAATCTATGGCTCAAATGTCTAATATGAGCTTAGAAAAATTTGAAGACTTTTATTTTAATGTTTGTAATTTAGATTATGAAAAAATGTCAAAAGCAATGGATAATCTAGTAACACTTATGAATAAAACTGATAAAGTAAAAATTATAGGTCAAGGAACTGATTTAGAATTTTCAATAAAAGATATTCCAGCTATCAAATGCGATGGTAAAATGAATATTCCTGATGGTGAAGTTTTTACAGCTCCTGTTAAGAATTCTGTTAATGGAACTTTGCATTATAACACATTTGCAAACTATCAAGGTACAAAATTTGATAATATAAAATTAGAATTTAAAGATGGAAAAATCATAAATGCAACATCAAATGAAACTAAAAAAATTAATGATATTTTTGATACAGATGAAGGTGCTAGATATGTTGGAGAATTTGCAATAGGTGTTAATCCATACATATTAAATCCAATGGGAGATACATTATTTGATGAAAAAATAATGGGAAGTTTTCATTTTACACCAGGACAATGCTATGAAGATGCACCAAATGGAAATGATTCTGCTATACACTGGGATTTAGTTTGTATACAAACTAAAGAATATGGTGGAGGAGAAATATACTTTGATGATATACTTATAAGAAAAGATGGTATTTTTGTTATAGAAGAATTAGAAGCTCTTAATCCAAAAAATTTAATGTAATTGAAATATTATTATAATATTATAATAGGTATTAAATAAATAGAAAATCAATAGAAAGAATAAATGCTTTTTATTGATTTTTTATTTACTTAATCTCTCAAAAGGAAGTGATTTTTTTGAAAAAAATATATATTTTTTTAGCATTACTTTTATTTATTTTAAATACAAATACTATTCATGCTACCAATTTAAAAAACAATCATTATCAGAATAAAAAAACTCTTATTTTAGAACAAAATAATTACTATCAAAATATATTTGATTTATTTAGTCTAAAATATGATAAAAATTTGAAAAATATAAATCAAAATAACATAAAAAGCTATGATAATATAATAATTACTAAAAATATAGAACAAAATTTAAATTTTGATCAAATTACAGCTATTTATGATCATATTAAATTAGGCAATAATATCCTATTTGAAAAAGACTCGGTTTTCTTAGAATTATTCAATATCGATCACTACGAAGAGTTTAGATATGAGGACAAATACTATATAAAAGACTATGAAGAAATAGAATTTCCACTGGATTCTGAAATTGAATATATTCAAATTAAAGATACGAATATAAATGATAAAATATTTTCAAAAAAATATAATGATGTTCTTTGTTTTTCAAAGAAATATAAAGATGGAAATATAGTTTATATAGCTACATCCTTAGATACAAAAGCTAAAAATAAAAATATAATTCCATTTATCCATAATATAATAATTGATAGTTTTGATATTAAATTATATAATTATCGAAAGGATCTTGTTGTCTATATCGATTATAAAAATTTAAAAAATATAGATCCCGTTAAATTAACAAATAGTCTAAAAGAAGCTGGGGTAAAAGAAGTTAATTTTAGCACCTTTTATGAAGGTGAATCATTTGAAAATTATTTAAATGATTTTATAACATTGGCACATCAAAATAGAATGCTTGTAAATGCCTGGTTTAAGCTTCCTATGATTAGTAAAGAGTTTTGGGAAATTAATTTTGATTTTAGACAAAAGAATGGAAATCTAGAATATATATATAGTGATGATACCAATGATGACACTATAGATGAGTTAAATAGTAATACAAACAATGAATATATGTATCCAATGGCATTAGAAAATCCAAAATGTTTTAATAAAGCATTAGAGTATATGGATATCAAAATAGATAAATATGATTGGGATGGTATAAATATAGAAGGTCCAAGTTTTACTCCACAAGTTTTTGCAATCACTAATAAATCAAACTATACTCCAATGTCTAATTATTTTAGAGCAGAATTTAAAAAAGAATACAGCATTGATCCTATCAGTATTTTTGACGAAACAATAGATTTAAACGATAGACAAGAATTAAAACCTTATGTGTTTAAAAAACGAAAAGAAATAATAGAAAATTTAAATATGGAACTCTATAAACACATAATTAAAAATAATAAACATTTGGATTTAAAAACAACACAGATTGATATTCTTAAAAATAAAGATATAGGTGATAGTATAGGTGTTGATATAACCCTATTAACTAAATTGAATAGTGAATTCCCAATAGAATTTATCATTGAACCATCCAATGAATATGATTTTATTCAAAATATCGATATAAAAAACTATATATACACTAAATTAGGCTATAATAATAAAAAAATCTATAATTTATCTACTTTGATAAACAAAGAACAGGACAATAAAGAACTATACGGGTCATATTTACTTACAAGTATAAAAAATAATAGAGAGTTATTTGATAAAACAGCAATTCATTTAAATAGCGTACCCTTTTACTACGATTATAAATTAATAAAACATGTAGGAAATAGCGATATTAAAGTTACAAAACAAGACGATAAATACTATTTGGAAAGTAAAAAATCATTCTATTTGAAAAACGAAGACCAAAAAAAAACTATATATCTAAATAATAAAAAATATCCTATAAAAGATAAATATATAAAACTACCAAAAGGATATAATTATATTGAATATAAAGATATAAATACGAACACAAAAACAGTATATATAAAGGATTTCATAGGCGAGATTAAAAAATGTATTTATGAAGATGATAACAGCATATTATTAGCAGGAAAAGATATTGAGATACTCTATTTAGATTTCAAACCAAATATGATTTTAAGTGACGGTAAAGACATTGATTATAGGCTAGAGATAATGATGAATAATGGAACAACTCAATACATTGTTTATCTTGATAAAAAAAGAGATTTGATAAAAATAATGTATTAGTATATAATCTATGATATCTTATTCAAAACTAAATATTTCCAATTATTTTTGTTTAATTGAATATATATTAAATAAAAAAAGCTTAAATATAGTATACTAATTTTAGATTTAAAAAATACTATATTTAAGCTTTTTTCACTTTGATGTTCTATTTATTTCCAAACAGGGCTAGCTTCAAAATTATCTTCAATTGAATGATTAGAATCTATAACTATAATAGAACCATCTTCATAAAAATCTAATCTTCTATTTCGATTTTTTTCATATATTCTTTTTTTATTTTTAGACCATAAATCAAATCGATTATCTTTTATTTTTCTTTCCCTTTTCCATTGTTTATAATGATTATTATTAACATAATTATAAGATTTATAACCTTCT
The DNA here is from genome assembly GCA_025210335.1 of Peptostreptococcaceae bacterium. GTDB lineage: Bacteria > Bacillota > Clostridia > Peptostreptococcales > Peptostreptococcaceae > JAOARY01. The sequence goes on along the minus strand of JAOARY010000067.1, from coordinate 101,621 downwards.
TTACCTGCTTCTATATCAAACATTATAAGAACTTTTCCTTTATATTGATTAACTTCTTTGATAGCTTTATCTTTATTAATAAATATTGCATTACCTGGTATTCCATATCTAGCTTTCCACATTTGATTTTCTTCGTCTTTTATGGTTCTTAATGTTATTGGAAAGAAAAATTCATTATGAAAACCTATTGGATGTATTTTTTCACCTTCATAATAAATCAAAGCTTCTTCTACAGTATCAAACGGATCTCTTTTTCCATCAGGGTCAGTTGTTGCTTTAATCCATTTTTTCGCATCTTCTGACGAATGGGTTAAAAAATACATATCAAGCTTTTTAGTGTATTTATTATATTTATCCAAACCATAGAATGTAGGTCTAACTCTAATTGTATCTGTAAGGTAATCTAGTCCTTTTGATGATATTTCAAAATATATACCGTATCCTTTTTTCATCAAATATGAATCAGGGTTTGAATCTTCATCTATTGGAAGATTGTTTACATATGATACTCCATCTAAATTATAATCATAAAAATGGTCTGTTATATTAGTTACATTAAAGTCATATAAAGAAACTAATATAATAGGTCTACTTGTGGTTATAGTTTCGTTTCCTGCTCTATCTTTTTGGTATATATGCAAATACCACTTGCCACCCTTAAAATCTCTAAAATCTTCTTTAGTAAGGCTATAACCTTTATAAGAATTAGTAGCATGATTTATATTTATATCAAAAGAATTTGAAGTTGGTGCATTTATATTTTCGTTAGTTCCTTGATTTGTTAATATCATTTGATGTTTTGGTGGTGGAAGTTCTGTTTTGGTAAATAAGAATCTAGTTTCATTAATACCTGAAAGATTGTCCCCAATAGTTACAGTAATTTTATTATCATATTCTGCCTTATATAAAAATATATCTTCTTGTAAATTTTTTGAGTAACGTTCATCTGCATTTATCTCATTATCTATGCTAAATACTACATCAGTTGGATTTGTTTTGTCTATTTTATAATATGAAAAACTTGTTTGATAAACATTTGTAGCTATATCTTCAACTCTTGCATTTGCTTGATAATAACCATCACTATTAAGTTGTATATTAGCAGTTGCAGATTTTCCTCCGTAACTTCCTTTTTTAACTGATTGTGATGGATTATTATAATATGATAAGTCTTTATAAGATACAGAATTACCATTTGGGAAAAATCCTGATAACCCGTCACCTAATGAAACTGTTATATTAACACTTTTGTTTGTCCAATCACAAGATGAAGGACTTGCTGATATAGTACCTCTTGTCTTATCTATCTTATAAATTCCCGAACTACCTGTATATGAACTTGGTGGCGTTTTTGATGCAACTAATGAAGAATCTCCTGTAATGCTTTTTACATTCCAATTCGCAACACCTGATAATTTGAGATTTGCCCCCTCTTTATTTATGGTTACACTATTTGTACCACTAGCATCACCACTCACATTAATACTTCCTATTTGCCAAGTTTTCGTGCCCTTTTTCTTATCTTCTTTGATAACCTCACCTTTTGAATTTATTTCTTTTATTGTCTTTGTAACTGTAACTTTATATTCTCTATCTCCTTGAATCTGTGCTTTTACATTTAGATTTCTATTTATCCAACTATCTCTGTTTCCACTTACTTCACTTGTAGAATTAGGAACAAATACTATCTTACCATTTCCACCACTAGTTTCTTCATTTGTTTCTTCTTCTGTAGTAGTTTCTTCATCAGGTTCATCAGGGTCTTCGCCCTTTTCATAGTAAAAAATAACAGTTTTTTCTTTTTCATCTTCTGTTAATGTAACTATTTTCGTTGATGGTTTTATAACAATATAATCTGTTATTCTAGGGGCGTTAACTTCAATTTCCTCACCTATCGGCTGGTATTCTAATTTTTCTTCTTTTAAAATAATATTTGTTTGTTTTTCCTTACAAATTATATTTATTATACCTTCGGATATTTCTGATCTAAAATACGTTCTTACTGTATAGTTTTGCTTAACATCCTTTATTATATCTGAATCAAAGTTATTGTCATAATAAACTTCACCTTTTGATATTTTCAAAGGATCTCCATAATCTACACTGCCTCTTTGAGTCCTAAATAAAAAAGTATCATGCAATTCAGACTTATTTTTTTGGGGACTAGAATAAGAATATATCCTATTTTCTTTACCACTTCTAAATCCTCTTTCTAAAAATCCTGACTTCAGCTCATAATATCCCAAATCAGATTTGTAATATGAATCAAATTTGTAGCTTGTTTCTTTACCTTTATTATATATTTTTAATATGCTTGAATCTGTTTTTTCAACATTTAAATCATTTTCATTTACATATTCAAACTTATAATTCACTTGATTTTTGATATAGATCAATCTTATTGTATTGCCATCATCCATATCTAATATTTTTGCTCTTTCAATATTGAAACTCGTATTGTAATATGCTTTAAGACGGTTATTTATTCTTCTATCAGTAATTGATGCAACCAAAATATAATTATCATTTGGGAATCTTAACTCATTTATATCAAAATCTTTTAAACTTCCACTAATTGCATATCTATGACCAAACTTCGGATGTGCTAATCCTGATTTTGCATTTTCTATTTTTTTTGTGTAATTTTTATAAGCTTCATTTCCACTTCCTGCAAGTTCATAAAATTCCAAATATCTAAAATCTTCATCTGTTGAATCACCTTTTTTGTAATAAATAGTTACTGTCCTACCTTCACCTCTAAATTCTTCAAAATCAAAACCACTTTTATTATATTTTAGATGTAAGTTTTTTTTATCACCATAATCAACTAAACCATACTCATCTTTTTTTATCGATGATTTTATATTCATTGAACCAGATTTAATAATAGAAGAATTTCCATAAATAATTTCTTTTAGTGTATAATTGTAATCATTATTTTTTTCTAAACCATTATTTTCTTTTAATCTTTTGATATCCATAGCATTTGGTAAAAGTCTTCTTGGAACTGATATTGTTCTTTTTCCATATTTTTTGAACTTAATATCTAAATTCATCGATCCTAATTTAGCATTGGTATGAACATCTCTAAAAATAATTTTAACTCCACCTTCAACCTGTGGATCATCTTCTTTTTTTAAGCTTGCATAGTCATCTGCATCATCAGTAAGTTTATTTTCATCTTCAATTATTATTTTTACATCAACTCTCATTTCGTCATCAAATAAAATATCAATGGCAATTTGATTATCATACTTTGGATAATAAATATAATCACTATCCCTATCTTTATATTTTATATACCATTTCCTTGATACAATTTTTGATGAAGAAGTTGATTTAGAAGAATCAAAAGTAACTGTTTCATCAATCTTTGGGGTATGTGTTGAAGCTTCTAGGACTGCATTTATTCGTTTATCATCATTCCCTTGTTTGTAATAACATTTAATAACAACAGATTCAAAATTCATAAATATATCAAACCGTTCATCAGTTACTTTCTCCCCTTTTTCATTAAATGCATGAGTATAAGTATAACCATCAATATCAGGCACTTTTATAGTATTGTATTCATTTACTTTAGGTGTTTGTTCTATACTTTTTAAAAGATTATTGCTTTCATCGTAACATTCGATTTTAAGTTCTGAATCAAGTTTATATTCATATTCAACAACAACTGCTAAATAGGTTCTAAAAACACGACCACCTTGTAATGAAATACATTGATTTCTAGGCTTAACTTGAAAACTTGCAGAAAATCGTACATTTCCAACCTGTCCAATAGAGCCTGTAGCATCAACTTTTGCTGTATTTAAATAATATAAATCAATATCGCCTTTGTCAGTTGCATTGTAATGCAAATCTGCCCAAGAACCATTATATTTACTATAATTATAAGCATCAGCAATAACATAATCATTACTTAATATACCAACAGGAAATTCATAATTATTTATCCATTGTCCTCCAACATTTTCACCTTTTTTGGTGATTGAATGTTTGTTACCATGCCAATCTTCATACATCCAAGTCTTAGTATTTGGGTCAAACCAATATTCAAAATAAGCATTAATAAGCCTATATTCTTTCATCTTCATACCATTTGCAAAACTTTTATTAATATTTATATTAGATAATAAAAGCAGAAAAATAAGCATACAAGAAATAAATTTTTTCAACAGCCTCACTCCTTTACAAATAAAAAAAGAACCTAGAATAATCTAAGTCCTTTATCTTATAACTTCAACATCTTTTATATCAATTTCTATAACTGTACCTTCTTTACTCTGTCTTGAATATAGATATATTTTATCCATATCTTTAAATGGAAATTGTGGCAAACCTTCTATATCTTTATTTTCATCAAATACAAAAGTACAATTTTTATCAACTTCTATATCTTTGTATGTTACTGGCATATTCGGATGAGTTTTTAATGCTTTTTGTAATGTTTTATCTTCATAATCTGTTCCTGCACCATTTGAATTAACTGTAAATTCTTCACCTTTTTTATTAATCATATGAATTTGAAATGAATGTTTATTTCTTACACTATCTTCATTTAAAGGTGTTACATCAAATGTAAAATAACCACATTTATTAAGATTAGACCATTGAGTGTAAACCGTTTTATCTCCATAATAATAAACATCTTTACTGTATGGATAAAATTTTATATTTTTAATAATAACATCATCAACAACTATATCATTATCTTTTAAATTTGGTGCTTTAACCATATCTTCTGCAATGAATTGTGGTTTTTTAGCTATTCCCATATGCATGAAAAAATGTTCTTTTGTAAATCCTCTATCTTCAAATTCGATATGTTCAAGATCCTTTTCTTTTATTAATTTTTGTTCAATTTCATTTTCAATATTCTTATAGTTATCTAAATCCATAGCATGTGAAAAAGCTATATTTGATAAAATTAATATAATTACTAAAAAAGATGTAAACTTATTCATTATATAACACTCCTTTTGATTGTTAATAATATTTTTTTATAAATAATATTACAAATTTTATAATACATGTCACTCCTAAATAATAACATATAATCAAAATATAATATATAAATTAATAAAAAATATCCAAAAAACATTATTTATATTAAAATTATTAGTTATCTATATTCCCGCTATGATAAAACCTTTGCTCCGCTATCATAGCTATTTTTACATTTACTTTTTAAACATCGAAGTAAATATTAAAAATAGCAGTTGAGCCTAAAGGCTCGTTTATAGACGTTTTAAAACTTCATGCTTAATTGTTCTTATAGAGTTTGATATTGTTGATTATTAAAGGACTTATTTAGTTTTCAACGTTCAAGTATTTATTTTTTGAATTATTTTTCTATTAATAATAATTCACTTCCCCCAAAAGCAAATAATCTTAGAAATCTATGTGTTTTATCTGCTGTTGATTTATAACTATCTACTATAGCAAAGAATCCAGATCCATCAATTAGTGAATTTTTAATATTATAAACTTCTTTGTTTTTTGTATAGTCTGCATGTGCTAAATTAAAATTAAGTCCCTTGTATAAAATATCTTTAGTTATTAAATTATCTTCATTTGAATATTTCTTTAAAAATTTATTTATAGTTTCAATTATTATATAATCTCTAAACTCTTTATTAGTCATATTCTTAGCTATTTGATTTATATCACCAAGATTAGTTTTTATAAATTCACTTTGATTATATGATTTAATTTCTATTATATTTCCTAATGTAAAATTATATATTATTTTATTTTTACTATCATTAAATGTATATGAATAAGGAATTGTATAGCCTTCCTTTGTTTGTCCTATTATAAAATCATATGCAACTAATCCCGTTAGAGGTATATTTAAAGCCTTAGAAAAATCATAATCTGTATCCATATTCTCATTTAAATTAAGAGTCATTGACCTATAAAATCTATCTACTGCCTTAGAATAATCAAATAATATATTTTCATCTTCCTTTATAGATCCATCGTAAGTTGTATTTAAAATATTTAAATCTCTTATTATTGAAGTTGCATCTTGTGATGCTGTTTTTAGTGCATATTTAAATATCTTTAATTCTTCTTCATTGCTAAATTCTTCAGCTTTAAAAATTAAAAAATGTATACAAAACAAAGTTATTAAAATGATTAAGATGGGCTTAATGATACTGTTCATTTAAAATAACCCCACCTTCTTTAGATATTATTCTATCTTTATTAAATGCTAGACCTGTAAGAGCCTTTATATTCGCTTCAAAAAATGTAATTCCTTTTTTCCTCACCCTTATTACTATTTCATCATTTTTATCAAATTTATAAATCTTATTTTTACTAATTTCATCTAATATTTCCTTTGTAAATACTGCATCTATAATATCTTTATCTAAATTAATATCATTATTTTTTCTGTGTTCAAAACTAATAGAAACAGGTATGTTAAATTTCTTTAGATATGAATAATACATCTTATCTGTAACAAATCCCTTATATCTTATAGTTTCAACAAAATCTCTATTTTGCTCTTTCATCAAAGATATATTATTAGAAGTAACATAAAAAGATGAAATCAAAGAAAAACCAATAAAAAAACTAAAAAAAGAAAATAATAATAAAATCTTTTTAGCCATCAGATCACCTCTTATAAAAATAAGCCATCACCAATAATGATGATGACTTAAATATTAAATATATATTTCTATATTTTCTTATTCTTGAACAAATTCAATTCCTGTAATAATATCATTATCATTTTTTTCTAAACTAGCTTCAAAATTAGCAGTAGGGTTTATAAAATCATTATCTCTAGAATCAGTTTCTGTATAATCTGTAAAATCATCTTTACCCTCAACAAAACCATATTTATCTGTTGAACCTTCTTTTGTTTTTACTATTATCTCAAGTTTAGTATTAGATGATAAAGTTTTAGCATTTTTTATAGCTGATATAACAGTATCTCCTGTTACTGTAGTTCCATTATAAGTTTCAAGTTCATAATCACTTGTCATTGATAAAGTGTTACTAAGTTTTTTGTTTGCATTTGATGCAGTTGATAATAACCCCGAGTTCATAACAGCCAAAACTGCCACAAAAGCTAATGCAAATACTAAAGTTGCCACAATTAAAATTTTCTTATTCATATAAATCACTCCTATTTTGATTATTAATTAATAGCAGCAACATGATGTTTTTTCATGTAGCAGCTATCAATATATTTTTTATAAATAATTATTGGTTTTTGAAAACATATCCATTACAGCTATTAAAAGTGGTGCAAAAATATAAAGAATTATGGTTGTAAATAATGAAAACATAGATAAAAACCTTATAATCTCTATATTTCTATTTATAAACTTTCTTGTACTTCTTTCTCTTGATTTTTCTTGAAAATCTCTCTTTTGTTTTAGACCACAAAAAGCCTTTTTGATTTCCAAACCTTCCTCGCTTATTAAAAAAGCATCTATTAAATTATTAAAATACTTATAATTAGTAATCTTTTTTAAATCCTTTAAAGACTCTAAACTATAATTATCCAAAGCCTTTTGTAAATTTGCTTTAAAAAGATAAGAAAAATTCTTCATATTATTTAATAAATCCTTTGGAGTCATATGTTTATTATTCAAAAGTAATATACAAACAGTATAAAGCCCCATAGTTTCATCATACAAAATATGCTCCTTATTTATAAAAGCTTTGGACTTTAAGATAAAATACTCTATATTACAAAGAATAAAAGAAACAAAAATTATAAAAATTAATCTTAAAAAACTAAATCTATTTATATTTATAATCTCTAGTTTTGCAAATATCCTATCAATACCAACCTCATTAATACCATAAGTTATATTATTCTTTTTCATATACTTTCTTATATAATCCTCTTGTTCATCCTTAGATTTACTTACAAAGTCCTTATTAGCCTTTAAATAATTTATAATCTTCTTATCATTTTCTAAAGCTTCATCTTTATAAGCTTCTATATTTTCATGTAAAAGAATTGATCTACTAAGCAAATTCTTATTAACTCCAATATCCAAAGATGAAACTACATTTAATCTATTAAAGAAGATATTAAATGTAAAAATACTTACTAAAATCATAAAAGAAATAAAAAACACTAATATTTTTCTAAGATAATAAAATTTAGCATTGTCAATCTTTGCACTTTTTAAAAGTAAATTATTAATACTTTGAACCTTATCTTTAATCAAAAACTTAACAAGCTTATCTAAGAATTTAAATCTCTTTAAAATCTTTTCTTCAAAGAATACAGCTTTTTTTCTTATAATCACATCATCAGCTAAACATAAGTTTTTATACAAAATATAAAAAACAAAAGTTAAAATAGCACAAAATATCATTACACTATAACCAATATTAGAAAATATAAAATCTCTAATATAAGAAAAACCCTCAAAAGAAAAATAATTAAGCATATACGATTTTATTAATGGTAAAAAATAAAGTGGCATCACTATAAAAACAACTTCTAAAAAAGTTTCTTCCCTAATAATCAATTTCTTTTCAAATTCATTATTAACTTCTCTTTGAAGTGATAAAAGTCCCTCAACAAAAGCTGATTTATTATCTATAATTTCATCTCCATATTTATAAGTTGTATAGATAAAATTACATAAAATTTTAAAATACTTATTTATGGCATTTTCACTATATTCTTGTAAAATAAAGATATCATCATCAGATAAACTAGCTTCCTTTACATAATCAAATAGCTTTAAAAAATGTTTTTTTATAAAATCATTATTATAAGTTGTTTCTTCAAGTTTTAAGAAAGTTTTATCTAAGTTACTTTCTGTCATATTATAATAATGAACAAAATCACTTAAAACTTCTTCTAATCCCTCCAAGAATTTTACATCCATTTGATATTTTAAATCATAAATAGATTTAGTAATTATTATTGAAGAAAAAATATTTAATAAAATATTTTTAAAATAAAATGCAAAAATTATAAAACTAAAACCAAAAGAAAAACTTATAAGTGATATTACTTTTATTATTTCAATTAAAATCATATTTTCATCCAATAAAAATTTTAATTTTAAATTGTTTTTAAAATTATAGATAAAATCCTTTAGAATTGGAATTTTTAAAAATAAAGAATACAATTTAAAAGATACACTTTCTAAAAAATCATAAAAAGCATTTTTGTTTTTGATTCTTATGTCATTCATAAAAATCACATCCTAATTTCATAATTATATTTACCATAAAAAATTTTATTATAATTTTTATGTTATTTCTGATTTTCTTAAAAATACTACTTATCTTGAAAAATTTCTTTTAAAAGTTTTCGATCTTCATCGAGTGGTGATTTTCTGTATAATTCTTTATAAAACTCTTTAGATATTTTATTTCTAAAAACATATTCTTTTTTATCTAAGTCAAATTCAATTATAGGAACTACCTTAAAATCCTTATAATTATTTATAGGAATAAACTCGTAAAAATTATAATATCTTTGCTTACTTTCCATATCCATTTCTATTTGTAAACATATATTGACTGTATTTAATGCAGTATATAAAGAATCTCTTAAGTCCTTATAAATACCTTTACGTAGCAATGCATTTGCTATTTCTAATATGCATTTTTTAGGACTGTTTGGATGATAAGTAAATATAACAGATCTACCACCACGATTTGCAGTTCTAGTTATATCAACAACCATAGAATCAGAAGATGCTTCTTGAACAATATAAATATCTCCTGTGGTTTTAAGTGAAAACTCATAAGCCCTTTCTAAATCCACATCTCCATACTCTTGAACAGTCAAAATATTTTTATTTGGATATTTATGTCTTAAATTAGATTCAAAGGTTGACTCGATAACTCTAATAGCATAAAAAGGTTGAATAAATTCAGCCAAACTCTCTAAAGTAGAAGTTTTTCCAACCCCTTGATAACCACAAATCGGAAGTGATGCTCCTGATTTTATAAATATTTGTGCTATTATCTTAACCAAAGAAGCATTCTTATAATCTCCTAACATAGAATCAAAATCCATATTTTTAGCTGTAAATTTTCTAATCCATAAAGCAGAGTTTTCAGCAAATGGATCAATACAAGCCATTCTTCTTGACCCATCCTTACCTCTTGAAAGTAAAAATCCTTGAGATTTAGAAAACTGTCCCTTTTGATTATATGAAACTGATTCCTTAACAATATTTTTTAGATTCTTAAAACTCTGCAAAGATAAGAATCTTAAATCAATTAAGCTTCCCTTATACTTAATCCATACACCCTCATAACAAAATCGCTTATCTTGCTTGTAGTATCTTGGTATAGAATCAGTTTGTAAACCTGATAAACCTATACCAATATCATCGATATCTTGATGCATCAATTCATCTATATTTGAATTACCATAAGTTTCTTCATAAATAAGCTGTACCAAAATATCTAAATGTATTTCATAATTAAATCCATCCGAGTCAAAAAATCTTTTATCTTTCTTATTTAAAATTTTATTATAAATATTTAATATATCTTTTTCATCAACATAATAACCCTTTGAATCAGACACTATTTTTAATTTAAATAAATCATTATTTTCAATTATATTTGTAAATGCTTTGTAGTTATAATCTCTTTTATACACATATAATACAATTAGATATATTAAATAAATATCAAGCTCTTTATTAAAATTTATAAAATTTTTTATATTCTTATTATCTATATAAAACTCATTATTTAAGCTATGCCCCTTTGTAGTTATAAGATTCTTTATATATTCCTTTACATACTCTTTATCTTTTTCATCACCAAACTTAGCATTTTTGAGATGATTTCTAAGATACTCTCTTCTTTTTTTCTCTTTTTCAAATTCTTTTATATCTTTATATTCATTTAGATTTTCCTTAAGATATAAATCAATGCTTTTTGTCACATAAGTCTTTAAATCATCAAAAGTATTTATCAAAAGCTCACCTACCTTTAAAACCAAAAATTATAATCAATTATTATAAATTTATTTTATTTATTTTGTTTACAATATCATTTCAAACAGTAAAACATATAAATAAATTTATTTTGCTGTTTAACTAAGATGTTTTTTTATTATTTGTTTTTTTATTTGGACTGATCTTAAAGATATTTTTAAAATCCAAAAAACTCTTATATGTATTATCCTTTGAACCATTTAATATAAGAAAATACATATAATCTTTCATCTCATCTATATAGGGTAAGAAATCATTTGAATCATATTTAAATTCATCATTTAAATATTCAAATAAACTATTTTGCATACATGCCTTATCAATAAATTTACTTGATGGAATAATAAAAAAATCATTATAAATTCCTTTAGTTTTAAAAATTTTTTTAATTATAGATTCATTTAGATGTGTATATTCTTTATCAAATTTATTTATTATTATAGTCCTCTTAGCATAAATATCTTTTAAATAATCTAATTTTTTATCAATTGAATTTATCTGTTTATAGTTTTGATTTATTAAATAAAAATAAAAATCACTCAATTTAAGTATTTCTTTTGAATACTGCAAATTTGAATCCAAATCTAGAAATATATAATCATAAACACCTTTAGCTATGTTAAGGATATTTTTTATTTGTGTATTAAGATTCTCCTTTAGATTTTTATCACTAGCATTATATAGAATATCTAAATTAGCAGATATTGATTTAGTATATAAGCTAAATTTATTTAAATCTAAATTAGAAGTTTTGCTAAGTGTATATAATTCGGACAGTAAATTTCTTTCATATTCATTTTTAATAAGATATGAAAAACAGTCACATGAAAAATCATTGGTCAAAATTAGTATTTTTTTATTCTTTAAAACAAAGCTATAATAAGCTCCTAAAATTGATGTTAAAACACTTTTACCAACTTGTTCAATCGGTGAATAGAGAGCTATAATTTTACCATCAACTTTTTTTATATAATTATTATTCATAAAATCGACCTCCTAAAAAATATTAAATATACTTTTTTTGTTGAATTTAAAATTAAGTATCTGATAAGAATATAGATTCAATTCTTTTTTTAGCTCTTTATTAAACTTTGTTAATTCTCTATTTTTAAAATAATTATTTAAATCTTCTTGTTCATTAAGTAAATCATAATTTAGATAAAACAATTTAGTACTATCTGAAAGTTCTAGATTAAGCATATTTAATAGCTTTTTGTCATCAAATCTAGATTTTATATATTTATTAAATATAATAGAATCAAATTTCTTATATAAAGCTATTTCCCTTAATTCTTTTGAAATAACCCTCTGATCCAATATCAAATGAATCTTGATATTAAATTCTTCCTTTTGAAAAAAATTCTTTTTGTTAATTAATAATTTTTTAAAATTTTCAAATGAACAATCAAAAATAATATAATCATACTTTGATTTAAAATTTTTATAAAGCTCAAATACTCTAGAAAAATCTTTATTATTTAGTTTTTTAGATGTATATATATCTATATTTTTATAAATTAACAAAGGTTTTTTTAAAATATCACAAAAATCATTGTATGAATTATCATATGAATTACTTGTTTTAAAAAAATCAAATAAATCACTAGAATTATTAAAATCAATTAACGCAACTTTTTTATCATAATCTGAAAGATAAAGTGATAAATATTTTGATATAAAAGTTTTTCCAACCCTTTTATCTCCTACAAATATATTCATAAATACTCCTTTCTAATTAAGATTATTACTATTTTGATCATCTAAAATCTTATTTTTATCAAAATTATAGTCATTATCTTTATTCTTTGAATTTATTTTAATATTTTTATCAATTTCTATATAGTCACTCAAAGATTTGATTTTACTATTCATTTTTTGATTATTCTCCTCAATTTTTTCTAAACGTTTTTTAAGTTCTACCTTTGCTTTTTCCACAGCAAGTTTATCTTTTTTAATAATTTCATTTAATTCATCTGATCCATTGTATGTTATTTGGGCTTTATCTTGGGTTTGTGGATTCACATATTTAGTAAAATAAATATGGCTATTATAATTAGCCATTTGATAAACAGCACAACCTAAGTTTTGTATTTCTGCTTCATCTAATTTTAAAATCATTTGTTCATCATTAAACTCAATAATTTTTTTCTTTGACAAAACAATTGAATTTTTATAATCATCCATATTAATTTGTTTATTATTTTTCTTTGGTTTTTCTTCTATTCTCACATCAATAAAATCACCTTTTTTCAAACTCAAATAACTTAAATCCAAATAATCAATTTCAATTAATCTAGAACTATCATAAATATCATCATCTAAATAAGCTGTTTTAAAAAAATCACTTAAAATTACTGTATTTTTAGGTATATTCATTACAGCTCTATAATCTTTAGATAAATTAACTCCAGATAAATCAATCAAATTTTTAGGTATAATATTCTTGTTTATAAAAACATAAGTAATATCATCAATTTCTATGCGCTCTCCTCGTCTTAAATCTTTTTTTAAAATTGGTGTTTTAATAGTATTTTGATCTAAATATAGCTTTATAATTGCTTTTTTCTGATATGGAAGTATATATTTTTTGAAAATAATATAATTAGAAATTAAAATAAAAAAAATTATAAAAACAGTTAATAATATTATTTTCAATTTTTTTTGAAGCTTATAATTTCTTGAAAAAATATTTTTATTATATAAATGCAAAATTTTAATCACCTTCTAAAAAATTTTTTTATAGTCTAAATACATTTAAATAATAATAGCTCAATCTATTTTTTTACAATAATCATTTTAAAAAAGTTATTCCATTTTTTTATTTTTTTGTTATAATTGGTTTTAGAAACTTTTTCATAGGAGGTTTTATAGTGGATATAATAGTTGCAATGTCTGATTCTAAGGATTTTAAACAAGGTATATTTAAAAATACATATGATAAAAATTACATTTTTAAATATACAAAAAAAGGATTTTATGAAGAGTTAAATAGTATTAAATTAAAAATTAGAAACCCAATACTTATTATTTTTAAAAAACTAAATGATCAAGAGGAATTTAATTTTTATGAATTGAAAGAATTGAAAACTATAAATAAAAATTCAAAAATATTAATTATTTTAGAAAATGATGAAGAAAAAAATATTGATTTTTTAATACAATTAACATCGCTTTATCTAGATAATATAATTTTTTATAAAGATTTAAAAAATTTCAATCTAGATAAAATCTTTGAATTAAGTCACTTGGAGCTTTTAAAGAAATTTAATTTACAAGAAAATCCAATTGATAATCTAAAATTAAAAGAAATATATAGGCAAATATTAACTTTAGAAAATCAAAGAACTTTAGAAAATTACACAAAAATTTTATTATCACAATACGATACAAAAACTTTAAAATATATAATCAAAAAAGCTCCTAAAGAGATAAAAAATATACTTAAAAAAGATAAAAACATCGTTTTGTTATACCCAAAAGAGAATATTTTTACATTATTGTCAGAAAAAATATTTGATTATAAAAAGTTCATATATGCTGATAATAAAAATACTATGTATCAGATAAATGAACAAAAAATTTATTTGAGTTTTAGTAATAATAATTGTGGATCTACTGAAATTGCATCGAATTTTTCAAATGCATTAGAGAAAATCCATAATAATAAAAAAATAGCTTTAGTTGATTTTGATTTTTATGAAAATTCATGTTCTTATAATTTTGTAAATAATAATAAAAATTATAAGCGTTTTATAGATTTAAATTTTTCAAAGGCTAATTTTCATAATCACAATTTTATAAATTATAAAAATACTTATTACTTTAAATCTAAAAATTTATATTTCTATACAAATGTTTCAAAAAATCAAAATAATATAAATGTACAAGATGCTATAGGTAAACAAAGTTTAACTGATGAAAATTTAGATAATTTAAAAAATTTTATAAATCTACTATTAATCGATTTTGACTATATAATAATAGATTTTAATTTAAATTTAGAAATTAAATTGATTAAATATTTATTTGATTTAAATACTATTAAACTTTTAATATTAGACGAAAATTTAAAAAATTTATTTTCTTTAAAGAAATACTTAATAGAAAATACAGATTTATTTAGATATGCAAAACTAAATATCATTATCAATAAATATGAAAAATATTTAAATTTAAATGACCTAAAAAAATTTTTTTTGACAGAATCAAACATTAACATATCATCATTTATAAAAATTCCTTATGAAAGTAAAATTCATAAATATAAATTTGAAAATAAAACAGTTTATGATTTTTCAAGCGAAAATTTTAAAGAATCGATTAAAAATATTTATTATAAATCTTTTTAATATAATTACATATACAAATTATAACTATATTTATATAAATATTTTCAAATACATTGAAGGGAGCTTAAATTATGAAATTAAGAGAAAGGGATTACATTGAAAATGAACTTATATTACTAAATATGTATAGCAAGAGAGTTAATGTGTTAAACCACTTTTTAAAAAGATTATTATATTTTCATGGTGGAGAATTTGTGTATAAAATGATTTTAAAATGCAAAAACTGTGATGAAATAATAGAACAGATGAGCAAAAAAGATTTTCATAATATATATTTGAGAATTCAAATGCATAGATTAAAAAAGAATCAAAAATTTAAAGTTAAAATAAAAGAATTAAAAAAAGGAAGAGTATTTAAAGATACATATAGAGTATTAGAAAAACATCCGCATTATATACTTTGCTACAATATAAATAAAAAGAGTAAAGAATGTATAAATCATAGTCTTGCATATAATGATCGTACAGACATACAAATAGAAATAACAGTAACAATCTAATTAAGGCTCTTTTAGACAGTTGCATTAATAAACATATTATTTTAATCTACAAAACATATGAGAATTGATACAACTGTCTATAATTTTAATAAATCAAATTTTTAATTATATAATTTTTTCTAATTTATAATTACTATTAAATGTAGATAATAATCTTGCATAATATAATTCATAAGAAGTTTTTTCTACAAATTCATAAAAAATAGTATCTAATTCAATATCTAAATCTTCATTTTCTAAATCATTCTTATCAAAAAAATCAAAATTATTAAATTTCCAATCATTATATAAATCTTCTGATAGATTTCTATATGTAAGCCAAGCTCTATTTAATGGAGATTCTTCAGTAGGTTTCCATTCTTTCACATATACTTGTTCTAAAAATTTTTCTAATCGTGAACTATAATTATTTGTACTATTTAAAAGTAATTTTTTTAAATACACAATATCTTCATATGTCATTTTTCTAATATCACCAGAATAATCATAAGTTATTTTTCCATTATATGAATTAGCAAAGGGCTCTTCAATCATAAAGCATACATATGGTTCATTATTATTTATTGTTTTTATTATAAAATTAGAAATTATAAGATCTATATCTTGTTTACTTAAATATGTTCCATCTTTTAATATGTACATCAACAATTCCCCCATAAAATATTAATATGATAAAATCAAAAAGATTCACTTTGATTTTATCATATTTTCAAAAAAATAACACCAAAAACTTTTTTATATATTTATTGACAAATTATTTTTTTCTGGTATAATTTACTTAATTATATTTTAGGATAACAAAGAAGTCCATATAGGTTATTAACTTAACACTATATGTTGCTTTTTTATAAAAGTATTTTTTGATTCATATGTAAAGACGAGCATTAAAGCTCGTCTATGAAAGTATATAAGTCACTTACTTCTTTGTTCCTTATTAAACTTTCGATTTGTTCTTTTTTATTGCCTATAATTTTATTAGGCATATTTTTGATGAATCTTCTAAGTTGTAAAAGTGCTAACAAATCTGAAGTTTCAACAATTTCAAAAATATTAGAAATTTTACTGTTCTTTTCTAAGATATTATCTACCAACATCACATTTTTAAAAAATGAAAAGTCATCTGAATAATATATTTTAAGAAAATCAAAGAACAGTTTTTTCTTTATATTTTTCAAATTACTCTTATAAGAAATCAACCATTCTATCCAGGATTCAATAACAGAAAAATATCTTAATTTTTCTTCAGCTGGATATTTTTTTAGTTGTTTTTGTATTTCTCCCATATAATCATTCGAATTTAGAATTTCTTTTACAGAATATAATTCTCCTGGATCATAACCACTATTATCAGCTACCACAAACTCTGTTCCAGACAAAACTTCCATGTATTCAAGTACATATCTAGTTGCTAGAGGATGTGTTGTATCATCAAGAAAAACCAGACAATCAATCATTCCTACAAAAGGCATCATTTCTAATAATTCATTTCGTGTAGAATCTTTTTGGATATTTAAAATCATAGTGTTTTTCATACCATTTTCATTTACACAAAATTGTCTTTTAGATGGGACATCTGTACAAAAATCAAAATTTTTAATTTCTTTTAAATTTTTTCTAAGTGCAATAAAATTCTTTGTTTCTCTAGTGTTATTCATTTTAAATCTCTCCTTATTATTTTTTTGTTATATATAAAAAACCAATTCCTTTTATAAAAATAGAAATTGGTTTTTAGACATAGATAATATATTTACTCTAATTTTTTATTAATTTACGATTATAAATTAATATTCATATATTTAGGTTAAGAAAAAGCTTTAATAATTAATATTTAATTTATTAAAGCTTTTTCTATTACAAAAATAAAACTATTCCAAATTTAGTATTTTTAGTTGATAACCAAAGATAAAAATTAGAAAATAAACTTTTATAAAATCAATAAAAGTTTTTACAAAATTAGGGGTTTTGTTTTTTCTAAAAAATGGTTAACACGACAATTTGATTTCTTTGGAAAAATCAAAAAGTACTATATTCATTATTTTATCAAAGGTATCATTATATAGATAACACCTCCTTTTAAATATGTTTTTAGACACAAAAAGCCAATCCCTAAAAAGAGATTGGCTTTGTATGCATTTTAATAATTAACTTTGAATTTTATTTAGTTTTATTTTTGTTTGATTTAAGTATAAATAATAAAATGTAAAATGTCAACATAATTTTTAAAATTTTTTCAAAAAAAGAATAAAAATAAAATATATTTAATTTTATCATTATTTATTTTTTTATTCCTATTATGTTATACTATATGTAATTAATAATAAAAAGGAGTGTTAGTATGGGGGGATGGCATATAGCTCATCGTTCAACAGATAGGGATGATTTAATAGGAATAGTAACACATATAAAATTACCAAATGAATGTGATTGTCAAAATGATGATTATGGAAAATATAATGGCGTTTTTTTAGAATTTATACATGGTTTTTATAAATCATGTTACGGAATTGATATAGGTATTGTTTATAGAAATGAACAATTCCAAATCTTTTATCATGCTTTAAATGGTACTTGTAAATATAGCGATCCAATACCATTAAATCCTCCAGTTATATTAGATGTTCAAAAGGGTGATTTGATAATATTAAGAAGTTATATAAATAGAAATGGAAAGTCTTTAGTTGCAGAAGTTATTAAAAATGAAAAAATGATAGGTAAATATGAAACTTATTTTACAAAACAAGCTTCAAAAGCCTATATAAAGGGTGCAAGATTAAATAGAGAAATAGTTATGGCTGCAAATAGAAAAAATTATATACCAACAAATGCATTTTTTAGTGATACTAAAATGTTTAATACAATGCTTACTAATAGATATTATGAGCATATAAAGCTTTCACAATCAAATAGCAAATTAAAATATTTTTCAGATGAAAACAATATGGATTCATCAAAATATGGAATTATAGTGTCTGAAGAAGATGGATATATTAACGATATGGGTTCTTGTGATTTTCGATGTTTAAAAACTCTAAGTGGCATAGTTTAATCATCTATTCTATGTACATAAGGAAGGGAGTTGTTATTTTTGAAGTTAGTAAGTTTATTATTGTCATCCATTTTGATTTTAAATACACCACATGATTATAATTTTAATCATTTTATTAAAAATAGTATTTGTGATGAAACAGTCATTCCAAAAGATAACTATTCTTATATTTTTGATGAATATACTGTGAATAGTATAACAAAAGATTTTAATTATAAAAATATCGAAAGTAAAATATATTATAATAATACAAATTCAAGCAAAAAAGAAACTTATAGAATAACAAAAAATACGATAGTAAATGCAAATATAAATCCTTTAATATTGTACAACTCAAAATATTTAAAATCATTTTTGGATAAATCTCAAAATCAAATAAATGAAACTGTTCTAACAAGAAAAGAAATCGAAGAAGAATCAGGCATTATAATAGGTTTTGATTTACCACCAAAAACAAAACTTACTATAAATAATTTTCAAGTTGGCTACATAATAAAAGGTAATCTTTGTTGGAAAAGATATTCAAAATCAGGTACTTTTTTAGGATATTATAAGAAAGAAGCAAACAGTTCATTATTAAGCTCTAATAGTACAAATATTGAATTAACAGAGGCGTATCAAAATGAATAAAAAATGGAGATTTAAAAAATGAATTTAAAAGGAGATTTCACACTTGTTTTTAGTATGAAATCTCCTTTATTATTTTTTATTCATTTTATTTAATTTTCAAATTCTACACTTGAGCTAGGATATAGTGTAGTTCCACCTATATAAACATTTATTTCTTTAGCTAGTGGTACATCATACTCATCTATTACTGTTCTCCACCATTCCCAAGCAAGACCAGTACACTCTCTAGCATATATTCTTATATTTCTTGAGTTAGCTGGTAAAGATATAACTGTTGAAAAATGTGCAGTTCTATCATCATAGTTTCCATCCCAAGACATATGTTCTACTACTTCATTTCCATTTTCATCATACGTAAACTCATCCCAGTTAACTGCAAATTGAGCAACATATGCACCGTAGTGATCTAAATTAATTTTACCACTTGTATATTCTTTGTAAGTTGTTTCAACATAGTCTGTTCTATTGTTAATAGCAGCTATAGAATTATCTTTTAAGAATACACTTGTATAAGATATTGGATATGCAGGGTTAGTCGCACTAAATGCTGCATTTTCCTTTATAACTTCTCTTATTTCATCAAAGTCTTTAGTTATTACTTTATTGTGTTCATAAGCGTCTCCACCTAAAACAACAGCAGTGAAAGTACTTTGATCTAAAACATCTTTATATTCAGCTTTTGCTTCAATATCGCCATCTTTTAATACAGCCTTAAAAGCAGCTTTTATATCTTTACTATTTGATTCTGTTTCTAATTTTACAAATATAGTTCTACCATAAGCAACATTCGAAACCATTAATGGCGGAGAACTATCACTTACACCTTTTCTTTGTAATTCTTCAAAACTAACACCATCAGCAAATACATCTGCTGGATTATTTGGAAGTTGAGAACTTACTGTGTAGAATATTTGCTTATAACTAGCAATCATTACTTTCTTTTCTCCACTAGCAACAGCATCAAAATCTATTCCTAAAGAATTTTCTAATACTTTATAATTTACGTTTAAAGCAGTAGCAATTTGAGATTTGCTATAAACCATTGATTCAGAGTATTGAGTTCTTGCTGGAACTGTATACGTATCTGAATACTCATCATGCCATTTTGATACTAAATCATCAATAGCTCCTGATACATTACCATAATTTACTTCATCTACAGTAACGCTATTTTCTCTTCTCATTCCTGGTAAATCTATACTTATATTCATTGGTTTTCTTTCACACATAAGTACATCTGGCATATTTTCTACAAAAGATTGATTTCCTAATTGTAAAGCTCCTGGATAAGTTCTATCAGTAACTGAATCAATTATTGATATATCTACTGGAGATGTTGATAACGATTTCTTTTGTTTTTCAACAACTATGAATTTACCTGGTTCTTCTAATCCTTCTTTTGGAGTAAAACTATCTATGCTTTCTCCTTGAGTAGCTAAAATCTCTCTTTTATCATAATCAAGACCAAATATACCATCATTTATTTCATCTTCATATGATACTTCTTCTCTTACTAAAGCTTTTGCATTTCTTTGTAATTCTTCATTTGAATTTGAATTGTTATCTATTTCTTTAATAATATCACTTTCTGTAGACTCTTGTGAGTCCTCACTAACTACTTCTTTAGTATCTTCATTAGTATCAACAGTTTGTTCTTCGGCTGGTGTTACAGCATCAGCAAAACTCGACATTGGTTGTCCTAATAAACACATAATACCTAAGGCACTTAACATAAATTTCATCTTCTTAAAAGCAAACATATTATTTTCCGTCGCATGGAATGTAGACTAGAATATCATATTTTTAAAAATACTGAAAATTGTAATTTTAGTTTATATTTTGATATTCTGTCAGGCGACTCTCCTTCCCTTTTTTAATATTTTGACTATTAAGCGTACTTAATAACCATTATTCCTCAAGATATATTATTCCCAAAAAGAAAGCATTCATTCCTTAAATGTAAAAAATTAATAACTTTCTTTCCTATAATTTATCATACTCAAGAAAATTTATCAATATTTTTTCGAAAAATAGTACCTTTAGTTCATAATGGTAAAATTTAATATTAAATTACATTTTTAAAGTTGTTTTTATTTGTTGTTTTATGTCGAAAATTATTTTTTGTAAATTTGTAAAGATTATAATTTAACATTCATTGCAATATATATAATAGTATGATAGTATATTATTGATAATAAAAATATTTTTAGATATATTTTTATTATCATATAATCTGTACATATAAAAAAATTAAATATAAATAAGGGTGATAAAAAATGTTTAAAATTTTACAAAAAAAACCTTGCAGTGAAGCAAATCTAATTATAGACTATGTAGAAAAAAAATCTAACGGAATAAATGTTCAAAAACCTGTAATAAATTTTCCAATACATAGAAATTTATTAAATAATTACGAAAAATTATTTTTAAATGAAGAAATTATGGCAAAATCAGCACATTCATTACTTGAAGTTAATGCATCTTTAAGTAGTTTTGATGTAGAAATGGCTTCTATTTCTTATGAACTTATTGATTTTGCAAGTGAATTATCTTTACTTAGTGAATCAAATTTAGCTGTAGTAGAAGAAATTACTGCAAGTATGACACAAGTGAGTACAACAATAGTTGATACTACAAACACTTTAAATGATTTATCTAATTCCTCTAAAAATCTTTTAAAACAAAATCATCAAACATTAGAGGAAATAAATCACATAAATAAACTAAAAAATATGGTTCTTAATGAAGCTAATTTAATGAGTGAGCAAATTGATAATTTAGTCACTATGGCTAATAAAGTAAATGATATTGTAGTAGATGTTTCAAAAATAGCAGATCAAACTAATTTACTAGCCCTAAATGCTTCTATAGAAGCTGCAAGAGCAGGAGAAGCAGGAAAAGGATTTTCCGTAGTAGCAGAAGAAATAAGAAAATTAGCAGATCATACAAAAGAAAGCTTAGAAGGTATGAAAGATTTTGTTTTTAATATCCAAACCGCTTCTAATGAAGGTAGTCAAAGTATGCATAATGCCATATCAACAACTAAAGATATGGGTAAAAAAATAGATTTAGTAACAGATACAACAAATAACAATGTTTTGATGTTAGAAACCACTATTGATTCTATTTATGATATTAACATCTCCATGAATGGTGTTAATCAATCTACAAAAGAAATCAATAATGCTATGGAAGTATCTTCACAAGATGCACAAAAACTTAGTGAGATGACAGGAAAAATACATGATGATGCATTAAAAAGTTCTGAGTATGCAAAAAAAATCTCTAATATAGATACTTATCTATCAAATATATTAAAAGATATGATGAACGGATTAGATGGTAGTGTCCATAGTATTTCAAATACTATATTTTTAGATTATATAAATAAGGCAAAAACAGCTCATACAAATTGGTTAAACACCTTAAAAACAAGTGTAGATACTATGAAATTATACCCCTTACAACTAGATGGTACAAAATGTGCATTTGGACATTTTTATCACTCAATACCTAGAGTTCCAGATATAATAAAACAAGTTTGGTCTGAAATAGATAATTATCATAATGATTTACATAGTTTAGGTAAAAAAACTCTTGATTATGTTAAAAGTAATAATTATGATCAAGCAATTAAATCCTATAATGAAACAAATGATTTATCTAAAGAGATTTTCAACAGATTAGATATAGTTTCTAGTCAGATAAGTTTAAAAAATCAACAAGGAATTGAATTATTTAGATAGTTCAGTTGTAATTAATATATATTAATTATTCAAATAAAAACAAATAAAAAAGCTATCGTACTAAAAAATTTGTATAAAATATACTCTTTTGATTTATTTTGATTTATAAAGAATATATTTTTATCTAGTATGATAGCTTCTTTTCATGATTATAGAAATTTCATATTTATTATTAATTTTAAACAAATCTACCATTTTTAGCGATAGTATTTATTTAAGCAGCCTTTAATTTTAACATATTCCTTAATGTATTCTTTTGCATTATATATCCAACAACTATCATAATAAAATCTACCAATGGTTGTGTATACCAAACGGCTATTACACCAAAATATTTAGGAAATAAAAGTATGCATGGAACAAAAAATATAAGTTGTCTTAATAATACTATCTTTCCTGCTTTTTTCCCATGTCCAATAGATTGGAAGAACGTAACATTCATAACCATTATTCCATACAAAATGTAAACACTATAAAACATTCTAAAATTATTAACTCCATTATTTATTATACTATCACTTACATTAAATATTTTTAATAAACTTTGTGGAAATAATTGTGCTGGAATCCAAAATACCGCAGCTAAAATAATTCCACCAAACATAAAAACATTCATTGTTCTTTTTACTCTATTATATTTTTTAGCTCCAAAGTTAGTTCCAATAACAGGCTGCAATCCTTGACTCATTCCCCAAAGTGGAATAAAAGAGAAACTATATAGTCTCATACTAGCAGCCATCAAAATACCACCATCTTCTCCACCATACTCAAATGCAACCCTATATAATAAGGTTTGTTGTATCATAAATAACAGTTGCATAAGCATAGCAGAAACTCCTACCATAAACATTTCTACATAAATTTCTTTTTCAAATTTAATTTTGTTTATTTTAACGTTTACACTTTTTTTCTTAAAATAATTTAAAGTCATCAAAGCCTGAACCATTTGAGCTAAAACTGTAGCTATTGCAGCTCCTTCAATTCCTTTATCTTTTAAAGCAATCATAAATATTGGATCTAATATAATATTTAGCAAAGCTCCTAAAACCATTATTTTCATAGCTTCTTTCATTAAACCTTGTCCACGAATAACCATATTTGAACTTTGTGTGAAATTTACAAATACAGATCCTATAAAAACAATACGTAAATATCTAAATGCTAAAGCTGAAATTTCATCAGTTGCTCCAGCTATCATAAGGAATTGTTTTGCAAAAATTATCCCTAAAACAGTTATAGATAAGGAAATAAATATTATCCAAGCAGTTAAATTCCCCATTATTTTACTTGTAATCTTTTGATTTCCTTCACCTAATGCGCGGGATAATATAGATGCTGATCCAACACCAACTAATGTTGCTGTTGCTGTATTCAAAAAAGTTAAAGGCATTGAAATACTAATAGCACTCATAGCTTTTTGACCTATAATTTGTCCTGCAAAAATTCCATCCATCAAAGGATATAATCCTATAACTAACATTCCAAGTACTGCTGGTATTGAAAGTTGAAGCATTAAATCTTTAGGTTCTTTTGTTAAAAGCTGTTTTTTAATATCCACTTTTATTCTCCTTTTCTTTTTATCTTTTTATATGCATAAATTAAAATATTCTTTTAACCAATTTTCACACTTTATTGCTTCTTTCATCCACTTTACTTTTCCTTTTTGCAAAAAACATACATGATTACATGTATTTGAAACTAATTCTGGATCATGCGTTACTATTAAAATAGTTTTGCCCTCATTTGCCAATTCTTTTAAAATATTCGAAACTTCAAGCATATGTCTATAGTCCAAACCACTTGTAGGTTCATCAAAAATAAGATATTCTCTACCAGATACAACTGCACAAGCTATCGCTACTCTTTGTTTTTGTCCTCCCGACAAAGCCATCGGATGGGTTTTATAGAATTTTTGTAAATTCAAAGAATTTAAAACTTTCTTTGCATGACAATCATCGTATTTGTCAAAACTCAATTTAATTTCTTCTTCAACACTATCTGTAAACAATTGGTGATTAACATCTTGCATAACCATAAAAAATTCTTTGCATCTTTTATTTCCAGATATAGATTTCTTGTTACATTCCATTATTCCACTAGGTTTTTTTACTAACCCACATAAATTTTGAACAAATGTTGTTTTTCCTGCTCCATTATCACCTAAAATAGCTACAACTGAACCTTTTGGAATTTCTAATCTATCAATATTTAAAACGCATCTTTGTTCATATTTTTTATAAAAATTTTTTAATATAATTTTTTGTTCACATTTATTACAATGTTTGCATTTGAAAGATTTTGGAGTTAGTTGTCTTAATCCCATTTCATTTAATTTTTTGCCTTCTATTTTTTTAAATTCTTCAACATCAAAATCATTTTTTATCTGACCATTTACCATATAAATTACTCGACTTGCTATGTCCATCAAATAATGCAATCTATGTTCTGCTATTATTATAGTTTTTCCAGCATTTTTCCACTGTTTTATTATTTTAGCTAATTTAGCTATGGATGCAATATCTAAATTTGATGAAGGTTCATCCATTACAATTATTTCTGGTAATAAAGCAGCAACAGAGCCACAAGCTATCCTTTGCTTTTCTCCGCCAGAAAGCTCAAAAATACTTCTTTCTAATAAATCTGTTAAATCTAAGGGAGATATAACATCATTAACACGTTTGCAGATTTCTTTTGGATTCATACCTGCATTTTCACAACCAAAAGCTAATTCATCAGTTGTATTTACATTAAAAAACTGTGTTCTAGGGTTTTGAAATACAGAACCAACTTTTAAAGATAATTCTTCAAGTAATACATTTTTTATATCTAGTCCACAAACGCTCACATCTCCACTTAATTCACCTTCATAGTAATGAGGAATAAGACCATTTAAAAGTCTTGTTACCGTAGTCTTTCCACAACCAGATTCCCCACAAATAAGTACAACCTCACCCTTTTTTATATTTAAATTTATATTATTAAGCTCCAAACTATTATTTTCGTCTTCATCATTTTGATATTTAAATGATATATTTTTTAATGAAATCAAAAACTCACCCCTCTTAAAACACCATATATAATCAAGCTTAAAGATATTAATCCAAGTATATAATCATAGGTAGAAAATCCAATAACTGCAATACTAGTTCTTTTAACATCCACTCCTAACCCTCTAGTAAGAGCTGCTGCTGAAAGTTCTTCTCCTATTTTTGCAATTGAAATCAAAAGTGGTATCACTCTATATTCTATATAAAGCATTGGGTGTCTTAATGAATAAAAGCTACCAAATTGTAAACCTCTCATTTTCATCGCTTTTTTTATTGCTTCAGATTCTTCTTTAATTGTAGGTAAAAATCTAAATAACACAGAAACAGGTATTATGAATTTATCACTGACTTTCCATTTTTTCATAGCTGCAACAAAATCTCTTACAGAAGTTGAATCTATTATATAGTAACCAAACATGAATGTTGGAAATATTTTAACTACAAGTGCAACGGAAAGTATTACAATCGCATTTAATACAGAACCTAAAGTCCAAGTATTATGAGCGTAGGCTGCAAAAACACCAAAAGCAAATAGCCCCCCATAAATAAGGGCTATTTTAAATTGTTTATTAATTAATAATAAACAAAATGGTATTGTTGCTAACAAAACTAACATCAAAATATCTTTACCAAAAACAACTAAGGATATAGATAAGCATGCCATAAAAATTAATTTGGTTCTTGGATCTAGATAAAAACCTCTAGGTCTTTGAGGTTTAAATACATAATCTTTAATATCTTCCATTATGCTATACCTGCTTTTTTAAAATGTTTCTTTAACATTTTTTTCCCTATTAGTGCTCCTATAATACAACCAATAAACATAAGACCAAGACCACCAAACAACATCCATTTTGGCATAACAGTAGCTAATTGATTTGCATATTGATCTCCCATAGCACCTCTAACTTCAAGAAGATAATCTTTCATAAACCAAATAGGTAACTGAGCACCTATTATACCAGTTGAGAAAAACCAATAGCCAAGAATTATTAATTTAAAATCTGTATAATTTGCTTTTTTAAATGCAATTTCAGCTAGAATGCCGCATATAAAATATGTAACTAGAACAGACCACGGATAGCCAATTAAAAACCAAGCTAAAGAAAGTATAATAGATGAAATAAATATCATGCCAGGCTTTTTGATTTTAGTCATATAAAGCATAAAAGGTATTCCTGTTACTATAGGCCAAATTAAAAATAATGCTGGATATACTACTGGAATAGCTGTCAATAAACCTACCACAAAAAATACTACTAAATAAAGTGCTGTATATATACCTACGTTTATTAAATCTTTTACATTTAATGATTCTTTTTTCTTTTGCATTTTTTTCCCTCCAATAATTATTATTTATAATCTTTTACCAATGACCAATTTTTTGATTGTTCTCTAGCTTTAATAAAATTATTATAAATTCCTTCAATATTTTTCAAGCTATCATGTGTACCTTCTTGAACAACAAAACCTTTATCCATAACAATAATCTTATTTGCATTTTTTATAGTTGCTATTTTATGTGCAATTGTTACTACGGTTTTGTTCTTCGTAAGATTTTTCATAGCCTTTACAATTAAATGTTCATTTTCTAAATCAACACTTGATGTCATTTCATCCAAAATAATGATAGGAGAATCTTTTATTATAGCTCTAGCTATAGAAATTCTTTGTTTTTCACCCCCTGAAAGTGTTGATCCACCTTCTCCTATTATAGTTTTATAGCCATTTGGTAAATTACTAATAAATTCATGACAACACGCTTTTTTACAAGCATCCACAATCTGATTGTCTGTTGCATTTTTATTTGCAAATCTTATATTGTTTTCAATCGTATCGTTAAATAAATATACATCTTGAAATACCATACTTATTTGCTTCATCAAACTATCATATTTTATATCTCTTATATCCTTATCACCTATTTTTATTTTTCCTGATTTGACATCAAAAAATCTACTCATAAGTAAACATAAAGTAGTTTTTCCACTACCAGAAGTACCAACAATAGCTGTTGTTTCATTTGAATTTAATTTTATATTTATATTATTTAATGCATTTTCATTTTCATAAGAAAAATTTACATTTTCAAATTCTATAGAAAAATCATTTGAATTGAATTCTTCTCCACCATCACTAAATAAAGGTATATTCATAGTATCTTCTAACAAATCCAATTGATTATTTGTTCTTCTTGCTAAAAATACGCTATCTCCCATATTTTCTAATTCTGAATATATGAAGAATGAGGCTACTATAAAAATACTTGTATAAGTGGCATCTATAATTCTATTTGCAAACATATAGCAAGATCCTAATACTATAAAGCATGATGTTATTTTAAATGTAAACTGATATAATCTAATCATTCCCGCCATTTGTTTTTCTTGTTTATAATCCATTTCTCTTTTTTCTTTAAATACTTTTGTCACTCCATCCTTTTTAGTTCCTACCTTATTGAAGCTTCTAAGAACAGTTATACCTCTTATATATTCAATTGTTTTTATAACTAAATTATTTTGAACTATTTCAAGCTCTTTAGTGCATAAAGAAGCCCTTTTATTTATAATACTTAATATATAAAAAGCTACCGATATTCCAATTAAAGAAATCATTCCTAATATTAAAGAATTATAAAAAAGCATTATTATCATAAATAAAGTCATTGAAAATGAAACTAACATATTTGATATAGTCATCATTGAAAATCCTTCAAGACTTGTTATAGTAGTTGTCATAACACCTTGAATTTTCCCAAGATTATTTTCACTAAAATAACTCATCTGTGCATTTTTTAATTTATCAGCCATCTCTAATCTATAATCTTTAAAAACATCATATCCAGCAGCTGTTATGTATATATCTATCAACCATTGGAATATGAATCTAAATAACACAGAAACAAAGATTATATAAAAAGAATTTTTTATATAATCTAAATTTAAGTTATTTATATTTAAAAATATATAAAAAACTCCAAAAAACATAGTTCCCATAGAAAAAGCTTTTAATATATTAAATAAAGAACCAATTATTATCTTTTTTTTATTTTTTTTAGAAAGATTTAAAACACGTTTAAATATTTTATATAACATTTAAACCACCTCACTTCTATTCATAATTGCATCTTTTTCCCATAAATTTTTATATAAAATTGAACTCTTCATCAAATTATTATGTTTATTTTTAGCTTCAATTTGACCATCTTTTAACACAATTATTTGATCTGCTCCAATTATAGTAGCTAATCTATGAGCTATAACAATTACATTTTTATTTTTTATCATCTCTCTTATAGCATTTTGTATCAAATAATCAGTTTCTGGATCTGCATAAGCAGTAGCTTCATCTAATATAATTGTTTTTGAATCTTTTAATATCGCTCTAGCAAGTGTTATTCTTTGTCTCTCGCCACCTGATAATTTACCTCCAGCATCTCCAGCAGTGGTTTCATAACCATTTTTTAAAGAAAGTATAAAATCATGACAATTTGCCTTCTTACAAGCTTTTACAACCTCATCATAACTAGCATCTATTTTTCCCATTTTAATATTATCTATTATGCTCATATCAAATAAAAAATTATCTTGAGACACATAACTAATTTCATTCATAAGTTGTTTTATAGGAATTGTTTTGACATCTCTTCCACCATATTTTATGCTACCTTCATTTACTTCCCAAAACCCAGCCATTAATTTAGCTAAAGTAGACTTTCCTGACCCAGAGGGTCCTACAATTGCTGTCATTGCATTTGTTTTTGTTTTAAATGATATATCTTTTATTATTTTTTCATCTTCATAAGCAAAAGATACATTTTCAAATTCAAACCCATCACTATTTAAATCTACAAATTCATCAGGTCTTTTCATATCCTTTACATCTAAAAATGATTTGATTGAATTTAAGCTTTCTTTTATAAATGTTAACTCTTCCATAAATAAAGTTATTTTTAAAAGAGGGCTAATAAATGCAAGTGGCAAAACGATAGATAGTAAAAATGATTCTATAGTTATGTCTTTAATCATATAAAGATATGCTCCTAAAGGAACTGTAAATAAAAGTGTTGAAGGCATAATTGCTTTAGATGCTGCATTCCAAAACCAACTTTGTTTCCACCAACTCATAGTCATATTATGATAATCATTTACTGAAGTTGAAAATTTTTTGTATGAGTTTTTTTCTTCACTAAACATCTTGATAACTTTTATTCCATTTATATATTCAACTAAATTTGAATTCATATTATTAGATGATTTAGTGTAATTATTCATTTTTTCTTCATATCCATTAAATAATCCTATGTAAAAAAGTGCACCTATAGGAATTGATGCTATTGAAGCAATACCTATTCTAAAATCAATGATAAAAATATATATAATTGTACATACTGGTGCTATAACATCAGAGACAAATTCAGGTAAGATATGAGCTATTGAGTCTTCCAATTTAGATACCTGATCTACTATTAAATTTTTAAATTCACCAACAGATTTATCTAATATATAGCCCATCTGGACTTTACTCATTTTATTAGTTATTGTAAGTCTTATTTTTTCTAATGCCAAAAAAGCAATACTATGTGACATTAATGTTGATTTATAAGTAAATAAATATTTAAATACATATGCTAAAATACTATAAAAAACTAAATAATTAATATAATTTAAATCAATATTATTTTTAAGTACAAGTCCTACTATTTTGGCAATAAAATAATATGGCATTAAGCCTATTATTTCTCCAATTGTGGCTAAAATCATGGAAATTGTGATTTTTGATTTACTATCTACAAAATCCAACAAAGTGCTAAATGAATTTTTCATAATCTCCTCCTAATTTTTTATTCAAGATAACAAAGTTATCTAAAAGTCTAAAAAAAAATTTTTAGATAATAAACCTGTTGCTATAAAACATAAAATACGATAACTTTGTTATCTTATATTTATAACAACAGATATTAATTTTATAGACCAAAAATATTTTTCCAACCAATTTTATAAAATTCAACAACAGTCTTTATACATTTAAAAGCTTCTTCTTTGCTATATTCATGTGCTATGACTTCAAATATCGATGACATATATGCATTTATAAGCATATGGGTTTCTTTTTCAGAAAGTTCTTTGACATCATAATCTTTTTCTTTTAAAAATTTTATAAATTTTAAAGTATTGTTTGTTTCGATATCTGAAATATCATGCAAAAAATGTTCATATTTTGTTCCATCTGAAAATAAAAGCACCAATCTAAATTCATCATAATATCTATATATTAAATCAACAAATGACAATATAGCCTCATCATTCATATCCCAAAATTCATTTACATCTTGTTCTTCTATAGTTTTATATAAAGCATCTTCACTAATATAATAGACCTTTTTTAATTCTGTAATGGCATCTTTAACAAGTTCATCAAAGACCTCATCTTTTCCTTTAAAATGTCTATAAAATGCTCCGGTAGTAACATTTGCTCCTTTACATATAGTTCGAAGATTAGACCTTTCATATCCAAATTTCAAAAAATTTAATTTTGCACTTTGTAAAATATCTTCATGTGTTTCATTATAACTATTTCCCATACAGATTCTACTCCTTATCAATAAATTTATCATTTTTGATTATATCATATCGATAAGGTGAATATATTTTTATTTTTATTAATTGCAGAAATTTCACTAAAAATAAAATCAATTATTATAAGATGGAGATTATCAATATAAATTGATAACCCCTATCATTAATAATAATTAATTTATGCATGAAAATCAATACCTAATATAAATTTTTTTAAATAATTCATGATTAAGCAAATTTAATTCTTTATATATTTGACATTTATTAAATTATTTAATTCTTTGATATTTGAACTTTCTAATATATCCTCTAATTCAATTTCTATATCGTATCTTAAATTTATTTTGTCAATCATTTTCATGAGTATTATAGAATCCCCACCAAGAGAAAAGAAATCATCCTCCAAACTTATGTCTTCTAATTCAAATATATCTTGCCAAATATTTATTAAATCTTTATAATCATCCTCTATTTGATCTTTTGATATATCATTTTTAATTTTTGAAATATATTTTTGAACAAGAGCCTTTCTATCAACTTTTCCATTTTTAGTAAGCAACAATTCTGGTATTTGAATTATCTTTTTAGGAATCATGTATTTAGGTAATTTAGACTCTAATTTATTTTTTAAATAATTCACATCTATCTCTTTATTTTCATTGTTTAATACAAATGCTTTTATTTCACTATTTTTAAATTTATCATTTTCATTATTTATAAACACTAAAGAATTGTCAATGTTTGAAAACTTTAGTATTTCTTTATTTATCTCATCTAGTTCTATTCTATGACCTCTTATTTTTACTTGATTATCTTCTCTTCCACAAAATTCAATATATCCAGCTTTTTTAAATCTTCCTAAATCTCCTGTTTTATATATCATTCCCAATGAAGGATGGTATATAAATGCCTTTTTGGTTTTTAGTGGATCATTGATATAACCAGAAGCCAGTCCAATTCCACCTATATAAATATCTCCTTTTACATTGAACTCACAAAGATTCTTATTCTTGTCTAGAACATACATACTTTGATTAGCAAGAGGTAGTCCATAAGGTACACTTTTCCAATTACCTTTAATATCTTTAATAGGATAATAAATAGACCAAATCGAAGCCTCTGTTGCACCACCTAAGCTAAAAACTTTTGAATTTGTAAATAAATTAGATAATGAACTTGGTAGTTGTAATGGTATCCAGTCGCCCGAAAGTAAAAATTGTCTTATTGAATTATTCATTTTTATTTTATGATTATTGATATATTCACTAAATAAAGAACATATTACAGGAACTGAATTCCATATAGTTACATTGTGTTTATTTACCAAATTTATTATACTTGCCATATCTCTTTGATCTTCAACAATAACTAAGCTAGCAGATTTGTGAAATGCTCCAAATAAATCGTACACAGATAAATCAAAACAAAGTGATGAAATTCCAATGATTTTATCATTTTTATCTAAACTTATTTTTCTATTTATATCGATAATAGTATTACAAGCAGCACTATGTTTTATAATTACTCCTTTTGGATTACCTGTAGAACCAGAAGTATATATTATATAAGCCAAACTAGATACATTGTAAATATAATTTATATTTTCATAATCCTTTATGTCCCTTATTTCTTCTTTAAATATTTTTGAATCAAGTAAAATTTCGCAATTTGAATCTTTTAAAATATATTCAACCCTATCTTTTGGAAATTCCATATCAATAGGAACATATGCTGCACCTGCTTTTAATATTCCCAAAATTATTATTATAGATTCAACATTTCTCTCTGCTAAAACAGCTATTTTACTAGAATTATTATAGTAATTATTATCAACTAAATATTTCAATACTTTATCAGATTCTTTATTTAAATATTCATAAGTATAATTTATATCTTTATATATTACAGCAATTTCTTTTGGAGTTTTAATTGCATTTTTTATAAATAAATAATGTAATGTATCAGCTTTTATATCCTCTTTAGTATCATTATATTTTTTCCAAATTTCTAAAGTTTTATCTTCTTTTTTATCTTTTAAAACCATATTTATTTCATATATAAACTCTTCAAACATCCTATCGATTGTGATATCTTCAAATAAATCTTCAATATAATCCCACGAAATATTAAGTTCCTTATTCATTTCTACTATCTGATTATCTAATAACACTTGTGGTGTTTGTGATATTGCATAATTTAGCTTTCCAAATTCATCAAACCAATTTTTTTCATAGTCAAAAAGTATACAAGTAAAAACTATTGGAAGTACAGCTTTTCCTATTTGAGCATTATTATTTGCTATTGCTTTTATAATATAGTCTCCATCAACACTGATATGATCCAATATTTCTAATACTTCACTTTCTATTTCTAATGCAAAATCCCAAATATTTTGGTTTTTCACTTTTGTTTGGATAGCTGCTAATTTAGTAAAATCACCAATTATATTACCCACTTCCTTATTAAATGGGAGTCTTTCAAATAAGGTCATATTAATAAGTGCTTCTTCTTGATTACTCCATTTTGATAAAACTTTAGAATATAAAGCTAAAAGTAGTGCTGATGGTGAAATTCTTCTTTTTTTACACTCACCTTTAATTTCTTGCCAAATATTTTTTTCTATAGTTGTATTTTTTCTTTTTGCAATATAATTTTTACAAAGAGATATATCTTTTTTAAATGGTAATTGTGGAAACTTTGAAAAACTTTTTACTTTTTCATCCCAGTATTTTTTATCTTCATCTACATCATTATTTGTTTTTTTATATCTTTCATATTCATCAATATAGTCGATATAAGAATATTTAAGTTCAGGCAAATTAATGTCTTCTTTTGCAAATTTAGCTAGTTCTAAAAAGAATATATTTAAACTATCTCCATCACATATTAATAAATTAATACTAACAAATAATACACACTCTCTTTCATTTATTTTTCTCATTTTGATGCAAAATAATGGCCAATCATAATTATCATAAGATTTATGTGATAATTGATTTCTCAACTCATTAATATTTGCTTTAATATCTTCATTATTTAAATGAGATATATCTAAATAATCTATATTATAATACTTATGTTCACTTAAAATAGTTTGAGTTTGATTTTTATTAAATACAGTTCTAAAAGCTTCATGTCTATCTATAATTTTATTTATAGATTTTTCTATATTTTCTTTTGAAATCTCTGTAGTTATATCAAAATAATAATGAGCATTATAAGAACTTAATTCAAACTTATCATTTACTCCGCTTAAATAAGCTCTTTGTATACTTGTTAAATCATGTGTTTTATTTTTTAATTCTTTTTTATCTTCTTTTGTTTCTATATTTTTATTTGTTTTAGCTTTTATAAAATTAGATATATGTGAAATACGACCATCTCTTATTATATCTACAAGTGGTATTTTAACACTGTAATCTTTTATTATTCTTTGTCTTAATCTTTGAGCCGTAATTGAATTTCCCCCAAGAGAAAAGAAATCATCTTCATAATTTATATTAGAAATTTCTAATACCTCTTCAAATAAAGATATTACTTGTTGATCTATTTCAGTTAAATCACCTTTTTTCATATTTGTATTTGAAGTATTTCTTTCCAAAAGTTTTTTATAATCAATTTTACCATTTGATGTTATTGGGAAACTCTCTAAATTTATATATTCTTTTGGTATCATATAGTAAGGTAAATTTTTCTTTAGTTCACTTTCTATTTTTTCTGTATTTAATCTAGTACCTCTATAATATGCGATTATTTTAGAACTTTTATTAAGAATCACACTATCTTTTATACCTTCTATATTATTTAAGTGGAATCTAATTTCTTCTAATTCAACTCTGTGACCACCAATTTTTACTTGACTATCTTTTCTTCCCAAAAATTCTATATATCCTTCTTTTGTTAATTTTCCAAAATCTCCTGTTTTATAAAGTCTTCCAAGTGTTTTATGTTCTATAAAAGAATCAATAGTTCTTTTTTTATCACCTAAATAACCTTTAGCTAATCCTATTCCTCCAATATGAATTTCTCCAGCAATTAAAGTTGGACATATTTCTAAATTTTCATTTAATACATACATATTTTGATTCTTAAGAGCATAACCATAAGGTATACTATTTAAATTTTTGTTTACCTTTGTTATAGGATAATTAATTGACCAAATTGAAGCTTCAGTTGCTCCACCTAAGCTAATTACTTTTGCATTTGGAAAATGTTTTTTTATCTTTTCAGGTAAGGTAACTGGTATCCAATCTCCACTTAACATTACCAATTTTAAATTTTCATTTTTATAATCATCATCAATATAATCTATTAGCATCTCCATAAATGCAGGTACACTATTCCATATAATATTATCATAATTTAATTTATAAAAAATTTCTTCTATATTTCTTGAATCATCTATCAGTACAAGATTTGAACCTGCTATTAAAGCTCCAAATATATCATATATTGAAAGATCAAAATTCAAAGATGATATTCCTAAAATATTATTTTTTTTGTCTACATCAAATCTTTCATTAATGTCTAATAAAGTATTTACAACACCTAAATGGTCTATTTCAACACCTTTTGGTTCACCAGTTGAACCCGATGTATATATAACATATACAGAATCAGATTTATTTAAATTAGGATAAATAATTTCTTCATTTCCTATTTTAGATAAATCAATATCATTAATATCAATAATATTTTTTGCATTTGAACTATTTTTAATAATTTCAATTCTATTTTTTGGGTAATCATTAGGGATTGGAATATAAACAATTCCCATTCTCACTAAAGCTACTATTAAAGCTATGGAATCTATATCCCTATTTAATTTAGTTATTACATAATCACCTTTTTGTAAATTTAAATTATTTATATATTTAGAATATGTTTCACTTAATTTTTCTAAATCAAAATATGTAATTGAATTACCTTCTGATTTAATTGCAATTTCACTAGAGTTAGTTTTAAAGGATTCTAAAAGAAGTTTATCTAGAGTTTTGAGTTCAAAATCACTAGGTTTAAAAATTTCTATATTATCTTCTTCTTTTATATTTGGAATTTCAAACTCTTCATTTGTAAAAGATATTATAATATTTTTATAATAATCAAACATATCACTTATAAGGCTTTCATCGAAAATATTTTTCATAAAATCCCATATGATTATATAATCATCACCATTTTTTTGTATTTGATTATCTAAATATACTTGAGAAGTTTGAGAAATACTATAAAGTATATCTATTTTTTCAAGTTCATCCAAGTCATATACCATTGATGTAAATACAATAGGCATTAAAGATTCTTTATTAATTTTTTGTCTTTTAGAAATTTCTCTTATTATTTCAACACCTTCAAAATTACTATGATCATAATATAAATACAGTCTATCTCTTAGTAATTGTAATTGTTCAAAAAAACTCAACTCTTTCATTTCACTACCATAATAATCAAGTAAAATATTAGTTGTAAAATCCCCAACTATATTAGATAAGTCTTGATTTAAATTACCGCGTCCATTTACAGTTATATTCAATGAAAAATTTAAACTTTGACTAAATCTTTCAACTGTTTTAAACAAGGCATACATAAATAATATATTTGAACTAACTTGATTTTTTATAGCAAATTTATTTATATTATCAAAATGATTTTTATCAAGAACATATTTAAATCGTTCGGATGGATTAATATTTTTTGTATTTTTTTTAGTTGGAATTGATGGACCAATTGGAAAATTATCTATTTTTTCATTCCAAAAAGCCTTATCTTCTAAATATTTAGTGCTACTTTTATCAACTTGCTTAATATTTTCATAATTTACATTAATCGCTTCTAACTCTACACCCTTAATTAAATCTATAAATTCTTTTGCAAGTATTTTTAAACTCATACCATCTAATATTATTAAACTTACATCCAGTATTAAAATATTTTTCTTTCGTCCTTTTATATTTAAATTTCTTATATCATACAGTGGAATTTCTTTTGATTTATATATTTTGCCTTGAGATTCTAATCTTGATTTATTCAAAAAATTCATTAAATTGGACTCTTCTATATCTATATTTTTAACTGTATAATTCAATTTACTTACAATGTTTAAACAACTATCATCTTCATAATATGCTCTTAGTATTTCATGTCTTTTTATTAATTTATTAATAGTTTCATTTATCAAATCATAATCTAAATTATGCTCTATTTCAAAATAATAATGTGTTGTATTTTTTGCTTCAAAAAATATTTGTTCTTGACCTAATATATAAGCTTGCTGAATTTTATTTAGAGGAATTTTCTTTTCATCAACTGAAATATTTAAAGTTTTTAAAATAAAATCTTTTAAATCTTGTATAGTTTTTTTCTTTATAAGATCTAACATACCGATATTTAAATCAAATTCATTATTTAACTTTTTTATTATCTTAAACATATTTATAGAATCACCTAAATATTTATATAATTCATCATTTAAATCTATATCTTTATCTATATTTAATATCTGTAATAGTGTTTGTGATACTTTATTGTAATTCATAATCAATCTCCTTTAATTTTAAATAATATTTCATTAATTTCCCTTTGCTCACCTTACCAGATTTGGTAAATAGCAATTTATCCATTAATATTAAATCATTTATTAAAATACCTAAAGATTTTCTAATCTCAAATATTATATCTTCTTTATCTATATCTATTTGTAAGTTATCTATTTCTTCTTGTGAAATAAATACACAAATTATAAGTTCGTTTTTATTTGAAATATTAATTCCACAAGCAGCTGATTTTAAATTAAATTTCTTTTCTATATATTTTTCAATATCTCTTAGATAAATATTTTTTCCTGCTCTAAATACCATGTCTTTTTGTCTTCCAACTATATACAAGTTCTTATCCACAATAAAACCAATATCACCAGTTTCTAACCACTTACCAAAAAAAGCTTTATTATCTTTATTTGTATAACCGTTACAAATACATCTTCCGCTTAATTGTACATAACCTATAGTACTTTCATCAACTTCGTTTTCATGCTCATCTACTATTCTCATATCATGATTTTTTAAAATTTGTCCCTGACAAACAATATCATCTATAGTAAGTAATAAATCTTCAACTTTTAAATCGATTAAACTTTTTAATTTACTTTTATCAAAATTTAAATTTTCTATTCTATCATTTAAAACTATTACACCTGTGGTTTCACTTAAACCATATGCAGGAACTGTAATTTTTTTTGATACATTGAACTTTTTTATAAAGTCTTCAAATTTATCAACTAATTCTTTAGAAATAGGCTCTCCACAATTTAATATTAATTTTAAATTTGATAAATCCCAATTTTTTTTAGTATCTAAAGAAATAACCATCTTATATGAGAAATTTGGTCCACAAGAAATACTTACTTTATATAAATTCATATATTCAAACCATATACTTGGATCTTGAACAAATTCTTCAGATTTAAAATGTATTATTTTGCTTTTTCTACCAATTGGTAATAATGTGAATAAATTAAGACCAACAGCATGTTCAAGAGGCATCCAGTTTAAAAATACATCATTTTCATCAATATTAAATTTATCTCCTAAATCTTCTATCAGGCATAATATATTATATTCACTGATTCTAATTCCTTTTGGCATTGAGGTACTTCCAGAAGAATAAAGTACAACAAAATCATCAGTAAGCTTTTTTAGCGGTTTTAAATTATCTATATAGTCTTTGATATCAAAATTAGGATTAAAATATTTATCATCATCTATATTAAATATAGATAGATTAATATTTTCTTTATTAAAAAAATCTATATATTCAAATCCTTCATTATCAGATATAATCTTACTGTTTTCTTTTGATGATATCTCAACTAATCTATTAAACTCAGCTTCATTTTTACATATTGGAACTATCATTGGTACTATTTCTAATTTAAATAATGCTAATACGGTTGCCATAAATGTTTTGTTATTATTTATCTGTATTATAAATTTTTCTTCTTTCTTATCTAAATTTTTTAGAATATGATATGCTCTGGATGTATATTCTAATAAATCATATTTATCTAATTTATCTTCTTTAAAATTTTCAAGAAATATTATTTCTCTATTTTCAAAAAAATAGTCATAAACTGTTTTTAATAATTTTTTTTCACTCAAGAAACTGCCCCCTCTAATTTATAATTTTTTTTAAATCAAATAGATTTACGTTTATCAATTCCATGCTATCTACGCTACAAGAACATATATAATTTTTTTTATTCTTATAAATTCTAAAAAATTTATCATCAAAAATATACTCATCTTTTTTAAAATTTGAAAAATCTAATAATTTCAAATCATCTATAAGTCCTGTACCTATATTTTTTAAGTAACTTTCTTTTATTGTCCACAATCTTGTAAAAGTATTTTCTTTTATCTTACTATTTAGAATAATTTTTTCTTCATTTTTATTCATCACAGTATCAAGCAAAGATAGATGATTCTTATCTATATTTTCAATATCAATACCAACATTGTTATTTGATATTATGCATACTACGCCAGATTTACAATGAGATATATTAAAAAATACATTTTTAATATAAGGTTTATTATATTTTAAATATGAAAATATTGGAGTAGAAAAATCACGTTTTTCTACTCTAAGTCCATATAAAAATAAGATATATCCTAAAAGAGATAATTTTTTATCTTTAAAAAATTTCAACTTTTCTATTTTATCTTTTCTAAATTTAGGTAAGAATTTATAGAAATACTTAAATTCTTCTTCTTTAAATTTTTCTATTTCTTCAAAATAATAAATCATAAAATCACCAATCTAAATTCCAATCATCTGAGTTTATAAGAGATTTAACCATATTTATATTTTGTGAAAATAGAAGTTCTAAAAATTCTTTATCGAAAGCTTGATCTACATAGTCCCAGCTTAAAGATAATTCCTTTGTAAAATCAGTAACTTGATAATCTAAAAATACTTGCGGTGTTTGAGATACACTATATCCAAGCTTTACACCATCCATCAAATACTCATCTTTTGGTTTTTTTAGTCCATTTAACACACAAGTAAATACAACTGGCATAACCAATTTTTTTGGATCTTTGGTAAGTGATTTTATTATTTTTGTGCCATCATAGTCTTTAAATCTTACTATTTGCATAAATTGTTTTTGTATATCTTTAAATGAAGTTAAGATATTTTTATCCTTAAAATCATGATGGATTAAAAATATATTTGTAAAATCCCCCATAATATCAAACATATCCTCATTTACCATATTTCTATTAAATGTCGTTGAATTTATAGCTATATTATCAGATGTATGTTTTGATATAGCTTTCATATAAATAGTTGCAATAACACTTGCTGGAGTAACTCTATTTTTTATGCATTTTTTATAAAAAACTTCTGTATCTTCCTTACTAAACAAATGATTAATTCTTTTAAATCTTGGTTTTTTTATGTTGTTTATACGTTCTTCATCAACAAGTTTTGGATAGGAATTCATATTTTTAAGTCTATTACACCAATATTCTTTTGCTTTTTCATCATCTTGTTTTTCAATTTTACTCATATGTGTATTTACATATTCTTTAAAGGTATATTTAGGCCAAATTATATCTTTATCTTGATATAATTTAAATAAATTTTTTAAAAATAAATTTATACTAAGAGCATCTAATACCATACAATCAAATGTAAAATGTAAAATATCTTCATTACCATAGTCTGTATGTTTTACACTAAACATTGGCCACTTTTCTAACTCGTGCATTTTTGATATTAAATTAGGTCTATACTCATCAATATCTTCTTTCTTTATATCTAATTTTTGAATCTTGAACCTAGGAACATCATAAAAAACCTTTTGAAATAAATCTTTAAATACAACAGTTCTTAGAGCTTGATTGTTTTTTATAATAGTATTTATAGCATCTTCAATTTTTTTAATATCAAGAGATTTAAATTTAAGTTCAAAATAATAATTAGTACTAACTCCACCAAGTTGATATTCTTTTTTACGACCCAAAACATATGCACTTTGTATTGATGTTAATGGAAATGAATTCTCATCAAATTTTTTATAATCAAGATACTTTATTAATAATTCTTTATTGTCTTTTAACAGTCCAAACATCTTTTTTATACTAGATTTATCCTTAGCTTTATATTT
The DNA here is from genome assembly GCA_025210335.1 of Peptostreptococcaceae bacterium. Taxonomy (GTDB): domain Bacteria; phylum Bacillota; class Clostridia; order Peptostreptococcales; family Peptostreptococcaceae; genus JAOARY01. The sequence continues at coordinate 59,595 of JAOARY010000067.1, read as the reverse complement.
TAATTTTCCATCTTCTTTTGATATGCTTATTCCTTCATCATTTAATAATTCAATAATTTTAAAAGCTTCATCATACTCTGTATTTGAAATATACATATTTAATCTCCTTATATTTACAATGCTTTTCTTATGTGCTTTCCTAATTTCACAGCATGTTCTTCCTCTTCAATACAACTAAAGTGATCACCTGTTATCTTTGTTATATTCAAATCTCCAATACAATATTCACTCCATTTTTCTGCTAATGTATCGAATTTTTCAAATAACCCTTTTCTTTGTGTAGAAAGATAATAATTTATATCTCCAAAATAAGGTATTGGTATATGACTAAGTGCTTTAAATGAATTTATAAAAACTTTTAAGAAATCTTTTACAAATTCATAATCTATTTTAGTTTCATTTTTTGAATTAGAAAGTTCTAGATAATATCTAAATCTTTCTTCTTGTGTTTTAGATTTTAATTCATTTAAATTTTTCATAAACACTTCATCTTCATAAACATTTCTACTATTATCCAACATATCTAACACAGATTTTTTCATATGAGTCGCATTATCACCCCATAAATCTTCTAAATCCAAATTTAAATGAGTTAAGTAAAGTAGTTCGTAAAGAATTTCTTCTTTTACATTTATAAATATACTTCCACCATCTATTACTGATAATTTATCCAAAGTTTTTCCTGTTTCAGTCATCCTATTTGCTATTTCAATAGCAACAACTGAACTAAAACAATATCCTAATAGTTCGTAACGTTCATAATCTGTATCTAATATATGTTTGTAATATTCATCTGAAATTATATTTACTATGTCTTTAGGATTTAATTCTATATATTTATTTAAGTCTTTAATACCTATAAATACTATATCTACGTCTTTATTTTTCTTTAATTCTTTCACCAAATACTTATAATTATCAATTGTACCAACAGGACCATGTACTATTGCTAATAATTTTTTATTTTTCTTTTCTTCATCTTTGCTTATATATTTCATATAAGATAGACCACTTTTACCGACAATATCTTTTGATTCGTTATTTTTTTCTTCTTCTTTCTTTATTGATTCTTCTTCTTTTAATACCAAAGATGAAATATCTGCTATGGTAGAATTATTTAACAAATATCTTAATATACTATCAAAAGGAATTTTTAAATTTAATTCATTTTTTATTCTAGTAGATATTTGAGCCATTAAAAGAGAATCTGCTCCATAATCATATAAATCGTCTGTTTTCTTTAATTCTTTGATTTCTAATAATTCTTTACAAATTTTTATTATTGATTCATCTATCTTTGAATTCTTAATATTTGAATTTAAAGCTTTCTTACTATTTCTTATGATTTCTAATTTTTCTTTAGCCTTTTTTATAATATTTTTTCTGTTTATTTTTCCATTTATAGTTAGTGAAAATTCATCCAATATTATAAATTCACTTGGAATCATATATATTGGTAATAAATTCTTAAGATGTTTTTTTATATTTTCTTTTAACTTATTATCATCTATTTCATTTTTACTCTTCTTAATAATTCCTATTAGTTCATTTTTTTTATCATATTTATCTAAAAATACAATAGATGTATCTATATTTAAATTAGTATTTAATGAATTTTCTATCTCTCCTAATTCAACTCTATTTCCTCTTATTTTAACTTGATTATCTTTTCTTCCTAAAAATTCAATTTCTTTGTTTTCTAAATATCTTCCCATATCTCCAGTTTCATAAATTCTTATTCCTTCATGGTTTAGAAATTTCTTTTTTGTAAGTTCTTTATCATTTAAATATTCTTTGGCTAACCCTTCTCCATATATATATAATTTTCCAGGTACAAAAACTGGACAATCTTGCATATTTTCATTTAAAATCTTAAAACCTTGATTTTTTAGAGGTTTTCCATAAGGTATACTTTTCCAATGTTTCTCTAATTTTTTATAGTCATGAACATTTGACCAAATAGATGCCTCTGTTGCTCCACCCATGCAAGCAATTTCTATATTATTATCCATAGATTTTATTAAATCAGGCATATCTAGTGGAATCCAATCTCCGGATAATAGTATTTGTCTAAGAGAAATATTATTTTGTTTATTTGAACTTTTTAATTCAGTTAGTAACATTTTCATTAGAGCTGGAACACTATTCCAAATTGTCACATTATACTTTATAATATTTTCACTCCATTTTTGCGGATTCATATATTCATCATGTTTAGAATAAACTATTGTTCCTCCAGCACAAAGAAGTCCAAATATATCATATACAGATAAATCAAAATTAAGTTTTGAAATGGCAAATATACTATCATTTTTGCCAATATCATATCTTTGATTAATCTCATATATAGTATTTAATGCCGCTTTATGTGATATAACAACGCCTTTTGGTTTCCCTGTTGAACCAGATGTATATATTATATAAGCATTTTCATTATTTTTAATATTCCTTATTATAGATTCATTTGTATTTTCATTTATAAATTTTTTAGAATCAATAAAAATCGAATCATAATTATCTATATTTATATCTATATCTTTTAAATATAGTTTTGCATTTGTATCATTTATAATACTTTCAATTCTTTGTCGTGGTTGATCTTTATCTATTGGTACATAAACACAACCTGAATATAATATACCTAATGTTCCAATTACTTTATTTACACCATCTTTAACTAAAATAGGAATATTACTCAATACTTCGACATTACTCTTAGATATTAGTTTTGATATGTATAAAGCGCCTTTATGAATTTCTTCATAAGTATATGATTTTCCATTATCTATAACTGCTATCTTTTTAGGATTTTCTTTTACATTTTCTATAAATTTAGTGTATAAAAGATCTTCTTGGTCAAATGAATTTATAATATCATTAGCCTTAACCTCAAGATCAAGATTTGATGCTTCATTCCAGTAATTTTCATTTTCACTTAGTTTAATAAGTTCTTCTTCAAAAGATTTAAACATATTTTCAATCAAATTCTTAGGGAACACACCATCTCTTACATCCCAGTTTATTTGTAATCCAAAACTACCATCCATAACTTGGCAATCTATAAATAATTGTGGGGTTTGACTTATCCCAGAAATAATATCTCCTCTTAAAGGCCTTTCTCTATTTGAAAGTCCTACTGCACTAGTAAATACAATGGGCATAAAAGCATAATCTCTACCTTTTTCTTTTGATATTTCTCTTATGAATTCCACACCACTAAATAATCTATGATCCAAATCTTCAAAAAGCCTTTTATTTATATCTTTTGCTTGATCTAAAAAACTTTGTTTTTTGATATTAGTTTCCAAAAGATTTATCGATGTAAAGTCTCCAACAATATCTTTTATATCCTCATGTATATCCATTCTATTTAAAATAGTTAGGTTTAAACAAAAATTTCTGTTACTACTCCATCTAGATAATATATTTGCATACAATGTTAATAATGGAATTGTGGGTGTAAGACCTCTTTTTACAGTCATATTTTTTATAAAATCCCATTTATCTTTATCAATTCTAAAACTATGTCTAGTAAAAGTTTTTAGGGATTTATTATTTAATATTGGTAAAGTAGGAGCCTTTGGAAAATCATCTATTCTATCCATCCAATATTTTTTATCTTTTGCATAATTAACAGTTGTTTTTAATTTTTTTTCATATAAGACATAATCTCTAAATGATATTTCAAAAATCTTATCATTTTTATAGTTATCAAAATACATTTGCTCAAATTGATTTAATACCATCCATATGGAAGCCCAATCGGCAATTAAGAAATCTATTGATAAATGAAGTATACTTGTTTTATCTTGTGATAGTGCAAGTTCGAACATAGGCCATTTTCCAAGTTCATATCTTTTTTTAGAAAATCTATTATTAATATCCGCCAATTGATTTAAGTAGTTATCCATATTTGAATTTATATTTTCTATATTAAGTCTAGGGACATCTTTTAATACCTTTTGTTTCCCATTTTCATACACAACAGATCTTAGCATATCATGTTTTTTAATAATTTGATTCCAAATATCTTCAACTTTTTTATGCTCTAGTTTTTCATATTTTATTTCCATATACAAATGACAAGCAACTTCTCCATAATCAAAAATATCAGTTCGACCAAGCATATAAGCAGATTGAACATCTGTTAATGGAAATTCTTCATACTGATCTTCCTTATGTGCACTCAATTTAAGATTTATAGATTCATTTAAATACTTTATTATATCTTCTTTGTATTCCTTTAAATTCATAAGCAAATCTTTACTTACTTTATTAGAAGATGCTTTATATTTTAATTTATCATCTTCAACCCACAATTTTATATTATTATCATCACAATATAATACTATGTCTTTATAATTTTTAAAATTCATAAAAAATTCTCCTTATATATTTAATTGTTCAAAATTATAATTATCCAGGTATCAAAAATATTTATATTTTTAAATTATATTTTGTAATACATCTTTTAAATATTCTAATTTGATATTTTGAACTTGACCTTTGTCAACTAAATTTGCAAAACCAAAATGTTTTGTTAAATTAGACCAATTAGTTGAACAAAGTAATTCTTTTTGTGATAGTTTCATATAATTTGTTTTTTTCTCTATTAATGAAACTAACGACATTAAATCTTTATAAATAGCTTTTGGCCATTCATTAGTAATTACATTTTCATAAGTTTTTTCTTCAAATAAATCTAAGAAATTAACAGTATTATCTTTTAGATGTTTCGGATATTTGTCTTTTAAATTTGCTCTATCATAAAGTGAATTTTCAACATGCATCTTAGGATGCCATATTGTAGGACCAAATGTATCAGATAATACCAAACGCCCACTTTCATAGACAAAAGTTATTGAATGCAATAAATGCATATGATTATCTGGATCACTTGGATTTATATAATTTTGATATTCAACTGTAGTTGGAATATCTCCAATATATCCTGTAAATAAATCAAAAGGTGCTTCTTTTGATTTTGATACATTTTCTAAATTAATATTTCTAATTGAAGGCATAGCTTCTAATAACATTTTCATTGCTGGATATGAAACTTGTGGTGCAAAACTAGCTCGAGCATATAAAAGCTTATCATTTTCATTTAAAAATTTTGCACACTCTATAAATTTTTTTATTTCCATCATATTAGGATATAAATTGCCTACAACATAATTTACTTTATTTTTCATAGAGGCTTTATAACAATTTTGCAAATCTTTTGGGTGCATTGGTTGTTCTTGAATAACATGTATTTTTTTATTCATAAGCTTTATAGCTAAATCTGTTCCAATTCCACCTATTGCACCAGATCTTATTACAACACAAGCAATATCGACATCATCTGGAAGTTCATCTATATTTTTAAATAATGGAACATTATTAAACTGAGCACATTTTATTGATCTTTCACTTCCACCAGCTAAAATTCCAACTAGATTTAAATTATTACTTGTTTTTATAGCTTCTATATAAAACTGACCAAATGTTGTACCACAAACAATTACATTATATTTTTTCATCTAAATTTCACCTTCTTCAAAATTAAATATATTTTCAATTGAATCATCTAAAATATCTAATTTTATATATTTATTATTTTTAAGCAAATTATTAACTATAATTTTTGAATCTTCAAATTCAAAAAAGTTTTGATTATCTATTTTTAAATTTATATTTTTATTTTCTAAAATTGCTAAAACTAAAGAAGCTAAAGATTCACCAGTCATTTTAGACGGATTCTTTGATTCTAAAATTAAGGTTTTTATTACTTTTTCTTTATTTAAATATCCCTTTGCTTCTATAGTATAATTAAGATAATCACCAAAATTTATGCTATCCAATGTGGATGCATTAACAAGAGTTTTTATTGCTAATTCTCTACTTTCATTATATTTATTCCTAATATCTTCTAACGCTTTTGATAAATTTATCCCATCCATCATTGTAAAAAATGAAGCATTTTTTAAATTTAAATTATCTACTATATATTTACATTCTTCATCAAAATAAGGATAATATTTACCTTCATTTTCAGATTTTTGATTCATCAATTTATAATTAACATTTTTATTTAAAATAATATCCTCTTCATAATTAGGCTTTGAAAAATCTTCATCAAAAACACCATCTAAATAATCAGCTGCTGATGTATTTGAAAATTTACCGCGTCCAGAATAATAAAACTCCAAGCCATTTAACTCATCAAATTCTTTAGATATAAAATCACATAAAATACCTGAAAAACCTGGAATTGAACCACAAGAAAAAATACTTACTCCATAAGTTTTAAAATCTTTAGGTTTTAAATTAACATCTATATAAATACCTTTGTACTTAAATTCATCTTTATTTAATAATCCTGTCTTACCACTACAATTTATAAGAATATCACATTTTAATAAATACTTTTTAATATCCTCACCATTAAAAATATCAATATCTATAATTTCAACATTTTTTGAAAATTCCTCTTTATTAATAGATTTTTTAGCATTTCTACCCATCAAATATATTTTATCTTTATAGTTTTTACACAAAATATTGGTCGCATATTTTCCTATTTCTCCATAAGCACCTAAAATACCAATCATATCGCACCTTCCACAAAAAATTCATCTTCATCAATTTTATCTTTCACTAGTTTTGATATTTCCTTGAATTTTGGATTATCTAAAATTTCCTTTAAAGTTACATTAATATCATATTCTCGATTTATATAAGCAATCAATCTAGTTGCTAATATACTATCTCCACCAACCATAAAGAAACTATCTTCTCTATCAAAATTATATATAGCTAATTCATTTTCCCAAATACCAGCCATATCTTTTTCAAAATCTTCAAATTCAGCATTGTTATCTTTAATTTCTACTATATTTGATTTATAATATTCCAAAGCTTTCTTTCTGTCTAATTTACCATTTGAAGATAATGGTTCATTTATTAAATATAAAATTCTATTTGGAAGCATATATAAAGGAAGCTTTTTTTCTAAATATGCTAAAATTTCATTTTTGTTAAAATCACTGTTTTCAATTTTATTCTCTGCTGATATAAATATAGTTGATTTTTTATTTATGTTTTCTAATTTAATATTTTCTAAATTCGAATTTTTTAAATAACACATCAGATTTTCTCTTTTTATTAAAGGATTTTTATTTTCTCTATCAAAAAATCCATCTTCTAAAATAGCTGATGAAATCATAGCTATTGGACTTAAATTTAAATATTCTATAAAGAACAATTTTGCATTATTTTTAGATAATATACTCATATTATCTAAAATACGTTGAGTATTCTTATAAGTATGAAGTGTTCCAATAGAAATAATATAATCTAAATAAGAAATTTTTTCAGATACAAAAATATCCTCATCTAGTAATTTAAATTCTACTTGATCTAAATTACTTTCATCTGTTATATTCATTTTTGCTCTTAAAATTAACCCTTTGGATGAATCATATACAGTAATTTTAGTATTTTTATTTATATTTTCAAGCAAGTAATTTAAATAAAATCCACTTCCAACACCAAACACACCTACATTGATATTCTCATTTTCCTTAGCAGAATTATTTATATCTTCTATTATTTTATTTGTATAGTATTTTGTTTCTTCATCACAAAATGAAGCATATTCAGGTGTTAATTCTAATTCTTCAAATAAGTCGATTGAAGGTTTTTCTTTCTTTAAAATAGATTTTATAAAATCCATTTTCTTATAGAATTTATTAGTCAAATAATTATCTGTCATTATATGATTTATAACCTCATCATATCTAATAGATTTTAAGAGCATATCATTATTTATATTTATAATATTTTTAGATACTAAATAAGAAATCCAATAATTAAATAGATTATTTTCACTTTTCAACTTATTTTTGTTAGTAACTAAGTTATCAATATCGCATAAATCAAATATTATTTTTAGAATATCTAATTCATATTCTATAAATTCATCACTATCTATATCTGTAATATTATTGTTTATTTTTAAATTTTTATTTTTAAAATTATTTATACACGGACTAACTAAACTTATTATTTTATCATTATCTACAAATGATATTGCATTATTAACATATTCATTTGATTTTGCATTATTTTCTATTTCACCAAGTTCTATTCTATAACCATTTAACTTTACCTGTGTATCTTTTCTACCAATAAATTCAATATTATCATCTTCATTATACATTCCTAAATCTCCAGTTTTATACCAAACTTCATTTTCATATAATACAAATTGATTATTTGTCAATTTTTCTTCATTAAAATAACCTTTTGCAACACCTATACCACCAATCCACAGTTCGCCTATTTCTTCATTTTGACAATCACAATCATTTTCATTTACAATTCGAAACTTTTGATTTGCAAGTGGTTTTCCATAAAGAATAGTTTTTGCATCATCTGCTATTTCTTTTACTGGATTATAAATAGACCAAATAGAAGCCTCTGTTGCTCCACCCATAGAAATAAAATAAATATCATCAAAAGTTTTTAAAATTTTTCGACCCAAATCAACTTTAATCCAATCACCAGACAAAAAAACTTTATCTATACTTGTTTTTCCCTCTAAATTTTCTATACTAAGAAGCATATCCATCAAGGCTGGCACTGTATTCCATAATGTTATATTATGATTTTTTACTATATTTGCCCAATAAGAGGGTTCTTTTTTATATTCCTCATTTACAACAAATATTTTTCCACCTACTGAAAGCAAACCTAAAATATCATAAACAGATAAATCAAAGTCAAGTTCTGATATAGTAATTGCCATATCATTTTTAGTTACATTAAATCTATTATTTATATCAAAAATTGTATTATAAGCAGATTTGTGACTTATCATTACACCTTTTGGATTACCTGTAGAACCAGATGTATATATTATATAAGCAAGATCATCCAAATTGGTTTTTCTATATTCAATATTAGTATCATACTTATTTCTATTTTGAATATCTATAATTTGTGCATTGTACTCTTTTTCCTTTAATTCACTTATGGTTAAGACTTTTTTAATATTTCCACTTTTTAAAATTCTATTAATTCTATTTAACGGATGATTACAATTTATTGGCACATAAACTGCCCCTGCTGATAAAATAGCTAATACTGCTATTATTTGTTCTATTTTTTTAGGCATTATAATAGAAACGTTTTCACCAACTTTAATATCATTAGTAATCAGTAAATTAGTGGCTTTTAACACTTCTTTTCTTAATTCACCATATGTAAGATCTTTAATCTTACCATCTTCTTCATAAACTATACATTTTTCATTAGGATTAAGTTCTGCAAATTTATAAAAATCCTCATGCAAGCATTTATAATCTATATCTTGATAAGTATTATTAACTTTTCTTTCAATCATCTTATCCAAACTCATCATCTCCTTTACTTTATTTACAGGAATTCTTTAAGTAAATAATCTTCGTATTCATCACCTAAATTAAAAATAAAAAAATGATTACCATCAAATTCTTTGATTTTAAAATCTTTATTTGTAACACTAGCCCATCTAGACATGATATCATTATTAGCTTCAAAATCACTAGTCCCATTATGAGCTACTATATCTATATTTAATTTTTCACCATTATATATATAACTTTCATTTAACGTATATGCTTTTCTAAGGTCTTGAATTACAATATTTAAGAATTCTTCATTTTCTAGTAATTCCTTTGGTGTAGCTTCATATCTTTTTAGTTCATCTATTAAAGCTTGATCATCCATATGAGTTTTAAATTCAATTTCATTTTCTTCATTTGGTGGTTGTCTCCCTGCTACAACAATCTTTTTAGGCGTTTTTAAATTTTTATCTTGCATATGTTTAGCTAAATAAAAAGCTAATGCTGCACCCATACTATGTCCAAAAAAATAAAATTCACATTCCTTAGACTTCTCATGTATATTTTTTGCTAATTCATCAATAAAATCTTTATAATTATATAAAAATTCTTCTCTTCTTCTACTTCCAACACCTGGCAATTCAACTGTAATTACATTTACATCCTGCTTTTTTAAAGTCCATTTTCTATATGTTGATGCAGAACCACCAGCATGTGAAAAACAAAATACATTTTTCATTTTGGAATCGACTTTATTTTTATATGTTTCAAATGGGAACCACTTATTTCTTTCCACCACAAAACCTCCTATTATATATTTTAAAAGATAACTTAGTTACCAATTCAATCTCATTATACTATTATTGATAATTATTATCAATGTTTTTTTATTTCCATTTTATGATTATATTTTTTTATTTTAATTAAAGTTTCAAAATATGTTCTTCAAGACTAAAATCACTGTTTTTTTAAAAACAAAATAAAATACAAGCACTTAAAAAAAATTGATTTTAGATACCATTTTTTTAAATACTTGTATTTTTTGTCGAAATGTTTTTAAAGTTTACATAATTATTTTATTGTTTTTTATTTTCATTGATAGTTTTATTTAAAGTTTCTTCTAAATCTTTATTATTTATATGTGTATATATTTGTGTAGTTGATATCGAACTATGACCCAAAAGTTCTTGTACTTTTCTTATGTCTATATCTTTCTTTATTAAAGAAGTTGCAAAAGTATGTCTTAATTTATGCGGTGTTATTTTTTTATCTAAATTCAATTTTTCTCTATAATTCTTTGTTATATTTTGAAGATTTCTACTTGTTACTCTTCTTTTATTTTTAGATATAAAAAAAGCATCTTCATCTATATCTAATTTAATTCTATGATCGAAATAAATTTTTATATATTTTAAATAAGTGTTTTCTATGTATATATCACTCAAAGGAATTATTCTTTCTTTACTTCCTTTTCCCATTATTGTTAGCATTTTATTTTCAAATAAATTTTTTATATCTTTTATATCAATATTCAAAACTTCAGATATTCTAAGTCCTGCATTAATCATGAGTGCAAACATTGATATATTTCTATATTTATAAAGATCCATTCTTCTTTCTTTTAATAATTCGTTCATAAAATAATTTACTTCTTCTTCATCTAAATAAGTCCTAGTTTTATTATATGATGTATTTTTACTTCTTATTATACCTTCTTTTGGCATAGGATTTTTACCAGTATATAATATATTTTGTTCTAGCATATATTCAAAAAACAATCTCAATGCTAGTTTTTTTCGTTTTATTGAAATATGAGAATTTTGTTTTGTTGTTTCTAAGTATTTATAAAATCGAGAAATCATAATTGTATTTATTTGATTAATTTCTTGAACTCTTTGATAATTTTCTTTTAAAAAATCAAAAAAAGTTTTTAAATCATAATAATAAGATAAAATAGTATTAACTGATTTATGAGCAGAAATTAATGCATCTATAAAAAACTCAAATGCATCACATATTTCATCTGCCAAACCTAATTCTTGACAAGGAAAAAACTTTTGCCTTAATTTAACATCTTTAATTATATCATCAATTTTGTAATTCATCTTTTCACCTCTTAATTTTATTAGTTTACATAATAATATTAATGTTATATTATGTTTCTTTGAATTTATTTATTATTTTTGCATTAAAATTTTCAAGTTGTTATGGTTATTTATTCCTTTTTTATTTTTTATCTCAATTTCAACAAGCTCTTTAAGAAGATTTTAAGCCTGTTTATTTTTTTGTTAATACTATAAATCTAAAAATATATAATTAGTTTTATATGAGATAATAGACAATTAAATTTGTCTTCAGTTCTTTTTTTACAAAATTTTGATTTTATTTTTTATTTTTATTAGATTTTTTCTATTAAAATTAATTTTTCATTCTTTTTATTTTTGTGTTTTAATTTAATACGTAAACTTTAGTCTTTAATCTTTTTGTTTTATTTTTTTATATTCTTAAAAATATGAATTATTCTATTTCTACAATTATTTTATCATATTTTTATCACTTTGGAAATAACTACGCATAAGATACCTTATGCGTAGTTAAAATACATATTTTTTCACCACTCAAAATATCACCTTGATAAATATTATTCCCTAATGATATACTTTTAAAGTTAGTATGTATAATAAAAAATATTAAGAAGGTGTTTTAATTGAATTTCAAAAGAGATTTACTTATAAATAATTTAGGTATAAAAGAAGAAGTTTTAAATTTATGCGAAGAAGCAGAAAAAGAATTACAAGAAGAATTTGAAAAATTAAAAGAAGTAAGAGAATATAATCAGTATAAAGTTTTAAATGTTATGCAAGAATGTAGACTTAGCGATACTCACTTCAATTGGACAACAGGTTATGGATATAATGATATAGGTAGAGAAAAAACAGAAGAAATATATGCAAAGTTATTTAACGCAGAAGATGCAATAGTAAGACCTATAATAGTTAATGGAACTCATGCACTTTCATTATGCCTTACTGGTTTATTAAGACCAAATGATGAAATATTATCAGTAACAGGAAAACCATATGATACATTGGAAGAAACAATAGGTATAAGAGAGTCAAAAGGTTCATTAAAGGAATTTGGAATTACATATAATCAAGTTGATTTCTTAGAAAATGGTTCGATAGATTATGATGGAATAAAAGAAAAAATAAACGAAAGAACTAAAATGGTTTTCATTCAAAGATCCAAAGGATATAGTTGGAGAGACTCTTTATCAATAGAAGATATAAAAAAAGTAGTTGATTTAGTCAAATCTGTTAATGAAAATATAATAATCATGACAGATAATTGTTATGGTGAATTTATAGAAACAAAAGAACCAACAGAGGTTGGTGTAGATATAATGGCAGGATCGCTTATCAAAAATCCTGGTGGTGGACTTGCTCTTACTGGTGGATATATAGTTGGAAAAAAAGAATTAGTAGAGCTTATATCATATAGATTAACTTCTCCAGGTATAGGTAAGGAATGTGGTCTTACATTTGGAACAACAAGAAATGTATTACAAGGATTATTTATGGCTCCAAGTGTAGTTTCTCAAGCAGTCATGGGAGCTATTTTATGTGCTAAAATGTTTGAAAAACTAGATTATGAAGTTTGCCCAAAGAGCAATGAAAGAAGAAGCGATATAATACAAATCGTAAAATTAAATTCAGCTCAAGAAATAATAGATTTCTGTAAAGGAATACAAGCAGCTGCACCTGTAGATTCTTATGTATCTCCTGAACCATGGGCAATGCCAGGTTATGATAGTGATGTAATAATGGCAGCAGGAGCATTTATTCAAGGTTCATCAATAGAATTAAGTGCTGATGCTCCTATTAAAGAACCTTATTGTGTTTATTTCCAAGGTGGACTTACTTATGAACATTCTAAATTTGGAGTTATGAAAGGTATCTCACAAATACTAAAATAAAAAAGCTAAGAATAAATACAATAAAATTATTATGTTAATATATTTGAACAATTTTAAATATAAAACCACTCAAGCCAAGACATATTGTTTCTATAATTATATTATGTAAACCATATGTCTTAGCTCTTCATAAAAAAATTTTCCAAAATTTACATTTCGATTAATATGATTTCGTAACCAATTGTCACATTATATATCCTATCTAAAATAAATTCTGAATGTTACGCTTTAAAAGTATACTTAATAAAAATATTTTAAAGGAGTGACATTAATTATGAAGATTAATTTCTCAAAGAAGATCAAAACTTTTCTCATCCTAATTTTTACCATCCTCGCTTTAACTTTTTCACTAAAAAAATATATAAATAATAATATTATATTTGAATCTGAAAATATACTCTTATTAAAAGAAAACAACTCATTATATTTGGGGAATAGAAATACAAAACAAAAGATATTGATAGAGAAAAATATAAAATATGATATTTTACCCAAAATTGAATTTTTAAAAAACACTCTTGACTATCAATATTTTTTAATCAGCTATGGAAATATACACTGTGGTGGTGCAGGAACAAATATTTCATTTTACGTTGTGCAAAATAGCAAATCAAATAATAATATGCATATATGCTTTGATCATAAAAATATTCCAATAAAATATACATATAAAGATAATAAAATTATAACTTCTATAAAATCTAACAACTTAAAAGAGTATAAAGTGATATATCCTATATCAAAATTTGACAATATAAAGTTTAAAAAATATACAAAGCAAATAAAAATTACAAATAATCCTTTCAAATTAAAAATAAATGATAAACAACAGTTAATAGTTGGATTTTATCTAGTTGACAGCTATACTTCTATAGATATTGGTTGTTTATATTTAACATTTGATATCTCTAATAAGGATATGCAACTCATAAAAGCTTTTAAATCTGATTTAAATCATTTTTCATAAAAGAAAAATAATATAAATAGTTATCAAAAAATCTACCATAAAATTATAAAGTAGATTTTTTGATACTTTGTTTACATAATTAAATTACAGTACTTTTTTCGATCATTGTTTAACATTTAATTGAAATGGGAATATAATTTATGCAAAGAGAACGTTTTTATTTATATTTTTATTTATTTACACTTTACATTAAGAAAGTTTTTCTGTATAATAAACAATAAGTTTGAAAGATATTAGTTATTTATTTTTATAAATAACGTGTATATCGAACTTTTTTTATTAAATTAAATAAATAGTTCGTTTTTCACAAAACTGATTAAGTAGTAAATAAAAATATAAATAAATATAATAAAAAAATACAAAACATTTAAAAAATTTTTAGGAGGATCAATATGTTTAAGAATTTAAAAAAAGGTGCTTTAGAACATATGTTATTTGCAATACCAAAAGGACATCATGATGCAGCATATTTAAAAGAATTACTAAATAAACACAAAGAAATAAGATTTGTTTCATTAGTAGGAGTTGACTTGGGTGGTCAAGATACAGATGAAAAAATTCCAATGTGTGAATTTTTAAAAGATATAGATGGATTTTTAGAAGAAGGTATTCAAACAGATGGATCAAGTGTTTTCTTACCAGAAATAGCTGTTTTAAATGATGCTAAGGTTATGATAAAACCAGATTTAGATATTAATTGGATTGTTGATTATAATTTTAATAATTTAGATAATGAAACAGAAATGCCTATTGGTACATTAAGAATTCCTTCATTCTTAATACACAATAATAAGGAAGTTGGTTCAAGAGCCATACTTAAAGACACTATCAAAAATTTCAAAGAAAAACTAATGGAGAACTTAAAGATAAATTCAAATCCTTTAGATGAACTAGGAATAGAAAGTATAAATGACATAGAAGATGTTGTACTTACATCTGCTACAGAATTAGAATTTTGGGTTCAAACTCCAAATGATAAAGCTGATGAAGAATCACTTTCTACATCTCAAACATTAAAAGAACAATATTGGAAAAGAACTCAAGGTATTGTTAGAACTGCATTAGAAACAACTATGGAAGTTATTAGACTTTATGGTTATAATCCTGAAATGGGACATAAAGAAGTTGGTGGTGTTAGACAAAAATTAGGACTTAATAAAAGAGAAGGTCATATCATGGAACAACTTGAAATTGACTGGAAATTTGACGAAGCACTACAAGCTGCTGATAATGAATTATTTATAAGAGATTTGGTTCAAGATATATATAATCATCATGGCTTAGAAGTTTCATTTAGAGCAAAACCAATTGAAGGTGTTGCTGGTAGTGGAGAACATACACATCTAGGAGTAGCATTTAAGCTTAAAAATGGAAAATTAGTAAATGCGTTCTCGCACAAAAATTTCACAGAAGAATACATGTCTTCATTAGCATTTGGTGGACTTATGGGTATTTTAAAACATTATGAAATAATAAATCCATTTATAACATCTTCTAATGATGCTTTAAATAGATTAAAACCAGGATTTGAAGCTCCAGTTTGTATAGTATCTTCACTTGGAGAAAGTGCTAAAATCCCATCAAGAAATAGATCAATATTAATAGGACTTATTAAAGATTTATCAAATCCATTAGCAACAAGATTTGAACTTAGATCTCCAAATCCATTATCTAATACTTATTTAGTAATGGCAAGCTCATACCAAGTTATGTTAGATGGAATAACACATGTAATAAAAGAAAATAGAAACACAAAAGAATTAGAAATTGAAATATCAAAACCTTTTGGTGAAGAAGGTATTTATTTAGAACAAAATAGACAATACAGATCTGAAGAAGATGTATTTGAATATTATACAGAAGAAGAAAGAAATAAATTATTTGGAGTTCCACCAAGAACAGTACTAGAAAACCTAAGAAACTTTGATTTATATGAAGATAAATTAAATGCATTAATGGTAGATGGAATATTCAATGAAAAAATAGTTGCTTCTTATAAAATGACTGTCTTAGAAAGATGGATAACAGAATTAGAAGGTAGAATTCTAATAGAAAATATGGATATTGTGAGAAATTGCAAAAAAATTCATTCTTCTGAAGATATTTCAGATATGGATGTAGTTATGTGGAATAGAGTTGATGAATTAAGATGGAGTCTTATGAAAGATACAGTTGATAAGAAATCTATGTTCACAAAAATAAGAGAAGCTCTAGCAGAAAAAAGATTTGATGAAGCTTCAGATTTACAAGTTGAAACAAAAGATTTAATATCAAAATTAAAAGAACTATACTTAGTTTATGCTAAAAATCAATTTTAATAAAAAATAAAATATATAAATAAAAAATATGAATTAATGAGTGTAAAAAAGAACTAGCAATTTAATCTGCTAGTTCTTTTTGTTCATATATAATAAATATTCATTTACAAAAACACATTTTATCTATTTATTCAAAAATCCCATTTTTAGTTTACAATAATTTTATTATTTAAACTTATCTATTAAATCATTTAGAACTTGGCTTTCTATTTTGAAAAAATTCTTATCATCCTTTTCAATTTTATATATTGGTATTTTTAAAATCTGACCGACATTAATATTTGAATTTTGTAAATTATTAATTTTCTTTACATTGTATATAAATTCTCTTAAATCAACATTATTATTGCAATATTCTTTAGAAATTGACCATAAATTATCCCCAGCACAAACTCTAATATCTATATGATCTACAGGTTTTAAAGAATTTAGATTAGTAGCCGCACTAGAAAAAGTAAATAAAAATAAAACAATAGAAATATAAAACACATTTTTCATATTAAAAACCTCCCTTTAAACAAACGTATGTTCTATAATTAGAATAACAAAACATATGTTCTTAGTCAATAGAAAAAGAACAAATGTTTGTTTTTTTTCTATAATGATGTTATAATCAAGATAATAGAGATATTATAAAAAATACTTATAAATTAAAAAAGAAAGGAGCGTTTTATGTATCCAGGATTAAGTGACAAACAATCAAAAATTTTAGATTTTATAAAAAGTGAAATAAAACAAAAAGGATACCCACCATCAGTAAGAGAAATCTGTGTTGCTGTTGGTTTAAAATCAACATCAACTGTACATTCGCATCTTAAAAAATTAGAAAGTACAGGATATATAAAAAAAGATCCAACAAAACCAAGAACTATCGAAGTTTTGGATAGCAGATTTAAAAATGATAATAAAAAAGAAAAAAATAAAGATACATTAGATATACCAATAGTTGGTTCAGTAACAGCAGGTGAACCAATAATAGCAGTAGAAGATATTGAAGATTATCTTCCATTACCTAAAAAAATGATAAAATCATCTGATTGTTTTTTATTAAAAATAAAAGGCGAAAGTATGATTGAAGCAGGTATATTAGATGGAGATTTGATTTTAGTTAATAAAACCAATAGTGCAAAAAATGGTGATATTGTTGTAGCATTATTAAATGAAAATGAATCAACTGTAAAAAGATTTTATAAAGAAGAAAATAGAATTAGATTACAACCTGAAAATTCAACAATGGAACCAATTTACGCAACAGATGTTAAAATATTAGGTGTTGTAAAAAGTTTAATAAGGACATACCAAAGATAAATAAACATAAAATCATATAATAATTGAAAATATTTTTTTGATAATAAAATTTAAATAAAAATACTTCTAAATAGCCAGTCTTTTTAAAAAGATTCTATTTTTAGGAGTATTTTTTATTTTAGGATCACTTAATCTAAAAAATCGTTTTGTTAGAAGTGCTACATGGGAAAATATGACTACTAGAGATGGTCATATGACAAAAGCGTTATATGATATTTATGAAGATTTAGCCAAAGGAGAGGTTGGATTAATAATCACTGGCTATGCTAATGTTGTGAAGGAAGAACAACCAAATCCAGGAATGATGGGTATATATGATGATTCTTTTATAGCTGAATATCAACAACTAACAAATTTAGTTCATAACTATGACTCAAAAATAATAATGCAAATTGCATATGGTGGTACAAAGACTAAATATAAATATATAAAGTATATCAATATAAATTTATTAAAAGAATATACCTATATAAATACTTAATCAGAAACAGCTTTTTTAACATTCTTTTGCTCCATTATAAAAATCAATTTTTTTATCAATTTTTTTAAGATTCTTTTTTATAGAATTTAATTCTTCCTCAACTCTTTTTCTGTGTTTTTCCAATATTTCTTTTCTTTTTTCAATCGTAGAATCACCAATAATACTTAGTTTTACTATCTCTTTAATCTCCACAATAGGCATATTTGTTTCTTTTAAACAAATTACAATCTCTATCCATTTTATATTTTCATCTGTATACACTCTTCTTCCACCACTATCTCTATCTATAGTTGGAATTATACCTTCTTTTTCATAATATCTTAATGTATGTGATGGTATATTAGTCATTTCAGAAACTTCATTAATTTTATACATATAATTACCTTCTTTCATTTTTAATATAACAATATAATAACATTAGTATATTGTTATTTAAACTCTAAAAAACAATTAATAAAATAAAAATCTATAATATATTTTGTAAGTTTGAAATTACTAAAATATATTATAGATTTTTTTATTTGTAATTCTTAAGCATCTTGTTTTGTATCTGAGATAACAATTTCTCTAAGAGATACATACTGTGGTAATTCATATGCAAATTTAATAGTTTTGGCTACATCAGTTGCAGTTATATTTATAGCTCCAACAGAATCTTTCCACTCATTGTAGCCATTTATAATATCTTGACTAGTTGTATGACTTAAAAGTTCTGTATTTACTGCACCTGGATTTATTGAAAGTACACGTACATTGTGTTTAGACATCTCTTGTCTTGCAACAGAAGTTAAACCTGTAACACCATACTTACTAGCACAATAAGCTGCATGATTTTCAAAAGGTTGTATTCCTGCTATTGATGATAAATTCACTATTGTTCCACCTTGTCTTTTTTTCATATCATCCATGACAATTTTCATACCATTCATAACACCCAATACATTTATATCGAGCATTTTTTTCCATTCTTTTGGATCTTGATTTTCTATATTTCCAAGCAACATAACACCTGCATTATTTACAAGTAAATCTACTTCTCCATATACTGTGCTAGCTTCTTCAATTGCTTTTTTAAAACTATCAAAATCAGTTACATCAACACTTTTACATATAGTATTTGGTAAATTCATAGCTTCCATTTTATCTAATCTTCTTGCTAAGAGAAGCAAAGGATAACCAGAATCAGAAAATTCTTTTGCCATAGCCATTCCAAATCCAGAACTTGCACCTGTTATTACTACTAATTTTTTCATTTTTATTTCCTCCATATTTAATTCTTAATATTAAAATATTTCATCACTAAATATAATATACAACTTAAAGTCAACTTTAAGTCAACAGAAAAAATGAATTTTTTTAATAAAACAATATTTAACAATAAATATAATTAATTAATCAATAAATTTACATATAATTCTTTTTGAATTAATTTAGTTGCATAAAGTCTAACAAATCCATCAAATGATTGTGTATGCTTCGATATATCTTTAACAGTTTTAAAATCTTTTGCTAAATCAAATGATATATCAACCATTTTTAAATCAGTTATATCGTTATCATATATATCTGTAGTAAAAATACCATTATTTTCTTTCCAATCAAATATATTTATTTTTATATTTTTTTTCTTTATTGGTACTGATATATAACTAGATTTATTATTTTCATGACATAAGTTTTGTTGAATAGTTAAATCTATATTAGAATTACAATTATTAATTATATTTGTCTGTCCAAAATAACTTACCAAATCATCAAATCCAGACGCTTTATAAGCAATACTATTTGCTTTTTGATAATATATATAATCATCATTTTCTTTTATCCAATTCATAAACTTTTCATTTAGATTATTTCCACTTAAATTGTCTATTTCAGTTTTGGGAATGAATAAATCCATTTGATCATATCCAATTTCAGTATTTGCGATATAAGTATGTTTTGCATTTAAATTTACATCTACAATCCATGCAAAATCTTTAAAATACATTTTAATATAATTTGTAGGTGTAGAAGCATAACCACTATAAGATTTTTTTAATCTAAATCTAAAACGATATACATTTGATAAGGTTGTTAAAATATTTCCTAAAATATCATCATAAGCTTCAGATAATTTTATTCTTCCCCATGATTTAGTTAGTAAACCATTATTATATTGATCTCCATCACCTATCCAATCATCCATTTCTAAAATTGATTTTTTAGGTTCTTCATATTCAGTTTTATTTATTCCTTCTTCTATCATAAAATCTTTTATTGTAGTTGAACCTCCAGCACTTGAATAACTGTAATATATTTTCTCTATTGTTTTTCCGCTTTTAGAAATGCTTAAAAAAGGTTGTAAACTACTTGTGGTTTTTGGTGTATAAATATTATCTGAAGATCCATCAGTATAGCCTATCAATAGTGTGGTGTTTTTGTCTAGATCTTCATTACATTCACCACTAAATGTATATTGAGTGTTTGGTTTAAACTTTATATTTGGGAATAAATTTTTATCGAAATTTTGATTTCCGATACCTTTTATAACAAATTCTGTTTTACTTTTTTGTGTTAGAGTAAGACCTTTATCTTCCAAATCCCATTCATTATCAAATAAATTCTTCCCAACAGATTTTATATTTACATCTGAAGGTTTTACACCTTTAAACCATTCCATATCTCTGTTTACATAATCACCTTCCATACATAAGAGATTTGATATTATTGTACCAGTTTTATCAGAACCTGTTTTTGAAAATCCGATAAATACATATCCACTTGAAGGTGCTATAAATTTAAAATTATGATGCTTTGATTTAAGTACTGATGTAATTCTTTTTGTTGAATAATTTGATGTTGTTAAATTATTCGCATCATATACAATTATATATGAATCAGCAAGAGAGTCTCCTTTTATTGTATATTCAATTCCTGCTTTAAGACCAATAAAACAACCTGTACCAATAAAATTACTACTATAAGACATAACTAACATCGAATTATCAGTTATATTTTTTGGCAAAGGACTTTTTGTATCACCATTGACTCTATAAATACATTTATTTGTATCAATTAAATTTTGCATAAACTTTCCTTTAATTGTTGGATTTATCTTTGTTGAAATCTTTGAATCAAAAGAAACAATACTATTTGGTTTTACAGTGATGTTTATATCATCCTGTTCATAAAAATTATTATTTATATTTTTAAATTCTTGATCTATCCTATCTAAATTTTGATTTAGCAAATTGATATCTGCCATATCTTTATACTCTGGTTTATTCAATTCTAAAAATGATGTTTTATTCATATTAATCCCTCCAATTATTATTTGCTTTACATCTTAATTCTCATTTTATCGAAATATCTCTTTTATTTGTGTCCCAAAACTACCCTATTTTAGTCCTATTTGTTATAATGTTTAATTATAATATTTTATTCTTAATAATAATTTTTCATATTTTTATTAAAATTAAAATAGATATTTTAAATAAACTAATAAATAGAGGGGTTTTTTTGATGATTATAAAGAGGGTACATGAATTCAATTCAAAAACAGAAGAAGAATTTAAAGAAATTCAAAACAATTTAGTCAATAAAATTGAATTAAAAAATAATTTTAACTACGATAATATAAAATATTGTGCAGGAGTTGATTTGGCTTATTTTGAGAAAAATGATAAAAACTACGGAGTTTGTAGTATTATTATAATAGATATAAAAACAAAAGAGGTATTACAAACTATATCTTCCTATGATGAAATTAAAACACCTTATATTCCAGGCTTCTTAGCTTTTAGAGAATTACCTCTAGTTATAAAAGCTGTTGAGAAATTAACTATAGAACCAGACATATTTATATTTGATGGTAATGGATATTTACATTTTAATAATATGGGAATAGCAACACATGCATCATTTTTCTTAAATAAACCGACAATTGGTGTAGCAAAAAGTTATTTAAAAATTAAAAATACAGATTTTATAATGCCAGAAAATGAAATAGGAAAATTTAGCGAAATAATAATAGATAATAAAAATTATGGGAGAGTATTAAGAACTAGAAAAGATGTAAAACCGATATTTATATCTTGTGGCAACTATATAGATATTGAAACTACAACAAATATTATATTAAAATTGATAAATGAAGAAAGTAGAATTCCAATTCCAACTCGATTAGCTGATTTAGAAACACATACTATGAGAACTCAATTAAAGAATACTCTTTAAAGTAAAAAAAGAAGCTGTTAAATTTCTTAATCCAACAGCTTCTTTTTTTAGATATTTTCTTTATTATTAACCTTATTTCCATACAATTTTTTAACTTTAATATATTACTTTTATGGAACTATGGTAAAAATCTTTTACATTTATCAAACTATATCCAGATATATTATGAGCCTTTATAATTTCCGTATCATACGGATATTTAATTATTATATCTATATCACTATCATATATTACACCAGTATTTTTTCTAACTGGAGAATCATAATAAGGTTTATTTTCATCCTTGCTAAGTATAGTTATATTATTCTTATCATCCCAAACTTTTTTATATCCCAAATTCTCCAAATCCTCAGAAACTATATAAATATCATCATGTACCTTATATGTTGGTATATAATAATTTCTTTCTGTCTTTAAATTATATTTATAAGCACCTCTATTTTTATATAATTTAAATTCACCAACAATATCATTTCTATTTATATTATTAAGCAATCTATTATAATTAAAATATTTAAACTTTGAATCCGAAATATTTAAAATTCCAAAAATATCATATTTACTCAAATATAATTTATCGCTAATATATAACTTTCCTTTTAAATCACTTTTATCTATTTTTAATTCCTCAAATTTATCGCCATTATAAGAATAATATTTATCATAAGCTTTGAATACTAAGTACTTATGATTAACACTTTCAAACAAGACTCTTGAAATTTTATTAGATACTTTTGATTTAGCTTCATTTACTACATTTTTTAATTTATCATTAACCAAATCATAATAAACAATATTATCATCAAAAATTAGATACAATTTATCATTTGAATTTTTTAGAATTTCATCAATTTCTAATTTTGGATCAATATCTAACTTTAGATATCCATTATTAGTTTTTACAAAATAATAATATTTCCAAATATAATCTTGTAATTTAATACTAATCAAATTTCCATTATCAAAATTATAACTTTTGACATCTAAAAAATAGTTATTGTTATAAAGATTATTATAAAACGTTGGATTTGAATTTAAAATTTCTGTCATATCAATAGATTTATCATTATCTAAATACAAAGCACTTGACTCTACTTTGCTACTTGGATATGTAATATCTTCTACAAATCTATACTGCTTTTTATCAATATTTTCTAATTTTTTAATTAAATTATCATCAATAACAAATTCATAATCAGATTCAAAATCCTTATTTAATTTGATATAGCTATCTTTACTTTTCATATAAAGGTACTCACTATCATCATATAAAATATTGGTTATTGAGTTATATTCGTTCTTTTTGATTTCACGTAAATCATCTAGTGCATATGTGTGAAAACTTAAGATCATAAAAAATAAAACCGTTAAAATATATTTTTTCATTGTAAAAAACTCCTTTTTTGTATTTATAAAACTATGACCTTAATATTATACACTGAAATACTTAAATAAACCTTAAAAAATCCTATAAAAAAGAATAATAAACTTATTCAATCTTATAGGATTTATTTTGATGTGATTAATTAATAAAAAATTATTTAGATAATAACATCTTCATCATACTAGCTGTTTCATCTGTTGATGCTTCACTATGACCCTTTTCATTTGCAATTACTCTAGCTTTATGATCTTTTAAAAACTTGATTTCTTCATTTGTTAATGAACCTACTTGTTCATCTAATTTTCCATATACATATACAACTTTAGATAAATCAACATCTTTAAGTTCTTCCATAAATCTCTTATGTCCTATCCCTGCTGCTAACTTATACATATTACTATCTTTTAGACCTTCAGCTTCAGTTATAACAGGCTTTGTTCCTTCTTCATAACCTCCGCCTTTTCCTTGACTAAAAGCTTTCCAAAACTCATCTTCAATATTTAATCTTCCAACCATAATTCCAAAACCATCTGCCATATCTGTTCCATAAGTATTTATTAAGTCAGTAGTTACAAAAGCTCCAAAAGAAATACCTACAACATAAACCTTTTTATTTTGATTCTTATAAAATTTACATATATCATATAAATCCTTTACCGTTTCTTTATCATACTCTATAGCATCTTCAAAATTAATTTCTTTATCAATAAACTTCTTAGGATTTTTGGTTTGAACTTGATAAGGATGAATAAATAACGCATCCTTTAATTCATCATTTGAATCTCTAATCTCTTCTAATATCCCCTCTTCAATTTCAGTATCAGGGCCACCTTGAGAATATATAACTACAGTATCACTATCTTGATTTCCAAAAGCTATAGCAACTAATGGTTCTATTTCCTTTGGTAGTTTACTTTCCTCATTAATTTCATTTTTTTCACTTGATTTAGTACAACCACTAAATACTCCTATTATTAGTACTAATACTAATAATTTTGATACAACATTTTTTAACATTTTAACACTCCTTAAAATATAATTTCCCAGCCAATAATTTATTATGTCTTTATATTTGTAATACCAATAATAATATCTAAAAATATTTTTCTATAAAAACTTAAATAAATCATTTGCTAATACGATTATAATACTATTAATTCTTAAAAAACTTCTTAGAGGAAAATTAAAATTAAATTAAAGAAAATTAAAATATTCAAGAAAAATTCTAATAAAGTAAGTATTTTTTATTTTTTTATCTTTATTATTATACTATATATAAAGGAAGGAATTATTTTTTTATCTTATTTATTTAATTTATATATATTTAAAACATCATAAGCAAAACTCTTTTCATCAGATTTAGTGGTATCAACCATGAATTTATCTGAACTAGGACTTATAATTATTTCACTTCCAAAAATTTTATTAGAAATGCATATTTCCTTTTGATCATCAAGATTCATCATATAAAATCCACTTTCTCCATTAGACTTTCTTAATGTATAAAAAATATTATTGTTTGCATAATCTAAAGAATATGAAAATATTCCATCAGTAAGTTTATATTCATTCTTTGCATCAATTTTTGTTAATACAAATTCATTACAATTAAATATCTTTGATCTTCTTTCTAATATAATATCTTTATTATTTAATAATCTATACGATACTATGTCTTTTTTTAACGTTTTTGTTGAATTGGTATTTATATTATACACCTTTAAATCAAAATAATTTCCTACATTGTCTTCGAATCTGTTAAATTCTTTATAATAAATTTTATTATCTTTTGCTGTAACATAATCATCTGTAATTTCAAAATCATCTAATAATTTTTTATTTCCGTTTAAATCTATTTTATAATATTTCATCTTTTCATTTTCATAATTTTTAATCAAAATATTATTTGAATCAAGCCAGCTTACAAATTGATATTTTGAATCTATTTTTAACTTTACATTCCCATTCAAATCAGAGATATATAATTTTTCACCCTCATTATTTTTATATGTTGCATTTACATATGCAATTAATTTTTTATCATTGGATATATACGGGTAATATTGGCATGAATCAGCATCACTAATTAACCTTTCTTCATTTGTATCAACATTTAATATATATAGTGAATATGCATAATATTTATAACATCTTAGCAAATTATTATATAAATTAATTTTATCTTTATTTTTTTCAGTTTCCAATAATCCTTGTACATGATTTAATGGTTTTGTATTCATTTTACCAATAATTATATTATTATCATCAATCCAACAAAATCCTTTTACATTATCATACTCTTTTATAGAGTCAATCCTATCTCCTTTATATCTTATGTCCCTTGTATCATTTATAACGTTAATTTGATTATCATTAACACTACCATAAGAATTACAAGAACATAATAATAAAGAACTTATAAGAACACTACCAAATACTAATTTTTTAAATTTCATAAAAACCTCCATTTTAAACTAGGTAACACCATTTTTATTTATTTTAGTAACACAATATTAAAAATATCATATTATCATTTATATTTTAAATAATAGCATTTTAAAATTTCAAAAGTTTATATAAGATGTTTCCAAATTGTAAACATCTTATATAAACTTAGTATTACTTTCATTTTAGATAAATATGTATCACTATGATTGATATTATAAACAAGCCCATAAACATACTTATTTTAAATTTTATACTATATTTCAATATCTTCACCTACAAATTTGTATCCAACTTTATATACAGTTCTCAAAAAATCACAATAAGGTTCTTTTAATTTCTTCCTTAATCTTTGAATATGTATATCAACAGTTCTACTTCCACCATAATAATTAAAATCCCAAATAAGTTCTAATAATTTTTCTCTTTCAAATACCTTATTTTGATTAGATACAAGAATATATAATAAATCAAATTCCTTAGGTGTTAAATTTATTATAGGAACCAAAAAAGCTATTACACTAAATTTCTTCATCAACACCATTTGACAAAGAACCCAAATAAATTGATTTCTTAATTCAATATATTTGGGCTTATAAATTCAGTATAATAGCTCTTTAGCTTTACAATTTATTTTTATTTATTTTTATTTATTTTTATTTTTTATCTATCTTTTCTTTCATCTAACGCATTCAATACATTTTTAACTTCCTTTAAGACCTTGCTTAATTTTCTAGTCTTTATAAAAGAAGTATTCATACCATGTTCCCTTATCTTATCAATCCATCTTAATATCTTCTTCTTTGGATAACCTTTATTTAATAATGAATAATAAATATAGGCAAACTCTGAACTTACTGTTGTTTGGAATACTGAAGGATCATCTGAATTTATAGTAACAATCAAAGAATTACTATCATCCTCATCAAAATCCTCATTGTCCAAACTTTTTATATAATGGTCAAAAATATCATCAATCTCACCAAGAGCACTATTTGATGTAGGATTTGTTTCTATTACAATTCCATCCTTACTAAGCCTTGATAATACATTGGTTTGAATTTCATTTATAATATCTGCTTCAAACGGTTCAACTTCTACAAATATCATCTCTTCCATTCTCTTTAGATATATCTTACAATGATAAGCCAAAAATAGTTTTTCATGACTCCATATATAAGAATTTTCTTTATTTGTCTCACAACAAAATAAACAATCTCCGCTACCAATAGCATTTATAGTATTACTATTTCTTGCATTATCGTATTTGATAATCTCATTACAAGCATCAATACTATAATTACTATTGTTATAAAACTTAGTTCTTATCTTATTAGAATCAACATCTTCAAACTTCATCTGATAAGCTCGCCACAAATCATATATAGTCATACCTTCAGTTCTAATATATATATAAGAAGCTAATTCCATTATTTTTCGTTCCAAATATCTTTCATCAACCAAAGAACTAATACTCTTTTGTTTGCATAGCCCCCAAATCCACAGCAGATTCTCAAGATACTCTATTCTAGGCATTATAACAACAGGATTATTACTACACCATTTTTTAGAATTTATACCAATAGCAATAGCGTGACCAATTCTATCTCCAGACTTTAATCTTAGATGTTCATAAGCCTCGTGAACTCTTCTAATTCCACTAATCAAATGTCTAAAATCTTCACCTGCATGAAATGTAAACCCTATAGTTTGCATAGGTTCCTTATCTTTATTAAAAAAATCAGATGAATAAGTCTTAAAAAAATCAAATTCTTCACAAGAACCTATGGGCTTTTTGACCCTATAATCTCTAGCTTTTTTGTAAATTGGTGCAAATACCCAAGGTTCTGTATCATTTTCAGAACTTGCAGCATCAATTCCCACTATGAATTTATTTAAATCTTTGATTTTATATCTTAACTTAGATAGTGCAACAATTTGACTTTTATAAACATATCTATTTTCGTTAAAATACAAATCATCACTATAAGACTTAAAATCATCAGATGCATATTTTAGCCAACATTTTTTATGGATTTTATCATCTTTTGATTTTATAAAATGATAAACAATACCTAATATAGGAACTTTTATATCATCCAAAATAAGCTCATTATAAATATCATTTTCTTCAAAAAATTCTTCTATACCATACTTTATATCTTTTCCTTTAGTATAGTAATTATGGATATTATACTTATCACAATAATATTCTTTGTTCTTATCTAATGCAAACTTGATTTTTTCTTCTAATATTTCTTTGTATGCAATAAATATCGACTTTAATTCTTTTCTTAATTCTCTTGCAGATTCTTCCTTACTCTCTCCTGGTATACCCTTTCTTATCTCTAGTTTTTTTATATTCTTATCTTGAAATTGATTCTTTAGTATAACCTTATACTTATCAACTTCATTTCTTTCTTTAAAAGAAGTTGAAGCAGCAAAATATTTCTTGAAATTTTCAAGCCCTTTTACTTGGTTTTGTTGAACTACAAGGTTATAGACTTCATTTTTTATCCTTAGATACTGAAAAAACACATCATAAAAAAACGAATCATTTTTATTATTATCCATATATTTTAAAGACTCAAATATAAATAAGTTTTCCTCACTTGTATCATAGCATCTAGCATTATAAAAATTATGCATCATAACCTTATAACTATCTTTATATTCTCGCCCACTCTCATAACTTTTTTTATCCTTATCTTCTTGCTCATCTTCATAATTAATAATTCCCTTTACGATATTTGAGTAATATTCAATAATTTTAGGATTCATAGTCGAAAATCCAAAAGCATCTAAATCATTTCTGTTGTTTTCATTGGATTCCTTGATATCTTTACCACTTCTAAAATTGTTGATAAGTCTAAGAAATTCTTCTACCTTTTCGTCCATATCCAAAATACCAGAAGTATTATAATATCCTTTTTTTAATTTTTTTTCAATATCCATATAATACTCACATAAAGTAAAATCACTAGAATCTAATTTTTTACGCTTATACATAAACCAACTTAAAAAAACCCTAATAACACTACAAGCCTTGATATAAGGTAACAAATCAAAATCTTTTTTATAAAGAATTGCATTTGTTTTTTTCTTGAATGTATTATAATAAGAATTAGCTCCACCATTTTCAGATTTGCTATAATTCATAAACATTTCCCAAGTTATATAAAAGTTTGTACCTGCTGATATATGAATATGGTTTTCACTGACTCCCTTTTCTAATACTTTCCTTAGTTGTATGTCTTCAAGAGATATTTGATGATAGAATCCTCTTAGATATGATGGATCTGTTACATTTTTGGATAATAAAAATGAACAAACCAAAATATCTATACACATGAATCTATTTAGAGAGTTAAATAATAAAGCCTTGTATAATCCTTTATATGGCCCTAAGAAATTTCCTTTCATTGAATCATATTCATCACAATAAATATATTTGCTATTCATTGTTGAGTAATCATTATATATACCTTCATCAGTTACATTGTCTTCATTAAAGTATTTGAAACTAATTTTACCATCTCTTTGTGTCAAAAATGATTTGGCTAGTTTTTTTATATGTTTTAGATAAAATATTTTTAGTAAGTTATCAGATGAGTCTTTGCTACAGCTTTTTTTTGATAACCACTCTTTAAGTTCATCTATTTCTTGCTTATTAAAATACTTCTTTATATATAGATTTATTTCATCTAAGTTGTTGATTTTTTCGTTTTTCTTTATTATTTTGTATAGCTTATCATATATCTTTTGGTATAATGCATCAACACTTTCTAAATTTTTTTCCTTGTCTTTATACCCCTGTATATCAATATTATATTCTTTTGTTAATATATCAAAATAATCTTTCTTATAAAATTCTATATTCGCTATTGGAAGTAACAAAATCCTTAATAATAAATCAACTTTACGACTGTCCATCTTTATCAAATCCTTTACAAACTTTATTGTCTTTTAATTACTTAATAAATTTGCTTAATCTACTATATTCTTTTTCAGATTTTTGTACATAATCAATAGCTTCTTTTAATTTATCTTCTTTTGTATCACTTGATTTTCTTAATTTTTTCCTATATTCTTCATATGCTTTTATATATATTCTTGATATTGATATTAATTTTGATACTTTTTCTATTTTCAAAACATCAAAATCATTTATTTTATAATCACTATCAATTGTTTTCTTTATTGATTTTACATAGAATGAAGATGTTTCTAATAATTTATCCAATTCCTTTAGATTTCTAGCATATTCATTTTCATTAATTCCTATAATAGCTTTTTCTCTTAGGTATTCTATATTTCTTTTTAATGTAGGTTTTTCTATTATTTCAGATGCAGATAATAGTTCATCAAAATTAGCGATATAATCATCGGCTTCATCGTATTTAACCATATTTTCTATTTTATTTGAAGGATTTATCTTTTGGTCAAACAATAAGCCTTCCAAGAATTGTTGTATAATCAAAAGCTTTTCCTTATCGAAATAATCCTCTGATAATCTTTCTAATGAATTTGTTTGAATCTCATTTGATTGTATTTTTTGATCTGATACTATGTTTTCATTAAATATATTTTCTATATCTAAATTAATTCTATCCTCTTCGAAAGTATCTTTAGAAATAGTACTGATTAATTTCATCTGAGAATCAAGTATATAGAAATCTTTGATTTTGCCAAGTAAATCAGTAGTATTTTTTATTGTAAATGATTTTATTTGTTCTTTTGTTATTACCAATTCTTCTTTTGAACTTTCAAAACGCTTGTATTCATAATAAGATGAATATGTTAATTCTTTATTTTTTTCTAGTAATTTTATATAATCATTTAATTTATTTAACATATTTTTTAATAACTCATTTAAATCATAATATTCTTTATCCATTAATGATAATTCGTGATATTCACTTGTATAACCTTGGACAATTTCTCCATCTATAATTATTTTATTCATATCTACTATCATATCTTTTAATGTTTTCAAATCATTTGTAAAGCTTTCATACATAGCTATCAGCTTTATATATATTTCTTCCTTAATCTGTGTACTTGTGTCTTCACTATTATTATTTAATTTCTTAATAATTTCACTTAATTCATCTAATTCTATCTTATATATAGTATTTGCTAACTGCTTATCATCCATATCTTTTTCTTCTATCTCTTTTCCCTTTTCATCATAGATTTTATTATACATTGTATAATTATGTTTTTCTTTTAGCATCTCTAATAATTCAATATTTTCATTTTTATCTATGAATTTTATTACATTATATATTTTACTTATATTTCCTACTATATCATTTAATTCTTCTTCTTTATCATCTATATCTTCTTTTGTAAGTTTTTCTTTAAATACATTTGCTATCTTAGTTTTGTAGTCATTTATATTTTGGTCTATATTTTTATTATTATAGCCCCTATCATAGATTTCTTTTTCTAATTTTATCAGTTCCAATAAATTAGTATATTCATTATCTGCATTTATTCCTTCTGATTCTTCTTTATATACTTCCATTATACTCAGTATATTTTTTAATATATTGTCTTTTAGTTTGTTGTCTTCCAGATATTTATCAAAATAATTTAAGTCTATATTTATATTTTGCATATGATTTAATCTATACATCAATAAATATATAAATGCATAATAAGAATCTTCTTTTGTTTGTAATGCTAATAATTGCTTATTTAAAGAAGTATAATCAAATTTGACTTTATCTAATTTCGAAAATTCGTTTACATCATATAATTTATCTGTTATTTCTTTTATCAATGTTTTTTTATTTAGCTTTTGATAATCAAGTTCTTTTTTCATCAATTTCTTATCTTTGTCTGTTTCACTTAATGATTCTAAATAAGTTTGTATAATTTCAAATGCCTTGTTTAAATAATCGTCTTCACAATTTTTTATTTGAGTAGATATTTTATTAAGCCATTCCATATCAATTTCATCGTCTATTAATTTAAATATATTTTTATAAAATTCATTATCATCTTTTGAAGCTTCGTCATCTTTATTCTTTGCATTTTTATTATCTTCTTTTTCTTTGCTATCCTTTTGAGCTACTGTTTTGACTTGATAAAACACATCCATATATCTTAATAATATATTGATATCTGAATATGAATTTAAATTTACAAAATCATCGTATAGTAGATAATATAATTTGATAATTTGGTTTAAGTCCATTTTGTTAGAAACTAAATTGATTGATGTTATTGATTTATTTATACTATATCTTAAATCATCTATAGCTAAATCCCTATCAAATTTTATTTTTATTTCTTTTAATTTTTTATCACCTTTTAATTTGTTTATTTTATTTATCAATTTATTATATAAATTATATAAAAAGATATAAAAAATTCTTATCTCAATAAATTCTTTTAATATAATTTTATTTTTCTCATCATTTGTAGAATCATCATTATATATATGATCCAAATTCTTATCTAATTCCATCTTCAACTTATCATAATCAAAATCAATTTTATATATATCATCAGAATTAAAATAGATGTATTTACCAATAACATTTTCATATTTTTGTAAAACTTCATTAGAATCAATCAATACATTAACAAGCTTTTCAAATTTATAAAATAATCTTTCTATAATCTTATCATTTATTTCATTATTATATAACTTAATTGATTCTTTATATAATTCCTTTAAATATGAATATACATTTATAAGACCTCTAGGTTTATTATCAAATATAACTGCATAATCATCCCAATTATTTACTTCAGTTAATTTAGTTGATTCAGTTGATTTATCTAATTTATCTAATTTATCTAATTTAGTTAAGTTATATAAAAGCTGGCTCAAACTTTGAGTTTCTCTTTCATAATTATCTTCGCTTTTTTTATTGCCATCATTATCAAATTCAGCTTGATTTGGTCTAAAATCCATTCTTCCTCTTAGATTATATTTTTTTAATTTATATCTTATTTTTGGAGACATCAATTTTTTCAAAAAATCATAAGATAAGACATTTTTTCGTTCTAATACAGACATATCTTTTCTTTGGTCAACTGACATATCTTTTCTCTTCAAAAAATTATCATTGTATATACTATGAACAAGTGCATTATCTTCTTTAAGTGAATCCATAGTGATTTTTTCTAAGAAATTATCATAATCACCAGAAATATAGATAATAACATTAGGAATAAGCAGATATGTAAATATATCTCTTAATATAGTTAATGTATTCTTTTGAATAAGATCCATATCATCAAAGAATATATGAATTAGAGGTTCTTTGATTTCTTTGTTATGAAGATTTCCACTATAACTATTGCAATTATTTGTATTTTGGCTATTATAAAATCTCTTTATATACGCAAATTCCTTTTTGAATAAAATAAAAGTTTGTATAAATCTTTTGAATTTATTTAATACATTCACATCGGAATATAAGGAATCTTTTATATCATCCATAAAATTATCCATATTACTATAAGCTTGTTTTCCAACTACATCCTTATATTCACCTTTTCTTTTAATATATGCATTTTGAAGATGTTTGTATGTTTCTCTTACTGGGTTTTCTGTTTTTTCATTACAATAAGAACTTGATTTGTAGTTTGTATTTTTATTTATTTCTTTGTTTACTCTTTCTATGAATTTATTTTTTTCATTAAACCCAAGCTCTTTCCATATAGCCCCACATTCTTTTACATATTTATGCATATAACCTATAATCCAACCAAGTAAATCATTGTTCTCCATAAGCTCTGGACTAATTAAAGGTAGTATTATATCTGTATCTACTTTATCATTTTCTAATTTATTTTTGATACTTAACATTACAGAGGTTTTACCAGAACCTCTTTCACCAAGAATTGATATTATATTATCGTGTATCTTTCCATTATCTAATGTTTTTGAGTTGCACTTAAATGTATTTCTTAAATTCTCAATAGTATAATATATTTCATCAACATTTGGACAAATACTTCTAAGACCTTTATCTGTTAATACTTTTGATCCTATATTTATACTCTTTAAATTCTCACACATATTAGTTCACCCCCTGAATATCATTAGTTCTAAATCTTAGCACATTGATAATAGCACTATATAATGTAACTCTCGTATTCGAAAAAGTAAATATACTGTCACTATTGTTATAAAAAAATCTTTTATTATTATCGTTGTAATAAACATAAGCATTAGTACTATCTGCATTCATAAGATGTACTATTTCATCTCTTTTTAGTTCACCATCTATATTATTAAATATCACACAATCATTTTGTCTTATAATGCTATTTATATTTTCATCTTTTAATAAGATATATTCGACTGTAGTAAATGAAGCTATCGCAGGCTTTATAACTCTTTCATCATTCTTATTCTCTGATATTATCAATAGCTTTGAAGTTGATGTAATATAACTTTCACTATTAAGATCAATATCTCTCATATTAGCCATCGATCTATTTAGACTTGATATAATATCATTTACATTTCTTCTTAAATCACTATATCCTAATGAATTTTTTGTCTTATCAACTTTTTGATAATACTCATCTTTAGCTAATTTTTTTAGTTCTATTTCTTTTCTTATACTATCTAAAATTCTATTTAAGTTCTCAAACTGTGGTATTAAGTAAGCTTTGTATGAAGACATCCCTATTTTAGTTTTTACACTTTCAATATTTATTTTTAATTTTTCAAATTCTTCATTAATTTGATCCATTTCTTTTTTTAGATAAGTTTCTTTAAGTTTTGATATTTTTGTTAATAATTCTTGTTCTTTTTCATTAAAAGGGATTAATTCATTATCTATATAATATGTTAGACTTTGTCTTTTTCTATAATCCAATTCTTTTAAGACATTATTTTGTTTATACTCTAAATCTTCCACAATTTCTTTAAAAAATTCATAATCAAATTTGTTACTTTTTGCGAAATTTGATATCTTTGATAATAATTCAACATTAAATGAATTATATTTATCCTTAGTAAATATACTTTCATCAAATATAATATCATCATCTTTTATTCTTTTATTTATATCATTATCTATTATTTGTAATGTTTCATAATAAGCATTTAATTTATTTTCCTTACTTTTATTATTCTCCGAATCAAAATCTTTTATATTTTTATTGTTCTCCAAATCAAAGTTTTCTATTTTATCTAATGTTTCTTTTATTTTTAATTCAACAAATTCTTTATGCTTTTTAACTTTATCTATATTTTTGTTTAATTCATTTTCTAATTTAGTTAATAGATTCATAGTAGAATTATAAATTTGTGTATATTCATTATTTTTTTTAATCAATTCTTCTTTTATTTCAATATATCTTTTTTGTTCTGCTACCAATTCTTCTTCATTATTAGTTTGTTTTTTATTTGTTGCTTTTTTGATTTTATCTATTGCAGCTTGCTTTTTGTTAATAATATCTTCTAACTCTTTAAGAAAATCTTTATTATTATTAATATATTCTTCAATTTCTTTTGATTTAACTTTTGCTTCTTCTAATTCTTTTTTATTTACTTTGTTTTTGAATTTATCAGCCAGATCTTTTAGTCTAGTTTCTAAACCGTTTGAATATTTTATTGATATTCTAATTTTTTCTTCTATATTATTATCTTCCATCAAATTCTCCTCCTTGTAGTTTTCCTTTTTTTTTAGACTTTCTTTTAATTCTTCTTTCTTCTCATTTAAGATAGATTCTAAATTTTTAGCCCAATCATAATGATTGTAATCACCTTTATATCTCTTTATATACGATTCAAATTCATTTGTTAATTTTTCTAAATTATCATCTATATCTTTCGAATCCTCATATTCGTTTTTAGGATTTTCAAAATCTAATATACTATCTAATTTTTGTTGATGAATTTTTTTAATATTGTATATAAAATCTTTTAATTCATCTAATAACAATCTATTTCCATCTTTATTCTCACTAAGAAGTATTTCTATTTCAAAATCATCTGCAAATTTATTCAATTCTTTATCAATATTTATTAACTCATCTTTTTTATTTATTACAAAATCCAAAATATCTTTTTTTATTATCTTTAAATCTTCTTTTTTGTATTCAAAACTCATTCTAACAAGGTCAAAATTTTCTTTTATTTTTTCTTTTTCGGTATTTAAAGAAAACTCTGATTGTATATCTGGAAGCTTAAGATTATCATTGCTTTTATAATAAGTATCTTTTAATTCCTTTGTTGTTTGTAGTATTTTTCTATCTTTGAAGTCTTTTAACTTCATATAGTTGAATATATAATTATTCTTCTTAACAATAGTAGTCTTACTTATATACAAATCTCTTAATTGTATATGTTTATCTGAACCAAATTTATATTCTTCTACATTACTTTGTTTAGCTTTATTGTTTTTAGAATCGTTTAAATCTTCTTTTTGTAATTCATTTTGTAATTTATTAAATTTGGTGATATAAGAATTTTTTAAGGTTTCTATTTGTAATTCATTTAATTTGATATATTCATTATTGAATTGAATCAAATTAGATATCCCCTTATCAAACTTCACACTATTTATATTAAATTCAACTTGACCAAAACCAAAAGGTTTACCTTGACCTATACTCTCTCTACCTTCTTTAAATGGCTTTATTGAATATAATAATAAACCAAGTTCATCCTTAGTTAGATTTGAAAAATGTATTTTGCTTTCAAATTCCAGATTTCTATTGTTTTGTTTATTGTCTAATGCATTTATTCTGGTTTGAATCTTCATATTGTTCTTAGCTCGTTCATCTAAATGTTTATCAGCTGTATATATATCATCCTTTAACCAATAGAATTTGTATCCTCTAAGCTCAAAGTTATTATCATTATAAGTAGATAATCTATTTATATCATTATAGTCTTGTGTAAGATAAAGTTGAAAAGATGTTATCTTTGGGTTTGATAGTATTTTAGTATGTTCTGTTAATTTTAGATTATCATTTTGTGTTGATATTTTAGCATTTTCAAAATAAACTCTACCCTTGTATGCTTTTTTCTCATTGTCATATTCTTTATTTGTAAAACCATAGATAGCTTCTGCATAATCTATTTTTTTATTATCTCTATTTGATATACCATCTAAAACATCATTTTTAAATGGTAGTTTCATATATGGTGTAAAACCTATTGCTTTAACTACTTCTTTGTCATTTTCATCTATTTGAACCTTATAAAATACTGGTACTTCAACATTGTCTTCTAATTCTCTCAAGTCAATTCTCTTATTATCATTGTAATTCATTGGCATATAGTTAATACTCGATTGTTGATGCAAAACATTAGTCAAAAAACTGTCTATAATCTTATCTTCTATTTCTAATTTACTTTTACTTTCATCTTTCTGATATATCAGATAATGATTTTGCTTACTTCCCATTGAAGAACTATTCATAAGCATTCCGTTTTCTTTTTGATCATTTTTAATTTTTATATCTAATAGCTCATTTTTATAATCTACACTATAATCAACATTCACAAAATACGACATATACGAAAAATTTTGATATCGTCTTAGAATACCACCAATTCTTCTTTGTTTTTCGAATTTTGGTATTCCTTTATTTTGTTTGATATCATTGATGTCACCCCAAGGAGTATCATCTCTAAACATAAATATATCTTTATATTTTCTATCTTTTATTTTCTTTTTTAAATATGGTTCTTTTACTAATCGAAAACTATGTTCATTACCATTCTTATCTTTATATCCAAACGCTTGTATTATCTCATATTTATTAGATTCATTTTTAATTAAATATCCCGCTTTAACAAAATTCGTAATTTCAGTAATTTCATTATTTTTAGAATTATTTTTCAGCAAATTTTGATAATCATTTCTTACTTTTTTTGATTTGTCAGCTAATCCTCTAAACCATAATTTTTGATTTTCTACAAACTCTGGATACGAATTTGATAGAATCTCTGTATTTGTTCTTATTTTTCCCCTTAATGTACTCCCTGGTATTACATATTCATCATTTATAGTAAAGAAATTCGGATTATCTTCATTCCCATCACTTATAAATAAAGGAGTGTGGCATCTTATACTATAATCAATGACTCCAGATAATAATTCTTCATTTTTCTCTATTGATTCACCTTTATCATTTGCTTGATTATTTGAATCGTTATATAAACCTAATCTATTGTTATGATTAGGTATGTCATCTAAAGACTTATATCTATAGATATAAGTCTTTGGAAAAGGTATAAAATTATAAGGTGAACAAGCATAATTATCATTAGAATTTTGATTGTTGTTTTGTTTTTTATTTTTCGTATTATTTCTAAAGTTCCTTGCCAATCTCTATACACCTACTCTCGTATTATAAAATGTTGCTACCTTTGATGTATCATCAACTTTATCAATATATGATTTTATAAAGTCAACATAATTAGTATTCATATATTTATCTTGAGATCTATTTTTCTCAACATATATTCTTATCCAATACAATAATTGAGTTAAGTTCTCAAAATAAGAAATATCAAATTCATCAACAGTAACTTCGTATTGTTTCATCAAATCTTCTATTAAAGACTTGATATAATAAGAATCTTCTTTTGTTAATAATTCTAATTCATTTAATATTTCTCTATATTCTGTTTCTGCATAACCAGAACTTATAAGTTTATACCTAATATCTTTGATGAACTTAATTAATTTAGCTTTCATTTGTACATCTTTATTTTTTATAATTTCATCAAAAATTTTAATATATTCATTTTTTTCATCATAAACAACTCTATTGATAAAAGGTTGCACTTTTGCTCTATAGTTATATAATTTATTTATAATATCCCTATTCTCTTCATTATCCAACTCTTCTTTTGAAGTACTTTTTCTATTTAGAAAAACATACAAATCTTTAAAATTATTAGAGATTTTATTTTCATTAAACTTATTATAATAAGAATCTTTATCTAATATATTATTTATTTGTGAATTTTCATTTTCTATTAATTCATATTCTTTAAAACCTGCAAATATATCATTACTTTTCCTTTTTAAATCTTCTAAGTAGTCCTTTAATTTTTCTTTATTTTCTTTAAACAAATCAAATAAACCATTTAATCTAAAAACTGCACGTTTGGATAATTCGTCTAATATATTTTCAATATCTATATATATATTATTTAAAATCCAAATACTATATTCTATAGTTTCTTTTAGTTGACAATATATTAAATATCTATTTTCTTCTTTTGTTTTATCTATATCAAGTGATGAATCTTGACTCTTTCTAAATAAATCTATTAATTTTTTATATTGCTTTTTTTCATACTCATAAGGCGTTATATTATCTATATAATTTGTAGACATATTTATTATCTTTTCTAATATTTCTATTTTATTAATATTTAGTTGTATACTTTCAAATAGTATATCTATATTTTTTTCTGTAAAAGTATTAACACTTAATAAATTATTTTGTATTTTATTATTATCAAATTGTTTTTTTATTAATATTTTTATATTATTTATATTTTCTCTATCAAAATCTTCAATTTGTCTTTTGTTATTTTCTTTTAAAATACTTTTTGAAAGATGTGAAAAATCATATAAATAAAATCCTATTTCATCACTTATATATTTATAAAAACAATCAAAAATATTTTCTACATTTGAATTTAGTTTAGCTATATACTTTAACAAATCTTTTATATTCTTATCTGTATTATTATGGATAATATTATATTCACAATAATCATATTGCCCTTCGTTTTTAATTTTTTTATTGATTAAATCTTCATTAACTTTAAAGCCAGAATTATGAAATATTTCTCTTAATCTATTTACATCTGCATCATTAGAATTATATTTTTTTCTCAAATTATAAACAGCTACTAATAGATTGAGTATAATTTTAATATCATCATTTTGTTCATTTAATAAAAATTCTATATTTTTAGTTTCATTAGTATCTTTATTTATAAGTAAATTCATAGTTTCCAAATAAAGATTTGCTGCTTCTTTATTATCTACATCTTTATAATCATTATGTTTTAATTTATTTTTTAGTTGATATAACTCATTGTTACCTAGAACTTCAACATAAGGTGTTATATCTTTGAGTATAATATCAATTGTATCCCCTTGTTTTAATAAAATATAATTCATTATTTTTTCAAACCATATGATATCTTCAGAAAATAATTCAATTGAATATATTTTTAATAATTCTTCTACATTAGTTTTATTATTTTTTGTTTTATTATTTTTTGTTTTATTATTTTCATCTTCTGATGTTATATTATTATCTTTTATTTTTGTTTCTATTTTTTCTTTATTATTTTCATAATCTATATTTTTTAAAATATCCAAATATAAATCTAGCGAATTTTGATTTGTCATAGTATATAGTTTGTCAAACATCAAACTATATATTCTTAGAATATCTTTTATATCCATTTGGTCATTTATAATATCAAATTCACTTTCCTCAAATTTAGTTGTATTTATAGAATTTATTATTTCCTTTAAATAGGTTTTTATTTTCATATTTTTAAGAATATATTCACTATCATTATGAAAATCTTTCCCTGATACTATATTAGCTTTTAAATTTTCAAAAAATATAAATAGTATAAATATCTGCATAGTATTTTTCACAATTTGTATTTTTTCTTCTTTGTATTCATTTGTTAATGTTGTTTCTTCTTTATTTTCAAAATTGTGTTTCTTTTTTAATCTAAGTTCAATTTCTTCTAATTTATCTTTAAATATTTGATAAATATAATCGTAATCAAAGTCAGCATTAAAATCATTAATACGATTGTTTTCCAAGATATTTTTATAATCTAAATAATCGTTATTGGAATTTATAATAACACCAAAAAAATTATCTAAAAGCATTAGCCTTTGTTTATAATCACTCTCTTTATAACATTTAGAGTTCATTAAACTTAATTCACTTGATAATTCTAATAATGCTGAATATATATTTATCATTCCTCTTGGTTTTTTAGGAAAAATAAAACTATATGCATCTATAAATTCATTATTTTTTAACAATTTATTAATTACTTTTAAAAATTTATTACTATCTTTATTTTTATTTTCATCTTCATCTTTATTTTCATTTGATTGAAAATTTATAATTTCATATTTATTCAATTTAGATAAATAATATCTATTTTTTGGTGACATTATTTTATTTATAAAATCAATTGCCAAAGTATTATATCTTTTCATTACTGATTTCTTATAATTAGAATATTCTACTTGAGAAGCATTTCCAAAATCAATATCTAATAATTCTCTTCTTAGTAGATTTTCTGAATTTAAATAATCCAATGTAAGTTTTGATTTAAGACTTTCTATATCAGCAGATATAAATACTATTATTCTATCAGTCATAAAAAAATTAAGAATTGTCTTTAGTATTCGATCATGACCATTATTACAAAGATCCATATCGTCAAAAAACATGTATATACAAGTATTATTTTCTTTGCTTATATGTTCTTTAAAATCAATAAGTTGCTCTATGAAATCTTTGAATTTTTTAATAATGCATGCATCTGAATACAATACTTCTGTAATATCATCCATATATTTATCAATACTCTCAAACCCTTTTTCTCTTACAAGTTCTTCATATTCTTCTCTTCTTTTTATATACATACGTTGAAGTTTGTTAAATTTATCTTTTACTGGATTTGATAAAGAATCACAATTGGTGGTTTTTTGTTCATTTTTATCATACAAATGTTTGTAGTACTCTTGTTTTTCAGATTTGCTAAAATTTTTCCAAATTTCGCCTACTTTTTTTTCATGTTTTTTTAAATATCCAATCATAAACCCAAGCAAATCATTTTGATCAAATATTTCAGGTTTTACAATATCAATTATGATATCATTTTCAAAATTAATTTTACATTCCATGTTTTTTGCTTTTTCATTTTTTTGGTTTATAAATTGTTGTAATGGACAATTATTTATATCTTCTATTACTTTTTTTAAGTGTCTTA
Source organism: Peptostreptococcaceae bacterium (assembly GCA_025210335.1). GTDB lineage: Bacteria > Bacillota > Clostridia > Peptostreptococcales > Peptostreptococcaceae > JAOARY01. The sequence continues at coordinate 17,136 of JAOARY010000067.1, read as the reverse complement.
AATCACAATCTTCTTTTAAATCACAACTATCGCAATCTATTTGTTTCTTATATTCATTTGAATTTGAATAGTTTTTATCCAAAAATCTTAAAAACTTATATTTATCTATAATTTCATTATTTTTCTTTTTATCCCCTAATTCTTCTATTATATATTTTACCGTTTTTAGAACTGATGTCTTACCAGAACCACGTTCTCCGATAATTGATATAACATTATCTTTATTTGTTTCTTCACTATTTAAATTTTTATAAGGAGAGTTTCCATCATTTTTTTTATAATTTAATTTTTGATTACTTATAAATTTAAATATTTTATCAACATCTTTCAATATTGATTTAATACCCTCTTCATTTAACACCTTTGAACCAATTTTAATATACTCTTTATTATCCATAGAAAAGTTTCGCCTTTCATATTGTGATAAGAGGTTGTTTAATAAACAAATTCCATATAGTACACCATTTAAAAAATTCAAATAATGTAATGAATTTTTTTTACAACAACCTCTTTTTTATCTATTCCTCTATATTTTTCCTATAAATCAGTAAATCTATAATACTTCTTCTAACAGTTGATAATACTGAAGCATAACTATAAGTATAGCCTTCTTTTGTAAGATTTAACCTAACATTTTTATCATTAAAGTATAAATACGCAACTTTTTTAAAAGCCATTGTGTTGTTAATTTTATTTTCTTCTCTTTGTCCATCCAAATTATTAAATAAAATAAGATCATATGAATTGTATCTTATTCTATTCAAATCTTGTATTAATATATATTCAACCCTTTTGAAATCCTTAATAGCTTTTCGTAACTTTTCTTCATCTTCCTTGCTATTTGAAATTACATATATATTAGAATTAAATAATATATCTTCTTCAGGCGAAAGAATCCTATTTTCATTTTTACCTAATTCTAACAATTTCTTCAATCCTTCCAATTCATCTTTTAAATTAGTTTGTTCTCTTAGATTTTCATCTACTCTTTGGTTCATCATAGGAAGAACTTTTCTCTCTTTAAAATCTTTTAAATTCATATAATTATATTCTTCAAAATCTTTTTCTTTTATTATCTTTGATTTACTTTCATATAATGCCCATAAAGTTGTATTGTTCTCAGAGTTAAATTGTAATTTATATGTTTCTTTTGAGTTTATATCATTAAATTTATTAACAAACTCTTGCTTGAAGTTTTCTATTGTTTTTTCTAATAATACCTTTTTTTCATTTAATCCTATATTTTCTTTAGGCTCTACAAATTTAAAAAATTCAAGAAATTTATCTTTAGTATAATCATATTTAAATTCATAACTATCAAAATCACCATCAAAATGAATATCATCAATATTTAATTCCACTTGACCAAAACCAAAAGGTTTTCCTTGACCTATATTTTCTCTTCCATCTTCAAAAGGTCTTATAGAATATAAAAGTAATCCTAATTCATCTTTAGTAAGGTTTTTAAAGTGAATTTTACTTTTAAATACCAGATTATTATCATTCGAACTCATCAAAGCATTTATTCTTGTTTGTATTTTCATATTGCTCTTTGCTCTTTGATCTAAATGTTTATCTGCTTCATATATCTTTTCTTTTAACCAATAGAACTTATATCCTCTTAATTTAAAATCTATATCATTATAAGTTTTTAGCCTATTAATATCATCATTTTCTTGATTTATATACATTTGAAATGCTGTTATCTTCGGATTTGATAAAATTTTATTATAATTCTTTTTAGTGCATTTATCTTTTGATTCATTTTCTAATCTAGCATTTTCAAAATAAACTCTTCCTTTATAGGATTTTTTATTATTATAACTGAATTCTTTATTGGTAAATCCATAAATTGCATTAGCATAATCAATCTTTTTATAATCATGATTATAGATATCTATACCATCTAAAATAGAATATTTAAAAGGTAATTTCATATATGGTGTGAAACCAATTGCACTAACAAACTTATTATTATTATTATATTCACTAAGTTTATAAAACACAGGTACTTTAACATTATTCGGTAAATTTCTAAGGTCTATATCTGAATTTATATTGTAATCAAATGGCATATAGTTATCTTTATTCTTTTGTTGATACAAGACATTCATAGAAAAACTATCAATTACATCATTTGAAACCTCTATATGTTCAGAACTTTCCTTAAATACAAGATAGTGATTTTGTTTACTTCCCATTGAAGAACTATTCATAAGCATTCCACAATTTTTTTCATCATTATCTTTAATTTTTATATCTAATAGATGATTTTTGGAATCAATACTATAATCAACATAAGCAAAATAAGGCTTATAATGATTATTTTGATAATCTTTTAAAATTCGACCTATTTCTTTTTGTTTCTGAAATTTTTGGATTCTTTTATTTTGTTTAATATCATTAATATCACCCCAAGGTGTATCTTCTTCAAACATAAACATGTCATGATATTTATTATTATTTATTTTATTTCTTAAAAATACTTCTGGAACTTGTTTGAAACTATTTCCATAATCATCTTCATTTGCTTTTATTATTTCATATTTATTAGATTTTGTTCTAATTAAATAACCAGCTTTAACAAAGTCCGTAATCTTTGCTTTCCTAACTTTTTGAAATTCTTCTTTCAATAATTCTTCATATTCATTTCGAATTTTTTTGGATTTGTCAGCCAAACCTCTAAACCATAATTTTTGATCTTCTATAAATTCAGGATAAGAATGAGATAATATCTCGCTATTTGTTCTTATTCTCCCTCTTAATGTACTTCCTGGTATCATATATTCATCATTTATATTAAAGAAATTTGGATTATCTTCATTTCCATCACTTATAAACAACGGTGTAATACATTTTATTGAATAATCAATAACTCCTGTTAGTAAATTATTATCAAATCTTATGTTATGCGTTGGTAAATCATCAAAACTATCATATCTATATACTACTTGTTTTGGAAAAGGAATAAAATTATAAGGAGATGTTGCATAACGTGTATAATCATTACTCAAAGTATATCCCTCCTTTCTTATTATTTTTCATTATCTTTGTCTTCTTTGTCTTCATATTTACGTTTATCTCTATATAGCCTATTCATAATTGTATCTATGACAAAAGCTTGACCATCATCATCATAATGCAATATATGTTTAAGCTCTAATAATATTTTAGATTTTTTATCATTTTTATCTATTATGAAATCAGAATGATTTTTGAATTTATGTTTTCTAAGAACTTGTTGTTCTTTTACGAAATCTATTTCTTCTTCTTTTTTATTTTTGTCCTTTTCTTCTGTTTTTTCTATTTCTTTTATTTTTTTAGCAATACTTTCTTTATCTATTTTTTTTATATTTACTGTGTCTCCATTCAAAAATATTCTTAATTCTTTATCATCTTCACTTAAGATATCTTTTTGTTCTTTATCAATTTCTTTATTTTTATTGTGAAAAAATCTAATTTCAATTATATCTAATATATTTGTGCCTAATATATCTTTAATATTATTATTTTCTTCACTATTTTTAATATTATCATTAGCATCAATAAACTCTTTTATTTTTTGTAATTCTACAATTTCTAAATACTCAAATGAATTTATATATGCATATTTAAATTCATCATAGATATTACATTCATTTTGTAAACCATTTATTAAATCTTCTATTTTGGTATTTTCTAATTTCTTAATTAAATTACTAATAGAATCACCCTCTAAATTTGTTTCAAAAGATAATTGATTCAATTTGCTCACCTACTTTCTTAATTATTAACTATACTTTGTATTATTTTACTAAATTCATTTTCTGCAACTGTATTATTGCTATTTTGTTCTTCAAAATAATATATATAATCATTTTTGTGTTTTGTAATTTTTAACGATACAGGATTTATAAAACCATATCCAACATTAGCACCAGAACCAATTGTTATTTTATTATTCGCAAGATCTCTTAATGCCATTAATATATATCCTTTTGCAATTTCATTTGCATTATTATCTATTTTTATTCTTATTTTTGGTTTATTATCATAATCCTTAGGTATAATAACAAGCTGTTCCTTAAATACTGTTCCATTCATAGCTCCACCAGTAAATCTATCTATCTTTATTCTAGGTTTGGTAAATATTATTGGAATATTAGATTTGACACTACTTATATCTTCTGCCTCTCTATAATTATCAAATTCTATATCTTCGAATTTTGCTTTTCCTTTGATATTAATAGTTTTTAAATTTTCATCTTTTTCATCTTTTTTATCTTCTTCGTCACTTTTATCTTTTTTCTTTTTATTGTCTTCTTTTAATGACCCGCCAAATATATAAGTTATAATATCATCGTATATATTTGATATATCATAGTTATTATCTTGTTTTAATCTCTTAAGTGATTCATTTACACTATTAATTTGATTTCTAAGTATTCCTTTAATAGAAGATGAAGGTATTATATAATTATCATTTTCTTCATATGAAGATGTTACTGTTTTACCATTTATTTTTTTAGGTTTTGAACTTTTTATCAACATTCCATCTTCACAATAAAACTCTAATTCAAATATCATCATATTATCATCAGTATCCAAATCAACCGATAACGGTTTATAATTTTTACTATCTTTACTATCTTTTAATTTGTTGAAGTTACTTTCTATTTCACCTGATAATAAATTTTCTTGATCTGATAAATATTTTGATAAAACTTCTCTTTTTTCTTCTTCTTTCAGTTTTTCATTATTATCATCATAATCAAAATTAAATTCATGAAAATAAGATTCCCCATTGAACTTTCCGCAACCAAAGTTAGTCTTAGCACCTACTGATATACTCTCATTTGTTAATTTATATATAAATAAGGACAAGTATTGATCTGTTAATTTATATATAGCTTCATCATTTTCATTATTATTTTTATTTTGTTCATTATTGTCATTATCGAATTTTCTTAAATCTATAAAACTAATAAATTCTAAACCTTTTGCTAATTTATATTGTTCAAACAAACTTCCAGCTTCTGTAGTGCCTGTTTTTTCATCCATTTTTGTATGTGCTCTATTTAAATAATCCTTACCTTCTAATTCTTTAGTAGAATAAAAATCATAAAAATAAACCGTCGAATTTTTTTTGTTTATATTAACCAATTCTTTATCTATAATATTTTTGTCGCCAATAGATATAAAATTCGATTGATCTATAGTCTGAAATACTGGTTTTTTATTTATATACGTTCGGTTATCTGTGATATATTCATGATAGACCGCTTTATAAACCTCTTGTATTTCTCTTATTACTTTTGAATCCTTTTCATTTTTAAGTATTTCAATAAGAAACGATCTAAATAATCCAGCTATACTACTTCCTTGTATCAACGCTTTCTTATCTCTAGTTAATAATCCTTCAATTCCATCTTCTCCAGTTCCAATTATTAACGGAGATACGTTTTTCATTTTTATAATATATCTTTTTACTTTATTTTGATAATCCATTTATATCACCACCTTTTTAATTCATTATTCTTATTTTGTAATAAAGCATTTCTTTAGCTAGTTTTAATTCATATAATTCTTTATTTCTATTAGTTATTGAAAATAAATCAATTATAGCTTTTGTTTTTTCAAGAAATTCAATAACTTCTTTTTCTTTTACAGAATCCTTAATTATTTTAATATTTTCTTCTTTTGTTTGCGAATATTTCCCATTATTAAAATCTTTTATTTTAAACCCTTTAAATATCTCATAATTAAGAAGATTTCTTTTTGTTTCTCCTCTATCAAAGTTCCTAGTCAATTCACTTCCATCTTCAAGAAATTCTCTTATTTCTTCTATTGCTCTTACTGGCTGTCCATCTTCTTTTTTTATACTATTTTCATCTTCAAATATAGCTTTAGTTAATGCATTTAAAAATTGATTTAATTGATTTTTTGTTGCTTTGTTTTTATTATCTTTCTCATTATTATCTTTATCTTCATTTTGTTTATTTATAATTTTTGCTACTGTTTTTTCTATTGCTAAGTCTATATATGCATCTACAAATAATTTTTTATTTTTAATATTTTCAATTTTAATATTATTATTTTTATCATCTTTAGAATCATTTTTTTCATTATTTTTACTATCTTCATGAATTTTATTGAAATCACTATAATTTATAAAATCATTAAATTTCATAATACAATCTGAATCCATAAAACAAGGATTTATTAAAGCAAGACCAAAACCATCTTCTTTTCTATCTCCTAATGAAAGTATATTTTTATCAACAGCTTCATTTTCTAATTGATTATTAGCATTTTCATTCGTAATAATTCTTAAACAACTTCCATTTTCAATAGCTACTAGCGAAGGGGTACTTGACTGCCATTTTGCATTAAAACCTTTTGCAATAGTTTTATTTATAGATGATATTATTAGAGGTTGATCTTTATCTTCATTATCCTGTTTTTGATTCTTTGCTTGTCCAAAAGTTTCAATCTCTTCAAACTCTTTAACTTGAGAAATATCTAAAGTAATATTATTATAATTATCTCTTAACAATGTATCTGTAAAATAAAATAAGTCCAAATGTTTTTTTCCGTTATCCTTTGTTCTTTTTGTATTACTTAATTTCATGAAGTTCAACTTATCTTTTAAATTATTTATATATTCCAAATTAGTTATGCTTACTTTTCCGTAACCAGAGTTCCTAGATCCTCCTATATACATAGGACCTTTCTTAAAAATAGCTTCAATTTTTTCAATTAAAAAATTGGATTCTTTAATATCATCCTGATTTTTACTATCATTTAATAGTTTGCCAATATCTACAAAACCATAAAAACTTTGACCTTCTTCTAATGCTTCATATCTATAGATATTTTCAAAATGTTCTCTTTTCGTATGGTGTATTTTATAAGTAGTTTTTGTGTCAAAAGATAATAAATAATTACAATTATTATCAAGTAAATTATTTTTTATAGTAGTATTATCTTCTATTGTCTCTTTATCCAAGTAACAAGAAAATTTACCTTTACTAAGACCATGAACAAAAGGTTCTTTTTCTCTTTTTATACTATCTTGATATTTTAGTTTAAATTTACCAGTCTTTAATCCATTGTTGTCTATTGAGTCAACATTATCCATTTTATATATTTTTATATCCTGATCTTTTGTAAAGTCCTTTGTTGTAACATATATATTTGGTGTTGGAAATGAATATAATTTTAATTTATCATCATGTAGAGTTTTAAATGGATAACAATTGTAAAAATATACATTTTTAAGTAAATCTCTTTTTTGTGAATGATTAAGTTTATTACCTTCTTCGTTATTATTTAATATACTATTTATAACAAAACCTCTAATAGCAGACCCATTTATATATTTTTTTGTTTCTTCATAGTCATATTGTGCATTACTCGTTGCTATCTTAACGGGTTCATCAAGTTTTAATTCATAAAATAAATATTTTCCTTCTTCATTTTTTAAAGAATTAAATTTAGTTTCTTTAACTTCTTCGTTTGAACTTTTCAAAGTAATTTTAACTAATCCTTTTCCTCTACTTTTATTTACACCTACTTGAGTTAATGATTTTAATAAGAGTTCTAAATTTTTAATATCATCTGTACCTAATATTTCTTTTGTTTCTATATAGCCTTCAAATATAGCCCCTTTTTTTATTACTCTAGTGACTCTTAAGCTTTTATCTTTTGCTACCCCATTTTCATCCATTTTTGTACTTGTAATATCATCCATCAAATAAATCTCTATAAATCTTTTTAAATCTTTCTTTTTTAATGTTTTTCCATATTTATTTTCAAATAAAGATTTAATATTTTTCTTTAGCTCCCCATTCAAAGTTATATTACTGAATTTAAATTCTCCATAATTTTCTTTTGAATAAATATTCTCATCCTTGTACCCAGCAATACCAAAGTTTTTATTCAAAAAATTATCACCCAAGATACCTTTTAAATATCTTTCATAAGATTCTCTTAAAAACCCTTTAAATGTTTTTCCATGTAAATAAGGAAATCCATCACTATCTCTTAATACTTCTGTATTAACTACACCATTTTTTGATTCTCCACTTCCAAATGTAGTATCTGAAAGAAGTTCCATCTCAAACTTGTGTCTATACATATACATACCTCCCTTTCAGACTTAATTTTTATCATTTTTAATTTCAGGGTCTAATTCCAATTCATCAAAAAAACCTTTTACTTCTATTGCATCATGTATTATTTTTCTAAGGTTTGTCATTCCTAAATTAATTTTATTTTCATCTTTTTTCTCATTACTTAAGTTATGTTTAAGTTCTACTAATAAAGCACTTTCTTGTGAGTCTTTAAATGATCTCATCAATTTTGAATATATAGAATTTCTTTCTCCTTTTTGTACTTCATTTTGAATATGTTTTAGTAAAGATATATCAAATAGTATTTTTAACTCTTTAGTATCACTTCTATAATTTTTTTCTTTTTCTAATTGCTCTAAGAAAGAAAAATCATAACAATCACTATCTTTAAAGTTAATATCTTCATCTTTATTTATATTTTCTTTAGGTTTATAGTTTTTCTCATTTCTAGCATCATATTCATCATAAATAAGGTAAGGTCTATTTGTTAAATTACTATTTCTAAATGAGTCAATCTCTGTATTAGTATCTCCTCTTACTATTTGCCAATCCATTAAAGATGCATCATATTTTGATATAGTATTATCCTTTGTATTTGGTCTAATCATTACTAGTTTAGTATTATTATCTTCTTTCTTTCTAATTGCTAAATTATGATACCAAGCAGATTCATTTTCAAACTTATCCTTAAATGCTTTAAAAACAGCACTTTCTAAATAAGTATCATTTCTATCTTTAAATTCTACTGCTTCTAACTTTGTCTTTTTCATTTCTGTAAGTCTTTTCTTTGTACTACTCTCTAAAGCACTTGCAATTTTAACACCTTGAGCAAATGGATAATTTCTTGGTATTATTGCTGTTCCCGAACAAACATATAATTTTCCCATAATATCAGCTATATTTATATCTTTGTCATCAATAAAGCTTTGCTTACAAAGATGATTAATATATTTTCTAGTTATTTCTATTGAATATTTTCCAAAAGATAAGAAAGATATATCATCTCCAGCTAATATAACTGGTACTATAGGAAGTACAGAACCATCTTCTTCATTATTTTTGTTTGATTCATGTTCATATTTATATTCGTATATTTCTCTTTTCAAATCTTCAAAAGCTTGTGTATAAGCATTTTTAATAGAACTTGTAAATATTATATATTCTTTTAAATATTCTTTATTCGCAAATTGTATTTTTTCTCTAATATATTTAGAATCATCATTAGATGTTTCTAAAAGTTGTTCTATTAACGTATTATCTGTATTATCATCTAATTTAAGCATATTTGTTATACCATTAGTTAAATTAAAGAGTAAATCAAAACAATCATCAGATTCTATATTCTCTACTTTTAATTTTTTCTCTAACTTATTTTCTGTATCTATTTTTTTTATATAATCTATAATTTCAAATTTATCAGTTTTATCGTTTTTATCATATTTATCATTGTATCTATTTTTGAACTCAAAGACTTTTACTCCCATAGAATTTCCATCCAAACAAGTAATACCAATATAAGAACCTTCTGTTTTCTTGCCACTTAATTTATCTAATTCTACTGTTATTTCCTTTTTATCTTTTGAACTCAAATCATCTAATTTACCAAGTCTATTTACATTCTTAAATTCATAGAACCTATCAAATAATTCTTGTAATGTAGTAGCTTCCAAATCATAATCAAAACTAATATCATTATTAAAATGTAAGTTTGCTTCAGCGTACATTCCTGAACGTTTAGTTGATATCTTATTACTTAATCTTTCTTTTATATTTAATTTTTCTTTGTTATTATTATTTTCTTCATTATTTTCTTTATCCTTTTTGTTTTTTTCTTTTTCTTCATCGTTAATCATCCTAATTAAATTAATCAAAAGATTATAAAATAACTTCTTATCAAATGCTTCTTTTGAAAGTATACTAGATCTAAATGCTTCATTTTCATAATCTGAAGGATAAACAACTTCATAACCAGCTGGATTTCTTGTATTTGGACAAAGTTCATTAAATCCAAAGCTTAATGTATTTATATAATTATTTCTCTTATTCTTCTTTGCTGTTATCTTCTTTTCTATCTCATCAAAAATATCAATGATAAAATGAGCCTCTTCCTTATATCTTTGGATAACGCTTACAAGCTCAATACCTTTAAAGTATTTAAGAACAAATCTACTTACTCTCTTATTAAACTCCTGTGCATGTTCTTTTTTATTGAATATATACATAGCATTACCACCAGCTTCAAACAATACATTTGAATATGGATTATATGTATATTCTTTATCCCCCTCTTTGTATCCTTCTTCATATTTCTCAAAATAATACTTTTGGTCTTTAATTATCTCTAACTTGTTATACTTAAACTTTTTCGTAATTTCATCTAGTTTTTCTTCACTTAACGAACTTTTAAAATCTTCACAACCATCTTTGATAGACTTAAGTTCTTCTTTTCGTTTTTTTGTATAGAAATTTGAAACCTTTTCAAAAGCCTTTTTATTTATGTCCTTCATGTCTTTAACTTCTAAATCTTTTAGGCATACATAGTCTTCATTAAAAGAATCCCTATTCATTTTAAGAAGCACATCTCGACCTAACATTTCTGTTATAAATTCTATAATCTTTGATGCCCCTATTATTTCTTGCAATCTATTTGAAGAATAAATATATTTTTGTTTTGAACTAATATCTAATTTGACAATATAATAATTCTTCATTGACTGTTGATTTTCATTTGACATTTTTCTTACACATCCTTTCTTTTTTATCTTTTAAGCAAAAAATATACAACACATAGTTATTTTAGCATAATTTTTATAAATCTAAAGTCCTAGAAGCATAAATATTAATTTTTTTCATAAAAAAATATTTTTTTAAATTTTATATAAAATTCAATTTTTTATATTTTTTTATTTTCAACAAATCTTTAAGTTTGCTTTAGGTCACTAAATGGTATGTATAAAAATTTTTCAATTCACTTGACACTTAAAATATTTTTAAACTTAATATTTTTTTCTATAAAAAAATATTAATAAGTTAATTTTTTATATGCATAAATATTAATTTTTCTATAAAAAAAACTGATTGGGTATTAACCCAACCAGTTTATTTTATCTGCTTCATTATTCATTTTCATAGTATCTCTAAAACAATTAGACTTCAAAAAATCATTTTCGTATTTAGAGCTTGTTCTTGATGGATGTCTCGATTCATGCTTAATACCATTTATTATATCCTTACCTACATTTTGTGCATCATTTCCCCACAAAAACCAATTTGCTTTAGGTCTTTTTTTGTCGATAAATTTAATGAGTTTCTTGCTAAAACCACTCCAAATATCCAAATGACTACCCGAATTATTAATTTCTACTGTCAATGTTGCATTTAATAATAATACACCTTGTTTCTCCCAAGAATCAAACATATCACAAGGAGCTAATATATTAAACATATTATCCTTAATATCTTTTCTTATTATCTTTAAGCTTCCTATATCTGAATATTCTTTAATATCCATATATGTTTTGTGAATCAGTTTAAATATATTTTGTAATGATTTATTGAATTTATCATCCCAAGAAGTATGACCACCAACTTGGAAACAACGCCCTATTGCTGCACCCTCTTGTGGATATGGATCCATTCCCAAAATCACTACTTTTATATTGTCCAAATCATTTTCTAAGAATCTAAGTACATATTCCTTTTTAGGATTATAATTATTTCCTATCTTTGATTCTATTTCTTTTAATTCATTTTTTATTTCATCTGTCAAAAATTCATCCCAAGAAGGATGTATTATTTTTGGTAATATCCCTATATTCAAAATTTCACCTCTTTTATTTTTTAATTTTCTATGATAGTACTTTAATTACAGTTATCAACTGCAAATATTTTAAAAATAAGTTTATTTAATACCTAAAAATTAAATTTTTAGATATCATTTTAGATATTAAATATATCTCTAAACTTATCTACAATCATATCTATTGGATTTGTTAGAGAATTTAAATCTTCTAATTTTTGATTTATTTTATACATATATTCAATACTCAAACTATCATTTGGGTCACTTCTTAAGTTATCATCTAAAAAATCTTTTATTTGTCTATAATAAGGTACAGGATTTTTCATAACTTCATCTATTTCCTTTAGACAAATTTGTGAATGTTCATCATTTGGATTTAATCTCAGTGATTTTAATATACTTTCTTTAGCCTCATCCAAATCCCCAACCTTAAGATAATAATAGGCATTTATCCTATTTGAATATGATGATAGAGGATTTAGATTGAGTGCTTTTGTTATGAATCTATTTCCCTTATGTATATCGTTCATTTCTATATACAAATAAGCTAATAATGAATATGCTTTTTGATAATTCGGATCAATTCTTAGGCATTTTTCCAAATAATCTATCGCTTTATATACATCTGTATGACCTTTACCTATAAACATCAATGCCATATTATAATAATTTGATTCATTATTAGGATCTAATTCTAAGGCTCTATTCATATGTGTTAAAGCTTTATGATAATCATTTTTTCTTTTAAGGATTTGAGCGTACAGACTATGTATATAATCAGCTTCTTGATTTAATTTCAAAAACTCCTGCGCAAAATGATTAGCTTTATCTAATTCATCTTTTATATAATGTATATAACAACATACATAAAGGGCATTTTTATTTGTTGGTTCCATAGATAGTATATTATAAGCATCCTTTATTGCCAAATCATATTTTTCATTGTTAAATAAAAAATCCATCTTTGTTTCTATTTTATTGATATTCATACTTGAAGAAGAAAAATTCAATATTTTCACCTCTTTTATGACTCTTTATTTTTTATATCTATATTAATATAGAGTTTCACATTAATTAATACTTATTACTTTTTAGATATTCTAATATTTCATCATATATTCCACTTTCATTTGCATATGTTGCATAGTTTTTGGCAGTATTAAGCCATTCTAAAGTAGTTGCTTTACTATCATTTAAAGCCTGCATAAAGTAATGAGTATTTAATGGGATTATAGCGTTTGTTTCCATTGATTTTTTTATAGCCAAATCACTAGCTTTATCACATAATGCCTTTAAATCTGCTCCTGAAAAATCCTTTGTCTTTTGAGCTAAAAATTTAAAATCAACATCTGTATGAGGTCTATTTTGCAAATCCAATCTAAGAAGTTCAACTCTAGCTTCATAGTCTGGTGGTGGAATAAGCATAACTCTATCAAATCTTCCTGGTCTTCTTAATGCATTATCAACAGACCAAGGCATATTAGTTGCTCCAATAACAAGTATCGAATCATTTTGTTTTCTTGTTTTATCTAATTCTATTAGAAGTTGATTTGTTAGCATCTTTAATGCATTTGTTCTTGATTCTTGTCTTGAACCACCAATAGCATCAATCTCATCTATAAATATTATTGAAGGTGCTTTTTTTCGAGCTGTTTCAAATATTTCATTTAGATTCTTTTCACTACTTCCTATATACATATCCAAAATATCTGTTATAGAGATATTAAAAAAATGTGCATCACATTCACCAGCTGTAGCCATTGATATAAATGTCTTACCACAACCAGGAGGTCCATATAATAAAATCCCTCCACCAGCAGTTTTTCCATAAGTTTTGTATAGGAATGGATTCTTTATAGGTGCTATTATATTATTATATATATTTTCTTTTACTTTTCTTAATCCTGCAACATCTTTAAATCCAATATCAACTTTTTTATAATCTGTATTTTCATATAATGTATAATCTCTTTGATCTTCTCCATTTGAAAAATTAAGAACTTTTAATTTTTCCTTACTACCTTCATTATTTCTATTTTTAGATTCATCATTTTTAGTTTCTTTTTCATTATTGTTTTTTCTAATATTACTTAATTTTAATACTGGTCTTTTATTTTCGTTATTATTTGTATTATTCATATTCGAGTTGTTATTTATATTAAAATTATCATTATTACAATTAGTGTTATTTTGATTAGTTCTTATATCATTATCTTTATTAGAATTAGAATTAGTATTTACTTTGTTATTACTACTTAGATTTTGATTATTAGTACTTAGATTCATAAATCTTAATTCATATGTATAATCCCTTAGTATTTTATCGTATTTTACTGCTAATTCATAGTATTTTAAAGCATTATCTAAGTCATTTGATTTATCGTATTCCTTAGAAATTCTTAAATATGCTTTTGCCCAATTTGAACTAGAATTTATTTTACTATCTACTATTTGTATTGCTTTATTTAGATCATTTAAATTTATTAAACATTCTATCATCAAATCTATTGTTTCTATATTTTTAGTCTTTTGATACAAAACCTCGTAATTATCATATGCTTCATTAAACATATTGTTTTCTATTTGTAATTTAGCCACATTATATCTTAAATTATGATTATCTGGGCTAGATTTTAATGCTTTCATAAGCAAATTTAAACTAGACAAAAAATTACCCCCTCTTTTACTATCTGTTTCTTTAATATTTATTTTTTATTCCATCAAATCTCTAAAATCCACATATTCATATTCAGGTAAATGTTCTTCTAATATATATCTATTTAGATTAAACCAAGATTTGCATTTATCTAAAATTATTGCATCCGTTGTTATTACATTTTCTAATTTTTCTAATGTAGAATCTACATTTGGTATTATTATAATATCAAGTTCAAAATCATAGTTTTTTAGCAATTCTATTATTTTAAGCTTTAATTTCCCGGAATTAGATACAGGTGAATCTAAATAAAACACAACTTTAGATGCCTTATATTTAACTAATGTTTGCCCTATTAACTTAATTGCTATATCTGTTTTATCTATTAATTTGTATGTTCCTCTAAGTCCTGCCAAATCTCTAATTGTCTTGTCCATACATTTTAAAAGTAATGAATTAGATAAAGCTACTTCCAAAGTTATAATAGTATTAAATCCATCAATATATACTGTTTTATCTTCTAAGCTATCTTTAATTTCTTTGTTTAGTCTATATTTTATATTTTCTTTGGAAGAAATAGATCTAACCAAAGCTAATCTCTGATTCTTTGAAAGTAAATGATGATTACCTAAAAATGTAGAAGAATTTTTGATATAATAACCTCTATTTAATAAATAATATAAATCTTTTCCTATTTCTTTTAATTTGCTTATTGCTTTTTCGCTAAAATCTCTTTGTTCGTTCTCTAAATATCCTCTTTTTACTGTTTTGCTCATATAATTTCGTCCCTACTATTCTATATGTATTTTTGATATATAAATTCCTAATAAATCATCTATCAACATATCAATTTTATACCAAAATAAACAGTTATTCTACTTTTTTATATAAGATTAGATATATTTTACTACAAAAAAATAAAACCTAAAAATGATTAAATATCATTTCTAGGATCATTTCTCATTATAGAATCTATATACTATAATTTATCAATTTATTTTGAATTTAATTTAGTAATGATTTTTAGATATATATTCTAATTCATTAAATGTTTGGTAAAAATTATTATAGGTATAATACCATTAAGTTGAATTTATTATTATATTTAACTTAATATTTTATAATTAGGAGGATTTTTTTATGAACAGTAAGACTTTAGAACGTGAAGGTTTAAAAAATCAGGTAACAACTATTGATGAATTTGTTGCATTAATTCAAGATTGGTATAAAAATAATACTAAAATTAATCCTGATTTTCCAAGAGGATTCAAAGATATGTTTGATAATGCAGTTAGCGGTGTTAATCCTATACCATCTGGCACAGATCCATCAGTAGTATATAATTGGCAAAACGCTACAATAGATACACTTTGTTCATTCTTCAAAGACTGGTATGCTTGGAATCCAGACCTTACTACAGGTCTTGACTATATACAAAAATTTAGTTGGTTATATTATGAAAATGAAGCTGGATTAGCATTTGTTGGTAATGATTCTGGTAGAGAGATGACTTATCAATTCGTTGAACTAAATGGTGCTAAAATGGATTCATCTGAATCACTTCCTCTAGTTCAAAAATGGGAAGCAGAAATTGGCTCTGGTATGGATGAATATATAATTCCAGCAGGTGGCTATAAGAATTTTAATGAGTTTTTTAAAAGAGAATTAAAAGATGGAATGAGACCTATTAGTTCTCCACAAGATAGTTCTGTATTAGTTTCTCCAGCAGATGCAGTTGTAAATATGATTGAAGATAATCTAACTTTGGATACAAAATTACAAGTAAAAACTCAAAAATTGGATATAAAACAATTACTTAATAACTCACCTTTAGCAGACCGCTTTGTAGGTGGAACAGCACTTTCTTGTATTCTTATGCCTGATGTCTATCACAGATATCATTCACCAATTGACGGCATAATTGTAGAATCAAATGAAGATGTTGCTGGAAATTATTTTGGAATCAAAGATTTTCCTGAGTTGATTCATGGTGGAAATGTAGGTTATGGATATGATTATAGTGTATTTGAACATTTTAGAAGAGGTTATATGATTATAAAAACTAAGGAATATGGACATATAGCAATGATTCCTGTAGGTCTTAATACTATAGCTTCAGTTATATTTAAAGATGAATATAAAAATCTTCCTTCAGGTAGTAATATTCCTATCAAAAAAGGCGATGAAGTAGGTTGGTTCCAATATGGTGGGTCTTTAAATATATTATTATTTGAAGAAGGTGTATTCCCATCAGTAAGAATTCCTCAAGGTCAAATGCTTGGTAAACTTAATAAAAAAACAAGCAATTCAACTAGAGCTGAATTTACTTTCTAAATTTTTTTAAGGAGATGATCTGTAGTTAATAAATTTATTGACAAAAGTGTTTTAATGTGTTTGTATTTTACTAAGGAGTTGATGAACACATGAAACACATTGTAAATTACAAACCAAAAGATTTTGCTGAGTTGTTGAATGTATCAGTAAAAACACTTCAAAGGTGGGATAGACAAAATATACTCAAAGCAAAGCGTACTCCAACTAATCGAAGATACTATACCTACGAC
>JAOARY010000066.1 GCA_025210335.1 Peptostreptococcaceae bacterium | reverse complement strand
TATAAATATGGATATTTCATCTATTAACAAAATAAAGGTAGCATAAAAATGAGTTTTTTCATTTTCATACTACCTTAAAAGATTACATTATTTTCTTGCTAAAATTCTTCACCAACACCATTTGACAAAGAACCAAAATAAAAAAATAAGGCAGTATTATATAGATTCGTCTATACAATACTGCCTTATTTTAAATGTTTTCAATGGCCTTGATTTTTCAAGCCTTTTTTTATTATATAATTTTATTATAAATAAAACAAGAATTATTTAATTTCTACTGGATATTTTCCTTTTAACTCTTCTGCTTTTTCCATGTATAAATCGCCTTGCTTCTTAGCTAATAATTGATTAGTTACATTATCTTTTACTTCACTAAAATCTTGAACTCTTTCTGGAGTTTTTTCAACAAGCTTTATAACATGGTATCCAAATTGAGTCTTGATAGGTTCATTTGTAATTGAACCAACTTCCATTTCAAATACTGCTTGGTCAAACTCAGGAACCATTTGTCCTCTTGAGAAACTTCCTAAGTCTCCACCTCTTTGGTTTGATGGGCAAGAAGAATATTTCTTAGCTCCTTCACCAAATTCTAAACCATCATTTAATTCTTTTATTATGTCTTTAGCTTTATCTTCACTGTCAACTAATATATGACTAGCTTGAACAGTTTCAACTTGCTTAAACATATCTTTATTTTCATCATAGAAAGACTTAGCTTCATCATCATTTACTGAAGCTCCTTTTAATATCTTTGTTATAGCAAATTGCTTTATAACATTAGTCTTAACTATTTCCATTTCCTTTTTAAATTCTGCATCTTCTTCTATTTTAGAATCAACTGCATCTAAATAAATAAGTTCTTGGTTTATTAACTCATTTAAAAGTTGTTTTTGTCCCTCTTCTGAATAAAATTGCATAGCTCTTTGAGGTCCTATGCTTTGTAATAATAAATCTGCATCTGCTTTAGTTATTTCTTTTCCATTAACTGTTGCAAGAACTTTATTTTCGCTCATTTTAACTCTCCTTTATCAAATAGTCTATCATTATGGTATCATAAAAGGTTTTTTATGTCTATTGATAAGAGTAAATTCAAAAAATTTAGCTAAATCTTTTAGT
The DNA here is from genome assembly GCA_025210335.1 of Peptostreptococcaceae bacterium. GTDB lineage: Bacteria > Bacillota > Clostridia > Peptostreptococcales > Peptostreptococcaceae > JAOARY01. Next base: position 40,680 of record JAOARY010000066.1, on the reverse strand, counting down.
TGTTTTTTAGTTACAAAAACAATCAATACAAATATTTTCTTTTAGTGTATTTTTTAAATCATTAACTTCAAGATAATTTAAACTATCGATATCTAAATAATTTTTTATTTCATCTTTGGATAATTTAGCACCTATAAGTTCTTTTTTTGTGCTTATATTAATACCCAGATAACAAGGATTTTTTATAATAGGAGATGTTATTGCAATATGTATTTTTTTTGCACCATATTCTTTTAATTTCTTTACTATATAATTCATAGTACTTCCCCGAACCAAAGAATCATCAACGATTAATATATTTTTGTTTTTTACTATATCTTTTATTATTTTTATTTTTTCATTTATTGCAGTTTTTATTTTCTCATTTGAATTCTTAATAAAAGATCTCCCCTTATATCTTTGCTTTAAAAATATATCCTTATATTCTATACCCAAATCATTAGAAATAGCTAATGCACTTGGTATGCCAGACATAGGAACTCCACTAACTATATCTATATCCATTGTATTTAGTTTCTTAGCCATTTTTAAACCCAAATCATATCTATAATTGTATATACTTTTATCATCAATCATAGAGTCTTCTCTTTGAAAATATATATATTCAAAAGCACAAAATCTTTCTTTAAATTCTTCTTTATAAAGATTATTTTTATACACTTTATCAGTTATAAAAACAATACTATTATTTCTTATTTCTATAAGCTGTTTATAGTCTATATCTTCTAATGCACAGGTTTCTGAAGCTAAATAATAGCCTTGTTCATTTTCTGCCAAAAACAAAGGTCTAATTCCCTTTTTATCTCTAAAAGCTATTATCATATCATTTATTGATATTATCATTGAATAACTTCCATTAAAATAATTTAAAGCTCCTACTAAAACTTCTTGTATATATTTAAATGATTTTTTAGATTTTATATTCTTTATATGATATTTTTTCAAAGCTATTTTTAATTTTTTTAAAAAAATATCAAAAAAAATATTACTATCACTATATTTTTCATATTTTTTTTCATACAAGTCATCATAAAACACTTTTTTTAAATTCAAATTTCCATTGTGGACAATTGCTATATTTAAATCTTGGTCTTCAAACTTTTTAAAAAAAGGTTGTAACGCAAAATTTTGATGTATTTTGCATGTTGAGTACCTATTATGCGCTAAAGCCATATTACAAGTAAAATCATTCAAATTATTTTTTGTTAAATTATTCAAAACCAAACCCAACTCTTTATAAAGATTAGTATTTTGATTCTTATAACAATATATACCACTTCCATCTTCGCCCCTATGTTGTAATGAAAATAAAGCATTATATATTAAATCTTTATTATCTTTTATTTTGTTATTTTTTAATAAAACTCCAAATACACCGCATTCTTCTTTTAATTTATCCTCATCAAAAAACATATTAAACCTCTATTTCTTCAAATAAATTATCTATAAATTTTTTTAAATTTTTATTTTTTATAAAAGAAGACATAAAAGCATAACCATATAAATTCGCCTCTTTTATGTCTTTTATATTCTCCAAATTAATACCACCAATAGCTACAATCTTTTTGTCTGTAAGCTCATTTAATTCCTTTAAAAACTTAAGCCCCTTACCTTCAAGCCCTTTTTTACAATCTGTTTTAAAGATATTTCCAGCAATTAAATAATTTATATTTTTGGGTAATCTATTTAATTCTTCTTTGCTATGAATTGAATAACCGATTATTTTATCTTTTATTTTGCTTATTTCTTCTTTATGATTTAGATAGAATTCATTTGATAAATGAATTCCATCTAAATCTAAATTTTTTAAAATATCTAAGTTCGAATTAATCAAAATTTTAGTTTTTGAGCCTGATTCTCTTTTAAGACTTAAGATTTTTTTTGTTATCTCATAAAGTTCTTCATACGATTTATTTTTTTCTCTTATTATCATATATGAAATATCATTTTCCAATGCTATTTTTATATTAGAAAAATAAAGTTCTTCATGAACCAAATTTAAATTTGTTATAAAAAAAATCAATTTGCATCAGCTCTTAATATGTTTATATCTCTACCTTCCATCACTCTATTCATATTTCTCATAGAACACATTTTTCCGCACATAGTACAGCTGTCTTCATGTTCTGGTGTAGATTCTTTTCTATATCTTCTAGCTTTTTCTTCATCAATAGCAAGACTAAACATTTCTTCCCAATCAAGTCTTCTTCTTGCATCACTCATCTTATTATCCCAATCTCTAGCATTTTTTATTCCCTTTGCAATATCTGCTGCATGTGCCGCAATCTTACAAGCAATTATACCTTCTTTCATATCTTCTAAATCTGGTAATCTTAAATGCTCAGCAGGTGTTACATAGCATAAGAAATCCGCACCACAAGAAGCAGCTAAAGCTCCACCAATAGCACTTGTTATATGATCATAACCAGGTGCTATATCTGTGACAATTGGGCCAAGTACATAAAATGGTGCATCAAAACATAATTTCTTTTGTAATATCATATTTGTTTTTATTTCATCTAATGCCATATGACCAGGACCTTCAATCATAACCTGTACATTCTTTTCCCAAGCTCTTTTTGTAAGTTCACCTAAAGTTATTAACTCTTTTATTTGAGATGCATCTGTTGAATCCTTTATACTTCCTGGTCTTAAAGCATCTCCAAGACTTAAAGTAACATCATATTCATAACAAATATCTAATAATTCATCATAAAATTCATAAAAAGGATTTTCTTTATTATTTAGTTTCATCCAAGCAAACATTAAAGATCCACCTCTTGAAACTATATTTGTAAGTCTTTCATTTCTTTCAAATATTTTTGCAGTTTCCTTATTCATTCCTGCATGTATAGTTACAAAATCAACACCATCTTTTGCATGTTCTCTTACAACATCTAAAAATTCTTTTGAACTAATATCTTTTAATTCCTTATCATAAAAACCAAGCGCGTCATAAACTGGTACTGTCCCAATCATAGCTTTTGATTCATCAATTAACTTAGTTCTAAATTCCTTAGTCTTTCCATAAGAACTTAAATCCATTATAGCTTCTGCTTTTAAATCTATTGCTTTTTTAACTTTTTCCATTTCTAAATCAAAATCAGAGCTATCTTTTGATATTCCTAAATTTACATTTATCTTAGTTCTCATATTAAGACCAATAGCTTCAGGATCTATATTTTTGTGATTTTTATTTGCAGGTATTATAACTTTGCCTTCTGCTATTAAATTTTTTAGTTCCTCTACATCAATATTTTCTTTTTTCGCTACTATTTGCATTTCTTTCGTTATAATATTTTTTCTTGCTGCTTCCATCTGTGTCATAATAAATCCTCCTAAATTTTTAAATATTCATCCAATTTTTCATAAGTGGTTGATAATTCATATTTTTTATAGCTTCTTTCATTTCCTTTACAGATCTTTTATCTGCTATTTCAAACTGAGCTTCACCCTTATCCTCATCACTACTGTGTCCCTTAACAGAAGTTTTAACACCTGCTGAAATATTTGTTACACCAAGTGGTATTAAATGATCTCTAAAACCTTCTTTTTCTCTAGTTGACATAGTAATGCCTACACTTTTAAGATATATTCTATATGCTAAAATTATTTGAACCAAATCTTTATCATCAACCTCATCTATAAGATCAAATATTCCAACATGAGGTCTTATTCTAGGTGCAGATACACTATATTCAACATGAGGGTATTTTTTTTGTAAATAATTACAATGTATACCTGTGTAAAATGCTTCTTTTCTAAAATCATTAAGACCTAAAAGTGCTCCAATTCCAATAAATTTCATTCCTGCTTTACAACCTCTTTCAGGTGCATCTAATCTATTTTTATAATTTGACTTTGGTCCCTTTAAATGTACTTTCTTGTAAATGTCTTCATTATATACTTCTTGATAAATAGTAAGTCCACTAACCCCTGCATCTACAAGCTCTTTGTATTCATCTTCTTTAAGTGCATACACTTCTATTGATATAGCATCAAAATATTTCTTAAGTATTTTTACTGCATCCTTAATATAAGATACTGGACTTTCTTTTCTTGAATCACCTGTTAATAAAAGAATATGTCTTAATCCAGTTTTTGAAATTTCTATTGCCTCTTTTTCAATTTCTTCTAAGTTTAATTTTTTTCTTTTTATTTCATTTTCATGATTATAACTACAATATACACATTTATTTACGCAATAATTAGATATATAAATAGGAGTATATAAAAGTACTGCTCTTCCAAAATGCTTCAAAGTTAAAAAATTTGCTCTTTTAGCCATAATTTCTAGATGATTTTTAGCTTCATTTGATAATAATTTCAAAAAATCAAACTCATCTAAAAAATCTTTTGCTAAAATTTCTTTTATTTCTTCTTCTTTTGTATTTTCAATTATATAATCTAAATCTTTATCCTCTAAAGATTTATAAACATCATAAAAACTCATTTACATCTCTCCTAAAAAGTTAGTAAGTGGTGAAGATGCACTTGCTAATTCTTTTGATTTTGAAAGTCCACTTAAATATGCAATTCTTCCTGATTCTACTGCTAATTTGAAGGCTTTAGCCATCATATCTGGATTTTTTGCTGAGGCTATTGCAGTATTTACTAAAACTGCATCAGCACCCATTTCCATAGCTTGCGCTGCATGAGAAGGTTTTCCAATACCTGCATCTACAATAATCGGTACTTCATTAATTTCTTCTATCATTATTCTTATAATTTCCTTCGTTTGTATCCCTCTATTACTTCCAATTGGTGCTCCAAGAGGCATTACACAAGCAGCTCCATTTTTTATCATTTCTTTAGCTGCAACTAAATCAGGATTCATATAAGGCATTACTATAAATCCTTCCTTCGCTAAAACTTTAGTCGCTTTTATAGTTTCATAATTATCTGGCATAAGATATTTACTATCTGGTATAATCTCTATTTTTATAAAATCTCCACAATTACAGGCTCTTGCAAGTCTAGCTATTCTGATTGCTTCATCTGCATTTTTTGCACCCGAAGTATTTGGTAATAAATGCATATCTTTTGGTATGTAATCAATAATATTATCTTCTTTACTTTTAAAATCCACTCTTCTAAGGGCAAGCGTTATCATTTCACTTTTACTATTTTCACATGCCTTTTTAATTATATCTTTAGACGGATATTTTCCCGTACCTATAAAAAGTCTGCTATTAAATTCTACATTTCCAATCTTTAATTTATCCAAAAGCTCATCTCCTCTTATTTATAATCAAATTACATATCATATTACTCATATGCCCTGCTGTTATTAATACTCTTGGTGACATAAGTCCACTAAATTCCTTAGCCTCATTTACTAAATCTCCACAAATATATAAATTATCATTAACCTTTTTTGTTTTTATAAGATTTGAATCAAAATAACCAGCCATACCACTACATGCAACAACTTGTTTCTTTAAAATCAATAATTCTTCAACCAATATAGATTTATATCTAGGATCATCAAATGCTTCTACAACAATTTCATAATCCTTAAAAATTTCCTCTACATCTTCTCTTTCTATTTTTCTATCAATAATATCTAATTCTATATATGGATTTATACTTTCTATATGCATTTTTAAAGCTTGTGTTTTTTTTCTTCCAATATCAAAAATACTGTATACTTGTCTATTTATATTTGAAGGTTCAACAATATCAAAATCTACTAGTAGCATCTTTGTAATACCAACTCTAGCTAATGAAAGTGCTACATTTGATCCAATTCCACCAAGTCCAGCTATAGCCACTTTAGAATTTTTAAATTTATCATTTACTTCTTTTGTATTTCTAGCATATAAAAAAGTTTTTAATTCCTTTTTTGTATATTTTTTATCCTTCTTTATTAAAATAAGATTATCATTTTCCTTAAGTACTTTATTTTCTTTAATAACATGACCATTTAGAATTACTAAATCTATATTTTCATGCAATTTTTCTAAAACTTCAGAAATTTCTGTATTTTTATCAACTATTTTGTCAATTTCATTTATCTTAATTTTTATTTTAACCACCACCAACAAAATTAATTATTTCAATTTTAGAAGATTCATCTGGATAAAACTCCTTATAATTTTCTTTTTTTATAATATTTAAATCCATTTCAACAACAACATTATCTTTATTTACATTTAATTTATTTAAAATATCTTCAATATTTAAATTATGAGCAAAATTCATTTCTTCACCATTTATAATCATATTTGCACCTCCTTTATATTCTATATTTTTAATTTATTTCTTTTTCAACTAAAAAATTTTAATATTTAATTAGAATAATAAAAAAACCACAATTAGGAAAATTGTGGTTTGAACGCGTCAAAATAAACTTTCCTACGCTGGCATTATCCAGATCAGGTTAAGGGTCAAAAAATTAAGGTTCTTTATCTCAGCCGACCAATAACGGCACCCCTAGTTAAACTCATATTAAATTACAAAATCATTATAACAGCTTTTTTTTAAATTGTCATCAATTATTTAAAACTTCATTGAAATCTCTATCCAAATATTTAAATGGTATCTCTATTAAATAACTCATTTTATCAAGTTCATCCTTTTGACATATTATTTTTCCATTTAAATTTTTATCAACTATATTTTTAACCTTATCCAAACCTAAAATACTTCTTTTTTTATTTTTTGATTTAAAAAAAGGCTCAAAAACATTTTCAAGTTCATCATCCTCAACACTAATTTCATCATCTAAATATCTTATATATAAATTTAGATTATCTTCACTAACTATTATATTTATATTTGATTCTTTTAATTCTTGTTTTTCATGTGATATAGAATTTATTATAAAAGCTTTTAATATATTTTCAAATAAATTCTTATAACTATATACTTCTATATCATCTTTTATATCTATATTTACCTTATAATTATTTCTTTTTATCTTCTCTCGCATATTTATCAATATATCATCAACTAAATCTCTTAAAAAAAATAACTCTTTATTTTCATCTTTTGATTCAATCTTATTTGAAATACCCTCAATTTTATTTATCATGCTATAAAAAGACTCTATTACAAAAGATAATTCAACATCTAAATTTTTTATGAAATTTTTATCAATTTTATCTCTTAATATATTTCTTTTCATTATCTCCATTATATTAACATTTTCCTTCATTCCATTTAATATCTCTTGTGATACATTTTTTACTATATTATTTTTATCATAATTAAAACTAAATTCTTCTTTTTTCATTATTAAATATATTAAATTATAACTATATTTTAACATTTCTTCAAAAATATAATCTTCAAATACCTCTTTTGATGATTCTTTTTCGAAATATAAAACAGCCTTTATCTGCCCTTCAAATGCAATTGGAATAGAAGCCAAACATTTAGGATTTGTCTTTTTTAGATAATCATCATATTTAAAAATTTCTTCTTGATAAGAATTTGGAAATAATATATTTTCACCTGTATAGAAACTGTATTCAATTATTGTTTTTGCTATATTTTGATAATTACTTAAGCTATCATCCAATATATATGTTTTATCAAAATGAAAAATTTTAACTCTAAAATCCCTTTCTTTTACAATAAATATCAACTTCATCGGATTTATAAGCTCTTTTATTTTCTTCATATATAAATTATATATATTTTTTTCATCTAAATTTTTTAATGAATGCAATATAAAATCCAACATATTCTTATTGTCTTCTAGCATATCATCTTGATCATTAGAATTTAAGTTTGAATTTGTAAATCTCTTGGATAAAAAACCTTGTAAAATATTTATATATTCTTCTTCCATAGAAATTATCTTTTTCTTTGCTCCAAATAAATAATAATTTCTATATGATTCTTTTAAATATGCTTTTGCAAATGTAAAATGTTCTAATCTTAAAAAAAATCTTCCTATTTCTTCATTTATAATCGCTTTTTCTCTATTTTGATTTGTATTTTTAAGTAAAAGAGATACTTTTTCATATAATTTAATCGCATTAAAATAATCTTTAGATATATCACACATTCTAGCTTCTATAAAATAATATCTATATTTATAATCATTTGAAAACTCTTCATCTAGAGTTTTTATAAATTTTTTATTTATCTCAATTTCATTCCAATATTTCTTTTTTAAATTTACATCTTTTATGGTTTCAAAATTTTCAAGTAAAAATAATGATTTATAATATAGAAATTCATATTTCAAAAATATAGATTTTGAATTTAATACTTCTCTTTGTATTTTTTTTATAAACTCCATACCTTCATCATGTTTTTTAAAAATATATAAAGTTTCTAATACAATTAAATAATAATAATACATTTCCTTTGTAAAATTAAAAAATTTAAATTTTTCCATTAATTTTTCTTCATCTAAAATCATATCTGTAAATAAATTTTTATTTATATCAAAATAATTATTTAATATTATAAAATACATGTTTATCTTCAATTTTAATTTATACAAATCTCTTTCTCTTGCAAATTCATAATACTCAAACAAAATACCTTCCATTTCCTCTAAATTCATAGAATTTTTATATACTATATCTAAATTTATTGAATATAAACTAGACAGATAATTATACTTATCTCCAAGTTCACAAAGTTTTATATTTTCTTTTAAATAATTTTCATCCCATCTTAAATATTTAATTAAACCCATTAGATTCTTATAATAAGAATATATAATTTTTACTTTCTGTCCTAAAAAACCTAGAATTTCAGCTAATTCAAATGTGTAATCTAATATATTATAAACATCTTTATAGTTTTTTTCTTCAAATATTAAAAAATTTAAATATAAAAATAAACCATAAGGCGTTTCTTCATATATTCCATAATTCAAAGTCATATTCATCCACTTACAAACCAAATAATTAAAAGTATATTTATAAGTATTAAAATTAAATATGTCCAAAGCTATTATTAAGCTCTTCATTATAAGAATATTTCCCTTATCCTTTATAAGATCACTTTCTTTTATCCTATTTATATCTCTTTTCTTTAAGCTAAGTTTCAATATATTATACTCTTTTAAATATGATTTCCTAACAGTTTTATTTTCCATATTTATATCAAAATATTCTAGTGATTTTGATATAAATAAAATTGATTTATCATATTTTCCAATATTGAAATATTTAACAGCAATATTATTTAACCACAAAACCTTATCTTCTATGGTTTTTAAATTATTTAAGATATCAAAAGCCATGGTTTCCATATTTTTTTGCATATTATTCAAAAAACTTATATCTATAAGTTCATTAAAAACATTTTTACAAAGCTCATATTCTTCTTCCCAAAGATTTTTATTAATATATAATACAGCTTGATTAATATAATCCAAAGCATTATTATAAGCCATATTATCTTTAGCTTCCTTTGAACCAATGAGATTTATTTTTATTAAATCTCTTTTATTTTCTTCTATTAGATTCTTTGATAGATTCATATGTTTTGCTAAATTAAATATATCTTTACTTTTTTTATCATCATGATATTTATCTAATAATGCCTTCCCAATCAAAAAATGTTTTTCATTTTTTTCTTCCGCACTCATAATATTATATATATTTTTATATATTAAATTATTAGAAAAAATATATTCATCGCCTTTTGAAGTCTTTAATATCCCATTTAAAATAATTGGTTTTAGATATTTTTGTACATAAGCTTCATTTTGACTTATTACTTTTGATATATCCTCTAGCTTAAAGCTAAATCCTAAACAAGATGCTATTTTCAAAATTTCTAAAGATTTTTTATTAAATTTATATATTCTATTTATAAATTCAGTGGATATATAATCATGTATTTTATCTTGATTTTCTTTAATTCTCTCACAATCAATAGTCCACATTTTATCAAAATAAATAATTCCTTTTGCATATAAAGATTCCAAAAACATTTTTATAAAAAGAGGATTACCATTTGTTCTTTTTAAAATAATATTTGTAAAATCTCTACCTATAACTTGATACTGTAAAAAACTATCTTTCAAAAATAAATTTATCGTTTTTTTATTAAAAGGTTTTAAATTTATATAATTTATATCAAATCCTTCTTTTAAATTATCTAAAAATAAATTTGAACTATTTATATTAAATTCTAATTTAACTGCACCAATAACTACAATTTTACCTGCACTTGCTGAACCAAATAAATCAAGAATAATATCTAAACTATCCTTATCTATAAAATGTAAATTATCTAAAAATATAATTAAATATTCATCTCTCATTATAAAAACTCTTAATATATCTTTTAATGATTTTTTTAATCTATATTTTTTTTCTTTAGAATCAATATCCTTATATTTATAATCATCATCCAATAAATTTTTAAATTCAGGAATAAAGTTAACTAAAAAAGAGATATCCTTTCCAAGTATATTTTTAAGTTCTTTTTTTATCTCTTCTCTCTTTTTAATATCTGTATTTAATACCTTATTTATAATTGATTTTAAAACTTCTATTACCCCTTTATATGGAATATTAAAATCATTATTTTCAAAATTACCTCTTACAAAATACCCATTTATATACTTCAATTTTTTTTCAAGCTCATTTGCAAAAGTAGTTTTGCCTTCTCCTTCTTTTCCTGTTATTATAAATAACTCTTTAGAAGATAAGTCAAATTTATTTATTTTATCCACCGTTTCATTTATCTTTTGATCTAGGTTATAAATTTTATTAGATAATTTAAAGATATTATTTTGATTTGATTCTAATTTTATATTTTCATTTTCCAACAAAGTATTGTCCGTATTTAAATAAACATGTTTAAATTCTTCTTCCAATGTTTTTATATTTTTATATTTCTTTTTAGAATTTATATTAATCATATTATATATAAGACTCTTTAGACGATTATTCACATCTTTTCTTTTTATTATAAAATCTTTTTTAAATGAAAAATCATTACATAATATATTGAATATTAAAATACCTAAGTCATATACATTTTTGTATCTTACTTCTTCTTCTTCATCTTCAAACAAATACCCTAAATCTCCTATCTTTATTTTATTTATAGATTTACTTATGTATATATTAGATATTATTATTTCTTTAAAATTTAAATTTTTAGCTTCCAAAAAACTAAGCGCTTCCATTATTTGTATTGTTAGATATAAAAATTCATCTATATCTAAAATATTTTTAGATTTCAAATATTCTTGTAAGCTCATTATGTCTTTTTCCTTTAATACCAGATATAATTTATTATTTAATTCTATTAAGTCAATATAGTTTATAAATTTTTTATTGTCTAATTGTCTAGAGATATTATATTCTTTTTTAAGTATTTTATTTTTTATATAATCTAATTCTTTATTATATGTTTTTATAATATATTCTTTATTATCATCTATATTAATAGCTTTATAATAAATAAAGTCATTATTTTCAATATATCTATCTTTTATATCATAATTTTTTATAATCATAAAAACCTCCTTTTGCAATTTATCTATATATTTTTATATTTAATATTTAATTTCTACCCTTAAATTGTGTATAATAAAATGTAGAACTATTAAAAAAGAGGTTTTTAGGTGATATTATGAAAAACTTATGTAAAATTATATTGATAGCAGTAGTTTTTGTACTCTGTTCTTGTAATAATAAAGATACAAATAAAAATAATATTACATCATTAGAATTACAAGATGATGATTTTCGAGTACTTAGTAATTTAGATTATTCAAAAGAATCTAATTCAGGTGTTTTGATAGGTTTAAAATCTAAATCTTTAGATAAAGACACATTCGATTATAGAACTATTTATATTTATAATATAAATCAAAAGATAAACTATACTCTAATTGATGATGTCATTATTGCTCCTTATATAAAGGGATTTTGGGAAATAAAAAACTTTGATGAAAAAAAGAGTTTATTATCTAAAGAAGTAGAATCAAATTCTTCCTTTTCATCATTTAAAGATTATGACTTTAAGTTTTTGATTTCAAAGCTATCTTCATTTCCTTTAGATTCAAAATACAAAGATTACGATATTGATGAAGATTTAGAATCTAATCATCCTTATAAAAATCATATACAGGAACTATTACATGTTGGAAATAATTATGTGATGATTAAAGATAATTATTTTCAAACAGATGCTAAGGAATATTCTTCTACAAAATTCCAAATCAATTTATATCCTATTTATGATCTACACAACAAAAAATTAGATATTTCAGAAATAGTTAATTTTTCACTTAGGGAAATTTCTACTGTAGAAGATTATGAAAATAAGTATACAAAAATTTTAGAAAGTGTAAAAAATAAAAATAATGAAAATATAGTGATTTCAAAATTAGATACGGATTTAAAAAACTCTATATTAAAAAGAAAAAACGGACATTGGAATTTATTTTTACCCACAAAACAAATTACTTATAATCCCAAAAATGAAAGTCTACATGAATCAGTTAAAGATTTGCATTTTATAACTAGAAAATCTTTACCATGGGAAATTGCAGCATATGATGACAATTACCATAATTTTGATGAGGTGAAAAATATCTACGGTGATACTTATGATTTGATTTCTTCACCAAATAATAATATGTTTTTGGTATTTACTAAAAATCAATTACTTGTATTTGATAATATCGATTTAAATAATCCAAAATTAAAATTGGATTTAAAAACAAATGAAGAAGTTATATTAAATCAATGGGCAATGGATAAATACGTTTCTATTTGGAATAATATTATAAGTAAAAATTAATCGACTTTAGTAAAAATCATATAATTACTAATATCAAAAAGGAACTCTTTTAAAAGAGTTCCTTTTTGATATTAATATATCTTATTCTTCTTTATTTGAAAATATCATTCCCTTAGTTTCTTTTAAATACTTATTATAATAGTTCCAAGTATTTTCATCTTCATAATTGAGTCTCCAAGCAGCAATTCCTGCTAAATTATATTGATTAACTAAAATAGATCTATTCTTTATAGACATCTCATCTTCAAGCCATATCTTATATTTACTTTCATCATCATTTACAGCTATAGCTAAATTTTGACCATCTTCTTTTATATATTCTATTTTAAAATCATCTCTTTCTTTAAGCATTTTATTTTGTCTACTTATGCTATATGCTTTTGTTGAAACTCTTCCATTTTTAAAATAATTTTTATAAGACGAATAATTTGAATGAATATACGCTGTTTTACCCTCATAATTTATTTCAAGCCATATATTTGATTTTCCAACTTTTTCACCTTTAACTTCTTTTTTAAATTTAAAAAATTCATTTTTGTTTGCAACACCAAGCTTACTTGAATTTGATTTTGGTTTTGATCTTATATTTACAAATGTATTATCTACATAAGCAACTTCATCTTCTACAACTCTCCAAATTCGAGTATAAAAAGGTACAGATAGTATTATTTTTTCACTTGGAACTTCTTCCAACATTTTTTTTATATTTTTTTCAACCCAATCAATCGATGATACTGAACCTGCAATTTTAGAACCAGACCAATGTTCATCATATCCCATAAAACAAAGATAGTCTACAAATTTTGAAAGTTCTTTTCTATCATAGTATGAAGAAAGCATAAAATTATCATATCCAGTTACATCAATACTTAACACTTTATCATGTACTTTTAATTTATCTGATAATTTCTTACTAAATTCTAAAAATCCTTTAGTATTTTTTCTGCCATCACCTTCAAAATCTAAATTAACACCATCTATATTATTATCAACTACGTCTTTTACTAATTTATCTATTATTTCATCTTCTTTTTGGTCATTATCAAATAAAAGTTTACTTCTAGTTGGTGAAAATCCATCTGAAAGCATTGCCCATACCTTGTACCCATTTTTATGAGCTAATTTTATATACTCTTTATTAGTTTTTATTTTTAAACCAAGTGATTTATAATCAGTTTTATTGCCTGTAATATGGTACCATATTGGAGAAACAGTATTATATTTAGTTTTAGATGCTTTTTCTTTAACTAAATTTATATCTCCAGAGTAATCCCAACCCATTATTATATGTTCCCTATCTATAACTTCTTCTTGCTTTTTTAATGTATAGATATAGTAAGACATTAAAATCAGTATAGCTACCAAAATACCTATTATTATATTTTTTTTAATAATAACACCTCCAAATTTCTTTTAATAATATTTTATAAAAATATAAAATATTATTAAAGGTAAATTTGGTTACAATATATTTATTAATTTATAAAATTATCTTTCTACAACTATTGCTATCCCTTGTCCACCACCTATACATAAAGTAGCTAGACCATATTTAGAATCTCTTTTTTGCATTTCATGAAGTAATGTAACGAAAATTCTTGTTCCACTTGCACCAATTGGATGACCAAGGGCAATTGCTCCACCATTTACATTCACTTTATTAGCATCTAAATCTAAATCTTTTAATACAGCTAAGGATTGAGCTGCAAAAGCTTCATTAGCTTCTATAAGATCTAAATCAGATACTTTTAAGTCTGCTTTTTTAAGTGCTTTTTTTGTTGCTGGAACAGGTCCATAACCCATGATTTTTGGATCTAATCCAGCACTTGCATAAGATTTTATCTTAGCTAAAGGCTTTAATCCAAGCTCGTTTGCCTTTTCTTCACTCATTAAAAGAACCATAGCTGCTCCATCATTAATACCTGAAGCATTACCAGCTGTTACTGTTCCATCTTTTTTAAATGCTGGTCTTAATTTAGCTAAATTATCTATTTTTAAATTAAATCTTGGAAATTCATCTTGTTTAAAAGATATAGGATCTTTTTTTCTTTGAGGTATTAACACTTCAACTATTTCATCTTCAAATCTTTTTTCTTCTATAGCTTTTTGTGTTTTTAATTGCGAGTTTAATGCAAATTCATCTTGCTCTTCTCTACTAAAATCCCATTTAGATGCTATATTTTCTGCTGTCATTCCCATATGGTAATCATTAAAAGCTTCCCAAAGGCCATCTTTAATCATTGAATCAACAACATTAGTATTACCCATTCTAGCACCCCATCTAGTTTGAGGCATTAAATATGGAGCCTTTGACATACTTTCTGTTCCTCCAGCAATTATAACATCACTATCGCCAAGCATTATACTTTGAATTCCTAAAACAATACTCTTTAATCCTGATCCACAAACTTTATTTATTGTATAAGAAGGTACTTCCTCATTCAAACCTGAATTTATACTTATTTGTCTTGCTACATTTTGTCCTTGACCTGCTTGTAATACATTTCCTACTATAACTTCATCTATTAAATTTTTGTCAATTTTTGAATCCTCTAATAATTTTTTTACAACTGTAGTTCCTAAATCTATACTACTAATATTCTTTAAACTTCCCCCAAATGAACCAATTGCTGTTCTTAATGCCTTTACAACTACTACATTTCTCATATTAAAAACCTCCATAAATATTTATTTATAACCCATTTAAATTTAAAGCAATATAAATGCCAATTAATAATTTAAATCTCTTAACTATTTTAACAAAATATCACAGATTATAAAAACCTTATACAGGCTCAATTTTAAGCATATAAATCTAATATCTTTGTTTATTTCATTTTTTATACGTATTCTACAATTTTGTTTTATTTTTAACATACATTTGAATATGTAATTATTCTGAACAATTTAAAAAAACCTTTTCTTACATTTATAATTTTTTTATAAATTTAATATTCTAATTATTAAGTAAATAAACTAAAATCCAAATCATTATACTATTATTCTTTATTTTCAATAATTTAATAAAAAAATATTTATAATAGCAAAAATTAAAAATGGTATATATGTTCAAATTCATTACATGTAATTTTTTTGAACATATATACCATTTTATTTATTTTATTAAATTAGTTCTAAAAAAAACTATAACACCATAACTCGCTAGTATTTCTGTAAATCTTTTGGCTGGTGAACTTTCTAAACACTCACAAGTGCTTAGTTTAAATAATTCTTCATTTTTCTTTTCAAGTTCATCAAAATAATTTTCATAACTATCTTTTGTGTTTATATTTTTTGATTCAAAATCCTTTAAAATTTCATCATATTTTTGTGATAAATTCTCCTTAGCATAAGAATCCAATTCATCATATCTTTTAACATATAAATTTAGTAATTCTTCCTTTGTTTTAATATTAACCAAATTAAGCACCTCCAATTTATAGTATATATACCCTAAATTTTTATAAAACTCACATCTTTGATTATAAGTTAAGTATATTTTGGTATAATATTAATATTAATTAAAATGGAGTGATCAAATGTATAAAGAAATTACAATAGAAAATAAAAAAGGTATACATGCTAGAACTGCTGCTATAATCATTTCTTTTGTAAATAAATTAAGTGAAAAATATAACTCTTCTTTTTATATAAAAAGAAATGAAGAAGATGAACTACTTCCACTTTCAAGTATGCTAGTTCTTACATCACTAGGACTTAAAAAAGGTGATAATGTTATATTATGTGCTAAAGGTGATGATTCAAAAGAAGCTCTAAAAGATTTGGCTAATTATTTTTCGGGACAAATAGATAGTAAGATTTTAAATATAGAAGAGTTTGATAAAGTTCTTGAAGAAAATACAAACACAATTAACGAAGAATTAAATGAAATAAAAGAAGTAAAAAATATGCTTTCTAATATATTAAATCACATAAGTGATGGTATCTGTTTAATGGACAAAAATGGAATTATAAATTATTTAAATCCTTCATATGAAGATATATTTAATACAAAAAAAGATAATTTAATTGGAAAAAATGCTTATAATGAATTTCCAAATAGACCATCACTTAAAGCTCTAAAAGAAAAAACAAAAATACTTGATGTTAGTTTAAAAAATGAAGATAAATTTATAATATCAAACTCAACACCCATATATATAAAAGATGAATTTATAGGTATTATAACAAGCTATAAAGATATGACAAAGATAAAAGAAATGATTAGCAAATTAAATTATGCTAAAGAAGAAATCAAATATTATAAAGATGAATTAGATAAAAAAACAAAAGTAGATAAAGCTTTTGACCTTATAATAGGAAATAGTGATATATTAAAAGATTCTTTAGCTCTTTCTTCAAAAGCTGCAAAGACATCTGCCAATGTTATTATACGAGGTGAAAGTGGTACTGGTAAGGAATTAGTAGCAAAAGCAATACATGAAGCTTCAAATAAAAAAGATGGTCCTTTTATCAAAATAAATTGTGCAGCCATACCTAGTAATTTATTAGAATCTGAATTATTTGGACATGAAAAAGGTTCTTTTACAGGTGCTTCTTCAAAAAAAATAGGAAAATTTGAACTTGCACATAATGGGACTTTGTTTTTGGATGAAATAGGTGAAATATCTTTTCAATTACAAGCAAAACTATTAAGAGCAATACAAGAAAAGGAATTTGAAAGAGTTGGTGGAATAAAAACAATAAAAACAAATATAAGAATAATAGCTGCAACTCATAGAAATTTAGAAGAAATGGTCAAAAATAATGAGTTTAGAGAAGATTTGTACTATAGATTAAATGTAATACCAATAAATCTACCACCTTTAAGAAATAGAAATGGTGATATTTCACTACTTGTTGAACATTTCAACAAAAAAATATGTCAAAGTGAAAATATAAAACTAAAACAAATCACTAATAATTTCTTAGAAATATTAAAATCTTATACTTGGCCAGGAAATATAAGAGAATTAGAAAATATAATGACTAGAGTAATAACTTTATCAGAGGGTAATTATTTAGATACTAATACATTACCTTCATATATAATAGGTAACAATAATGAATTAAATCAAAATAAAAATTCATTTGTAAATATATTCGATGGTGAATTAAAAACAATGGAAGAATACGATAAACAAATAATCAAATTAGCATTGGATAAATATAAATCATTTAATAAAGCTGCAAAAGCTCTTGGAATAACACATAGAACCGTTGCATTAAAAGCAAGAAAATATAATCTTATAGATTGATATTTAAATAGATAAAATAAGTCTAGTATGAAATAATTTTTGTATTAGACTTATTTTTTAATTAAAATAATCATTCAAGGAAGTATGATAAAATTTATCATAGCTTGATAAATTTTATCATACTTCCTTGATACTTTTTATCATATTATGTTTTATTTTGTCTAATTTTTTTGTTTTTTTAAATTTAATTTTTTTGTTTTTTTTATTTTTTCTATTTAAAATTAAGTATTTAGAATGATTACGTTTTTAATTCTGTTTATTTTTTTATTTTTGGCACGCATGTTGCATTAATGTAAAGTACCCTTTGATAAGATTTAATTCCCTTTGTACATTTAAAACTTTTTATAAATAGTGGAGGCTATGCCTCCCATTTATAAAAAGCATGGGAGTAAATAAGGACATTAAAAGTTAAAAGCTTTATATATAAATAAAATAATTTTAACAGTTTATAATTGAGAGGATGATTATATTGGTTAAAGGACTTGGTGTTTCATCAGGAATTTCAATCGCGAAAGCATTTGTTATAAAAGAAGAAGAATTAAATATAAAAAAAATAGAATCTAACCCTTCTTTGGAATTAGAAAAATTAAACAAAGCAATTGAACAAAGTAGAAATCAAATTCAAACTATAAAAGAAAAAGCATCTAAAACATTATCAGAAGATAAATTAGCATTATTTGATGCACATATGATGTTTTTAGATGATCCAGAATTTATAGGTTCTATCGAATCTAAAATTAAAGATGATAAAGCTAATGTTGATTATGCTATAAATGAAACAGTAGAGTTTTTCTCTAATATGTTTTTAGGTATGGATAATGAATATTTTAAAGAAAGAGCAGCTGATATTAAAGATGTTGGTAGCAGAATGGTATTAAATTCATTAAATAAAAAGATAAATGATGTATCTTTAATTGATGAAGAAGTTATACTTCTTGCACATGATTTAACTCCATCACAAACGGCTGTAATAGATAAGAAATTTGTAAAAGGTTTTGCTACTGATATAGGAGGAAAAACTTCTCATACAGCTATAATAGCAAGAGTTTTAGAATTACCAGGTATTGTTGGTGCTAAAACAGCAACTAAAGATATCAATGATGGCGATATGCTTATAATGGATGCTATAAATGGAACTATCCATATTAATCCATCTAAAGAACTTTTAGATGAATATAGTAAAAAAGCAAAAGACTTTTTAGCATATAAAAAAGATTTAGATAAATTAAAAAATGAAAAAGCTATAACATTAGATGACCACCATGTAGAAATGGCTGCAAATATAGGAGCTCCATCAGATATGGCTGGAGTATTAGAAAATAATGCACAAGCTATTGGACTTTACAGAAGTGAATTCTTATATATGGGTAGAGATAACTTCCCTACAGAAGATGAGCAGTTTGAGTCTTATAAAATAGTTTTAGAAAAAATGGAAAACAAACCAGTAATCATAAGAACTTTAGATATTGGTGGAGATAAAAATCTATCTTATTTTGATTTACCAAAAGAATTAAATCCATTTTTAGGATATAGAGCACTTAGAATATGTTTAGAACAAAAAGAAATGTTTAAAACTCAATTAAGAGCAATCCTACGTGCAAGCTCTTTTGGAAAAGCAAGAATAATGTACCCTATGGTTTCGTCACTAGAAGAAATTATAAAAGCAAATGAAATAGTTAAAGAATGTAAGGATGAATTAGATAAAGAAAATATATCTTATGATAAGAATATAGAAATAGGTATAATGGTTGAAATTCCATCTGTTGCAATTATAGCTGATCAAATTGCAAAACATGTAGATTTCTTTAGTATCGGTACTAATGATTTATGCCAATACACATTAGCTGTAGATAGAATGAATGAAAAAATTTCTTCTTTATACAATCCACTTCATCCAGCTATCTTAAAATTAGTTAAAATGGTTATAGATGCATCACATAAGGAAGGGATATTTACTGGTATGTGTGGAGAAATGGCTTCAACTCCAGAAAGTACTCTAATCCTTTTAGGTATGGGTCTAGATGAGTTTTCTATGAATGCACCATCTATTCAAGCTGTTAAAAAAGTTATACGTTCTACATCAATGAAAGAAGCTAAAGAAATTGCTAAAAAAGCTTTAACTTTAGATACAGCTAAAGAAGTTCAAGATTTTGCACATAATGAATTAAAGAAATTAGGAATCACTGTATTTTAATTATAATTGCTAAAAAAGCAGTTTAATAAATTGTTCATAACTTTCTTAAATATATTTTTATTTTCATCAAGTAAAAACATTGTAAGCTCACTTAAGAAAGTTATGCATCTATTTAAAAATCAATTAGGTTTTAAAAAACTTATTTTTTTATATTTTAGGAGGAATAAAAATGGCATCAAAAAAAATAGTAGTAAAAGCGGAAAATGGTTTACACGCAAGACCAGCAGGAATATTTGTAAAGTCAGCATCTAAATACACTTGTGATGTATTTGTTGAAACTAACGGAAAAAAAGTTAATGCAAAGAGTATAATGGGACTTATGTCTTTAGGAATCAAGCAAAATCAAGAAGTTACAATCATAACTGAAGGTTCTGATGAAGCTCCTGCATTAGAAGAATTATCTGCTGTAATGGCTGAACATTTAGAATAAAAATTTTAAATACAAAGAAAAGAGAGTCAAAATAGTATTTTGGCTCTTTTTCTTTTTGTCTTTTTATATATTAAATTAATCATTTTATAATTAATTTAATATATAAAAAAAACATAATAGTTAAATCTTCTTTACAGTTTCGATAAAAAGCTTTATTTTTAGTCTAAAAAATATTATCCTAGATACATACAATTAAAAGATTTATAAAACAAAATGATTATAAATTTGAAAGGAGCTTTTTTATGAGAAGAATTTTTTCTTTTGTTCTAACCATACTATTATTATCTTCAAATTTAGTTTTTGCAGATAATAACAAAGTAATATTAGGAAATGAAAGACTTATTAGTGAGTATTCTAATCTAATAAATAATAAAAATATAGGTGTTATAACTAATCAAACAGGTATTAACTCCAAAGGTGAAAATACTTACGAGGTACTATATAATTATAAAAAAACAAATTTAAAGGCATTATATACACCAGAACATGGGCTTGATGGTCTTACTAAAGCTGGTAAATATATCGAATCAAGTGTGCATCCTCAGTATAATATCCCCGTATATAGCCTTTATGGTCCAAACAGAATGATTGCAGAGCATATGCTTAAAGACATAGATGTTTTAATTTTTGATATACAAGATATAGGTTCAAGAACATATACCTATATATCAACTCTTAACTATTCTATGATTGCAGCTAAAAAATACAATAAAAAAATAATAGTACTAGATAGACCAAATCCAGTTGGAGGACATATCGTAGAAGGTTTTACCTTAGAACCTAAATATAAATCATTTGTAGGTATCGATTCTATGCCAATGGCTCATGGTATGACAGTTGGTGAAATAGCAAAATTCTTTAATAGAAATATAAACTGTGATCTAGAAATTATTACAATGAAAAATTATTATAGAGATATGGTTTATCAAGATACTAAATTACCATGGAAAATGACATCTCCAAATATACCTGATTTAGATTCTGCCTTTGGCTATATGGCAACAGGTATTGGTAGTGGAACAGGTGTTGGTCAAGGAGATAAATTTAAATTCATCGGTTCTTCATCTATAAAAAATTCAAATGAATTTGCTAATCTTTTAAATTCATCATCATTAGAAGGTGTTAAATTCATACCAAAAACAATAGGTAGTAAAAATGGAGTAGCTCTTAAAATAACTGATTACAAAAAATTTAATCCTTGTAAAACAGGAATTTATGCTTTAACTTATGCACATAAACTAACTGCATTTGAAGTTCCAAAATCAAAAGATAAAATAATAATGTTTGAAAAAATAATTGGAACTGATAAATTTGGAAATTTACTTGAATCTTATGTACCTCCAAAAGAAATAGTTAATTCATATCAAGAAGATCTAAGAAATTTCTTAAAATTAAGAGCTAACTATCTTATATATGATTATTCAAACAATAATATAGCTAGAGAAACAATATTAAATAGAGTAGAAAATAAGAACCATTCAGATTATCTATTTGAATAAAAATATCAGATGAAGCAGAATTTTAATCTGCTTCATTTTTATTGTTAAAATAAGATTTTTTGATAAATAAAATTCCTATATTAAAAGCATTAAAATTATCTAATTTGAATTAATTAATGCATTTTTATAAAAAACATATTAAAATAATATTAGCGAGTTTTATTTATATCATATTTGAATACAACCTTTTGGGTAAAAGTAATATATAAAACAATTGAAAAGGATGATAGTTTATGGAAAATTTTTTAAGTGATATTGCTGCTGATGCTAAAATAAAAGTTATAGGTGTTGGTGGCGGCGGTGGAAACACTGTTGGTAGGATGATAGAAGAAAATGTTAAAGGTGTTGAATACATATGTGTAAATACCGATGCTCAAGCACTAAAAAACTCTCCTTCAAATAATAAGGTTCACATAGGTCAAATTCTAACAAAAGGTCTTGGTGCAGGTGCTAATCCAGAAATAGGATCCAAAGCATTATTAGAAAGTGAAAATGAAGTAAAAGAACTTTTAGTTGATACTGATATGTTATTTATAACTGCTGGTATGGGTGGAGGAACTGGAACTGGTGCTGCACCTGAAATCGCAAGAATAGCAAAAGACTTAGATATTTTAACAGTAGCAATAGTTACTATTCCTTTCAAATTCGAAGGAAGAAAAAGAAGTCTTAATGCCAATTACGGACTTGATAATTTAAAGAAAAATGTAGATACTTTGATTGTTGTATCTAATGAAAAATTACTTACATTAGCAGATAAAAAAATCACTATGACCGATGCATTTAAAACTGCTGATAAAGTAGTCACTCAAGGTATTCAGGGTATCTCTGATTTAATATCTGTTCCAGGTATAATAAACCTAGATTTTGCTGATATACAAACAATCATGAAAAATAAAGGTGAAGCTTATATGGGTATGGGTGTTGGTCATGGTGAAAATAGAGCTATAATGGCAATAGAAAATGCTTTAAAAAGCCCTCTAGTAGAAAGAAATATCAATAACGCTACTGGTGTTTTAATGAATGTAACTTCAAATATGGATCTTGGTTTATTTGAAGTTAGTGAATGTGCTGAATATATGAGAGATTTTGTTCATGAAGATGCAAATGTAATATTTGGTGCTTCAATAGATGATTCTTTAAATGATAAAGTAAAAGTCACTATTATCGGGACAGGTTTTAATGATGGGGAAGATATTAAAAATTAATAAAATATAGTTAATAATTATAATCTATTTATTAATAACTAATAAATATCTATTACAAAATAAAAAAGGGATTGTTACATTAAAAATATATGTAACAATCCCTTTCTTAAAAAAATCTATTATTTAAAAATAAAAAGTCATTAATTTTTTATTTTTAAGACTAAGCAGCCTTCTTATCTCTTGAATCCACTTTTATATAATTATATATTCCAAATAAAACCATAAAACCACCTATTAATATCGTTACTTTTGGCATTTCTTTAAAAAATATTATAGCCATAACACTTGCAAATATAGGTTCTGCCAAAAGAGCAGTAGATACAAAAGTTGCTTTTACATGTTCTAATGCAAAATTAAATACACTATGTCCAAGTAAAGTACATACTACAGCCAATCCTAAAAATATCATATATTCTCTATTTGAGCTGACCTTAAATGGTACTTTAAATATAATATCTAATATAATTAAAGTTATTGCACAAAAACTATATACTAAAAAAGTATAGGTATTAACATTTAAATATCTTCTAACACTTCGACCTATAATCATGTACAATGAAACACTAAAAGCTCCTATAATGGCTAGAAAATCTCCAAATAGTGCTTCTTTTCCCAAAGAAAAATCTCCAAAAGAAATCACGATACTTCCAATAAAAGTTAAGAATATAAAAAACAATGCCTTTTTAGATACTTTTTCTTTTAAAAATACATAACTAAATATAACAACAAATAAACTATGTGTATCAACTAATACAGTAGAACTTGCAACAGTTGTATACCTTAAAGATAAAAACCATGATGAAAAGTGAATTGCTAAAAATATTCCACTAAGTGCAGTTATAGCTATCATTTTTAAATTTAATTTTTTTAAATTTTCTCTTTCTTTTGTTATTACTATTGGCAATAATATAATAGATGTAAATAATAATCTATATGTTGCAATTATAAGTGGATGAGATGTTGAGAATTTAACTAATATTGATGAGAATGAAGTGAAAAATACTCCCATCAAGACCAAAATCTTTATATTTTTTTCCTTCAAATACAACACTCCTTTCTTTAATATATAAAAAGGACTGTCTCATAAAAAAGTTTACTTACAATATATTTTTTACAAAATCAAAACACAATATATTGTAGTCTTTTCTTTAACAGTCCCATAATTATTATACTATTTTAAATATTTTTATACAATTAAAGTTTAACTATTTTTTATAGCCTCTAAAGCACTTAATTTCATAGCTCTTCTAGCTGGTGAATATCCTGAAATTATACCTATTAAAGTAGAAAATAATACTCCTCCTGATGCTAATTGCCATGTTATCATAGATATTTTATCACCATAACTTTGCATCGAAAAATCACCAAGGTTTATATTTCCTGCTCCATTTAATAAATAGGAGACCAAATAACTAAGAAATAATCCAAGTAATCCACCCAAAAATCCAATCATAGCAGATTCTATTAAGAATAATTTTTTAATATCAGTTATTCTTGCACCAATTACCTTCATAACTCCTATTTCAGTAGTTCTTTCATATATACTCATTACCATAGTATTTGTTATTCCTATCGCTGCAACTAATAAACTTACAGCACCTATACCACCAAGAAGTTTTTGCATACTTTCAGCTTGTTCTTTCATTCTTTTTATATAATCCATTTCAGAATAAGCAGACAAACCTAATTTTTCTATTGTTTCTTGAACTTCTAACACATTTTCCATGTCATCAACTTTAACATTTATAGTTTCGTATTTATCTTGTTTTCCTTCGGTTCTTGAATAGCGAGAATATTTATCATCATCATCATCACCATTTTTCTTTCTTTCTTTTTTATCTTCTTTCAAAATCTTTTCTAATGCAAATAAATTCATATATGCACTATTTCCTCTATAATCTTTTGCCGCTTCTAAAAGTCCTACACATTTAACTTCTCTTGGTGTTAGTTCTTTATCATCCTTATCTCTATCTTTATCTCCATATCTTCTATCACTTGTTATCAATATATCTTTATTTAATAACTTTACTTTCTCTTCATCTAATCTTTCATATCTTTTTGTATTCATCTTTCTAAATCTTCTTTTTATATTTGTACCTACAATTATAGCATCTCTATCAGATTCAGATAATAATCTACCTTCTTCAGCTTTGAATTTAAAAGCCTCTAAATCATTAGGATTAACACCTATAACATTTATACTAGCCTTATAATCACCCATTATAATATTCATTCTTTCTGTTTTTATAGGCATTACACCTTCAACATGCTTTAATTTACGAAATACAGATACTGTTCTATCATCAAGATATTTTAATTTAGCATTAGGGTTTTCATTCCAACTTTTTTCAACTTCAACAGTTGTTAAATCTCCCCAATTCTCTAAATCTTTTTTGAAATTATATTCAGTTGCAATTCCTAAAGACATCATAGTTACAATTGAAGCTGTACCAATTATAACCCCCAAAATAGTAAGAATAGTTCTTGTTTTTCTTCTAAATAAATTAGCTAGTGCCATTTTAAATAAATCATTACTATTCATCTAACTCCAGCTCCTCTAATTCTCTTTGCTTTTCTTTCTTTCTCTTTCTAATCTTTAAAATTACTAATATTATAACTATTAAACCTGTAGCTCCACCAATATAATACCATAGAGATATTCCTTCTTCTTTTTCTTCTTCTTCTCCAAAGTCATCAAAATCTCCATAATCAGGTTCTTCATATTTCATAACAGTTAAAGTAAAAGGCTTTTTAGTTTCTAATCTATTTCCAATATCATCTTCATATTCAAATATTATATTACCATTTATTTCTCCTTCTTCATCTGGAACAATTGTAACACTATAATCATCATCTTCACCTTCTGCAAATTTACCCTCAAAAGTCGAACCATCTTCAACTCTAAAACCTTCACCTTCTGTTTTTATAGTAAGATTATGAATTGTAGCTCTCCCCATATTATAATATTTCAAATAAATTGGTGTTGACGATGTTGCAAACACCTCATCAGGTAAGTCTAATTCTGCTAATTCAAGTCTCATCTCTTGTATAACAGGTATTGCTATAGTTTCTTTTTCACTATAAGAATCCCCAGAAGAATCTTGATAGTCTAAACTAATATCTAAACTATGAATTTTGTAATCAGCATCAGGCTTTGCTTTTAATTTCAATACTTTATTTAAATTATTCGATTTTGATATCTTCTCTATATAAAATGAATTACTTGATCCAACAGGTAAAAATACATCACCTGAAGAACTTAATGTCACTTTTACATTTCCAATATCTTTTGATTTACTTGTATTTAAAAATGATAAATTTAAATTAAAACTATCTCCTGCTTTTACATATTCACTTCCATAAGAGTAGTTATTTACAATTAACTTAGGCTTTCCTTCATCAAATTCATCTTTATTAGTATATATACTTATATATTCATAGTATTCTTTTGTATCATTGCTATTTACTGTTTCATATTCTGTTTTTATCTTTATTTGATTACTCTTTGTTTTTTTAATATCATTTGTAGTTAATTTAAACTCAACATGTGCTTTTCCATTCGAATTTAAAGTTTGTATATTCTTTATAGATGTTGATTTTGATAAGAATTCATCTTCCATCTCTAGTGATACCCTTATCTTTTTAGCATCATCAGCAGTAGGATTTGATAAATCAAACGCTATCATAAAATCTTGATTTTCATCAACTTCTTGTGGATATACTAAATTTTCATAAACAAAATCTATTTCTCTTTCATCTTCAGAAACCACTCTAATTGATGTATTTGCTGTTGTTTCATGTTCTTTACCAAGTGAATCATAATATACATATTTAAAAGGTATATTATATATTCCAGATTTTAAATCTTCATTTGCAAGCACATTAAATTTAATTTCTTTTTCTGATTTTCCATCTAAAAGATTTATTAATTGTGAATTCATCGATTGATATACAGTTATTTTTTCATTGTCTGTAAGATAAATTTTTATATTTTTAGCTGGTCTATCTCCATTATTTTTAATAGTAAATGTAACCTCTTGGCTTCTTCCTGCAACTAATGAATCTCCATTTAATTTGACCTTATTAACTCCAAGAATTGCCCCTACCTTATCATTTTTTATTTTTATATAATATATTATTTCATCAGATTTTTTTTCATCATATAAATTTTTATGTTCTAATTTAAATTTAACAGGATATATCTTTGGCTTTGCATCTAAAGATACAGTCATTTTTATATCTATTTTTCTTTTTTCTCCTCCAGAAAAATTTCCAATATCTTGATTCATATGCTTACTTTCTATAATAAAAGGATATTCTTCACTATCACCAACCACAGGTGAAAGTTTAACATCATATGCGCGACCATCTTCATTATCATTTTCAATAGAAAGTGTTATCTTAGCTTCTTTTCCAGCTTCAAATTCTTTAATTTCCTCATTATCTACTATTACTAAGCTCGCATTGTCCCTACTTTTTTCATCTGCATATGTAAGATTTGTATTTATAACAAGATTAAACAATAATATATAAACCATAATAAAACTAAATTTCTTTGTTTTCATCATCATCCTCCAACTTTTCTTCATTTTCTTTATTTTTTTTAAGCTCATCTTCTTTTATATCTTTATCATCACTAAATTCTAAGTTTGTTTCCTTAATATCAGCTATATCCTCTTGTTCTTTTAAGTCAACAAGCTTATTAGTATTTCTATTTCTTACTTCTATATCTTTTACATTTCCATCAAAAATATATACAACTCTATCAGCATAATCAGCAATAGACCTATCATGAGTTACTATTATTAATGTTTGATTTTTTTCTCTTGCTATATTAACCATAAGCTTCATAACTTCTTTTGTAGTTCTAAAATCTAAGTTTCCAGTTGGTTCATCTGCAAATATTATCTCTGGATTTGCTGCAAAAGCTCTTGCAATACCAATTCTTTGTTGTTGTCCCCCTGACATTTGATTTGGTCTATGCTTTGCATATTTTGAAATACCAACATCTTTTAATAATTTTAATGCTCTTTTTTTCCTAAGTTTATGGGGAACTCCTCTAAATATAAGTGGCAAACTAACATTTTCAAGTGCGGTCATAGATTGTATTAAATTATATGATTGAAATATAAATCCAATATGCTTTTGCCTAAAATAAGCCATTTGATCTTCATTAAATTTGGTTATGGTTTTATTTTTTATCTTAACAGTACCTCTACTTGGTTTTTCAAGTCCTGCCATCATATTAAGTAATGTTGATTTTCCAGAACCAGACGTTCCAAGTAAACAACAGATTTCTCCTTTATATATTTCTAAGTCAATCTTATTAAGAGCTACTATTTTTTCATCCCCAACTCTATAAATTTTTCTTAAGTTTTGAATCTCCATTATTTTTTCCATCATCTCACCACCTTTTTATATAATTTTATATGAACATTTACATACTATTATATCAATAAGTCATATATTATAAGCCATTACAAAATAGTTACAGATTAATTAACATTTTTTTTTAATAAATATTTATAAAAATAATTAATACCACAAAAAAGCTGTATTGAATTTTTTCAACACAGCTTTTAATCTATAATAGTTTTATTTATGCATTTACTAAATTTAATATCTTTTGAATTAAATGTTCTGGCACTTCTTCATATCTTTCAAAATCAATCTCAAACTTACCTCTACCTTGAGTCATAGAACGAAGATCCATAGAATATCTAAATGTTTCTGCTTGAGGTGCTTCAGCTAAAATCATTTGTTTCTTAGTATTTTTAACAGGTTCCATACCAAGTATTCTTCCTCTTCTTTTATTTATATCTCCCATTATATCTCCCATATAATCTTCTGGAACTATAATTTTTAATTTCATTATAGGTTCTAATAAAGTAGCCTTGCCTTCTTCCATACCTTTTTTAAATGCATTACTTGCAGCCATTTTAAAAGCCATTTCAGAAGAATCAACATCATGATAAGAACCATCATATAATATCGCCTTTATATTACTAACTGGATAACCTGCTAATATACCATTTTCCATAGAATCTTTAAGACCTTTTTCTACTGCTGGTATATATCCTTTAGGTATTGAACCTCCAAATATTTCTTCTTCAAATACAAAATCTTCATTACAAGGTTCAAATCTTATCTTAACATCACCAAATTGACCATGTCCACCACTTTGTTTCTTATGTCTTCCTTGTACATCTGATTTTGATTTTATAGTCTCTCTATATGCAACTTTTGGTTCTTCGAGTTCAACTTCTACATTATATTTTGATTTTAATAAATCTCTTATTTGATTTATATGCATTTCTCCTTGACCACCAATTAGAGTTTGCTTAGTTTCTCTACTTCTATATTTGCTAATAGAAGGGTCCTCTTCCATTGCTCTATGAAGAGCAGTACTTATCTTATCTTCATCGCCCTTATCTTTGGTTTTTAATGCTAAATACAACTGAGGTTTTGGAAAATCTATTTTATTAAACTCCTCATGTGATGAAGATATGCTAAGAGTATGATTTGTTTGTGCATCTGAAAGCTTAGTCAAAACAATTATATCTCCTGCAATAGCTTTATCTATCTCTATTTGTTTAGATCCTTCCATAGTATATATATGTGAAACTTTTTCTTTAGTTCTAGTATTTACATTATAAATTTCTTGATCTTTCTTTATTTCACCTTCAATAACTTTAACATAAGATATTCTTCCTATAAATGAATCTATTTTAGTTTTGAATACAAAACCAGAGAATTTATCATCCTTATGTTCATATCCTGCATCCATTGGCGATGGCATATAATCCCATATCATATCTAATAGTGTATGAATACCAATATTTTTAGCAGTAGAACCACATAAAACTGGTATTATATCTCCACTTAGAACACCTTTTCTAAGACCAGTATGTATTTCATCTTTGCTAAATTCGATACCTTCAAAATACTTATCTAAAAGTTTTTCATCACTTTCTGCAACTGATTCTAAAAGCATCTCACGAATGTCTTTTATCTCATTATTCATATAATCTGGAATATCAATAGTCACACAATTATTACCATTATATTCCCTTGCAAATAGATCAACAACATTTACAAATCCTTTAAAATCTTTGTCTTTTCCCATAGGAACATGAAATGGTGCAATCTTTTTGCCATAACGTTGTCTTAATTGTTCTACCACTTTTTGATAATTTGCTTTTTCACTATCTATTTTATTTACAAATATAAGCTTAGGAATATTTTCTTCATCTGTCATTTCAAGTGATAAATCCGTTCCAACAGCCAAATCAGATGTTCCATCTACCACTATAATAGAGCCTGCTGCACCTTTTAATGCAGATTTAACCTCACTAGAAAAATCATAATAACCAGGAGTATCAATAAAATTATATTTGTGATCTGACCACTCAATTGGATATAAATCTAGGGAAGTACTCATAGTTGAATTATCATTAGGTTGACTTATCTTTTTAGCTTTATCATTTGTATATAAAATAGCTTCCATTAAATTTGTCTTTCCACATCCACTGTGACCTAAAACAACCATATTTCTTATCTTATTCGTTTCATAAACCCTCATTAAAATTCCTCCCTTAATATAATTTTTTTCCTGTATCTAAAATAAAAATATAACAATATTTAAATTTAGTTAAGTTTATACCCTTAGTATTTTTAATTTAATCTAAATAACAAAATAATTAATATATTTAATGCCAAATACCTAAAATAAATTAAATTTCGACATATCTGTATTTTGATAATTCCATAATTTTTCTTTTTTATTATCCAAAAAATAATTTAATTTATTTTTTGATTTTATTTAAATATTTTTATTCACAAATTAAGTGATAGTATCATGCTTAAGCACTATTTACTATAGATAAAAATTAGATTTTATGTTAGCATATTATAGAAATAGCAAAAAGCATTAAACTAAATTCTCATAAAAGATAGTGGTGATTTTATGGTAGGTTTTAAAAAAAAATATTTAGATGAAGATTCAATCGATAAATTAGTTGATTTAGATAGCAATAAACATTTTATCCAAACTATGATCAACAGACAAGTAAATTATACCTACAATTCAATAATATTAATTGAATCTAAAGAAGACTACGATTATTCTCTTTTACATCTAAACCTTTTAGAAAAACTTCTAAAAAAACTAAACAATTTTAAAACTTTTAATTCTGAAGAATTATCAAAATTTAATGAAGATTATAGAGCCTTAAAAAATATATTAAATTTCGTATCTAAATTTAAATCTAATGATTTCAAAATTAATAATTAGTTTTTTAAATTGTAAAACCATTACATAAAAAATAATTTGATAATTTTAAGAAAAAAATTAAAAAAGAGCATATGCTCTTTTTTTAATTCTTTTTTAAAAAAAATCATGGTAGAATGTTATATAATGAAATACATATCAATATAAGAAGGTGATTTATTTGTTATTAGATTTTGAGAAACTTCATGGTCTTGGAAATGATTTTATAATATTTGATGGTAGAAAAAGCGATATAAAAAACTATAATGAGTTGGCAAAACAAATATGTGATAGACATTTTGGTATAGGTGCTGATGGAATGATGGTTGTTTTGGATTCAAATAAAGCCTCTGTAAAAATGAATTTTTACAATGCTGATGGTTCACAAGCAAGAATGTGCGGAAACGGAATTAGATGTTTTTGTAAATTTGTTTATGATAATAAAATAGTCAATGAAAAAAAATTTAGTGTAGAAACTTTAGCCGGAATAATGAAACCAGAAATATTTACAGATTCTTATGACTTAGTGTACAAGGTTTGTGTTAATATGGGTAAAATAAATTTAGATCCTAAAAATATTCCAATGGATACAAATAAGGAACAATTCATAAACGAAGATTTTATGATTGATGATTTTAAATTCAAATTATCTGTAGGTGCAATTGGAAGTATTCACGCAGTAATCTTTGTTGATGATTTTAATAATTTAGATATTAAAGATTTGGGTTCAAAAATAGAAAAACATAAAATATTTAAAGAAGGTATCAATGTGAATTTTGCAAAAATAAATTCATGTGATAATATAGATGTTCTAACATGGGAAAGAGGTGTTGGTCAAACATTAGCATGTGGTACTGGTGCTTCTACTGTAAGTGTTTTATCTTCTATGATTAATAATACTAGTAAAAAAACAACAATTAATTTACTTGGTGGTCCTGTTTTAATTGAAGAAAAAGAAGACCAAAATGTTTATATGACCGGTCCAGCCAAAAGAATTTGTAAAGGAATATATTATATATAAAAGGTGATATTATGATATTAAAAAATTTATTAGTTGATATAGATTATAAAATTATAAAAGGTCATTTAAATAATGATATAAATGGACTTTGTTATGATTCAAGAAAAGCAAAAACAAATTATATATTTTTTGCCATAAAAGGCTTTAATGTTGATGGTCATAAATTTATAAAAAAAGCTATTGAATTAGGTGCTAATACAATAGTTTTAGAAGAATTAAATGAAGATTATATATTCGATGGTACTATTATACAAGTTGATGATACTAAAAAAGCTATGTCTAAAATAGCTATTAATTATTATAATAAACCAATATCAAAATTTAATCTTTATGGTATCACAGGAACAAATGGCAAAACAACAACAAGTTATTTGATTAAATCAATATTAGAAAACACTGGAGATAAAGTAGGTTTGATAGGAACCATCGGAAATATAATAGATGGAAAGTTCAAAAAATCTACACATACAACACCAGAATCTATAGATTTACAAAATATATTTAATGATATGAATAAATCTAATATAGATTCTTGCATAATGGAAGTTTCTTCACATTCATTAGCATTAGATAGAGTTTATGGAAATACTTTTGATACCTCTATATTCACTAATTTATCTAAAGAACATATGGATTTTCACAAGGATTTAGATGATTATTTTGATGCAAAATCAAAATTATTTGATATGTCAAAAAACTGTGTTATAAATATAGATGATCATTATGGTAAAAAACTATATGACAAGCTTATTAAAGATAAAAATAAAAAAATACTTAGTTATTCAATTAATACTAAAGCAGATATATATGCTACAAATATAATTAATGATATAGATGGTGCTAGTTTCTTATTAAATACAGATGAAGGTAGTATAAATATCAAACTTCATGCACCTGGAATATTTAATGTATATAATGCACTTGGTGCTTGTGGAGCCTGTTTATTAAATAATATTTCTTTAACTTCTATGAAAGAAGGCTTTGAAAATATAAATGGTGTTAGAGGAAGATTTGAAGTATTTAAACCTAAAAATAATAAATTTAGTGTTATTATAGATTATGCTCATACACCTGATGGTTATGAAAATATATTTAAAACTGTAGATGAATTTGCTAAAGGTAAAAAAACAGTTATATTTGGATGTGGAGGAGATAGGGATGTTACAAAAAGACCTATAATGGGTGATTTAGCATCTAATTATAATGATTTAGTTATATTAACTACTGATAATCCTAGAACTGAAGATCCAAATAAAATAATCTTAGATATCAAAAAGGGTATTAAAAAAGATAATTCAATATTTATCGAAGACAGAAAAGAAGCAATTGAGTATGCAATCAAAAATGCAGTTGAAAATGAAGTTATTCTTGTTATAGGTAAAGGTCATGAATCTTATCAACTTATAAACAATAAAGTTATAGAATTTAATGAAAATGAAATCATAAAAAATGCATTAAATATGTAAAAATATAGCTGTTACATAAAAATTTTATAAAGTTTTTATGTAACAGCCTTTATTTAAATCTTATTAATACTGTCTGTAATTATTATAATTTCTATTTATTCTTAAGCTTTTACCTAAAATTTTAGAATAATCTCTTTTCATCTTTTGTTTAAATGTAGATGCATAATCATAAAAATCCTTTGAATTTTGATATAATTCTTTGAAAATATCAATTTTATAGTATTCATAATAAAATACAGGTAAATTCCCATTCTCATCAATAAGTGATATATATGGATTTTTGCTTTTCATTTCATTAAATGCATTTAAAGTCACATCTAATGCTCTTTTGTCTAATCTTAGTTTCCAATTTCCTTTCAAATCAAATATTTGATCTAATTCTATTTTTATTGACTCAAAATCTACCTCTTCAAGTGATACTTCTATATCACTATGAGTTATATCCTTTCTAAATTTATAATAAGAAATGTCTAACTCATCATCACTTAAATACATATTTTTTATATAGTTACTACAAGCAGCCATTTTATCATTATAATTTTCATAAATTCTGCTTTTTATCTTTCCTTCTTCTTCTTTTTCATCGATCATATCTTTCATATCTTTTATATAATCTTTCATTCTATCTAATTTCATTTGAGAAATTAAAATAAGTTCCTTTAAATAAAATAATGCATCCTCTTTTTCTTTCATTTCAAATACTATCTCTTCATTCATACTATCACCTTTGTCTTTTAGTTTTTATTGGTAAGATTATTTTAATTACTGCCCCATTATCATTATAAGCTTTAATCTCTCCACCGTGAAGATTTATTATAGTTTTTGATATACAAAGACCTAGACCACTAAGACCATCACTTCCCTTATAAAATCTCTCAAAAATATGATTTATATCTTCTTTTTTAAACCCATCACCATCATCTTTTATATATATAATAATACTTTCATTTGTAAGTTCATCAAATATTTCTATATTTCCTTTTGCATACCTAATTGCATTTGAAATAGTATTTATAAAAACTCTTTTTATTCTGTTAACATCTATAAGACCTTTTATTTTATTATCTATATTATTTGTTATTTTAATATTTTTTTCCTTTGCAATCAATTTTAATGTATCGATTGAATCATCAACAATATCATTTAAAAACACATCATTTAATATTAAATGATTTCCTTCTTCTAATTTACTTAAATATATTATTTCTTCAACTATTGCCTTTAATCTTTTACTTTCATCCATTATAATATCCAATGATTCATCAATTTCATCACCTTCAATAACACCATCTTTTATAGCTTCTGCATAACCTTGAATAGACATAAGAGGAGTTTTTAATTCATGTGATGCATTTTGAATAAATCTCTTTTGCAATATATCTTTTTGTTTAAGCCTCTTAGCCAAATTTCTAAAACTTTCATATATACTTTGAATTTCATCATTTGTTTGTATTTCATCTTCTGCAAGTTCATCATCTAAGTCATAATATTCTATCATTCTTTTTAATTTTTCAAGTGGCTTTATGAGTGTTTTTGAATATATTATTATCATAATACTTATAAATAAAGCACTTGCAAATAAACTGATTATTATTGATCTGCTAAAAATATTTTTTATATAAAGCAATTGATTTAATCTTATAAAAATATATAATTTTCCTTTATATTTATCATTTTCATCATATAAATTAACATACTCTATCAAATAATTTTTATTTTTATAATTACCATCAAGTATATTATCTATATTATCTATAATTTCTTTATCTTCTTTTTCTTTTAATGTTTTAAAAATCATCTTATCATCGTTATCTATAAGCATCATACTTGATTCCATTCTTCTTCCTGCAAATCGAAATCTTAAAAATTCCTCTATACTAAATCCTTTTATCTCAATTTTTTTATTTTTCCTATTAAAGTTTTCAATATCTCTTTTTAATCTATCTTTCATAGGATCTCTTTTTAATAAATTATCTTTTAATGGTTTTTGTTTTAAGGTCTGTGCAACATAATCTAAATCTCTCTTTAATTGCATCTTATAATCATTTATCAAATATCTTTCTGATAATATATTAAAAATATTATAAGTTATTATTACAACTAAAATAATTATGGATATAAAACTAAAAATAATCTTATTTATTAATTTTCCTCTTTTTTTATTCATCTTCATCCACCTTATAACCAAATCCCCAAACAGTTTTTATCTCTATTTTAGAAAGTTTTAATTTCTTTCTAATTCTTTTTACCAAATCATCTATCACTCTGGTGTCACCTATATAATCATACCCCCAAATACGTTCAATTAGAATTTCTCTTTTAAATGCAATATTTTTATTTATAAATAAAAATTCTAACAAATCAAATTCCTTTTTTGTAAATTCAATTTCTTCATCATTTAAATAAACATTTCTTCTACTAGAATCTAGCACTACATCTTTTATTATTATTTTGTTATCGTTCTTTTCATTTATATTTCCAACTCTTTTTAATATCTTTTTTATTCTTATTACTAACTCTCTTGGACTAAATGGCTTTGCTAAATAATCATCTCCACCTAATTCCAAAGCTAAAATTCTATCAAATTCTTCATTTTTTGCTGATACAAAAATAATAGGAACTTCACTAATTTTTCTTATTTCTTTACATAGAGTAAGACCATCTATATCCTTCATCATTATATCTAAAACTATTAAATCTGGTTTTATATCCTTAAATTCATTTATTATATCTTCAGTTCCATCAAATAAAAAAGTATTATAATTTTCTTTTTTTAAATATTTATCTATTAAATTTCTTATATTTTTTTCATCATCGACAACAAATATTTTCATAGTTTACATCCTTTCTTTTTAGACTTATCTATATTATAAAATGAAATTGTGTATTTTCTATGTTAAATACCACTATTTGAATAATTTTTTCATAATTTTTAGTTTGATACTCAATATTTTAGATAAAAACAAAAAATTATAAAAAATTTTTTAGTTTTTTGTTTAAAACTAAAAATCATAGGTATATATATATTAAATAATAATATTATTATTAATCTCTTTTAAGAGATGGCTTAGTTTTTTTATTAATATTAGTACTAAATTGATAAAGAATGAGGTGATTTAAAGAATTTTAATTATTTACTTTACCAAGGTCATCAAAGAATATTAACAAAGAAGGAGATGATTCCACCAAAATATTTATATTTCAATATTTAGTTAAAAAGGATACTTAACAAGATTCTATTTTTAGAATATTGCTAGAAGAAAGGGTGGTTAAAGGAACTTATTTAATTTACGAGTTTCAAGTGATTAAGGAATATTAAATAGAATAGGAGATGATTCCACCAAAATGATTAGTTTAGAACCCGAGGTTTAAGGGAGTGTTTTTATAATAACTTATAAGAACACTCCCTTAATAATTTTTTGTATTAATTTATATAAAATATAAAAAACTATTCCAAAACAATCAGTTTTAGAATAATATTATCTTACTGGACAAGCTCCATTTTCGCAGCCTTCATCACCTATATCAAATTCTGTTTCTTCTTTTTCATATTTACTAATAAGAGATGGAACAAAAGGTTTCATTTCATTAACCCTTTTATCATACTCTTCTTTATTTATCTCTTCATATGGTAATAATTCATAAAAATTATCATCCAAAGATAAAAATGAAAGTGCAACAACTTCATCCCAATTTTTATAAACCCATTCTTCAACTTCTTCCCATTCATGATCTCTAACATGAACAGTTATAGAACAATTATGTTCAACATAGTTTTCCATAAATAATTTATAGTTTTCTAATTGCTCAATAGCACTAACATCCATTTTAGTTCTTCCCTTAGGAGCTTTTACTGGAAATTCTACAACTTTTGTCGTTGCATTTTCAATAGTTTGACCAACTTCAGGAAATACAGGATATTTTAATTCTTCACAAACTTTAACAAGAGGATCATCTGCGCTTATTCTAACTCTTCTTATAAAATATGGAGCATGAGAATAATGTACACCACTAGATACAGTCGGTAATTGTGATAGAGTCCCTTCAGGTTTTACTGTTGTTATAAGAAGAGGTTCTTCTTTATTAAGTTCCTTTGCATATTTTTTAGCTTCTAATCTAGCAGTTTCTTTTAATATACTAAGCACTTTTCCTTGTTCTTCTTTAGACATAGAAGTTGCATTAACCATATCTTGCCACCCTGTTAAAGAACAACCCAATAATCTATCTCTATTTTGAACCTTATCCCATTTATGCATTTCAAGCTCAACCATAGTCATTCTATATCCAGCTCTAACAGATAATCTTTGAGCTTCCTTTAAAGCTTCTATATCTAATTTTAATTCATCATTAACAAAAGCATATACGTTTACAGTTGTTAAATTACAAAGACCTTTAGAATCAAGTAAAATTTCTCCACAAGGATTTACCCCATTCATATTATCTCTTCTTTTTAGACCTGCTTCTTCATTAACCCATCCAGGTTCTCCTGAATAACGCATTTTATTTAAATGCCATTTTAATTTTTCTCTTGTTGGTTTTTTTCTATAGTAAATAGAATTATTACTCATCTGTCTATGAATTATATCTTTATCTATTTCCCATTTACCATCAACTTGTTTATATAAATTATTCTTAGCTTCTATTGATTCATTATCATCTTCATCAACTAACACAATTTCAGCAGTTCTTCTAACTCCACCAACAACTACATTTTCACCAATTATATTTACAATATCTAAACAATCTATTGGCTTTAATTTAACTCTTTTTAAATCCTCTAATAATGCCCTTTTCTTTATAACCTTATCTATCTTATAAAACATATTCTTGATACTAGTGTGACCACTAGCTGTACCACCAAAAGTATTTAATACTTCACCTTTAGGTCTTACATTATCATAATTTATTATTATATTTTCAATAGTTCTATATTCATTACTATATATAATTTTAAAGAAATAATCTAAAGATTGTACCCATCCTTCTTTGCTATCACCTATTATTATTTTTGCCGTATTATTATTTAAAAATTCCAAACTCGTACTATCATTTCTATCTTCTTTTTTTGTAAATGTATAATCTTCATGTATAAGCTCATAATCTACTCTAACTTTAGGTAAATTAGCAACATCATCCTTTAAAATTCTAACTCCAACACCTGAACCTACCATCAAAAGATAAAATAAATCCTTAAAATCTTCAAATTCTTCTATTTTTTCAAATGCACAATTATAATTAGCCATAGGATAATTCTTTGCAACTTCAGTATTTCCAACCCAAAAAGTTCTACCTGATAAAAATTGTTTTAAATTAAATATATTATGAAATAATTTTTGAGCTTCTTCTTTTGGTGTTCTAACCAAAGAACAATTATACTCAACCGCTCTTCTTACAGTTTCCCACCAGTATTCTCTTCTTTTTTCTTCTTTTAACCATCTTGAATAAGTTCTATAATAAACAAAATTACCAAGTTGCATCATTGGTGATTTGCTGTGTTTATATCTACTTATAAAATCATCATCTAATAAACGATCTTCTTTTTTTCTTTTTGTTCTGCTCTTTTCTCTTTCATGTCTATATATAATATATCTTTTAGCTACATCTTTTCTATTTGAATCCATAAGCGCATTTTCAACCATATCTTGAATATCTTCAACATCTATAGCCTCATCGTTCAAACTAAGAGCCTTTTCTATTTTTAAAGCTATCTCTTCACTTAAATTTTCATCTATGCCGTTAGAAGTCTCCATCATAGCTTTTTCTATTGCCCTTTTTATCTTTTTATAATCAAATACTAATATATCATTGTTCCTCTTTTTAACTTTTAACAACAAAACCCACCATCTTTCTTCTATATTCAAAATCTATTCAAATTAAAATTTATAAAATAATATTCAAATTAAAATACTATATATAGGCTCTTCATTTTTTCAAAGCCCATATATAGTATTATATACACAAAAAAATATTTTTCAATCATTGAAATTTTTTTATTTTTATGATACAAAATTTTAGATAATTTAAATTTTTGAATTTAGTAGAGTTTCTTTTGTTTTTATACAAAAAGAAGTAGATTTTTATTTTTACAATCTATTAGAACTAAATATTAAAACTCTTAAATTTAAAAATATATATTATCGTAAAAAAATTCAATTGTCCGAGCAAAGCGAGTTTTGAATTTTAGATAATATGTATTTTTAGATTTAGTAGAGTTTCTTATATTTGATTCTTGATTTAAAAATAAAAATCTACTTCTTCACTTTCTTATAAAAAAACGCAAAAAAAATTTATGCGGCTACTTCCTACTTTCCCAGGGGGACAGCCCCCAAGTATCATCGGCGTTAAAGAGCTTAACTTCTGTGTTCGGAATGGGAACAGGTGTAGCCTCTTTGCTATAGTAACCACATAAATTTTATTAAAGTATATTAATTATACTCTAAAAACTAGATATGAATGTTTTTTAATAAGGTCAAGTCCTCGACCTATTAGTACTCGTAAGCTAAATACATTACTGCACTTACACCTTGAGCCTATCAACCTGGTAGTCTTCCAGGGGTCTTACTCTAAAAGATGGGAAATCTTATCTTGAAGTTGGCTTCG
>JAOARY010000065.1 GCA_025210335.1 Peptostreptococcaceae bacterium | reverse complement strand
TAAATATTTTATTACTCATTTTATCTTCCACCATTCGTCTTTTTTTCTATTATACATAAAAATACCCTATAGAATAGACTTTTTTTAGTGTCCACTCTATAGGGTACAGTATAATATTTAGTATAGATTTTTACACAAATTATATCTAAAACAATATTTACCATATATAGCATTATTCTAAACAATTAGGTGTACACATATAATTTAATAAATAGTCTCATATTATGAAACTATCAATAGGCATTCACTCTTATATATACTAATATATATTAAAAAACTTATACTCACAGTTTGGACTCTTTATCATATAATATCAATAAGATTTTTCTTTTCATACAAAACACTCAATCATAAAATAGATATCAATACAAGCTGAACAAAGACTTATTTTGTATAAAAACACTAGATAATATCCTGTAGCTATAATGAACCCAACCGACCCAATATCCCCACATAAAAAAACAATCTAATTTTTGAAGTACACCCCCAAATTTAGATTGCCTTTTTTATTAATAAATTCAGAAATTATTTTTTCAATTCACTAAATACAACTACACATTGAAGAAAAAATGCTACAATTATATGTATTCCTCAAGGTCTAAGCATTATTTACCTAATTTATTTTTTATTATATCTAATGCTACATCTAAAGGATCCATTCCTCCTAAATACTTAATATCATAATCAGGAATAACCCCTCTTCCTGTATCAAGTCCATTAGGTCTTACAAAATATTTATGTGATACAAAGGAATTTAATCCTGTATTAGGAAGTTTAAATCTATATATATCTCCATAATTTGTAGCAAGTCCACCAGTTTCTTCTCCTATTAAATATCCCATTTTATAATCCTTAACAGTTGAAGATAACATAACTGCGCTTGAAAAAGTATTTCTTCCTATTAAAAAATATGTATCTCCTTTAAATTTAGGTTTTTCTAAATAATATCTTGACGCTACTGATTTTTGTGTATATACTTGTCCAATCATTTTAGAATATTCATCTTTTAACTCTTTTATTTCTTCTTCTGTTGCACCTTCATTTTTAGCTAAATCTGAATAATATTTTATTATTTCATTACTTATTTTTATATCTGATCTATTTGCCTGAGTATAGTTACCATCATAGATATATTCTATTAATAAATCTCCTAGATGAGAATTTCCTCCTCCATTTCCCCTTAAATCAACTATAAGATTATTTATGTTTTCCTTATTTATTTCTTCAAAAGTTCTATCTAAAAAAACTTTAAACTTATCTAAGTCTGAAAATGCATCAAAAGTAATTAGCCCTGTATTATCATTCAATTTCTCATATTTGTAATACTCTGTATTATTTTTATTCTTAGGATTTATCTTATCAGCTTCTTCCTTACTAATCCCTTCTACTTTTATAACTTTTTCTTCTGTATTTTTTTTAATTTTAATAATGTATTCATCCTTTAATTCATTATCTATATAATAATTCAATATAAAATTATTTTCCATACAACATTCTTTAAAAGGCTTAAGGGGACCACTTATATATTCTGACATTTCATTATATATTTTTGATGAATCTTTATCATCTATTGATTCAATCATCCACCCGTTATGTTTTTGATACTCTTTTCTATAAGTATCTTTTATATATATTTTCCCACCTTCTACTTCTACAGCCATATACAGTATCTTATTAGACTCTTTAATTTTTTCTATGTAATCTTGTGGAAGTAGCATACTAGTGTGTCCATCTTGAAGCTTGCTTATAATAGGTGCAAACTTTCTATAAACCTCTATACTATTTATAGGTTTATCTATTTCTTTTAATTTTTCATCTATATCCTTTTTTATCTCTTCCTTTGGAACTTTAAAATATAGATTAGGGTGCACATCTTCCATTTTTTTTATCATAAATTCAATATCTTCTTCAACCTGCTTTTTTGAATAAACTTTTTCTTTTTCCTCACTATTATTTGCATAAACACTTATTAAGCATAAATTGAAAATTAAAAAAGTACATAAAATATTTTTCACCAATCTTTTCATCATAATCCTCCTATCTTAATAACATATATAATCATACTTCATATCTAGATCAGAAATAAAATCTTCTTTCACTATATAATTTCTCAAATAATTTTATTTTCATAGCATTTACATTCTGTTTTGACCTTCTCTCTGTAATACAAAATGTAAAAAAATCGTATAAGATATGAATATTATTATAAAATCTATACTTCATTATAACATACAATAGCCTATATTTCCCCATATGTTTAATATACTTCCACACCCATAAAACTAAAACAAAATATTCCATTCAAAATCATAAGTACTTGATGGGATTAAAATTTTTATGTATCCATATATATTAATATATACGTATCCGTCAAAGATTTACCGTCTTGAAATTAAAAATCCAGTATAACTAATTATAAAAATTAGTATACTGGATTTTTAATCTATTTCTTCTTTTCTATTTTTAATTTTTCAGGCAATGTATCTGACCAAGGCATCAGTCTTAATAAATTTTCTCTGGTTCTTTCTATATCTTCTAATTTTGACATCTCATTCATTAAATATAGAAGGTATTTTTCTGCTACTAAATCATTAGATTTTGCGGTTTCAATAATAGAATATATTAGGGCACTAGCCTCAGCACCTTCAGATGTATTTGAAAATAACCAGTTTTTACGACCTATAACAAAAGGCTTTATCGCTCTTTCAGCACCGTTATTATCTATTTCTAAAGATCCATCTTCTAATATAGTATCCATTTTAGGTAATAATTTTTTACTATATTCTAG
>JAOARY010000064.1 GCA_025210335.1 Peptostreptococcaceae bacterium | reverse complement strand
ATTAAGACTATAAATACAGCAATAACAAAAGTTTCAACAGAAAGATCTAATCTAGGTGCTATTCAAAATAGATTAGAGCATACAATTAAGAATCTTGATAACTCAGCAGAAAACTTACAAGCAGCAGAATCAAGAATAAGAGATGTTGACATGGCTAAGGAAATGATGGAAATGACTAAGCTTAATATCTTAAATCAAGCATCACAGTCAATGTTAGCTCAAGCAAATCAACAACCACAAAATGTATTACAATTATTAAGATAATTGGTGTCAAGTTTAATTAGTTAGTTTAAAAAGTTTAGTTTAATTATTTAAGTTTAATTGTTTTATTTGAACCTAAAATCCAATTGGATTTTAGGTTTTTTTTATAAAAACCAAAGTTTT
Organism: Peptostreptococcaceae bacterium; assembly: GCA_025210335.1. GTDB lineage: Bacteria > Bacillota > Clostridia > Peptostreptococcales > Peptostreptococcaceae > JAOARY01. Next base: position 137,007 of record JAOARY010000064.1, on the reverse strand, counting down.
TTAGATAAAATTATATATTAAAAGGGTATATATATATGTAATTTTTAATATGTAATTTTAAATGCATAATAAAAAATTTAATCATAATAAAATTTTGGAGGTTATTATTTTGTTCAAAGAAAATATAGAAATATTAAAGAAATATGATTTTAAACTTGCTAGAGAGTTAGAAGATTTTGAATTGAGTGACAAATACAATATATATATAAATAAAAATCAAGAAGAAATAATCGAATTGAAAAATAGTAAAAATAGACTTATAAGCAAATATAATGCTAATAGAGATGCAGTAAAGTCTATTTCTGATATGGATTTTAATGTTAATTCAGCTATATTTGTAGTAACAGGTATGGAGTGGGGTTATAAGTTAAAAAAAATATACGAGAAATTTTTTGAAAAAATGTATATAATAATCATAGAAAGGGATTTAGAAGTTTTAAAGATGAATTTTATGAAAAAGGATTATACTGAAATTCTAAAGACTGGAAAAGTATATTTTGCTTGTGGTGATTATGAAGATCAAAATTATATATCAAAATTAAAGGCTATTATCTATGGAATAGTTCATAGCACATCGAAGATATTAGTTACTAAACCTACTAGTAATTTTAAAGAGGATATTATTTTTTTTACAAAAAGTATAAAATTTATGAATGATACTGCGAGATTATTTTCATTTAAATTAGGGAATAGTCCAGATGATACATTATTAGGGTTGAAAAATAGATTTGAAAATGCTGTGAGCTTTGTAGATAAACCAGGGTTAAATGATTTATTAAATAATTATAATGATGTTTATAAAAATAAACCAGCTGTGGTAGTTGCATCTGGACCATCATTAGAAAAAAATATAAAATATTTAAAAGAGTATCAAGATAAAATTTTAATATTATCTTGTGATGGGTCTTATAAAAGATTAAAAATGGAGGGAATAAAAGCTCATGCGATTGGTAGCATAGAAAGAATAAAGGCTACATATAAAGCATTTTATGAGGGAGAAGAGTCTAATTTTGATAAAGATCTTGTGATGCTTTCTCCTGCTGTTGTAAGAAAAGATGTTATAGATATATTTAAAGATAGGTTTTTAAGTTTCTATAAACCCGATATGCACGGAACTTGGTTTGGAAACATGACAAATAAAGGCGATTTTTTTAACGGCGCATCTGTAGCTCATTTATTATTTGGATTTGCTCAAAAAATGAAGTGTAATCCAATAATATTAATAGGTCAAGATTTAGCATATTCAAAAGATGGTGTATCCCATGCTAAAGGAGTATCTGTAATTGAATATAAGGATAAAAAGGATTATGAGATATATTTAAAAGATATAAATGGAGAAGATGTAGGTAGCACACACATTTGGAAAATGTTCAAAGAAATATACGAAGAAGCTTTAACATTTACTGATTGTAAAGTTATTGATGCAACAGAAGGAGGCGCTTATATAGAAGGAACTGAAGTTGCGAAGTTTAAGGAAACATTAGAAACCTATTGTGATGAAAAAATAACACCCTTATATAAATTGTATAGGGATTTGAATTATAAAAATAAAAATTCAAAAAAAATGAAAGAACTATTAATTGAAAAAACTTTTTCTAAATACAAACTACTATTAGAATTAAGTGAAGATATAAAAATTTCATTAAAAAAGCTAGAAAAATCGTTTAATATTATTGAACGTGGAATAAAAACACAAAAAGAATTAGATTCAATATATGACATTATATTTCATGTAGATGGAGTTATAGTAAATAAGATAATAGAAGATGATTTTATATATTTAATAACAATATATCCAATAAGTAATGTTGCAAAAGGAATAAGTGCATTAAATACAAATAAATTTGACGAAAAATCTTTAAAAGCAAATGTAGAATTACAAAAACATTTATTAAAAGAGCTGAAGTTATATATAGGAAAAACTTTGAAAATTGTATATTTAGGTATAGAATATATGCTAAATGAAGTGGATATAGAAGTGTGTGATATAGATTTAGTTAGTATGAAAACTAGAATAAGTTACTTGTTTGAAAATGATAAATATACATTAAAAGTAGAATAATGGAGGGCAAAATGTTAAATAATAAATCAATACTTATTACAGGTGGAACTGGATCTTTTGGAAAGAAATTTATAGAAAAAATATTAAAGGACTATAATCCAAAAAAAATTATAATTTATTCAAGAGATGAATATAAACAAATGCTAGTAAAACAAAAGTTTGCAAAAGATATAGATAAATTAAGATTTTTTATTGGGGATGTAAGGGATAAAGAAAGGTTATACAGAGCGTTTGACGGAGTAGATTATGTAATACATGCAGCAGCTATGAAACAAGTTCCTGCTTGTGAGTATAATCCTTTTGAAGCTATAAAAACAAATATACATGGGGCTCAAAATATAGTTGATGCTGCTATTGATTGCAAAGTTAAAAAGGTTGTTGCACTTTCTACAGATAAGGCAGTAAACCCGATTAATCTATATGGAGGAACTAAATTAGTTTCTGATAAATTATTTATTTCAGGAAATTCATATGTTGGAGATAAAGATACAGTCTTTTCAGTAGTTAGGTATGGAAATGTTGCAGGCAGTAGAGGATCTGTTATACCTTTTTTTAAAAAATTAATAGATAATGGAGAGAAAGAACTCCCAATAACAGATTTTAGAATGACTAGATTTTGGATAACTTTAGATCAAGGCGTTGATTTGGTATTCAAAGCATTACGAGAGTCTAAAGGCGGAGAGACATATATATCAAAAATCCCCTCTTTTAAAATTATAGATTTAGCTAAATCTATGTGTGAAGATTATAAACCAAGTGAAGTTGGAATTAGGGAAGGTGAAAAAATACATGAAGTCATGATAACGAAGGATGATTCTAGACACACTTATGAATACGAGAATCACTATATAATATATCCTCATTTTTCATGGTGGAATAAGGAAAGATATTTCACAGAAGGTGGAAAAATAGTGAAAGATGGTTTTGAATATCATTCAGGAAAAAATTCAGATTGGATGGATATAGATGATTTAAAAAAAGAGATAGATAAATTAGTATTAGATTAAAGGAGGTGAACATATGAAATTAGCTATAAATGGTGGTAAAAAAGCCAGTGATACTTATATTCCTTATGGAAAGCAATGGATAGATGACGATGATATAGACGAAGTGATAAAAGTTTTAAAGAGTGATTATCTTACGACTGGTCCTAAAGTTTTAGAATTTGAAAAAAAAGTTGCTAATTATGTTGGTAGTAAATATGCAGTCGCTTTTTCAAATGGAACTGCTGCTCTTCATGGGGCTTGTTTTGCAGCTGGAATAACAAAAGGTGATGAAGTTATAACATCACCCCTAACATTTGCAGCATCTGCTAATTGTGTACTTTATATGGGAGGAATGCCTGTCTTTGCGGATATAAATATACAAAATTATAATATTGATATAAATGATATTAAAAAAAGAATAACAAATAAGACTAAAGCTATAATTCCAGTAGATTTTACTGGCCAAAGTGTTGATATGGATGAAGTAATGAAAATAGCAAATGAAAATAATCTTATTGTTATAGAGGATGCAGCACATGCTTTAGGTTCAGAATACAAAGGAAAAAAAATTGGTCAAAAGGCTCATATGACAGAATTCAGCTTTCATCCAGTAAAACATATAACAACTGGTGAGGGTGGTGTAATAACTACGAATTATAAAGAATTATATGAAAAATTAATGTTATTTAGAACTCATGGTATAACTAGGGATAAAAATTTATTAAATAACAAGAAAAAGCCATCTTATTATTATGAGCAAATTGATTTGGGATATAATTATAGAATGACAGATATTCAATGTGCACTTGGAATAAGCCAAATGGATAAACTAGATAAATTTATAGAAAAAAGAAGAGATATTGTTAAGTTTTATAATAAAGCTTTTGCGAATATAAAAGAAATAATTACTCCGTTTGAAGAAGACTATTCAAAATCTGCTTATCATCTTTATATAATAAGACTAGAATTAGATAAATTAAATGCAGATAGAGATGAAATATATGAAGCACTACAAGCAGAAAATATAGGTGTTAATGTACATTATATACCTGTATATAAACATCCTTATTATAAGGAGTTAGGTTATAAAGAAAGTGATTATAAGAATACACAAGAAGTTTATAATTCGATAATAACATTACCATTATATCCAAAAATGAGTAGTGAAAATATTGATGATGTAGTTAATGCAGTTATAAAGGTTATAAATTACTATAAAATATAGGGTGGTTTATATGGAAAATTTGTATTTAAGAAAAGTAAATTATAATGATATTCAGACTTTATTTGAATGGTCTAATGAGAAACAAGTTAGAAATAATGCATTTAATAAAAATAGAATTACTTATAAAGAGCATTTGAATTGGTTTGAAAATAAGATAAAAAATATAAATACACATATGTATATTTATATGAATGATGATAATTTTATAGGTCAAATTAGAATAGATATAAAAGATAAAATAGCAAAAATTAGTTATAGCATAGATAGTGATTGTAGAGGTTTGGGTTTGGGATCTAAAATAATAAAAGAATTAGAAAAAAAGGTGAAAGAAGATTCTTTAAATTTCAATATTTTTATAGCTGAAGTAAAAGAATATAATGTGGCTTCGAGAAAGATATTTTTGAAAAATGGGTATGAAGAATACTTTGATGAAAATAAAAAATGTTTTATTTATAAAAAGAAAATTGATTTTATAGGTGTGATAATACAAGCAAGATATAATTCAACTAGATTAAAAGGGAAAGTGATGAAAAAAATACTAAACAAACCATTATTATACTACAGTGTTAAAAGGTCTTGTATATCAAAGTATGTAGATAAAACTATAGTTGCAATAAGTGATTCTAAGGATGATATAAAAATAAAAAAATGGTGTGATGATAATAATATAATATCTTTTATTGGTAGTGAAAACAATGTGTTAGAGAGATATTATAAAACTGCAATCGAGAATAATTTAAAAATAATAGTTAGAGTAACTTCTGATTGTCCTTTTGTAGATCCTAAAATAATAGATATGCTTATTTTACAATATTTAAATTCTGATTGTGATTATATTTCAAATAGAATAAAGAATAGAACTTGGCCACATGGTTTGGATGTAGAAATATTTTCATTTAAGGCTTTGAAAAAAGCCTACAAAGAAGCGTCAGAAGATGAAAAACAACATGTTACAACATATATATTAAAAAATCCAACAATATTTAAATTGAAAGAAGTTGTATTGAATGAAGATATGTCTGAGTATAGATTGACTGTTGATTACGAAGAAGATTTCAAACTATCAAAAATATTGTTAGAAGAATTAATTTTAAATGAAGGAATTGATTTTGGATGGAAAAAAATAATTGAAATTTTGGACAATGATAAAAAATTAAAGAAAATAAATGAGCATAGAAAAAATATAAAATTATAATAAAAGGTGATGATTATGAAATTAAATTTAAAAAATAAAATAATTTCTGATGAATTCAGTCCTTATGTAATAGCAGAAATGTCAGCAAATCACAATCACGATATAAGTTTAGCTAAAAATATAATATATGCAGCAAAAGAATCTGGTGCTGATTGTATAAAATTCCAGACATATACACCCGATACTATGACATTAAACTCTAATAAAGAATACTTTAAAATAAAAGATGGGACTTGGAAAGGAAATAATTTATACGATTTGTATAAAAAGGCTTATATGCCTTGGGAGTGGCAAAAAGAATTAAAGAAAGAGTGTGAAAAACTTGGAATTGACTTTTTATCAACACCTTTTGATAAAACATCAGTAGATTTTTTAGAAAATTTAGATGTAGAATTTTATAAAATTGCATCTTTTGAAATTGTTGATATTCCACTGATAAGGTATATAGCATCCAAAAAAAAGCCTATAATAATGTCAACAGGAATGTCGACTTTGAAAGAAATTCAAGATGCGGTAGATACAATTGAATCACAGGGAAATAAAAATTATGCATTATTAAAATGTTCTAGTGCATATCCTTCTGTATCAAGAGATATGAATTTAATTTGTATAAATGATTTAAAAAAAATTTTTAATAAGCCAGTGGGTCTTTCAGATCATACATTAGGTGATTTAGCAGCTATAATAGCTACTTCATTAGGTGCAAGTATAATAGAAAAACATTTTTGTTTAACTAGAAATATAAAAACACCAGATTCTTCTTTTTCTATGGAACCAAAAGAATTAAAAAATATGATAAAAAAAATAAAGGAAGTAAAACTAGCACTAGGAGATATTAGTTATGGTCCTACAGAAAATGAAAAAAAAAGTTTATCATTTAGAAGATCTATATTTGTAACAAAAGATATAAAAAAGGGAGAGATATTTAGCGAAGAAAATATAAGAATAATAAGACCTTCAAATGGGATTGAACCTAAATATTTCGAAAAAATAATAGGAAAAAAAGCTAGTGTGGATATAAAAGCAAGTGAACCATTAGATTGGAATTTTATAAAAAAATAAAATATGCTAATTACATTCTATTTTTTTATAGATAAAATTGGAGGTAAATAGGTGAACATAAATTGAATTTTTTATTTAGAGTTGATGGAAGTAAGTATATAGGGCTTGGTCACATAATGAGAAGCATGTCTTTAGCAATGGAATTAGAAGCTAATAATATAGAGATTTCTTATTTAACTAGATTTAAAGAAGGTGCAGAGAAATTAGAGGAAAATAAAATAAATTATTATAAGATGAAAAATACATATGATAATTTAAGAACTTATAAAAATAACAATATAGATTTAGATTTGTATGTAGATGATGAATTAAGTCAAATAAAAGAATTTTTAAGCAAATATGAATATACACATATAATTATAGATTCTTATCTTGTTAATAAAACATATTTTTTGGAACTTAAAAAATTATTTAAAAAAGTCATATATATAGATGATTTGAATAAATTCAAATATCCAGTTGATGTTATTATCAATGGGAATATTTATGCGAAAAAGTTGTATTATCAAAAATATTTTGATAATACAAAATTATTACTAGGCTTAGAGTATAATTTGATAAACAATAAGTATAGAAATTTAAGTAGAGATTTTAATCGAGAGTTGAAAGAAATTTTAATAACTACGGGTGGTTCTGATCCTAAAAATTTGATGGAAAAATTTATAGATTTTATATTGATAAATAAAATAAATGATAATATAAGAATAAATATTATTATTGGTAAAGCTTTTTTAAAAAAAAATAAGGATATAATATATAATAAAATAAGTGAAAAAGAAAACTTTACTGTTTATGAAGATATAAATTACATGGAAAAGATTATGATTAAATCTGATTTAGCGATAACCTCGGGTGGTAGTACAATTTATGAGCTTATGGCATGTGGAATTTATATAGTATCATTTTCATATGCTAGAAATCAAAATGAAATAATAAAAACAGTTGAAAATAAAGGTTATTTAAAATCTATTGGTAATTATGAAGATGTAAATTTTAAGAAATTAAAAAGAATTATAAAGGAATTTAATAGTAAAGAGAAAATAATAAATGAAGTTAGAAGAAAAGAAATGGAAGTTATGAATTTGGGGGGAGTTTCAAACATAGTAAAAGAAATAATAAAAGGCAATTAATATATTAAATTAATTGCTTTTTTTTTCGATATATATATATATGGTTAAGAAAAAATATTTTTTAGACCCCATTGTTCATATTAATTGTGTAAACTGTTTTTTTGGCTAATCTAAATTATTTTTTTATAATGACGAAAGATTATATGAGGGATATATTAAATAAGGAGGTTTTTTTATGAGAATAGATTCGAATATTGTTAGTGGTGAAATGCTTTCACAAAAGACAGAGTTAGCAACCATGCAAAAGGCATCTAATGAAAAAGCTGATACTGTAAAAGAACAAAAATCGAAGGAAAATCAATCTAGTTTTCCTGGAGAACAAAAATTAATAGAAGCAATAGAAAAATCTAATCCAGATGTAAAGATGGAAAATAGTCATCTTAAATTTTCTATTCATGAGGAAACAAAAGCTATAATGATTAAGGTTGTGGATGATGAAACTAATGAAGTTATAAAAGAAATACCATCGGAAAAGATTTTAGATATGGTTGCTGATATTATTGAGAGATTTGGTTTGTTTGTTGATAAACGTGGTTAATTACTAATTAAATAGTTATATAAACATGGAGGTGTATTATGTCAGGTATAAGATTTAGTGGACTTGCTTCTGGTATGGATACTGAGAATATGGTCAAAGAGCTTATGAAAGCTGAAAGATTTAAAGTGGATAAATATGAACAAAAGAAAACTTTATTTGAATGGAAAACATCTGCTTATACAGATATGAATAAATCTATAGCATCATTTGTTATAGAGTCAAGAAAGAGTTTAGGTATTGAAGTTGATTATTTTGGAAATATAACACCGAATTCTGTAAATAAGATGGATTGGGTAAAATCAACATCGTCATCAGATTCTTCAATTGCAGAAATAAGCTCGAATACAGAGGCTCTTGATGGAACAAATAGCATAAACATAACAAAATTAGCTTCAGGTGTTTTTTCTGGAAGTCAAAAAACTATAGCGGCAGATCAAGATTTATTTGCTACAAAAGTAGCTGGTGATACAGTTACAGTTACTATAAATGGAGAAAATTTGTCTTTAGATGGAGATGCTACTATTTCAGATTTAGTATCTGCAATAAATAATAATGATAATTTAAAAGGGGAGTTAAATGCTTCTTATGATTCAGCAAATGAAAAATTCTTTTTAAGTACAAAAGGAACTGGAAGTGCAAAGAGTATTCAAGTAGGTGGAGATGCTGAAGTTGATGCTGTTTTCTTTGGTGCTGGAAGTTTACTGCATATGAATACGACTGATGCAACGACTACAGATGATATGGTTAAAGATACTGCTGTTAATGGTCAGGATTTAGAACTTACTTTTAATGGTATAGCAATGACAAATGATAAGAATGAAATGACTGTAAATAACATAACTATAAATGCAAAATCTATAGGAACTGTTACAGCTACAACATCTACAGATACAGATGCTGTAATTGATAAAGTAAATGAATTTGTTGAAAATTATAATGCTTTTATAGATATTGTTAATGGAAAGCTTTCAGAAAAACAATATAGAGATTATGATCCTCTTAGTAGTGAGCAAAAAGAAGCTATGAAAGAAGATGATATAAAGCTTTGGGAAGGAAAGGCTAAATCAGGTCTTTTAAGAAATGATGATTATTTATCTTCCATGTTAAGAAATACTCGATCTTGGATTTATGCTGAGGTTGAAGGTGTTGATGATAAGTATAATCAAATAGCTGAAATTGGTATAACGACAACTTCAAATTATAAAGATAATGGGAAATTAGAAGTTGATGAAGATAAGTTGAGAGCTGCACTGCAAGATGACCCTACGGCCGTTATGGATATGCTATTTAAGTCATCTGGTTCAACTAAGAAGGAATCAGAAATGACACGAGTAGAGTTAGAAGATAAAAGAAATAACACAGGTTTCTTTGGTAGAATATATGATGAATTTGCATCTGGAATGCAAGGAATGATTGAAAAAGCAGGTACATCTGGAAATGATTCGTTGTATAGGAAAGTAAAATCAAATATATTAATGGATTTTGTTACATCAGGTTCAGAATCTATGATAGGAAAGCAATTAGCAACATTAAATAAAACTATAGATGATGAAAATGCTAGACTTTTAGAAGTTGAAAATAGATATTGGGCTCAATTTGGAGCTATGGAAAAGGCCATAAATGAAATGAACCAACAAAGTGGTTGGATTGGTCAACAAATGGGTATGTAATATAGATGATTAGGAGTGTAATATATGGCAGTTAATAATCCTTATTCAAATTATAAGCAAAATGCAATTAATACAGCAACACCTCAAGAACTTGTTTTAATGCTTTATGATGGTTGTATAAAATTTATAAATAGAGCTATCATTGGAATTGAAGAAAAAAATATAGAAATGACAAATAATAATATCATAAAAGCTCAAAATATAGTATTTGAACTTATGATATCATTAGATATGGATTATGATATATCTAAAGAATTAGAACTTCAATATGATTTTATGCATAGAACTTTAATTGACGCAAATATTAAAAAAGAAAAAAAACTATTAGAAGAAGTTAAGGAATTAATGACAGAGTTAAGAGATACTTGGAAAGAAGCAATGAAAAAAGCTAATATGGGAGGATAAAATGAACGCTAATAAAGCAATAGACGAACTTATTGATATATCAAAAGAAAAATATTCTCTTTTAACCAAGTATAAGAATTTTACAAATTCTGAAAAAATCCATATAAGAAACTCGAATATAGAATTATTATTAGATGATATAAATAACAAAAATGAGCTTCAAAAAAAAATAGATTCTTTAGATTTAAGATTTTATTCTATTTTAAAAGATTTAAAAAATGAATTAAAAATAGATTCATTTGAAAAGATTAATCCCAAAATATATCCAAATATATTAACATTACAGACAATAATAAAAGATATAATGGAGATATTAAAAGGAATAAAAGATGAACATGATAGTAATAAAAATGTTATTAAAAAAGATTTTGAAGAATTAAAAAGTAATATGAAAGATTTTAATAGAAATAAGAGAATAACTGGAGCTTATAGAGCTAGAAACAGTCCATATTCTAATACTCACGGTCAAATATCTGGAGTATTTATTGATAATAAAAAATAATAAATAAAAGGTGTGATTTTATGGATATAGCAGCACTATCTATGGCATTAAGTCAATCAAAAGTACAAAATCAAGTAGGAGTATCAGTTATGAAGATTGCAATGGGTAAGTCTTCGGTTGGACCTAGTAAGGGAGAACAGATGCTGAGTCTTGTAAAAGATATGGAATTATCAGTTAATCCTAATATAGGATCTAAGCTTGATATAAAAGGTTAAATGAAAAGCTATCTTAATTATATTAAGATAGCTTTTTATAAGTAAGAATTCTATATTAAGATAGTTAATTATAAATATATTTGATAAAATGATTATGAGATAATAAATACAGAAAGGATTGATTTTATGACTAATTTAGAATATGAATCATTAAATACGACTATAAGTTATATAGACAATGTTGAAAGAGGAATTGATGAAATTGTAGAAGATCTTGTTTCTGAAGGTGGTGTAAAAGCAAAACAAATGTTGCCAGATTTGGTAGAAGGTCTTCAGTGGATTAGTAGCATTTTAAAAGCTACAACTCAGTTACACTCAATAAATTATGAGGAATTGAATGATGTGTATAAAGATTTATTAGAGGCATTTTCGAATGATGATACGATACTTATTTCCGATTTATTAGAATATGAAATAAAGGAAAAATTATTAAATTGGCAAGAAATATTAATTGAGGTTGTTGATAGGAATGAAAATTAGAAATGATAAAAAGGGAAATATAACTTTAGAAATAAAAAATAGGAATAAAAATTTTTATCTTCATAGCAAATATGATGTATTTAATGAAGCTAAACATTTTTCTAAAAATTTTTCAGAAAAATCAAAGGGAATTAATATTTTATATGGCTTTGGTTTGGGATATCATATTCAAGAAATTAAAAAAATATTGAAGAAAAATCAATTACTTTATGTTTTGGAGCTAAGAGAAGATATTTTTAATTTTGCAAAAGAAAATAGAAATTTAGAAGATATATTTGAAGATAATAGGATAAAATTGATTGTGAGTAATAATTATGAAGAGTTAATTTTTCAATTTAAGAAAATAAATATAGAAAAAGATAATTCGGAATTTTTTATCCATGAGCCAAGTGTAAATGCTATAGAGGAAAGTAATATTGAATTTAAAAATATATTGGATGATTTAAAGGTGTTAAAAAGGAATGTTTTTGAATTGAATCAAATTAATGAGATGGATGTAAATTCAAAATTTAATAAAAAATTAAATGATAGAGAAGCTTCTTTATTTTTTGATAAATTTGAAAATATACCAGGTATATTGATATCGGGTGGACCATCTTTAGATTATACTATTGAAAAATTGAAAAATTTTAAAGGAAAATCTGTAATTCTTTCAGTAGGAAGATCTTTAAGAGCTTTTAGTGATTTATCTTTTGATCCTGATATGTTTTTAATAGTGGAGCAAAGTCATACAACAAGAGTTCATATTAATAATTATGAAAATTCAAATATTCCTTTTATATATCTTATATCAGCTAGTAAAGTTACAGTAGATGCTTATAAAGGTCCTAGATTCTATTTTTATAATGGGGAATATAATAGTAATAAAGAAAATTCTTTAAGAACAAAGAGTTCTGTGGCTAGTGCAGCCTTATCAATGCTTATAAAAATGGGTTGTAATCCAATAATATTTGTAGGTCAAGATTTAGGGTTTTATGAAAATTTACAACATAGTAAAAAAGTTATATATGAAAATTATTCTGAAAGAAATTATATAATGAATGATTATAAATATGAAATAATTAAAAATGTATTTGGAAAAGAAATCTATACAAATAAAGGTTATAAAAGTATGAAGTCTTTTATAGAAAAACTTATTAGAGAAAATGATAATATAGAATTTATTAATTGCTCTTATAATGGTGCGAAAATAGAAGGTGCAAAATATAAGGATATAGATTATGTCTATGAAAAATATATAGATATAAAAAATATAAAAAATATAGATGGGATGATAGAAGAAATCGTCAAAATTTAATAGTTTTAGAGAAGAATTAATTGATATTAATATTTATTATCATATTGATTCTTTTTTTATCAAAATAAATATTATATAGTTATTTAGCACCATGTTTGGTATTATAGGTATAAAGAGATGATGTTAAAAGGGGTTGAAACTATGATTAATTTTAAGGATAATGGAACTACCTTAAGTAGAGAAGTTGATAAAAGTGAAAATTAAAAATGATAAAAACGGAAAAATCACACTGGAATTAATTGATGGAAATAGAACATTTTATCTTCATAGTAAGTATGATGTATATAGTGAAGCAAAAAAAATATGTGAAAATTTTTCGAAAAAAACAAAAAAAATAAATATATTATATGGTTTTGGACTAGGTTATCATGTTGAAGCTATTGGTGAAAAATTAAAAAAGAATCAAAAATTATATGTTTTAGAACTTCGAAAAGATATTTATGATTTTGCTAGAAAGAATAGAGATTTAAGTTCAATATATAATAATCACAGAATAAGATTGATAGTTCGAGATAATTATAAGCAATTGATTTATGAATTAAAAAAAATATATATAAATGATAATGATGTGGAATTTTTCATTCATGAGCCAAGTGTAAGAGCAATACAAGAAAACAATAAAATTTTTAAAGATATACTTGATGATTTGAAGATTAATAAACGATTAAAATTGGAAAAGTATCAAAATGAATTATTTTTAAGTAATATAGAATTTAATAAAAAACTAAAAGATTCTAAAGCTGGTATGTTTTTTGATAAATTTAATAACATTCCAGGAATTTTAATTGCATCAGGACCTTCATTGGATTATTCAATAGAAAAATTAGAAAAGTTTAAAGAAAAATCAATATTATTTTCTGTTGGGAGATCTTTAAGAGCATTTGATAATTTGAATTTCGAACCAGATTTATTTATGATTGTAGATCCTCAGCCAATAACAAAACAACATATAATAGGTTATGAATATTCAAGTATTCCATTTATATATTTAATATCAGTTTTTAATGGTGTAGTTGAAAATTACAAGGGACCTAGGTTCTATTTTCAAAATACAAATATGAGAGAAAATACAAATTATATTAATATGAAATATTCAGTGTCAAATGGAGTTTTATCAATGCTTATAAAAATGAAATGTAATCCTATTATATTAGTAGGTCAAGATTTTGGTTTTTATAAAGAAAATCATCATAGTAAAAGAGTTATGTATGATGGATATTCAGATAAGTCCATAAACATAGATTATAAATATGAGACAATTAAAAATGTATTTGGGAATGAAATCTATACAAATAAAGGATATAAAAGTATGAAGTATTTTATGGAAAGTATAATTAAAGAAAATAGAAATATAGAATTTATAAATGCTTCATATAAAGGTGCACAAATAGAAGGAGCAAAATATATGGATATAGAGGATGTTTATGAAAAATATATAAAAAATAAAAATTTTGATATAGAAGAAAAAATAAAAAATATAATCAATAACAAATAAAAATATTTTTAAAAGCTTTTTATAAATAATTATATCTGGGTATAAAGTTTAATGTAAAGATTAGTAAGTCATAGTTGATTTATTAATCTTTTTTTAATACAGTTTTTTAAGGAGGGGAGCGACTTGGAGGCTTTTGTTAAAAAACTTATAGAGATTGATAAAAGTGCAGATGACAAAAAAATGAAAAATCAACTTAAATTGATGGAAGAAGTTAAAAATTTTCAAATGGATTTAAGGGTTAAAGAAAATGAGTATAAAAAAGAAGGTAAGCTTTTAGGTAACATGGAATATCATAGATTGGTAGAAGAAGGCTACAATAACAAAGAAAAAATAGAAAAAAGAACAAAAAAAGATTTAGATGAGATTGAAAATAGATTCAATAAGATAAGAAGAGATATTGTTAATAGATATTTTAAACAAATAATAAAAGGTGATTAATATGTCTAGTTTATCAAAATATTGTGCATTAAAGGGAAAAATCAGTGCAATAAAGAGAAAGATGTTAAAGTTAAATGATTACAATGAGATAATAGCAAAAGATAATATTTCAGATATATTAAATTTTTTGAAAAAAAACACTTTATATGAAGAAGTTTTAAAGGATTTTGAAAAAAAAGAGGTGCATAGAGGAGATTTTGAGTTTTATTTAAAAAAAGGTTATTTATATGAAATAAAAAAAATGATGAAGTTTATGTCATATAAGGAAAAGAAATTTTATAAAGCTTTATTTTTGAGATATGAAGTTGAAGATTTAAAAATAATATTAAGGGCAGTGGCTAAAAGTGAAGAGCTTAGCTTAGTTGAGCAAAATTTACTTAAAATTAGCTATTATAGTTTGGATTATAAAGATTTACTTAGTAGTAAGAGCGTACAAGAACTTGTTTCGAAGTTGAAGCATAAACCATATTATCCGTATTTAAGAAACTTAGAAGGGGAAGATGAAAATAGAATGGAGTTTCATATGGAGATGAATTTAGAAACGCTTTATTTTAGAGAGCTAGTGGAAAAAAGCAAGCTTCTAAATACTACTGATAGATATATTATTCTTGATATGATTGGTGTGAATGTAGATCTTATAAATCTTCAATTTATATATAGGGCAATAAAGTATTATAATATAACACCAGAAGAAATTCTAAATTATACTATACCACTAGGTAAATATATGAGAATAAATAAACTTAAAAAATTGGCATATATAAAAACAGTAGATGAATTTTTTAGAGAAATAAAGAGCTCTAAATATAATTATATATTTAAAGATGATGATTTAAAAATCGAGATTAATCAACTTAGTTTTTTTGAAATGTTTTTAACTAAGGTTTCAAAGAAAAATCCTTTTACAATAGCTCAAATAATAGAATTTATACATCTTTTAGAATTCGAAGTGAGAGATATTATATCAATAATTGAAGGGGTAAGGTATGAAATAGACAAAAAAGAATTAAAAAAATTTATAATAAAAAAGTTTTAATTGAGAAAAGGGGTGATTAAATGGCTGTTGAAAAAATGGAATATTTAAATATTATAGCTCCTAAGAATTATTCAAATGAAATTTTAGCCAAGATAATATTTTCTGAAAAAATTCATATAGTAGATTCTTATGTAGAAATTAAAAAACGAAATTTTTCAGTTGATGAAGAATCAGATGAATATAAAATGCATAAGGATTTATTAAAAATAAAAAGATTTGATGGAATTTGGGATTGTGAAAAATTACAAAGCAAATTAGAAGTTCTTATGGATGATTTTAATATAGAGCAAAAGATAGACAGAGATTTTGTGCGAAAAAACTATACAAAAATACTTCAAGATGAAACCTGTAAAAAATATGAAAACATGATAAATACAAATTATGCACTTATGGAACCTCTTAGAAAGATGATTGAAGATGAAGAAGAACAGATAAAAAAATTAATGAAAATGCAAATTAATTTAAATTTTATAGAAGATAAGGATTTGCCACTTTATGATATTTTTAATTCCAAGCATCTGGATTTCAAATTGGGATATATACCTAAGGAAAGAGTATTAAAAATTAAAAAAAATTATGAAAATATATCTTCTCTTATTTTTAATATTGGAGAAGGTAATTATGAATCGATGTATTTGTTTGCTTGTACAAGTGATATGGTTGAAGAAAGAGAAAATTTATTAAAATCTCTTAATTTTAGTCCACTTACATTAGATGATGAACTTGTAGAAGGCGATGTAAAAAAAACAATGGAAAATATAGAAAAAAAAATAAAGACAGAAGAAAAAGAACTTTTAGAACTTAAATTACAATTAAAAAAATATAAAGAAGAAAAAAAACATGATTTAAAGGATGCGTATTCACTTTTGATGCTCAAAAAAAAGATTTTTGAACTTAAAAATAAAATGGCGTTTGGAGAACAATTCATGTATCTTGCTGGATGGGTTCCTAAGTCGTGTATAAAAGAAATAGATAAAATTTTTGAAGATTTAAAAAAGCAAATTATATTTTTTTATAAGGACAATAAAGGAGAACTTGGTATAACACCACCAACTAGGCTTAAAAATAATATTATATCTAGAAATTTTGAAATATTAGTTAAATTATATGGTATACCTGGATATAAAGAGGTAGATCCAACTAATTTTTTGGCAATAACATATTTACTTTTCTTTGGAGCAATGTTTGGGGATGTTGGACAAGGTGCTGTATTTTTAATTTTTGGAATATTTTTAAATAAGAAGAAGGAATTAAAATCTTATGGAAAAATACTTATGTCTTTAGGATGTAGTTCAATTGTTTTTGGATTTTTGTATGGGAGTATATTTGGATTTGAACATTTAATACACCCATTATTTATAAGACCAATAGAAAACATTAATTATGTACTTTCTATATCTGTTTTATTTGGTGTTGTTTTGATTTTTTTAAGTTTTTTATTGAGTTTCATAAATTTAATCAAGCAAAGAGATTTTAAAGAAATTATTTTTTCTAAAAATGGTATTAGTGGTTTTTTATTATATTCATCTTTACTACTAATATTGTCTGACTTTATAGGTATTGAAATTTTAAATATAAAAATATCCATTTCTATGATGATAGTTTTTATATTGCTTATGATTTTTAAAATTCCAATACTTAATTTATTTTTAGAAAATAAGGAACATTATGAAGGTGGAATAAAGGCTTATTTTACAGAAAGTATATTTGAAATGATAGAAACACTTATGGGCTTTATGAGTAACACCATTTCATTTATAAGAATAGGTGCATTTGCTCTTAATCATGTAGGTTTATTTTTAGCATTTTTAACTATGGCAGAGCTTATCAATAATGGACCTTTTAGTGTATTGATTTTGATAATAGGAAATATAGTAATAATTACTCTAGAAGGTTTGATTGTATTTATTCAAGGTTTGAGATTGGAGTATTATGAATTATTTAGCAAGTATTTTAAAGGGGATGGAATAGAATATAAACCTTTTAAGTTAGAGTATTAAAAAATTTATAAAAAAAGGTAGGTGAATATCCCAGAAATCTATATTTCTTGGGAAATATCTATGAAGATTATATTATTTTTATCTATGAGTAGTATTTTGTTGACTGTTGTTTTAGGTATTATATTTAATAAATTAGCATATGAATCAAAGAAAGATAATTTGTTGAAATTGCTTAAATTAAATGGTTTTGTAACAGCACCGCTTCTTTTAATGGCTGTTATGATATTAGTACCAGATTTTATTTATGCATCAACAAATGAAGGTGTTACATCAACAAATGGATTGGGACTTTTAGCAGCAGGTCTCTCAACAGGATTTGCAACAATTGGTGCAGGATATGCAGTAGGTGCAGTTGCTTCAGCTGCATTAGGTGCTGTATCGGAAGATCCTAAGATTTTGGGAAAAACATTAATATTTGTAGGTCTTGCTGAAGGGATTGCTATTTATGGGCTTATAATATCAATTTTAATATTAGGAAGAATTTAATATGAAAAGTTATCTTATAAGTGATAATAGAGATACTGCTTTAGCGTTTAGATTGGCTGGAATTAATAATTCAATAGTACATGAAAAAAAAGAAATAATAAAGCTTTTTAACAAGCTTTTGGAAGATAAAGATATAGGAATTATAATTCTTACAGAGCTTATAATGGACAAAATAAAAGAAGAAGTTGAATATGTAAAAAGAAATAGAAGAAAACCACTTATAATAGAAATCCCTGATAGGCATGGTTCAAGAAGAGCTCAAGGTAATATAACTAAATATATCAGGGATTCTGTTGGAATTAAAATTTAAGGGGGGATTTTATGCCTTCGATAAACAGTAAAATAGATTTTTTTTATAGGATAATAAATGAAAATTTAGATGCAGAATTTGAACAAGAGATGAACAAGTTAAAAGAAGAAGAAAAAAATGTTTTATTGCAAAAGGAAAAGGAATTTAAAAGAGAACAGTTAAAAGAAATAAATAGGATGAAAAGAAAAGGAGAACAAGAAAGAAATGCTCTTATTTCTAAAGCTAGGATAGAAAGAAAAAGGGATTTATTTAAATTAAGGGAACGATTTATAAAAGATGTGACAGAGGAAATAAAAATTCATATAGAAGATTTTTGTAAAAATGAAGAATATATAGATTTTTTATATGGAAAAATTCAAAAGGGCTTTTCTTTAATAGAAAATTGTTCTAAATTTATAGTAGAATGTTCAAAACGTGATAAAGATATAATTGAAGGATTTAAAGAAAAATTAAAAAAACAAGGTGTAGAAATAGAAATCAGAATTTCAAAAGAAGAAATTCTTGGTGGTTGTTTTATATACTCTTTTGATAATTTATATATGATAGATATATCAATTGATGATATGGTAAATGATTTAAAAGATGAAATAGGTGCTTATATAATGGATACAGTATTAGTGGGTGATTTGGATGAGTAGTTCGAAAATTATTTTGGTAAATGGTCCAGTTGTAAAAATAAACAATGCATCATCTTTTAAAATTAGAGATATGGTGATGGTTGGTAAGAAAAAATTAATAGGTGAAATTATATCTATAGAAAAGGATGAGGCGGTAGTTCAAGTATACGAGGAAACTCAAGGATTGAAGTTTAATGAAGAAGTTGTAAGTACAAATAGACCATTATCTTTAAAACTTGGGCCTGGTCTTATTGGAAATATATTTGATGGGATACAAAGGCCTCTAAAAAGAATTGAAAATGTTTCAAATGGTAGCTTTATAAAAGAAGGTATAGGTTTATTATCTTTGGATGAAAAAAAACTTTGGGATGTTTCTTTAAAAACTGAAGTCGGTAAATATATAAAAGAGGGAGATATTTACGCTTATATTGATGAATCTAGTCTTATAAAACATAAATTAATGGTACCTAAAGGGATTGAAGGGGAAGTATCTTTTATAAATGAAAAAAAACAACTTGGAATAGATGATTTAGTATTAAAAATAAAAGATGCAAAAGAAAATGAAATCCCACTTTATATGCATCAGTATTGGCCTGTTAGGATTGCAAGACCAATAAAAGAGAGACTTAGAGTTGACAAACTCTTAGTTACTGGTCAAAGGGTTTTGGATGTTTTTTTCCCAATTGGAAAAGGTGGTACAGTTGCTCTTCCTGGTGGATTTGGTACTGGAAAAACAATGACTCAACATCAATTAGCTAAATGGTCTGATGCAGATATTATAATATATATAGGTTGTGGTGAAAGAGGAAATGAAATGACACAAGTTTTAAATGATTTTCCTAAGCTTATAGATCCTAAATCTAACAAACCGCTTATGGAAAGAACTATATTGATAGCAAATACATCGAATATGCCTGTTGCAGCAAGAGAAGCTAGTATATATACAGGAATAACTTTAGCGGAATATTATAGAGATATGGGTTATCATGTTGCTATAATGGCAGATTCAACATCAAGATGGGCTGAAGCTCTTAGAGAAATCTCAGGTAGACTTGAAGAAATGCCAGGAGAAGAAGGTTATCCTGCTTATTTATCTTCAAGATTAGCAGCATTTTATGAAAGAGCAGGATATGTAAATACAATAGGTGATAGGGAAGGTTCTGTAACTGTAATAGGAGCTGTATCACCCCCAGGAGGAGATTTTTCAGAGCCTGTTACTAGCGTTACAAAAAGATTTGTAAATGCCTTTTTAGCACTTGATAGAAATTTGGCTTATTCAAGACATTATCCAGCAATAAATTTTTTACAAAGCTATAGTTCTTATATAAATTTACTTACAGATTTTTATGAAGAGAATTTTGATGAAGATATATTATTGTTTAGAAAAAAAGCATTATCAATTTTACATGAGGAAGAAAAATTAATGGAAATAGTAAAACTTGTTGGTGAAGATGTTCTTCCTGATAAGGAAAGATTAATCCTTGAAATTGCAAAAATTATAAGAAAAGGATATTTGCAACAAAATGCACTTCATAGTGAAGATACTTATGTACCTCTTAAAAAACAAGAATTAATGCTTAGAGTTATAATAGAGCTTTACGAAAAATCTGTGGAATTAGTTCAAAAAGGAGTTGCGCTATCTCAAGTCAAAGATGAAGATATCTTTTTAAGAGTACTTAGAATGAAATATGAAATAAAAAATAATGAAGATAATAAATTTTTAGCTTTAATAAGAGATATTGATGAATATTATCAAAATCTTAAGAAGGAATATAATAAAATTTTAAATTAGGGGGAATTATTTTGAATTTACAATATTTAAAAATAAAAGAAATAGAAGGACCCCTTATAGTTTTAGAAAAAGTAAAAGATGCTTTTTATGGGGAAATAATAGAGATAGAAATGCAAGACAAAACTAAAAGAACTGGAAAAGTTATTTTGATAGAAGAAGACAAAGTAGTAGCACAAGTTTTTGAAGGTACATTTGGAATAAGTACAGATAATACAAAAGTTAAATTTAGTTCAAAGCCATTGATGCTATCTTTAAACAAAGGAATATTAGGAAGAACTTTTAATGGTGTTGGAAAGCCTATTGATAATTATGGTGATATATATTCAAATAAAAAATATGATATAAATGGATATGCAATTAACCCATTTTGTAGAATATATCCAAAAGATTTTATTCAAACAGGTATTTCTTCAATAGATGTTTTGACCACTCTTATAAGAGGTCAAAAACTTCCTATTTTTTCTGCTAATGGTTTATCTCATAATGAAATTGCAGCTCAAATAATAAAACAAGCAAAATTACAAAATGTAAAATCAAATAATTTTTGTATTGTGTTTGCTGCAATGGGAATAAAGCATGATGATTATAGTTTTTTTAAAAAAGTATTTGAAGAATCTGGAGCATTGGAAAGAGTGTGTATGTATGTTAATTTAGCTGATGATCCAGTTGTAGAAAGAATAAGTACACCTAGATGTGCTCTTAGTGCGGCTGAATATTTAGCTTTTGAAGAAAATATGCATGTTTTAGTTATAATATCTGATATGACAAGTTATTGTGAGGCATTAAGAGAAATTTCATCTGCAAGGGAAGAAGTGCCTTCAAGAAAGGGATATCCAGGCTATTTATATAGTGATTTAGCAAGTCTATATGAAAGGGCAGGTATTATACAGGGCAAAGAAGGTTCGGTTACATTGCTTCCAATTTTAACTATGCCTAATGATGATATAACTCATCCAATTCCTGATTTGACAGGTTATATAACTGAAGGGCAAATAGTACTTTCAAGAGATTTATACCAAAAGGATATATATCCCCCTGTTGACATACAACCTTCTTTATCAAGACTTATGAAAGATGGGATAGGAGAGGGTTTTACAAGAGATGATCATGAAGATGTATCAAGTCAGTTATTTGCATCATATTCTAGAGTTAAAGAAGTTAGAGCTTTAGCTCAAATTATAGGAGAAGATGATTTATCTAAGGTTGACAAGGCTTATATGCATTTTGGTAGAAAATTTGAAGAAGAATTTTTAAAACAGGAGTTTGATGAAAATAGAAGTATTTTTACATCATTAGATTTAGCTTGGGAAATGTTAAAAATACTTCCAAAATCAGAATTAGATAGACTAGATAGCAAATATATTGAAAAATATATTGGTGATTTTTATGAATAATGAATTTGCACCAACAAAGGCAAATTTGCTAAGAATTAAATCATCATTGGAATTTTGTGAAAATGGATTTGAATTATTAGATAAGAAAAGAAATATTTTGATAAGGGAATTAATGTCTATGGTTTTGGATGCAGAAAAAATACAAAAAGACATTTATATAGAATTGGAAAAAGGTTATAAAGCTTTACAAACAGTTAATTTAACTATGGGTATTAATAGTGTTGAAGAAGTTGCAAAGTCTATATCAAAAGCAGAAAATTTTAATATATTATATAAATCTGTAATGGGAGTTGAAATCCCAATAATTGATTATAAAGAAAAAGAATTAACACCTTCATATGGTTTTTATAGAACAAATGCAGCATTTGATAATGTTGTAATGCATTTTAGTAAAGTAAAATATCTAGTATATATATATGCCCAGTTAGAAACAAGCATTTATAAATTAGCAATAGAAATTAGAAAAACACAAAAACGTGCTAATGCTCTTGATAATATAATAATACCAAAATATAAAAGTGGATATAAAACAATAAGAGAATTTTTAGAAGAAAAAGATAGAGAGGATTTTTTCAGATTAAAAAGAGTAAAATCAAAAGTGAAATAAATATATTAAATAATTTATTTTTGTTTAAAATAGAAATTTTTTTATAAGAATATTTTAGTTTTTTAGTTTTATGAAAATAAGTAATTATACAAATTATAAAAATGTTTTTATTACCAAATATATTTATAACATAAAGAAGAATTTTTTTAAAGGAAAAATATAAACAATAATGAGCTCATTTATTAATATTCTGTTAAAAATTAAAAGTTTTTAAAAAGCTTTTGTGGGTATATTATAATAACAAGAAGCTTTCACAAAAAAGCAGCTGTTTTTAAAGGAGGAAATTGTATGAAAATGATAATAAGTGGTAAAAACATAAAGGTAACTGACGGATTAAGAGCTTCTGTGGAGGAGAAACTTTCGAGATTAGAAAAATTCTTTATTAAAGAAACTGAATTTAAAATAGTTTTAAGTACTGAAAAGAATTTACAAAGAATAGAAGTGTCTATACCTATTAGTGGAGGTCTTATAAGAGCAGAGGATTCAGAAGAGGATCTTTATAATGCTATAGATAAAGTTGTTGAGAAGTTATCAAAACAATTAAGAAAACATAAGACTAAATTAAAAAGAAAAGGTAATTCAACTATAAGATTTGAAAATATAACTAGTTTTGAAGATGAATCTGATGAACTTAAAGATAGGATTGTAAGAAGAAAAACTTTTGGATTTAAGCCAATGAGTGAAGAAGAAGCAATTCTTCAAATGGAACTTTTAGGACATGACTTCTTTGTATTTATAAATTCGGTAAGTGAAGAAACAAATGTATTATATAAAAGACATGATGGAAATTATGGTATATTAGAACCTTAATATTAATCAAATCAAATGAAAATAAAAAAAGCTATCTTTATTTATAAAGATAGCTTTTTGAGGTTTTATAGATTAAAGGGGGAGTAATATTGTATGATATTGTTGTAATTGGAGGCGGTTCTGCTGGTCTTAGTATGGCAGCTTACGGTGCAAATTTTGGTTTTAAAGTTCTTTTGATTGAAAAAGAAAAATTAGGAGGGGATTGCCTTTGGAATGGTTGTGTACCTACGAAATCCCTTGTTAGTTCATCAAAAATTGTTAATAATATCAATAAGTATACAAAAGATTTAAAGGCTTCTTGGGTTTTTAATTTTTTAGATTCAAGAAAAAGAATGTTAAAAGCACAAGAACAAATTGCAAAAAATGATTCAATAGAAAGATTTAATTCATTAGGTGTAGAGGTAATAATAGGAGAAGTAAAATTTTTGGATGAAACTAAATTAGAAGTCCAAATGAAAGGAGAAAAACGAATAATTGATTCAAAAAAAATTGTAATTGCAACAGGTTCGTCTCCTAAAATCCCAAATTTAAAGGGGCTTTTGGATATAGATTATCTAACAAATATAGAACTACTAAAATTAAAGGAACTTCCAAAGTCAATTATTATCTTAGGTTCTGGGCCAATTGGAATTGAATTTGCACAAATATTAAATAGATTCAATGTAGATGTAAAAGTTGTATTAAGGGGTAGTAAAATACTTAAAAAAGAAGAAAAAATCATTTCTAAAAAATTAAAAAAGATATTAGAGGATGAGGGTATTGAGTTTATAGAGAATTTTAAACAAGAAGAGATTAAAAAGCAGGATGATAAAATTTTATTGATTGGAAAAGTAGATGATAAGGATTATATTGTAGAAGCACAAAAAATTTTAGTTGCAACAGGAAGAAAAGGAAATATAGAAAATTTAGGTTTAGAAAATATAGGGGTAAAAACAAATAAAGGTTATATTGTGGTTGATTTGAATTTAAGAACAACAAAGAAAAATATATATGCAATAGGTGATGTTATTGGTGGAATGCAATTTACTCATGTCGCTTCATATGAAGCTAGGCTTGCATTTTTTAATTCAATGTATAATTTAAATCAAAAAAGATATTATAAAGATATTCCATATGCGACTTATTGTGATCCAGAAATTTTTCATCTAGGACTTACTGAATTAGAAGCATTAAAAGAATATAAAGGTGTAAAAGTATATGAATTATCATTAGAAGAAGTTGATAGATTTATTGCAGAAGATAATACAAATGGACTTATAAGAATTATATGTGATAAAAATGGATATATACTAGGAGCTCATGGATTATTAGAAGATGCGACTAGTATTTTGCAACCAGTTGTTTATGCTATGAAGAATAAAAAGAAGATAGGAAGTTTATCTCAAATAGTATATCCATATCCAGCAAAATCAGAGGCTTTAAAGAATGTCACAGATTTGTATTGGAAGGAATTTGCAAGTAAAGGTATGATATTTGATTTAGTAAAAAAATATGGAAAGATAATAAATAAAAAATAAATAAAAAACAATTGAAATAAAATTGTAATTAAACAGTAATATAGAATTAGTTGAAACTCTTAGAATATAAAGGTAGAATATACCTTGTAATCTAGGAGTTTTTTGTGTCACAAAATAATTTAAAAGAGAAAAGAGGTTTTTAGATGAAAAAAATAGGTATTATTATGAGTTTTATGATTTTTATTTTAGGTTTCAACATTTCTTTTGCACAAGATACTAGGGATGAAAAAATTAAAACAAGCATAAAAAATTTTTTACAAGTGGCAAATTTAGCATATGAAGAAGAAAAATATGATATTAATATCAGTTATGAAAATGAAGATGATTACTCTGCATTTATTGAAATAACCTTGAAAAATGATGATGAAGAATATGTTTATGATTTTGAAATAAAAGATGATGAAGGTAATATTTATATTGATACATTTGAAAATTATTTAGAAATAGAAAACGGTGAAAAAATAAAATTTAATAAAGAAAATTTTTCTAAATATAAAAAATTAACGGATAAAATAGTTTTAGATTTTTTTAATACATATCAAAAAAATGAAAAATTTTTTGACGTAAATAATTTTTCGTATAAAATTAGTGAATACAATGATGAGTTTAATATTTATTATTATCCATCTAAAAATGGTATTATAGTTGATGATATATATATAAAATTAGCTATAGATAATTATTTGAATTTAATATCTTTTTATTATGATGATGATATTTATGGAATAGATTTGATAAAGTCAGATGAATTAAAAAAACTTAGCAAGAATGAAGTGATAAAAAAATCTTTAGATACAATTGATTTAAGAGAAGGTTATTTATGTAGTGGAAATAAAAAATTTAATAAATTGGTATTGAAACCTTGTTATTTTGATATTGATAATTTAAATAGATATGTGGATTTGAAAGAAGACAAAGTATATACAAAAGAATTTAGAGATTTTAATCTTGTTTTAGATTCTATGAAAATTGAGTTGAATGAAAGTATAAAAGAAAAATTAAAATCAAAATCGATATCTAATGATAAGATTGTTGATGAAAAAGAAGCTAAGATAATTGCACTTAATATAGCAAAAAAATATTTGTCAAAAGGTTGCTATATAAAAAATGTTGATTATTATGATGATGTATATGAAATGGAGATAGAAGATAAGAGTCAAACTGGATATAATTTATACATAGATATTGATGAACATGGAAGTATAGAGTATTTTGATATTTCATATTCTGCGATAGATTATTTGGATAAAAATGATGTTGATTATGAGAAAATATATATAAATGCACTCAATTTGCTTAGTGAATTAAAACCTGATTTAAAGCATATAAATCTAAATGCTATAATTAAAAAATCAAATAATCCAAAGGTAATATTCTTTGAAAATATAGAAGGTAAGGATATATTAAATTCCTATATTGAGTTTTCATATTGTGGAAATTATTTGATTTCAGTTGAAGATTATTTGGAATTAAAAAATATTAAAGATGTAAAAATAGAAATTTTGGATTATAAAATATCTAAAAAAGATGCAATGAATATGATAAAGGATAGTATGGAGAATAATTATAAACATAATATATTTTATAGTGTAGAGAATGACAAAATTTATTACAAATTAGAGTTTAATGATGATGTAATTGATGCAAATAAAAGTCAATTTATAAATAAAAAAGATTATAATTAAAGTGAGTTTTAGATTTTAATTAAATTTTAATAAAATAAATCATAATTATATGGGTATAATATAAGCTGACATATAAAGATAATTAAACAGCATATTAAATCTATATAGGGGTGAATTTTATGAAAGTAAAAAAAGCGATAATACCAGCAGCTGGTTTTGGAACTAGATTTTTGCCAGCAACAAAGGCTTCACCAAAAGAGATGATACCAATAGTTGATAAGCCTACATTACAATATATAGTAGAAGAAGCTATAGAAGCTGGAATTGAAGATATATTAATTGTTACAGGAAGACATAAAAGATCAATAGAAGATCATTTTGATAAGTCAATCGAATTAGAATTATCATTAGAAAAATCAGGAAAAGATGAACTTCTAAAAATGGTTAGAGATATATCTGATATGGTCAGAATACATTATATCAGACAAAAGGAAGCAAAGGGTCTTGGCCATGCTATTTTATGCGGAAAACCTTTCATAGGAAATGAACCATTTGCAGTATTACTAGGAGATGACGTTGTAGATTCTAAAACACCTTGTATAAAACAACTCATGGATGTATATGAGGAAAAACAAGGAACAATACTTGGAGTTCAAGAGGTCAAAACGGAAGATACAAGTAAGTATGGGATAGTTGATGGATTAGAGGATAGCGATAAAATAAGAAAAGTAAAAAATTTAGTAGAAAAACCAGATCCAAAGGATGCACCATCAAATGTGGCTATATTAGGAAGGTATATAATAACACCACAGATATTTGATATATTAGAAACAACAAAACCTGGAAAAGGTGGAGAAATACAATTAACAGATGCTTTAAAAGAATTAGCTAAAAGAGAAAATATGTATTCATACATATTTGATGGTAAAAGATATGATGTGGGAAATAAGATGGGTTACCTAGAAGCTACTATTGATTTTGCATTAAAAAGAGATGAATTCAAATCAGATTTAATAGATTTTATGAAAAAGAAAATAGAAGATAATAAATAATAAATATTTAATAAAACTATCTATGAATGAACATAAAAAATGTCGTTTATAGGTAGTTTTTGTTTTTATATACTATTAATTTAGATGATTTTTTATTATTTATTTATTAATATTAACTTAATTTTTATTTAATAATATTAAATAAAAAATTTAAAATGTGGTAAATATAGATAGTATACAGGTTTGAAATTTGAAAAAATATTTTTTTAAATAATTTTTTTAAAATGTTTTTGAATTAAAATTAAAATTCTATAAAAAAATATATAAAATCTTAATAAAATTTTAATTTTTAATTTATTGACGATAAATTTATTTAGTAATAGAATGAAATACAGATAGTAAAAGTAAATTAAAGGGAGGCTTTAAAATGAGAAATAAATACTTTAAATTGGCTTTGTTTCTAATGCTTATAATAACTCTTGTAACGGGTTGTTCAAAAAAAGAAGAAATAAAGAAAGAAGAAAAGTTAACTAGGGTTGAAGTTAAAAAGCCAGAAATTAGAGATATAAATGTATTTACGACTTTTTCAGGAAAGATGAATCCTATTGATGAAGTTAAGGTAGTTTCGAAAGTTTCTGGAAAGGTAGAGAGTTTAAATGTTGAAATTGGAGATAGAGTGAGTCAAAATCAAATTCTATTTACGATAGATAAAGAAGATATAAAAAAAGAATATGACATTTCAAAAGCTGGTTATGATGTAGCTTTAGCAAATTATAATAAGGCTTTAGAAAATTATGATCTTGCAAATACTAATTATGAAAGAATGAAATCATTATATGAAGAAGGTGCTATTTCTAAACAGGAATTTGAAAATTATGAGATTGGTGCATCGAATACAAATTTAGAACTTATGCAAGCTCAATTGAATCAGTCTAATGTTAGTTTGGAAAATGCGAAGAAGAGATTAGATGATACTAATATCAAATCACCAATAGATGGAGTTATAACAAATATAGAGATAAATAAAGGTGAAAATATAAATGCAATGAATGGAGTTATAACTGTTGCTAATTTTGATGAGGTAGAAGTTCAAATTGAATTAACTGAAAACATAATAAATAAAGTAAATGTTATGGATGATGTTGATGTTTCTATAAACTCCCTAGGTGATAAGAATTTTAAAGGAAAGATATATGCGCTTTCTCCAGCAACAACAAGAGATAGTTTTACTTATCCTGCAAAAATAAGAATAAAAAATAAAAATCAACTTATAAAACCTGGTATGTTTGCAGAAATAAAATTAAAAACAGAAGAGAAAAAGAATGTATTATCTATAAAATCAGATAATATTATAGTAAAAAATAATGAAATATATACATTTGTTATAGAAGAAAATACAGCAATTAAAAAAATTGTAGAATTAGGTTTGGACAATGGAGAATTTGTAGAAATTATAAATGGACTTAATGAAAACGATTTGGTAGTAACAAGTGGACAAAATTATTTGGATGATAATTCAAAGGTTGAAATTTTAACTGAAGATAAAAATGAGAAAGAACAAGCAGAAAATAAATAATAAGAGGTGTTAATATGAAGATTTCAAAGGTGTCTGTAAATAGACCTGTAACGACATTTATGTTTATGCTTATAGCACTTCTTATAGGATTTGTTTCACTTAATTTACTTCCAATAAATTTATATCCAGATATAGAAGTGCCGGTAGCTTTAGTTTCAACGAATTACTCAGGTGCTGGTCCTGAAGAAATAGAAACATTAATAACTAAACCAATAGAAAAATCAGTATCTAGTGTTAGTGATTTAAAGGCTGTAACTTCATATTCGAGGGAAGGAAATTCGATAGTAGTTGTTGAATTTGAATATGGGACAGATATGGATTTTGCCGCATTAGAAATGAGAGAAAAGGTTGATTTGGTAAAAGGTTTATTGCCAGAAGATGCTTCGTCGCCACTGGTATTAAAAATTGATCCAAATGCACAACCGATAATCAAATTAGGAGTTTCTTCTGATTTAGAAATATATGAATTACAACAAATTATAGAAGATGAATTACAATCAAGACTTGAAAGAATTGAAGGGGTAGCATCTGTTGATATAAGCGGTGGAGAAGAACAAGAAGTTAAAATAGAAATAGACCAAGAAAAATTAAATGGTTATAATCTATCATTAAACGAGCTTATGTCTGCAATTAGAGCTGAAAATCTTAATTTGCCTGGTGGTAATGTAAAAAAAGGTGAAAAAGAAGTTTTAGTAAGAGCTATTGGAGAATTTGAAAGTATAGATGAAATAAAAAATCTACCAATTGCCTTAAGAGATTCTAATATAATTAGACTTTCAGATTTAGGTGAAGTTAGTTTAGGATTTAAAGAAAAAGATACTATTTCAAGACTTAATAATAAAAATAGTATTGCTATAAACATAACAAAGCAATCAATTGCAAATACTGTTAAAGTTTCTGAAAATGTTTTGAAAGAAGTACAAAAGATAAGAAATGATTATAATAATTTAGAGATAACGGTTGGTTTAGACCAA
The DNA here is from genome assembly GCA_025210335.1 of Peptostreptococcaceae bacterium. GTDB lineage: Bacteria > Bacillota > Clostridia > Peptostreptococcales > Peptostreptococcaceae > JAOARY01. The sequence goes on along the minus strand of JAOARY010000064.1, from coordinate 106,571 downwards.
GCAGAATTTATAAATAAATCTATAGAAAATGTTTCAAATACTGCATTAATGGGTGGTATTTTAGCTGTTGTAGTTTTATATTTATTTTTAAGAAATATAAGATCGACTTTGATTGTTGCAATAGCGATTCCAGTTTCTATAATAGCCACATTTGCACTTATGTATTTTGGAGGACTTTCTATAAATCTAATATCATTAGGAGGTTTAGCATTAGGAATTGGGATGCTAGTGGATAACTCCATAGTTGTTTTAGAAAATATTTATAGGTTCAGAGAAGAGGGCTATGATGCAAAAGAAGCTTCTATAGAAGGAGCTTCAGAAGTTACAATGGCTGTTTTTGCTTCAACAATGACTACTGTAGCTGTATTTTTACCAATTGTATTTGTTGAAGGTTTTACTGCTATAATATTTAAGCAATTATCTTTTGCTGTAGTATTTTCTTTATTAGCATCATTAGTAGTAGCAATAACAATAGTTCCTATGCTTTCTTTTAAGATATTAAAAGTCGGAGAAGTTAAAAAGAGAAGCCATAGTGGATTTGGTATAGGTAAACTATTAGATTTATTTGATGTTTTTATAAAATATTTAGATAAACAATATGAAAAGATATTAAATTTTGTTTTAAGAAAGAGAAAAACAACAGTTTTAATAGCTATATTAATATTTGTAGTTTCAATTGTTTCTGTTGGTATGGTTGGTGGAGAATTTTTCCCAAGTGAAGATGAAGGCCAACTTTCAGTGACAATAGAAATGCCTTTTGGGACATCATTAGAGGATTCTAATGAAGTTACAAAAAAAGTTGAAGCGATTGTAGATAAAATAGAAGAAAAAGAAAAGGTATTTACTAATGTAGGTTCTTCTTCTGGTTTTTCAAGAAGTGCAGGTAATAAATCCCAAATAGATGTTATGCTTGTAGATTTAAAAGATAGAAAAAGAGGTACAAAGGAAATAGTAACAGAGTTAAGACCAGAATTAGAAAAAATACCAGGTGCAAAGATTAGTGTTTCAGCATCATCTTCTATGGGTGGAGGTGGACCTGCTTCTGCGGATATAGAAATAGAATTAAAGGGTGATGATTTAGATACATTAAAGAAAATAAGTTATGACTTTGTTGAAATTGTAAAATCAGTAGAAGGAACATCAGAGGTTAAATCGGATACAGAAGATGGTGATCCAGAAGCTAGAATTGTTTTAAATAGAAATGCTGCGTCTTATTATGGTGTAACAGCATCTATGTTAGCTAGTACTATAGAAACATCGGTTGAAGGAAAAAATATCACAACATTTAAAACACAAGGTGATGAAATAGATGTTAATTTATCAATAAATGATAAAGTTAAAGATTCGATAGAAAGTATAAAACAAATACTGATAACTACAACAAAGGGTGAAAAAATACCTGTATCACAAATCGCAAGTATTGAATATGGTAATTCACCAACTCAAATAGCAAGAATAAATCAAACAAGAGTAGTTACAATAAGTTCACAACTTTCTAATAGAGATTTAAGATCAGTAACTAAGGATATTGAGGAAAAATTAAAAGATTATAATATACCAAATGGATATAGTTATAAATTCTCAGGAAGTCAAGAAGATATGGCAGAAGCTTTTTCAAGTTTGCTTATAGCTTTGGTCTTATCTATAATAATTGTATATATGATATTGGCATCTCAATTTGAGTCTTTAATACATCCATTTACAGTAATGCTTAGTGTACCATTTGCATTATCTGGTGGATTTATAGCATTATTTATAACTGGTAGAGCACTTTCAGTTCCTGCATTTATAGGAGTTATAATGCTTAGTGGTATAGTTGTTAATAATGCGATTGTTTTAGTTGATTATATCAATAAGCTTAGAGAAAGTGGATATGAGAGAAAAGAAGCTATAATAAAGGCAGGTTTTACAAGATTTAGACCAATTTTGATGACTACAATGACTACAATACTTGGTTTACTTCCTCTTGCACTTGGAATAGGTGATGGTGCAGCTACACAAGCTCCAATGGCTACTGTTGTTATAGGTGGATTATTATTATCAACATTATTAACATTAGCATTTATTCCAGTTGTGTATAGCATATTTGATGATTTAGTGTTAAAATTTAAAAAGAGATTTCTAAAATAAAATAGTTTTTCATAAAATTATATCCTAAAGTGAAATTATTACAATAAATTCGCTTTAGGATGCTTTTGCTAGAGTTAATTAAAATAATTTTTATTAAAAGAGGTGTTTAATATGAAAAAAATAAGTAGTTTATTAGTTATTACTATGCTTTTAACTAATTTGTTTTTGGTAAATGTTTTTGCAGATGAAGAAAATAAAGATGAAATAATAGATTTATCTATAGAAAAGGCTATTGAAGATGGAATAAAAAATTCAGATTTAATAGAAATTCAAAAGCATGCAATAGAGGTAGAAGAGGTAAAAAGAAGACAAGCAATTTCACAAGAAAGAAAATATGATGATGCGATAGATATGGCAAGTGATTTTGGAATACGTTTAGAAATAGAAGGTACAGATGAAGGGATTTATCTAAGTAATAATATGTTAACAGAACAAGCTGAAGTTAGCTTAAAAAGAGAAAAATTAAAAAATGAATATAATATAGAAGATTTAAAAATGAATATAACTAAGGCTTATTATATGTCGTTGATTGCTGGTAAAAATTTAGATATAGCTGACAATAATTTAGAGAATACAAAAAGAAATGAAGAAATAGTTAATAAAAAATATGAACTTGGAGTTGCTTCAAAATCAGATTTACTATTTGCACAAATTGAAGTAGATGAAGCTAAATCAAATTTAGAAACAGCAAAAAAAGATAAAGATAAAGCTTTTAGATCTTTAAATATGGCTTTAGATTATGAATTAGATACAAAACTTAATTTGACTAGTGAATTTCAAAAAGTTGAAAATGAAAGAGATTTAGAAGCAGATTTAAAAAAATCTTATGAAACTAGACTTGACTATATAGATTCAAAAAATACAGCAGAGCTTGCAAGAAAAGATTTAGAAACTCTAGATGATAGATATGCTGAAAATACTTATAAATATAGAATTGCACAAGGAAATACATTAAGAGCAGAAAAGGCATATGATGCAAAAGAAAAAGCTGTTGAATTTGATGTAAAAAATAAATATGATGCAATTGACAGTGAATATAGAAAAATCGAACTTGCAAAGAGTACTGTTGAAAAAGCTAAGGAGGCTTTAAGATTAAAAGAGCTTTCTTATGAAGCAGGTATGGGAACTTTATTACAAGTAAAAGAGGCTAGAAATAGTTTTTATAAAGCAGAACTTAATTTATCTAATTCTATATTGAATTATAATATAGCTATATTAGATTATAAAAAAGCTGTTACAATAGGAAATATAAATTAATAAGAATATATAATTACAAAAAAACTGTTTAAATATTAATTTTTAAACAGTTTTTTTATTTTGTAATCATATTCTTAAGATTAAATTATATTTTTAGGGGAATAAAATTTAAGTAATGAATTTTTGATTATATAAATTGGTGGTAAAATATAAGTTTAAAATTTAAAATTAAAAAATAATGTTACTTTTGCTCAATTGAATTATTATAAAAGCTAAATTATAATAAAGTTATATGATTTTTTTTTAAGATAAATATTTGTAGGCGGTGATTAACATATGAATAGAAAAAGACAAAGAATTTTAAAAAAAATATTTGCCTATTTAATCATATTTATGATGTTAGGTTCAGCCCTAGTAAGAGTTGCTTTTGCACAAGATAAATTCAGTGATGTAAAAAGTGGTTTTTGGGGCAAAAAGTATATTGAAGAGATGGTTGATAAAGAGATATTTTCGGGATATGAAAATGGAACATTCAAACCAGATAACAAGGTTTCTAGATTAGAAGCCCTTGTTATCATATCAAGATTATTCAAAAAAGAAGATGTTGAAGAAATTTATGATAAAAATAAAAATTTATATAAAGATATACTTAAGAAAAATAATATTCCTTCATGGGCATATAAAGAGATCGTATTTTGTTTAGAAGAGGAGATTATAAATGAAAAGTATTTAGAAACTATTATAAAAGATAGTAAACAATCATATGCTTTTAGATATGAAATACCAATACTTTTAGTGAGAGGTATGGATCTTGAAGATGAGTTAAAGGAGATAAATATATTATCTTATAATGATGTGGTTAAGATTGAAAAAAGAGTGATTCCATATGTGGCACTTATGGGTGAAATAGGTGTTTTAAATAAAAATGGAGATTATAAAGGTAACTTTAATCCAAATACAAATGTTTCAAGAGCAGAAATGGCTAAAATGATTTATGTTTCATATCATTATATGGAAGATAAGAATATAAATATAGAAGATAAAGATAAAAATATTGAAGTTAAGTCAAATGTTAAATATATAGATGGAAAAATAAAAGAAATATATGAAGTTGAAAAAGTGGTTACGCTAAAATTTGAAACAAATATTGGAAGTATAAAAACTTATTATTCAAAATCAAATGATTTAAATACTAAAATAAATGGTGAAGAAGTTTCATTAGAATATATAAGTGCAGATTTAGAGGCAAAAATAGGTATTAAGAATGATGAGCTTATCTCTATTGATGCAAAAGTCAAAGATGATAGTGTTTCAGGATATTTTTCATCGGTTCGATTTGATAGCAAGAATAGATATGTGGAAATGCTTGTAGTTTCAAAGAAAAAGACATATAGATTAGATTCAAATTCTAAGTTTTATATAGATGGTCTTAGAAAAGATATATATGATTTAAAAAAAGGTGATAAATTAAAATTAAAACTTGATAAAAATACAGTTAAAGAAGGTATTGGCTATTCTAAAGAAAAGACAATAGATGGAATAATATCGTCATATGATGAAGATGAAATAGAAATAAAATTAGAAAATGAAGAAGAAAAAATATCTTTTGATTTTAATTCTGATGTAAAAATATATAAAAATGGTGAAAAAGCTGATATTGATGATTTATATAAAGGTGATGAAGTTAGCTTGAATTTAGAGTATGGAGAAGTTAAGAAAGTGGATAGTGAGAGTGTTATAGTTGAACAAAAAGGTGTTTTAAAAGAATTAAAAATAGCTCTTTTACCTGAGACTTCAGAAATAACTATACTTGATTCAAAAGATGATGAAGTTACTTATGATATAAATTCGAATTTTAAAGTTGAAATAGACAAGGAAGATAAATCTCTTTATGAGTTAAGAATTGGTTATGAAGTTGAATTAGAAATTGAAAATGATAAGGTTATAAAAATTACAAGTGATAAGGAAATTAGTACAATAACTAAAACTGGGATAATAACAGATATAGATACAAAAGATAATGAAATTGAATTAAAAGATATGAATACATCAAAGAAATTTATCATAAAATATGATTCAAAAACAGATATTGAAGAGTTAGATTCATCCAATTTAGATGAAAAAGATTTAGATGAAGGTGATGAAATAACAATTATTGGTGAAAATTCAATAGGTAATATAAAAGCTTTAAAAATCATAAGAATAAAGAAAAATTAGGTGTATATATGAGAAAAATTTTGGCAATAGACGATGAAGCAGGTATTAGATTTCTTTTAAAAACGGTTTTTGAAATGGAGTATTCTTTTTTTGAAGCAAGTAATATAAAAGATGCTTTTGATATTATAAATTCTAGTGAGATAGATTTTATAATATTAGATTTAAATGTAGATGGTCAAGATGGAAATGAATTTTTTAAAATTATAAATAAAGACTATAAAAATATAAATTTTATAATAATAACAGGTGATGAATCACTTGTAAGTGAAGAAATTAGATTAAATTCAAAATTATTAAATATATATGAAAAACCGTTTGATCTACAAAAGTTAAAAACTTTTGTAGATACATATAATGCTTAATAAATAGATTGAATCTATTTATATAAATTTTATAAAAAAAATAAATATAATGTACAAAGAGGGAAATGAAAATCAAAGGAGGAGCATTATGAAATTTTTTATCGACACAGCAAATGTAGAAGAAATAAGAGAAATAGCATCTTGGGGTATTTTAGATGGAGTAACTACAAATCCATCATTAATAGCAAAAGAGGGTAGAGATTTTAAAGAGGTGCTAAATGAAATTGTTAAAATAGTAGATGGCCCAATTTCTGCTGAAGTAATATCTTTAGAAAGTGATGGAATGGTTAAAGAAGCTTTAGAATTAGCTAAGATAAATAAAAATATAGTTATAAAAATACCGATGACAGCAGAAGGTTTAAAAGCTGTAAGTGTTTTATCAAAAGAAGGTATAAAAACTAATGTAACACTTATATTTTCACCAAATCAAGCACTTTTAGCAGCTAAAGCTGGAGCGACTTTTGTAAGTCCATTCTTAGGAAGACTAGATGATATAGGTCATTATGGAATGGATTTAGTTAGTAAAATAGTAGATATATTTGATATATACAATATAAAAACAGAAGTTATAGCTGCGAGTATAAGACATCCTCAACATGTTGTAGAGGCTGCACAAGTTGGTTCGCATATAGGAACTATACCATATAAGGTATTTAAGCAAATGTTAAATCATCCACTTACTGATATAGGTATAGAAAAATTCTTAAGTGATTGGGATGGCGTTTTTAAAAAATAATATGTACCTAATACCCCTAAAAAATATTTTAGGGGTATTTTTTTGTTTAAAAATCTATATATACCCATTAATAAGATTAAAAATAAAAAAATAATATAAATAGTGTACAATAAATAAAAATAATGATATAATAAATAATGAATTTGATTTAATTATCTATGCTTCTCAAGAATTATTCCTCTTTTATAGGATTATATGCTGTTTATTTTATTTAAAGTACATCCACGTATTTCACTGGGTGTAATTTTTTTGAGATAATTAGGATGCATAAATAATTAAATATGTTATACTAAATAAAAATTATTAGGAGGCTTTTAAATTGGATAGAAATCTTGCACTTGAACTTGTTAGAGTTACAGAAACGGCAGCATTAGCATCAGCAGCTTTTATGGGTAGAGGAGACAAAAATGGAGCAGATGGAGCTGCGGTAGAAGGAATGAGAAAGGCTTTTGAATCGGTTAATGTAAAGGGTGAAGTTGTTATAGGTGAAGGTGAATTAGATGAAGCGCCAATGCTATATATTGGAGAAAAAGTGGGATGTGGTGAAATTGAAGTTGATATAGCAGTAGATCCACTTGATGGAACTAGTCTTATTGCAAAATCATTACCAAATGCAATAGCAGTTATAGCTATGGGAGCAAAAAATTCCTTATTAAAAGCACCAGATACATATATGGAAAAGATAATGGTTGGACCTAAGGGTAAGGGCTTAATAGATATAGATGATAGTGTCACTAATAATATAACAAGAGTTGCAAAAGCAATGAATAAAAGATTAAAAGATATGACAATAATAGTACAAGATAGAAAGAGACATGATGATATAGTTAAAGAAGCTAGAGATCTTGGAGTTAGAATTAAATTCTTTGATGTAGGAGATATTGCAGCTGGTCTTGCTACTTGTTTTAATGATAGTGATGTCGACATGCTTTTTGGAATTGGTGGAGGTCCTGAAGGTGTTATAGCAGCAGCTGCATTAAAATGTATGGGTGGAGATATGCAAGCTAGAATACATCCTTTAAGTGAAGAAGAATATCAAAGATGTTATGAGATGAATTTTACTAAAGAAGAAATAAGCAAAAAATTAACTCTAGAAGATTTAGCAAAAGGAGAAGAGTTATTTTTTGCTGCAACAGGTGTAACTAGTGGAGAATTCTTAAAAGGTGTCACTTATAAAGGTGAAGATATGATGCAAACACAATCTGTTGTAATGAGAAATAAAACAAAGACTGTAAGATTTGTAGATGCAATTCATAGACTTGATAAAAATGATATAATTGAAGAACTTATGGAAAAATATAAAGATTTATAAAAATTTTATATTTTGTAATCTATTTATCTTGACGAATATATAAATAAAGTGATAATATGGAATAAATAAAAGAAGCAATCAATCAGATTGCTTCTTTTATTTATATAAATTAATATAATTATATTAAAATATTAGAATAGATACTTTCCTTTATTCTTATCTTAAAATTTTATTCCTTTTAGGTAACAAATCTTTTTAAATATATTAGAAAATATATAAGTTCTTTATTTTACCATGCAAAAGATATGCGTATTGGATTATAACATACATACTTATCAAAGAGATGAAAGGTGGTGAGAACTACTATTTGTAAAAAATGGTAGTAAAATAGTGACGGATGATAAAATGATAATAGAAAAAAAGAATATAAAAGAATTAAGAGAAATAGCAAAGGCATTAGATATAAAAGGGATTACTAAATATAAAAAAGGTGAACTTGTAGAGTTGATATTAAAATCAAAAGATAAAAATAATGATAAAAAAGAAAATGAAAATAACGATGTGAAAATTGATAATGATATCAAAGATAAAAAAAATATAGATGAATTTAAAGGGCAGAAAAAAAATGAAATGAATATCCCTAAGAAATTAGTAGATGAAATACAAGGTGAAAAAGAAGTAAATATTGCTGAAGGTGTTTTGGAAATATTACCAGATGGATATGGTTTTTTAAGAGGATCAAATTATTTATCTACTGATAAAGATGTTTATATATCACCATCTCAAATAAGAAGATTTAATATGAAAACAGGGGATAAAATAAAAGGAATAACTAGACTTCCAAAGAGTAATGAAAAATTTAGAGCATTATTATATGTTAAGACTATAAATGGAGAAAATCCAGAAACTTCTTCAAAAAGAATACCATTTGAAAAATTAACACCTATATACCCAGATTCAAAAATTTCTTTAGAAATTGAAAAAACACAGCTTTCGATGAGATTATTAGATTTGATAGCTCCAATTGGTATGGGTCAAAGAGGACTTATTGTTGCACCACCTAAGGCTGGAAAGACTACATTATTAAAATCTGTTGCAAATAGTATAACTACTAATTATAAAAATGCAGAATTGATAGTGTTATTGATAGACGAAAGACCAGAAGAAGTTACTGATATGCAAGAATCTATAAACGGTGATGTTATATATTCGACATTTGATGAGCTTCCATCGCATCATATAAAAGTTGCAGAAATGGTCTTAAATAGAGCTAAAAGACTTGTTGAGCATGGTAAGGATGTGATTATCTTATTAGATAGCATTACAAGGCTTGCTAGAGCGTATAATTTAACAGTACCACCAACAGGGAGAACTCTTTCTGGTGGTTTGGATCCAGGAGCCTTACATGGACCTAAAAAATTCTTTGGAGCAGCAAGAAATATAAGAGAGGGTGGATCCCTAACTATATTAGCTACAGCTCTTGTTGAAACTGGCTCAAGAATGGATGATGTAATATTTGAAGAATTTAAAGGAACAGGAAATATGGAAATCCATTTAGATAGAAAAATGGCAGAAAAGAGAATATTCCCTGCTGTTGATATTTATAAATCTGGAACAAGAAAAGAAGAATTACTTCTTAGTAAGGAAGAATTATCAGCAATTTGGAAGCTTAGAAAAGCGATGGGGAATAATAATCCTATGGAAATTAATGATAAGCTTTTAAATATATTAAAGAAAACTAAAAAGAATGAAGAAGTAGTTGCTCACTTAAATAGAAATAAATAATATGTAATTAATCTGATTATTTTTATAAGATTAATTCACATTAAAGTTTATTATAAATTTTCGCATACAAAAATATCTTGATTATGAAAAACGACTATGATAAAATGTAAGAGTTGAAAATTTATTAATGATATTTTATAATAATAGTATGAAAGAGGTGAAACAGATATGAGAAAAGATATACATCCAGAATATAAAACTATTACTGTTCACTGTGCTTGTGGAGAAACATTTGAAAGTGGATCTACTAGTGATGAGATAAAAGTAGAAATATGTTCAAAGTGTCATCCATTCTACACTGGTCAAAGAAAGAATCTTGACAAAGGTGGAAGAATCGACAAGTTCAAAAAGAAATATAACTTATAATATTGGACGAAAAAGGAGTTGGATTTATCCAGCTCCTATTTTTCTATGAAAATTTAATATATAAATAAAATAGGCTTATGGAGGAATATTATGGCGAAGTTGTATTTTAGATATGGTGCTATGAATTGTGGAAAAAGTACTGCCTTGATGCAAGTTGCATTTAATTACAAGGAAAGAGGTATGAATGTTTTAATCATAAAGCCAAATATAGATACTAAAGGAAATAGTAGCGTTATATCCAGATTAGGAATAAAAGAGGAAGTTGATATATTAGTTGATGAAACTATGGATATAAGAGAAGAATTAAAAATAAATTATAATGATAAGAAAATAAATTGTTTGCTTGTAGATGAAGTACAGTTCATGAATGAGGGACAAATAGATCAATTATTTGAAATAGCAGTAAAAGATAATATTCCTGTTATATGTTATGGTTTAAGAACTGATTTTTTAATGAATGGGTTTCCTGGAAGCAAAAGATTACTTTTATTAGCACATAGCATAGAAGAATTAAAAACAATATGTAGATGTGGAAAAAAGGCAGTGCTAAATGCAAGAAAAATAAATGATAAATTTGTCTTTGAAGGCGAACAAATAGCTATTGATTTAGAAAATAATGTTGAATATGAATCTTTGTGTGCATCATGTTATTATAAATATAAAGAAAGATAAATTTTTATATAAGGAGAAATTATATGGCTAAATGCAATGTTGGTGGTCAAGCAGTTATAGAAGGTGTTATGATGAAAAATCAAGACAAACTAGCTGTAGCTGTTAGAAAAAATGATGGAGAAATAATTGTGGATAAAAAAGATGTGAATAGTTTTGCTAAAAAATTAAATATTCACAAAATTCCCTTTTTAAGAGGTAGTATAATGCTAATAGAGACTATGATAGAGGGAATAAAGGCACTTAATTTTTCAGCTTCATTTTTTGAAGAAGGTTCAAGTGAGGAATCAAAATTTGATGAATTTTTGAAAAAAATATTCAAAGATAAGACTGATGATGTTTTGATTTTTATATCTATGTTAATTGCTATAGTTCTTTCTGTATCACTTTTTATGGTTTTACCAACTTTTATTGGTGGAGTTTTAAAAAATATGATAAGTAATATTTATTTACTTAATTTTACAGAAGGTTTGATAAGAATATCATTTTTTGTTTTATATATAAAGATAATATCTAAGAATGAAGATATAAAAAGGGTATTTAAATATCATGGAGCGGAGCATAAGACAATTTATTGTTATGAGAGTGATATGGATTTAACTGTAGAAAATGCAAGAAAATTTACAACGTTACATCCTAGATGTGGAACTAATTTTGTATTCATAGTGCTTATGGTATCTATGTTTATATTTTCTTTATTTGGTTGGCCAGATCCATTAATAAGAGTTGTTTTTAGGGTGGTAATGTTACCTATAATAGCAGGTATTTCTTATGAAGTTATAAAATTAGCAGGAAAAAATGATAAAAACCCAATATTGAAATTTATAATATTCCCAGGACTTATGTTACAAAAGATAACAACTATAGAGCCAGATGATGAGCAATTAGAAGTTGCAATAGAATCATTAAAAGCTGTAATCTAAATATATTTATTATTTTTAATTAAAAAATAAAGGAAGAGATATTTTGAATATAAAAAATGCTTTAGAATTTGGAATTGAAAAATTAAATAATATATCTGATACCCCGTCATTAGACGCAGAAATTTTGCTTTGTAATATACTATCTAAGGATAGAATATATTTGCATATAAATTTGATTGAAGATTTGAAAGAGGAAGATTTTTGTAAATTTAAAGAATTCATAAAACAAAGAGAAAATAATAAACCTATAGCATATATCATAAATGAAAAAGAATTTATGGGTTTATCTTTTTATGTTGATAAAAATGTTTTAATACCAAGACCGGATACTGAAATTTTAGTCGATAGGGTTATAAATGAATTTAAAAATCAAAATGATTTAAAAATTATAGATATAGGTTGTGGTTCAGGTGCGATATCAATATCATTAGCAAAATATCTAAATGCTTATGTATATTCTTTGGATATATCTAAACAAGCTTTAGAAATTGGAATGAAAAATGCGATTAAAAATGATGTGGCTGATAATATTAAATTCATAAAATCAGATATTTTAAATAATTTTAATGAAGAAGAGGTTGATATTATAGTTTCAAATCCTCCTTATATTGAGTTAGAAGAATATCTTAATTTAGAAGATAATGTACTTTTATATGAACCTAAATTAGCTTTATTAGGCGAAGATAATGGACTATATTTTTATAAAGAGATTTCAAAAAATGCAAAAAAAGTTTTAAAAGAAAATGGTTATATATTTTTTGAAATCGGATATAATCAAGCTGATGCAGTTTCAAAAATTTTAAAAGAAAATGATTTTTGTGATATAAAAATAGAAAAAGACTTATCCAAAAAAGATAGGCTTGTTTGGGCAAGGAAAATTTGATATAATGAAAAATTGAGAAAAGAGAAAGGTGGATAAACCTATGTTTGAGAAACTTGATTTTATAGAAGAAAAATATAAAGATTTAAGTGAAAAAATAGCTGATCCAGAGATTATAGCAGATCAAGCGAAATGGCAAAAACTAATAAAAGAACATGCAGAAGTAGAACCTATTGTTAATAAATATAGAGAATATAAAAGAGTAATAGATGGAATAAAAGAGTCTAAAGAAATCTTAGAACTTGAAGATGATGAAGAAATGAGAGAACTTGCTAAGATGGAACTTTCAGAATTAGAATCTGAAAAACCTCAAATCGAAGATGACTTAAAGCTTCTTTTGATACCAAAAGATCCTAATGATGCAAAGAATGTAATAGTAGAAGTAAGAGCTGGTGCTGGTGGAGATGAAGCTGGTTTATTTGCAGGTTCTTTATATAGAATGTATACTATGTTTGCAGAGAAAAATAGATGGAAAGTGGAACTTATGAGTAGTAATGCTACTGGTGTAGGTGGATTTAAAGAAGTTGTCTTTATGATAAAGGGTAAAGGTGCTTATTCTAGACTTAAATATGAGTCTGGAGTTCACAGAGTTCAAAGAATACCATCAACTGAATCAGGTGGAAGAATTCATACTTCTACAGTAACAGTTGCTGTACTTCCAGAAGTTGATGATGTTGAAATAGAAGTTAATCAAAATGACATAAGAATAGATGTATTTAGATCATCTGGTAATGGTGGACAATCTGTAAATACTACAGATTCAGCTGTAAGACTTACGCATATGCCAAGTGGTATTGTTATATCTTGTCAAGATGAGAAATCTCAGCTTAAGAATAAAGATAAAGCTATGAAGATATTAAAGGCTAGATTATATGATTTAGCTCAAGCAGAACAAAATAAAGAAATAGCACAAGAAAGAAAAGCTCAAGTAGGAACTGGAGATAGATCAGAGAGAATAAGAACTTATAATTATCCTCAGGGAAGAATTACTGATCATAGAATATCTTTAACTTTATATAAATTAGACCAAGCTTTAGATGGGGAATTAAATGAAGTTATAGATGCACTAGCTACAGCAGATCAAGCTGAAAAATTAAAGATGGTAGAGTAATACTAGATAAAATATAAAAAGGTCCAAAGGGCCTTTTTTCTTAGAAAAAAATTAAGGAAAAATTATGATATAAAGAATATTTTGATATTTATTTTTTAATGAAGGTGAATTTATGAAAAATACAATTATAAAGCAGATGGATGAAAATGCTGTAAAAATAGATGATATAAAAATATTTGCGAATATATTAAAAGAAAAAGGAACTGTTATATTTCCAACAGAAACTGTTTATGGAATAGGAGCAAATGCATTAGATGTAGAAAGTGCAAAGAAAATATATGAAGCAAAAGGTAGACCTAGTGATAATCCACTGATATGCCATATTGGAAAGAAAAATCAAGTTTATGATATAGCAAGGGAAGTCGATGAAAAGTCAAAAGCTTTGATAGAAGAATTTTGGCCAGGACCACTTACTATAATCCTAAAGAAAAAGGAACATGTTCCTAGCATAACAACTGGAGGACTGGATACAGTTGCTATTAGGATGCCAAAAAATAATATAGCAAATGCGCTTTTAAGGGAATCTAATATTGTAGTTGCTGCACCTTCAGCGAATATATCAGGTAGACCTTCACCCACAACTCCAGAACATGTAATAAGTGAAATGGATGGAAGAGTTGATGGAATAATCGTTTCAAAAATTTGCGATGTAGGTTTGGAATCTACTGTTATAGATATGACTTTAGATATTCCAACTATATTAAGACCAGGAAAGATAACATTAACAGATTTAAAAAAAATATTAAAGAATGTGATTATAGACCCAGCAATCTTAAAAAAAGAAGAAAATTTAATTGCAAAAGCACCTGGTATGAAATATACACATTATTCACCCAATGCAAAAATAACAATAATAAGAAAAAAAGATAAAAATATAGACGAAAAAATAAAAGAATTGATTTTAAATCAAGAACAAAATTTAAATATTGCAATAATGTGCATGGAAGATGATTATAAAAAATATCAAAATTTAAATTCTTTAGTATTTAATTTGGGTAAGAATTTAGATGAGGTTGCCAAAAACTTATTTTACACTTTAAAAAAATTAGATGATAATAAAGTTGATTTAGCTTATTGTCCATATTTTGAAGGTGAAGAAATATCGATTGCTATAATGAATAGATTATTAAAAGCATCTGGTTATAGAGTTTTAGAATCTTAATATTTATAAAAGGAGTTTTTTTATGAATATCTTATTTTTATGTACAGGAAATACATGTAGAAGTCCTATTGCAGAATTTTTACTGAAAGATTTGATTCAAAAAGAAGGCTTGGAAGATAAGGTGAATGTAAGCTCAGCAGGTTTGGCCACTGCTAATGGTCTTGAAATATCTAAATATTCTTTGCTTGCTCTAAAAGAAAGAAAAATAGATGCAAAAGCTCATAAGAGCATTATGGTTACAAAAGAAGATTTATTAAATAGTGACCTAATATTAACTATGACAATAGCTCATAAGGAAAAAATTATTAATTTTGATATGAGTTTAAAAAATAAAATATATACATTAAAAGAGTATCTAAACAGAAAAGATTTGGATATTAAAGATCCTTTTTTAAAGGATTTTGAAGTTTATAAATCTACAAGAGATGAAATTGAGAAGCTTATAATTGAATTATTTGAAAAAATCAAGAATAATTTATAATGGAGGTATTTTATGAAAATAGCATTAGGCTGCGATCATGGTGGAATTAATCTAAAAGAAGAGATTAAGAAATTTTTAGAAGAAAACAACTATGATTATGAAGATTTTGGAACATACAACAATGAATCAGTTGATTATCCTGACTATGGTAAAAAAGTTGCTTTGGAAGTTAGAGATAATGATTTTGACAGAGGAATATTGGTTTGTGGTACAGGAATCGGTATATCTTTAGCTGCAAACAAAGTAAAAGGAATAAGAGCTGCTGTTGTTTCTGATGTTTTTTCAGCAAAAATGTGTAGAGCACATAATAATTGTCAGATACTTTCTTTAGGAGAAAGAGTTGTTGGTAAAGGTCTTGCTTTAGAACTTGTTAATGCATTTTTAACAACAGATTTTGAAGGAGATAGACACAAAAGAAGAGTAGATAAATTAATTGAAATAGAAGAAAATAATCTTTAAATCAAAAAGAATGATAAAAAATAGGAGGGCATTATGTCAAGAGTAATAATAACAAATCATCCACTAATTCAACATAAATTAACTTTATTAAGAGATGTAAATACAGGATCAAAGGATTTTAGAGCAATGGCAAAGGAAATAGCTATGCTAATGGCTTATGAAGTGACTAGAGATTTACCTTTAGAAGATTTTGAAATAGAAACACCTGTATCTAAGATGACTGCTAAGGTATTATCAGGTAAAAAGCTAGCTATAATACCTATATTAAGAGCCGGTCTTGGAATGGTAGATGGAATATTAGAACTTATTCCAGCTGCAAGAGTTGGCCATGTAGGTCTTTATAGAGATCCAGAAACTTTAAAACCTGTAGAATATTATTGTAAATTACCAGCAGATGTTGAAGAAAGAGAATTAATTGTTGTTGATCCTATGCTTGCAACTGGTGGATCTGCAATAGAAGCAATAAATTCATTAAAGAAAAGAGGAGCAAGTAATATTAAATTAGTTAATATAGTAGCTTGTCCAGAAGGTGTAGAAGCTGTTAGAACTGCACATCCTGATGTAGATATATTTGTTGCATCTATTGACCAAAAATTAAATGATCATGGTTATATAGTTCCTGGTTTAGGTGATGCAGGAGACAGATTATACGGAACAAAATAATGAAAATATAAATATAAATAATAAAAAAATAGCGTATTTATTTACGCTATTTTTTATGTGAAAAATAATGATGAAAGTTTTATAATGTTAAAAAATATATATCATTAATTGGATTTTTATAAATAGGAATTAAGAAATATTTAATATTAAAAAAGCTCAATTATACTTGTTATATATATAAATTACTAGTAAAATTAAAGTTAGAGACTATTTAAAGGAGTTAATTATGGATAATAGACCTAATTGGGATGAATATTTTATGGATATTGCAAAATTAGTATCGACAAGGTCTACATGTATAAGAAGACATGTTGGAGCTGTTATTGTAAGAGAAAGACAGATTCTTAGTACAGGTTATAATGGTGCACCAAAAGGGTTAAATCATTGTATCAATATAGGTTGTGAAAGAGAAAAGCTTAATATTCCTTCTGGACAAAGACATGAAATTTGTAGAGGTGTTCATGCGGAACAAAATGCAATAGTGCAAGCTGCGTATAATGGAATTAGTATAAAGGGTAGTACTATATATACGACTGTAAGGCCATGTATATTATGTGCTAAGCTTATAATAAATGCAGGTATAAAAGTAATTATTTTTGAAGGTGAATATGCTAGTGATAAAGCAATGGATTTGATAAAAGAAGCAGATATTGAAATTATAAGATTAAAAAAGGAGAATTAATATGGATAAATTATTGATAGCATTTTTGATAGCATTTTTGGTATCTTATTTTTCTATGCCTTTTGTAAAAAAATTAGCATATAAAATTAATGCAATCGATGTACCAAAGGATAATAGAAGAGTACATAAAAAACCAATACCAAGGCTTGGTGGAGTTGCGATTTTTTTAGGTTTTAGTGTTGCACTTATTATATCATTGGATATATCAACAAAGCTTATAGGGCTTTTGATTGGAATATCTATAATAATATTACTTGGAATTATTGATGATGTTAAAGAAATTAGTGCTAAAATAAAGCTTTTGGGACAGATTATAGCGGCATTTGTTGTAATTTTATTTGGTATAAAAATTAATTTTGTAACAAATCCTTTTGTATTTTCTGGTGGAGATTATTTATATTTAGGATATTTAAGTATACCAATAACTATTATTTGGATTGTTGGAATAACAAATACAGTTAATTTAATAGATGGTTTAGATGGTCTTGCTGGTGGTGTTTCTGCAATTTCTGCAATAACACTTACTTTTATTGCCTTTTATAATAAACAATATGATGCAGCGATTCTTCTAATAGCTCTAGCTGGTGGAGCATTAGGTTTTTTACCATATAATTTTAATCCAGCTAAGATTTTTATGGGTGATACAGGAGCTTTATTTTTAGGTTATGTACTTGCAGTTGTTTCTATTGAGGGTGTTATTAAATCATATGCTGCACTGGCTATATTTGTACCAGTTTTAGCTTTAGGACTACCTATATTTGATACTACTTTTGCAATAGTAAGAAGGGCTATGAATAAAAAACCTATAATGCAAGCAGATAAAGGTCATTTGCATCATAGACTTTTAGATAAAGGTTTATCTCAAAAGCAAACAGTTTTAATAATGTATGCAATAAGTTGTTTTTTAGGAATAAGTGCAGTTGTATTAACACAAGCATCGAAATTTGAATGTATTATGGTTATAGTTTTGAATTTAATAATAATAACTTATGGAATTAAAAGATTAAAATTACTATCATCAATAGATGAATAAAATATTTTTAGAAACTAAGTTGGTTTAATATATAATTATTAGAGATAAATCGTATTAAACTAACTTAGTTTTATTTTCGTTTTTGTTTACATTAGTTTATTTTAGATTTAAAAAAAGTTTTATTCATATAAAGTTATAAATAAATATTAAGAAAAAATGAATAATTATAAAATGAGGTGATCTTAGTGAAAAAGATTATGATTGTTTTTGGTACAAGACCAGAGGCTATAAAAATGGCACCACTTGTCAAAGAATTAAAAAAACATGATGAATTTGAAGTAAAGGTTTGTGTAACAGCACAACATAGAGAGATGTTAGATCAAGTTTTGGAATTGTTTTCAATAAAGCCTGATTTTGACCTTGATATAATGGAACATGGCCAAACTATAAGTGATATAACTAATAAAATAATAAAAGGTATGGAAGGAATATTTAAAGAATACAAACCTGATATACTTTTAGTTCATGGAGATACAACAACTACATTTGCATCGGCATTAGCTGCATTTTATCAAAAAATAGTTGTTGGACATGTTGAAGCAGGACTTAGATCAGGGAATATATATTCACCATATCCAGAGGAAATGAATAGAATGTTAACTGGAAGAATTGCCAAATTACATTTTTCACCAACAAAGGGGAATGAGCAAAATCTTCTTAAAGAAAATATAGAAAAAGAAGATATATTTATAACAGGAAATACTGTAATAGATGCGCTTATGGATGTGGTACAAGCTGATTATTTATTTAATAATGAACTTGATGATATAGATTTTGATGGAAAGAAAGTAGCTTTATTAACTTGCCATAGACGAGAAAACTGGGGAAAACCAATGGAAGATATATTTAATGCAATAAAAGAAGAAGTAGAAACGAATGAAGATTTTATGGTTATTTTTCCAATGCATTTAAATCCGAATATTAGAAAATTGGCAAAGAAAATAATGGGAAACACAAATAGAATTAAACTGATAGAACCATTAGACTATGAACCGTTTGCAAATTTAATAAAGAAATCTCATTTGATACTTACTGATTCAGGTGGAATACAAGAAGAAGCACCTGCTTTTGGAAAACCTGTTTTAGTTTTGAGAACAGAAACGGAAAGGCCAGAAGCTGTTGAATATGGAACTGTTAAGGTTGTAGGTGTTAATAAAAAAGACATAAGAAGAAATATTTCTTTATTACTAAATAATGAAGATGAATATAATAAAATGAAAAATGCGACAAATCCTTACGGAGATGGAAAAGCATGTCAAAGAATAGCACAAATTTTAAAAGAAAGAAATTTATAAAAATATATTTCTAAAGTCTTATTGATTTAAAAAGAAATAAGAAAAAATATAATAAACAAAAAAAAGAAAATTCTGAATAATATCAAATGGAAAAAATGATTTCCTAGAGGTAAATCAAAGCTTATGAATATAAAAAAATGATTTTTATTTATATGTAAAAATCATTTTAAATTAAATTATAGTTGAAAAGATTGTTAAGAATAATATATAATTTATATGTGGACTTAAAACAATTTAAAAAATAATTAAAATAATATTTGCATTTTATAGATTTAATTTATGGATTTAAACTATTAGAATGCAAATATTTAATTTACTTTAAAATTTGATAATCATGATTATAAATTAGAAAATTAGACAAAAAAATTAATTGTTTATAAAATAATCATTATGAAAAATAATTGTCGAAATTTTTAGAAAAGAATCAAAAATGATTATGATGATCTTTTAATTGAGTAAATGTACATATAATGGGGTATCAATTCTTCGAGTGAATTAGGTATCCAAGGAGTTAAGATTATGAATGAAAATAAAAAGATGTTTCATGCTTTAAGAAACTTGGCTTTAGTGACACAATTAGGACTTTCTATGATTGTACCTATGGTCGGTGGTGCTTATTTGGGTTATATTATGGATTTAAAGTTCAAAACAGGAAAATTGCTATTTTTTATATTTCTATTTTTAGGAATTGGAGCAGCATTTTTGAATTTGTTTAAACTCACAATGAAGAGCATTGATAAGAAAGACAAAGATAGTTAAAGGATGTGTTTTTGTTTTGAAGAAATTAATCGATACAGTTTATGAAGTTGTAAAGGGAAGTATTTTTATGGCTTTGGCAGTTGCTTTAATTTATTTTTTTATTGGTATACTAGATAAAAAAATGATCATGGGTCTTTTATTTGGAACCATTTTTGCGATACTTAATTTTGTACTTCTAGCATCTACTTTAAATAAAGCTGTTAGAATGGATAGTGCAAAAGCACAGGTGTATGCGGGGTCTAGATATTATATAAGATATCTATTAACAGGTATTGTTATTTATATATCAATAAAATCTCCAAATATGAATGTTTATGGGGCTATATCAGGTTTGATAATACCTAAATTTTACATACTATTATCAAATTTGTTTGGATATAGAAAAAAAGTGGAATTAAATAGTGTCAGAAAGGAGGTAAAATGATAAATGGGTGGAATTTCAGGACCTAAACAGATATTTTTTATTCCTGGAACTGATTATGCTATAACAGAAACAATAGTGACTACTTGGGGTATAATGCTTATTTTAATAATAGCATCATATATCTTAGGGAAAAGTCTTAAAAAAGTTCCAGATGGGAAACAAAATTTTGCTGAATTATTGGTAGATGGTATTTACAAATTAGTAGATCAAACTATGGGTGAAGATAAAAGAGCTTTTGCTCCTTATATAGGAACTTTGATGGTATTTTTGATATTTGCAAATCTATCAGGATTATTTGGTGTAAGACCACCAACAGCAGATGTAAACACTACATTCGCTCTTGCCATAATAACATTTGTTTTAACTCATTATTTTGGAGCTAGAAAAAATGGTGTTGGCGGATATTTAAAAGGGTTTTTAGAGCCAATCCCAGCTCTTTTACCACTGAATATTATAGGTGAATTAGCAAATCCAATATCGCTATCTTTCCGTCTTTTTGGAAATATAGTTGGAGGGCTTATTATAATGCAACTATTATATGGTGCATTAGGTTTAATAAGTATAATACCAATACCTGCGATGCTTCATATGTATTTTGATGTATTTTCAGGTGTTTTACAATCATTTATATTTTCCATGTTAACAATGGTATTTATAGCTATGGCTATGGATTAACCCAAGAGTCTAAGGGGGTGAATTTGTGGAAGAAGCAAATTTTATTATTAAGTTTTTAAACTGGTTAATGAGTTTTGATAGAAAGGCGTTAATACTTTCTGCATCAGCAATTGGTATAGGACTTACTATGATAGCAGGAATAGGACCAGGAATAGGGCAAGGTTTTGCAGCTGGTAAAGGTGCAGAAGCTGTTGGTATAAATCCTAAGAGTTCTAAACAATCAACTATGGTAATGCTTTTAGGAGCAGCGATTGCTGAAACTTCTGGTATATTATCTTTAGTAGTTGCACTTATAATGCTATATGGTAATCCATTAATCAATTTAGAAGGTTCTGCTCTGGTAATTGCAGCATCAGCAATAGGAGCTGGTTTTTCTATGATAGCAGGAATAGGACCAGGTGTTGGACAAGGTTATGCAGCTGGTAAAGGTACTGAAGCTGTAGGTCAAAGACCTAAAAACCAACCAATGATAGTAAGAACAATGCTTTTAGGACAAGCTGTAGCACAAACAACTGGTATTTATGCACTTATAATATCTCTTGTTTTGATGTTTGCGAATCCTTTAGTAAAATTATTATAAAGCAAAGCTTTATAAGTATCAAAATAGTTAGATAGTTATTTTAAGATAAAATTGATAAATTATTAAGTTGAATTTTAAAGGAGGAAATATATTATGGAACCAATTACAGGAAAAGCTCTAATCTTAGCGTGCTCAGCAATAGGAGCAGGACTTGCTATGATAGCAGGGATAGGACCAGGGATAGGACAAGGTTTTGCAGCAGGTAAAGGTGCAGAAGGTGTTGGAAGACAACCAGAAGCTCAAGCTGATATAGTAAGAACAATGCTTTTAGGGGCAGCAGTAGCAGAAACAACAGGTATATATGGGCTTATCGTAGCTTTAATACTATTATTCGCAAATCCTCTTGTTGGAATGCTTTAGGATTTTCAAAAAAGAATATTATAAACCTTTTTGAAAGGAGGATTTGTTTTGAACGAAAGTTTAGTACAGTCTAATTTAGTTACATTTGGTCTTCAAATATTAAATACTATAGTATTATTTGCATTTATGAAAAAACTTCTTTTTAAGCCAGTTACAGAATATATGCAAAAGAGACAAAAAGGAATAGAAGATCAATTAAATAAGGCAGACGTAGCTGTTAAGGAAGCTGAAGATTATAAAAGAGAGTATTTAAAGAAAATAGAAGAATCTAAAGAAGAAGGTCAACAAATCATCAATGAAGCTAGAAAAAAAGGCGAAGTGAAGTCATTAGAGATTATAGAAGAAGCTAAAAATGAAGCTAGTAAAATTCTTAAGAAAGCTAATAAAGAAATAGAATTAGAAGTTTCAAAAGCTAGAAATGATCTTAAAGATGAAGTTTCTCAAATCGCTTTAATGGCAGCTTCTAAGGTGATTGATAAGAGTTTAGATAATGCTGAACATGAAAGATTAATTGATGACTTTATCCAAGAGGTAGGGGAAGTCAAATGGCAGAATTAGTTTCAGCAAGATACGCAACGGCTTTATTTGATGTAGCTGTAGAAGGCAATAAGAAAAAAGAATTAATGGAAGAATTAAATAACATTAATTTTTTATTTGAAGAAAATAAATCTTTTATGGAAATCTATAAAAGTCCAGTAATTTCAAATTCTGAAAAGAAAGATCTTATTAAAAAGATATTTGAAGGCAAAGTTAGTGATTATATGTATAATTTTTTAAGCGTTTTAGTTGATAAAAATAGAGTTTCTTATATTTCTGGAATATTTAATGAGTTTAAAAAACTATATAATGATTCTGAAAATATAGCAGAAGCTATTGCTATTACAGCTATAAAACTTAGTGATGAAAAATTAGAAAAATTAAAAGCTAATCTTTGTAAGATTACTAATAAGACTATAATACTTGAAAATCAAGTTGATAAAGAAGTTATTGGTGGAATGTTAATTAAAATAGGCGAACAAGAATTAGATGGAACCCTTAAAAAACGCCTGAATGAAATAAAAGAAAATTTAAGGGAAATTAAAGCGTAGGAGGTCAGAAAATCCAATGAATTTAAGACCTGAGGAAGTAAGTTCCATAATAAAAGAACAGATTAAGAATTATGAATCAAAAATAGATGTTCAAGATGTTGGAACTGTTATACAAGTAGGAGACGGTATCGCAAGAGTACATGGTCTAGAAAGTTGTATGGCAAGTGAACTTCTTGAATTCCCAGGAGATACTTATGGTATGGCTCTTAACTTAGAAGAAGATTCTGTAGGAGCAGTTTTACTTGGTTCAGATAAAGATATAAAAGAAGGTGACGTTGTTAAAAGAACAGGAAAGATTATACAAGTTCCTGTTGGAGATGCGTTACTTGGTAGAGTTGTAAACTCGTTAGGACAAGCTATAGATGGTAAAGGTCCTATAAATACAGATAAATATAGACCTGTTGAAAAAGTTGCTGATGGTATAATTGCAAGAAAGTCAGTTCATGAACCATTACAAACAGGTATAAAATCAATAGACTCTATGATTCCTGTTGGTAGAGGACAAAGAGAACTTATAATCGGAGATAGACAAACTGGTAAAACTACAATTGCTCTTGATACGATTATAAATCAAAAAGATCAAGATGTTATATGTATATATGTTGCAATAGGACAAAAACGTTCTACTGTAGCTAATATAGTTAAGACTCTTGAAGAAAAAGGAGCTATGGACTATACAATAGTAGTTTCAGCTACAGCTTCTGAACTTGCTCCACTTCAATATATAGCACCTTATGCTGGTTGTGCAATGGGTGAAGAATTTATGTACCAAGGTAAGCATGTACTTATAATTTATGATGATTTATCAAAACATGCTGTTGCTTATCGTGCAATGTCACTATTACTTAGAAGACCACCAGGTCGTGAAGCTTATCCTGGGGATGTTTTCTACTTACATTCAAGATTATTAGAAAGAGCATCAAAGCTTTCTGATGAATTAGGTGGAGGTTCTATAACTGCACTACCTATAATTGAAACACAAGCGGGAGATGTATCTGCATATATCCCAACAAATGTTATATCAATAACTGATGGACAGATATTCTTAGAATCAGAATTATTCTATTCTGGAGTTAGACCAGCAGTTAACCCTGGTATATCGGTATCGAGAGTTGGAGGTAGTGCTCAAATAAAAGCTATGAAGAAAGTTTCTGGTTCATTAAAACTAGAATATTCTCAATATAGAGAACTTCAAGCCTTTGCACAATTTGGTTCAGATCTTGATAAAGATACTAGAGAAAGACTTGAAAAGGGAGAAAGAATCGTTGAAGTTTTAAAACAAGGCGAGAGTGATCCTATTAGAGTTGAAAATCAAGTAATGATAATTTATGCGGTTGTTAACAACCATTTAAAAGATATAGATGTATCTGATATTAAAGAATTTGAAAAAGGTCTATTTAAGTTTATGAATGAACAAAGAAGTGAAATAGGAGAATCTATAAGAACTTCTGGTAAACTTGAAAAAGATGTAGAAGAAAAATTAGTTGAAGCTATAACAGAATACAAAAAAATCTTTAATAGTTAAAGTAAATTCCTCTAGTTAGGAGGTGGAAATTTGGCTGGAGCAGGAATGAAAGATATAAAAAGAAGGATTAAAAGTGTTAACTCAACAAAGAAGATAACTAAAGCTATGGAATTGGTTTCATCTTCAAAACTTAGAAAATCTAAGGAAAAAGTTGTAAGCACTAGACCTTATTTTAATGCTTTTAAAGAATCCATGGATGAAATAATATTAAATTCAAAAGGTGTTAGATCAATATACATGGATAAAAGAGAAGTTAAAAATAAATGTTATATAGTCGTTGCTGGTGATAGAGGTCTTTGTGGTGGATATAATTCATCGATACTTAAGGAATCTATAAAGCATATGAATGGAAATAAAGAAAAGATAATACCAATAGGTAAAAGAAGTATAGAATTCTTTACTAAAAGGGATTATGAAATTGTAACTTCAATATCTGGGGCTTCAGAAAACCCTGTTTATTCTTATGGAAAAGATATAGCTACAAAAATTATTGAAATGTATAAGAATAAAGATATTGATGAGGTTAATTTAGTTTATACTTATTTTAAATCTACATTAGTACAAGAACCTAAGGTGGTTAAATTACTTCCACTAGATGTACCTGAAGGTGTAGAGTTAGAAGAGTCTGATGAAATAACTAAATATGAACCATCACCAGAATCTGTATTAAATTCATTAGTTCCAAGTTATATTTCTTCGATTATTTATGGTGGGATAGTTGAAGCTTCTGCATCAGAACATGCAGCAAGAAGGGTAGCTATGGAATCTGCAACAGATAATGCACAAGAAATGATAGATAAGCTTGAATTAAGCTATAATAGAGCAAGACAAGCATCAATTACACAAGAACTAACAGAAATAGTTGCTGGTGCTGATGCACTTTAGAAAGAGGAGGTTTGATTATGCCAGAAAAGAATCTAGGTAAAGTTGTTCAAATCATCGGTCCAGTTTTGGATATTAGATTTGACAAGGAAAACCTGCCTAAGCTTCTTAATGCGATTGAAATAGAGCATGAGGGTAAAAAATTAGTAGTAGAAGTAGCTCAACATATAGGTGATGATACAGTTAGATGTATAGCTATGAGTTCTACTGATGGTTTAGTTAGAGGTATAGACGCAGTTGATACAGGAAATTCTATAACAGTTCCTGTTGGAGAAGAAACATTAGGTAGAATATTTAATGTTTTAGGTGAAGTTGTTGACCAAAAGGAATTTGATTCAAAGATAGAAAGACTTCCTATTCATAGAGAAGCTCCTTCTTATGAAGAGCAAGAAACAGGTACTGAGATATTAGAAACAGGAATAAAAGTTGTTGATCTTATTGCACCATATTTAAAGGGTGGTAAGATAGGTCTGTTTGGTGGAGCTGGAGTTGGAAAGACAGTTCTTATAATGGAGCTTATAAACAATGTTGCTAAGCAACATGGTGGTATATCAGTATTCTCTGGAGTTGGAGAAAGAACAAGAGAAGGTAATGACCTTTATAACGAAATGATTGAGTCTGGTGTTATTGATAAGACTGTACTTGTTTATGGTCAAATGAATGAGCCACCAGGAGCAAGAATGAGAGTTGGACTTTCTGGTCTTACTATGGCTGAATACTTTAGAGATCAAAAGAACCAAGATGTTCTACTATTTATAGATAATATATTCCGTTTTACTCAAGCTGGTTCAGAGGTTTCGGCTTTACTTGGTCGTATGCCTTCTGCGGTTGGATATCAACCAACATTAGCTACGGAAATGGGTGCATTACAAGAAAGAATCACATCTACTAAAAAAGGTTCGATAACATCAGTTCAAGCTGTTTACGTTCCTGCAGATGACTTAACTGACCCTGCACCTGCTACAACATTTGCTCACTTAGATGCAAAGACAGTTCTTTCAAGAAGAATAGCATCACTTGGTATATACCCTGCGGTTGATCCACTTGATTCTACTTCAAGAATACTAGATCCAAAAATTCTAGGAACAGAACATTATAAAGTAGCAAGAGATGTACAATCTGTACTTCAAAGATATAAAGAATTACAAGATATAATTGCAATACTTGGTATGGATGAATTATCTGACGAAGATAAGCTTATAGTTGATAGAGCTAGAAAGATAGAAAGATTCCTTTCTCAACCATTCCACGTTGCAGAACAATTTACTGGTATGGCTGGTAAGTATGTACCTCTTAAAGAAACTATAAGAGGATTTAGAGAAATAATAGAAGGAAAACATGATAGTTTACCTGAATCTGCATTCTTATATGTTGGATCTATTGATGAGGCAGTAGAAAAAGCTAAGAAGGGAGAGTAGATATAATGAGTACTTTTAATTTAAAAGTAATTTCTCCTGATAAAGAGTTTTTTCATGATGATGTTGAGATGGCTGTTGTTAAAACTATTGAAGGTGATGTTGGTTTAATGGCAGATCATGTTAATTACGTATCTCCATTAGATATAGGTGTTATAAAAATTAAAAAAGATGGCAAATTTAAAGAAGCTGCACTTGCTGGTGGATTTGTTAAGTTTTTTAATAATAAAGCAACTATAATAACAGAAGCTGCTGAATGGCCAGAAGAAATTGACTTAGATAGAGCAAAAAAGGCTAAGGAAAGAGCATTGGCTAATGATGATAAAGAATCAAAAAAAGAAGCACAAAAAGCTGAAAATAGAATAAAAATAGCAAATAAAAAATAAATTCTAAAGTCCAAATCATATTGATTTGGACTTTATTGTTAATAAATTTGTAAATAAATAAGAAGATATTATATATTTTTATTAATTATATTAAACAATTTGTAACTTTATTACTACGATGTTTATAACGATAAACTTAGTGAAACAAAAACCATAAAAATTTTTTGATATATTTATTTGAGTTTTGACAGAGTGAAAAATATAAATGAAAGAGGTATATATATGTTCTTTTTAGGGAATAAAGATGATAAACATATAAAATTAGCTAAAAAAATATTAAAGATAAAGAAAATACCAACATTAATAGATTATGAACCGTTTAAAGAGATATTAAAAGTTGTAAATGATAAAGAAATGTTAAATATAGCAGATGAAATAGAAACTCTTATAAAAAGTGGTCCAAAATTGGATTTAAAATTAAATAGTTTAAGTGATGAAAAAAGAAAGCTTATGGCGAAAATTGTATTATTATCGCAAAAATTAAATGAAGAAGAAAATATAAAAGCTGAAGTGGAATTAGATAATACAAAAAATGAAATAGAAAAAATAAATGAACAGATGAAGGATATTGAACTTACTAAGGATGAATTACCTCTAAAAGTAGGGGAATTAAATGAATTATTGCTTCAAATTATAATTAAATATATATATAATAATCTGTCAGATGATAAGAAAAACTTAAATTATACAAATAAAAGAATTGAAGAGCTTAGAATTGAACTGGATAATTTAAGAGAAAAAAGAGAAGAATTAGATAGTAGAATTGATAGTATGTATTCTTTTTTACATGGTTTAGTTGGTTATGAAGAAATGGAAAAATTAGATAAAAAATTTTTGAAATAAGGATCGATTTGATATGAATATATATGGATTAGGAATAGATATAGTAGAAGTGCAAAGAATTAAAAAAGCTATAGATAAAAATAAAAATTTTTTAACTAGAGTATTTCATGAAGATGAAATAAAGATGTTTAAAGAAAAAAACTATAATATTTTAACAATAGCAGGTAATTTTGCGGCAAAAGAGGCGTTCTCAAAAGCTATTGGTACGGGGATAAGAAATTTTAATTTTAAAGATGTAATAGTCTTAAGAGATGAGCTTGGAAAACCTTATATAAAAATTAATGAAAATTTAAAGAATATTTGTAATCATTTTAGGGTACAAAATATAATGGTTAGTATTTCACATAGTAAAAATTACGCAGTGGCAAATTGTATTGTATTAAATTAAAAAAGGGGGGATAAAGTCCATATTAACAATGTTATAATGGGGTGTTATGGAGATTAATATGGGAGGGTTAGATATTGTACAAGGATTTAAAATCAACTTGGGTTGAAATTAATTTAGATAATTTAATTAATAATTTTAATGAGGTAAAAAAAATACTAAGGGAAGACACTAAAGTATGTGCGGTATTAAAAGCCGATGCTTATGGACATGGAGCTTTACAAATTGCAAAAGTACTTGAAGAACAAGGTGTTGATTACTTTGCTGTAGCAACACTTCAAGAAGGTTTAGAATTGAGAAATAACAATATAAAAAAGCCGATTTTATGTTTGGGTTATATAAATGAATTATCTTTTAATCTAGCTATAAAAAATGATATAAGTTTTACAATTTATAAATTAAAATCTGCTATAAAATTAAATAAGATAGCAAAAGAAATCGATAAAAAAGCCAGAGTACATATAAAGATAGATACTGGGATGTCCAGGTTAGGATTTTCTATAGATGATAATTTAATAGAAAATATTAAAATTATAAATGATTTGGACAATATATATTTAGAGGGTATATATACACATTTTCCTAAAGCGGATGAAAAAGATAAAGATATAACTTTAAAACAATATCAAAGATATAAAAAAATCATAGATTTATTAGAAAATAAAAACATAAAAATTCCGATAAAGCATGTATCTAATAGTGCGACTTTGATTGACTTAAAAGATTTAAATTTAGATATGGTTAGACCAGGAATTCTATTATACGGGCATTATCCATCTAATGATGTCAATAAATCTAATCTAAATATCTTACCTGTCATGACACTTAAAACAACAGTGTCGATGTTTAAAAGGGTAAGAAAGGGTCAAGGAATCAGTTATGGTTTTAAATACTATGCTAAGAAGGATACAAATATTGCAACTGTATCGATTGGATATGCAGATGGGTTTACAAGAATGCTAAGTGGCAAGATAGATGTAAAAATAAATAATAAATCTTATAAGCAAGTAGGAAATATTTGCATGGATCAATGTATGATTGACTTAGAGGATGATGAAATAAAAATCGGTGATGAGGTTATTATATTTGATGATAGTAAAGAATTTAGCATACAAAGAATATCAAATGCACTAAATACAATTGATTATGAAATTCTTTGTATGATTTCAAGAAGAGTTCCAAGATTTTATATACAAGACAAAAAGATTTTACATAAACTAGATTATCTGATAGAATAAAAAGATAATAAAATCTGGAGGGATTTTCTTGAATAAAAATTGGCCTTTTGTTCTTCAAAGAAAAATGTCAAAAGCAAATTTTGATTTATTACCTTTAAAAACTCTAGAATTTAATAATGACGAGCTTAGTAATTACAATAAAGAAATGATTTTAGGATATATTGAAATGGGTAATATAAATATTCATTTATCAGAATTAGGTTTTACTTTAGATGTGTCTTCCTTAGAGAATTATGAAGGGAAGATGGCTGATTGTGAGTAAAAAAAGAGTAGAAGTTAGAAGAGGAGATATTTTCTATGCTGATCTTAGCCCTGTTGTAGGTTCGGAACAGGGTGGTGTTAGACCTGTTTTGGTTTTGCAAAATAATATAGGAAATAAATATAGTCCAACAATAATTGTTGCGGCTATAACTTCTCAGATAAACAAAGGAAAACTACCTACACATGTTGAAATAAGTCAAAATGATTTTGGACTGAGTAAAGATTCTGTAGTTTTATTAGAGCAAATAAGAACTATTGATAAGAAGAGACTAAGAGAAAAGATAGGTCATTTTGATGATGGAATGATGGATAAGGTAGATGAGTCCATACAAATAAGTTTAGGACTTATAATGATGAATTCTAAAAATTAAAAACTTATGAGGAATGAAATTCTTCCTCATAAGTTTTTTTTGTAAATTTTAAATACCTATTTAATAAGTTTATTAAATGTTATAATTATTATGAATAATAATTGGAGGGATTAATGTGAGTGATTTTATAAAAAATAAAAAAGATATATTTTGTATAACTATCTCTTTTATAATTGCAAGTTCAATTATGGTAAAAGCATCTTCTTTTGAACCTGGATCGAAAGAAGACCCAGTTGTTACAAAATCCTATGTTGATAAACTGATATTAGATAATAATGTGTATTTAGAAAATAAAATAAATGAAATAAATACAAAAGTAAATGACAATAAAAATATAGATGAACAAATAAATAATTCTATAAAAAAAGACGAAGAATTTAATATAGTCAGTGTTCAAAAAGGAAAAAGTATAGTATTTACACAAGCTACACAATTTATATTAAGAGGTGGTAAAGCGAGGATTATAGATAGTGTAGAAGGTGGAATTCTTGATATAACTCAGGGTAAGGATTTAAGAAGAGACTGGCAAGTCCCAGCTAATCATATGTTATTAGTACCAAGAAGTGATAATAGAGGAGCTTATTGTGAGGAAGAGTCTATATTTATAGTAATAGGTTCTTATGAAATAAAATAAATATAAAAGCTATTTTGTGAAATAAAACATCAATTGGCTTATAAATTATTTTAAAATAAAAAATAAATTAGTGATAAAAAGGGGCATTTCAATTCTTTTATGTTTTGAAACAGCCCCTTTACTTAGGAAGGAGATTTAAAAAGACATGAAGAAAAAAATTACAGCAGTATTTTTAATAATAGGGATACTTGCATCTACATTTTTGATATTTAACAGAATAAATGTAGAGAAAAATTACAAAAATATCGAGTTTGCACTTGATTATGAAGAAGTCAAGAAGTTGGCGACGGAAGGAAAAGATGATATATCGTATTATTTAAAAGAATTTAAATCTATGAATATTAATTATGTAGCATTAAATGAAGTTACTTTAAAATCTTTATATGATGATTTAAGGTTTGATTTAAATTATGAAATAGATAAATATGATGTAATCATAAAAACTAAAAATAAAGAATTAAAAAAATTTATAAGAGATGGATTTTTAAGAAAAATAGATGTAAAAAGAATAATAGATGAGAATGAAAATATTAGAATAAAGGGATATAAAGATGAATTTGTATCCACATTAGTTCCTGTAAAGGATTACAAAGGTGAAGGGATAGGAAAAAGAATTGCAGGTGAAGGTAGTTTAATTGAGGAAATAGGACTTGGATATTTAAAAGAAGATATTGATTTAATTAAATCTAGTGGATTACAGCCATCATTAAGACCTATAAATATAGATAAATATGATGATGAAAAATCTGTAAATTATTTTTTTGATGTAATAGATAAGAATAACATAAATCAAAAATTTATACTATTTGCTGGTAAAGAAGTTTTAGGAAACAAAAAATATATAGAATATATGGCTGATGAATTAAATAAAAGAGATATTAAAATAGTACTTATAGAAAATGTACTTCAAAGAGAACATATAAAGCAAGAAGGAATGGATGAACTTGTAAAAAGACTTGATTATGATGCTGTTAGAGGTTTTAGTTTATGGAATTATATACAAGAAAGATATGATTATGAAATACCACTTCATAGAAATGGACAAGAAGTTATGAATGCTCTTTATAGAGCAATAACAGAAAGAAATATTAGAGTTATATATTTTAGACCATTTTTATATAAAGATAAATCTTATGTTACAGATATGCAAGTTCATAAAGATAGACTAATGGAATTGAAAAATAGATTAAATAAACATAATATAGTTGTTGGGGATTTAAATTCTATGAAGCCTAACAAACCATCTAGATTATTTATGGGATTTGTAGCTTTATTATCATTTACATTAGCATTGATATATTTAGATTTAATATTTGAGTTAAAAGAAAAGATATATCTAATTTTACTATCATTTGGAATTTTCATACTTGTATTATATGGTTTGAATTTAAAAGTGGATGTATTAAATAAGTTATTTGCACTTTTAGGTGTTATAATGGCACCTTCAATAGCGGTTTATTATTTCTTAAAGAAAATAAAAGACATAAAGATTTTTATGGAAGATAAGAATTTTACAGGAATAATAATGACTTCCTTAAATATTATGCTTACAACTTGTCTAATAAGTTTTGTTGGAGTTTTAATAGAAACTTCTTTACTTTCGCATATTAAATTTCTTTTAGAATTAGATATTTTTAGAGGTGTAAAAATATCTCAATTAATGCCTTTTATGCTTTGTGTATTATCTTATTTCAAGATATATGGATATAAAAGAAAGAAAACAAAAGAAGGTATTTATATAGAAGAAATAAAAACTTTATTAAATGAAAATATAAAATTTGCATATGTGCTTATTTTGGGTATTATAGGTGTTTTTGGACTTATATATATAGCAAGAATGGGTCATGAAACAAATATAAAACCTTCATCTATGGAACTTTTATTTAGAAATTTATTAGAAATTTATCTTCCAGCAAGACCTAGAACTAAATCATTGCTTATAGCAGATCCTATGTTTGTGATTGCTGCTTATTTAGCTTATAAAAACTATAAATACTTTATATTCCCATCTGCTATAATAATAACTTTAGGGCAAGGTAATATTGTAAATACATTCTCTCATTTAAGAACGCCATTTTACCTGTCTTTTGTAAGAACTCTAAGTGAAATGACATTAGGATTTTTAATAGGTGTTATTTTGATTTTTGTACTTCATATAGTGTTGAAAATTTATAAAAAAGGATTAAAACGTGTATAAATTATTAGTTAGTGGTTATTATGGATTTAACAATATTGGTGATGAGGCTATATTAAAAGGTCTTATAGATGGGATAAAGGAAGAAGATGAAAATATAAATATTACGGTATTGTCTAAATATCCAAGCTTTACTATGAAAAAACATAAAGTAAAAGCGATAAATAGAATGAATATCTTTAAGATAATAAAAGAACTTATAGATACGGATGTTTTTATAAGTGGAGGTGGATCTTTATTACAAGATATTACTTCAAAAAGATCAATAATCTATTATATGAGCTTGATATTTTTAGCAAAACTTATGAATAAGAAGACTATGATTTATAGTCAAGGGATAGGGCCTATTAATAAGAATTTCAATAAAAAACTTTTGAAATTCTTATTAAATAAAGTAGATATTATTAATGTAAGAGATTATAAATCAAAAGAATTCATATTAAAAGAATTAAAACTGGATAAAGATGTACTTGTAACAGTTGATACAGTTTTTAAAATGAAAAAGCCAAGTTTGAAAATTGGAAAAAAAATATTATCAAATTTAAATATAGATAAAAACAAAAAATCCATAGGCATATCAATAAGACCGTGGATGAATAATAACTTAATAATAGAAGAAATTTGTAAATTTTGTGTGGAAATAAATAAGAATTTGGATTATAATATTGTTTTTATACCATATCATTATTATGCAGATTTAAGTATTATCGATGAAGTTGTAAAAAAATTAGATCTAGAAACTAAGGAAAGTATATATTTTTTAAGAGAGTATATGTATGTTGATGAGTATTTATCAATAGTAGGCAATTTGGATTATTTTGTAGGAATGAGATTACATAGTCTTATATTTGCTTCTATAATGAAAGTACCATCAATAGCTATTTCATATGATCCAAAGATTGATAGTTTTATGAAATCTTTAGATAAAACAGCTTCTTGTGATACTGATAATATAGATAGTAAAAAACTATTAAAAGATTTAAAATATATTATTAAAAATACAGATGATGAAATAGATTTACTCTCAAAGAAAACAGATGAATTTTCAAATAAAGCCAAAACACATAATAAGGCTTTGTTGAATCTTTTAAAAAATAAGTAGTAGGTGAATATTGTGTTTGAAAAAATAAATATATTGGGACTTAATATTTGTAGAGTTAATATGAAAGATTCTATGAATTTTGTAAAAGGAGCAATAGAAAGAAAAGAAAAATCTATTATATTTACACCAAATAGTGAAATTGTAATGGTTGCAAATAAAGACACAGAGTTTAAAGAAATCTTAAATAAAGCAGATCTTTTAGTTCCAGATGGGATTGGACTTGTGTTAGCATCAAAATATTTAAAAAAAGAATTGCAAGAACGTGTTACAGGCATTGATTTGATGGAAGAGATGCTTAAATATGCGAATGAAGAAAATAAATCAATATATATACTTGGAGCAAAACCAGGTGTTGCTAAAATGGCTTGTGAAAATATTAAAGCCAAGTACAATAATATAGATATAAAAGGATCTTACCATGGTTATTTCAAAGGATTTCATATTGGAATGAAAGACCATATGGAAGAAAAACTTGTTTTAAAAGAGATAAATGAGAAGAAACCAGATATTTTATTTGTAGCCTTTGGAGCTCCAAAGCAAGAAAAATGGATAAATGAATTTAAAGACGATATTGATGCCAATATATTTATTGGTGTTGGTGGTAGTGTTGATGTTTATGCTGGTAATGTAAAAAGAGCACCAAAAATATATCAAAAATTATGTATAGAATGGCTATATAGAGTTATAAAAGAGCCATTTAGAATTAAAAGAATTATGCTTCTTCCTCTTTTTATATTAAAAGTTTTGAAAAATGCTAAGTAAAAGAATTTGAAAGGAAGATTAAATTGGCGAAAAAAAGTGTTTATAAAGTAGTATTGGAGTATATTGGAATTACATTGGGGTGTTTGCTTTTAGCTATTGCACTTAATTTCTTTTTAGTTCCAAATACAATAGCGCCAGGAGGTATAAGTGGGCTTGCTGTACTTATAAATAAATTAAGTGGTTTTACTACTTCAAAAATTATACTTATTATAAATATTCCTTTATTTATTGCAGGGATATTAGTTCTTGGTAAGAATTTTGGAGCAAAAACAGCTTATGGAACTATTGCTTTAATTTTTATATTAGATATATTATCTAGATATTATTCTAATTTAAGTGTTACAAATGATAATTTATTATCTGCTTTGTACGGTGGTTTGATTTTAGGAACAGGGCTTGGAATTGTTTTTAGATGTGGAGGTTCAACTGGTGGAACTGATTTAATAGGTTCTATTTTAAATAAATATTTTAAATCTCTAAGTATTCCAAAACTGACTATGATATTTGACTTTTTTATAGTAGTATTTTCAGGTATTGTAAACAAAAATATAGAAACTGCCTTGTATTCTGCAATAGCACTGTATATAATAGTAAGAGTAGCGGATTTTATTATAGAAGGTCTAGGCTATGCAAAAGCTTATTTTATTATTTCTAATGCTACAGATGAAATAGGAAATAAGATTATAAATGATTTAGGTAGAGGTGTTACAGCTCTTAGTGGTAGAGGTATGTATACGGACTCAAAAAGAGAAGTTATGCTTGTTGTTATAAATAGAGGACAGGAAGTAAAACTTAAGGAAATTGTAAAAGATGTAGATCCAAAAGCTTTTGTAATGGTTGCTGGAATACATGAAGTTTTAGGAGAAGGATTTAAAACTATATAAGACTATTTATTTAATATATAGGTAATTTATTTTTTATTGATTAAAATCAATAATATTGAAACAACGTAGGAGGTATTATTTAAATGAGGAATCACAAAGAGCTAAAAAAAATAGCTACACAAGTGAGAAAGAATATTGTGCAAATGCTTCACAAATCTGCATCAGGACATCCAGGAGGATCATTATCAGCAGCGGATATATTAACTGCTTTATTCTTTGATGAAATGAATGTAGATGCTAAGGATCCTAAAAAGGCAAATAGAGATAGATTTGTACTTTCAAAAGGGCATGCAGCACCAGTACTATATGCTACTTTAGCAGAAAAAGGATTTTTTGATAAAGTTGAATTAGATACTTTAAGAAAAACAGGTGCATTACTTCAAGGACATCCTGATATGAAGAATATTCCTGGAGTAGATATGTCAACAGGTTCTCTAGGTCAAGGGATTTCAACTGCATTTGGAATGGCTCTAGGATTAAAATTAGATAACTCATCTTCAAGAGTATATACTATTTTAGGAGATGGAGAAATACAAGAAGGACTTGTATGGGAAGCTGCAATGTCTTGTGCTCATTATAATTTAGGCAATTTAGTAGCATTTTTAGATTATAATGGACTTCAAATAGATGGGAAAAATGAAGAAGTTATGAATATAGGTAATGTTGCTGATAAATTCAAATCGTTCGGATGGAATGTAATTGAAATAGATGGACATGATTTTGATCAAATATTTGCTGCATTAGATTCAGCAAAAGAAAGTGATAACAAACCTACAATGATAGTAGCTAAAACGATAAAAGGTAAAGGTGTTTCTTTTATGGAAAATAATGCTGGATGGCATGGAAAAGCACCAAATAATGAAGAGTTTGAATTAGCTATGAAGGAATTGGAGGTTGAAGATAATGAGTAATATAGCAACTAGAGAGGCCTATGGTAAGGCACTTTTAGAAGTAGGAGAATTAAATCAAAATGTTGTAGTTTTAGATGCAGATTTATCAAAATCGACTAAAACAGCTGACTTTAAAGCTAAATACCCAGAAAGATTCTTTAATATGGGTATTGCAGAACAAAATTTAATGGGCGCAGCAGCTGGTCTTTCTACTGTTGGTAAAATTCCTTTTGCTAGTACTTTTGCAGTATTTGCAACTGGTAGAGCGTTTGAAATAATAAGAAATTCAATTGCTTATCCAAAATTAAATGTAAAAGTTTGTGCAACTCATGCTGGTATAACTGTTGGAGAAGATGGTGCAAGTCATCAATCAATAGAAGATATATCATTAATGAGAACTCTTCCTAATATGACTGTAATAGTTCCTGCTGATGGAATAGAAGCAAGACAAGCTATATTAGAAGTAGCTAAATATAATGGTCCTGTTTATGTTAGACTTGGAAGACTTGCTACACCAATTGTAAATGATGATAATTATAAATTTGAAATAGGTAAAGCAAAGACTTTAAAAGATGGTAGTGATGTTTCTATAATTGCTTGTGGAGTTATGGTTGAAAAAGCTTTAGAAGCTGCAAGAATATTAGAAGAACAAGGTATAACTGCTAAAGTTATAAATATGTCTACTATAAAGCCTTTAGATAAAGATGCAATAGTAGAAGCTGCAAAAGATACTAATGCAATAGTTACAGCAGAAGAACACAGTGTTATAGGTGGACTTTTCAGTGCTGTTAGTGAAACAGTAGTATCGAATAATTTAGTTCCAGTTGTTCCAGTAGCTATAAATGATACTTTTGGAGAATCTGGAAAGCCAGCAGAACTTATGGAAAAATACGGACTTACAGCAGAAAAAATAG
Organism: Peptostreptococcaceae bacterium; assembly: GCA_025210335.1. GTDB lineage: Bacteria > Bacillota > Clostridia > Peptostreptococcales > Peptostreptococcaceae > JAOARY01. Next base: position 68,596 of record JAOARY010000064.1, on the reverse strand, counting down.
TTGAAGCTGCTAAGACTGCTATTTCAAAAAAATAAATAAAATATAAAACGAACTCAATTCATGAGTTCGTTTTTTTATTTATTAAGATTAAATTGCTTGTGGAATTAATAGTAAAAAGATTTGTATGGTTTTACTATTGTTTTATAAATTTATAATTTAAAACATCAAATGTACCAATATCAGTTATTCGTATTTCTGGTATAACTGGTAATGCTAAAAATCCTAATGTCATAAATGGTTCTATATCTTTATAAACACCAAGTTTATAAGCATAATTTAACATATCTTCAAGTATAATATCAACTTCTTCAAGAGTTTTAGAAGAAACTAAACCAGCAATATCTAGGGTTAGGGATTTTTTTATCTTGTTATTACTGCTAATACAAATACCACCACCAATTTTTTTTATATGGTTTATGCAGTTTAGCATATCAGTATCATTATCCCCAATGACTATTAGATTATGAGAGTCATGTGCTATTGTTGATGCGATTGCACCATTTTTAAGTCCAAAGCCTTTGACTAAAGAGATACCAATATTATTTTTATCACTATGTCTTTCTATTACAGCTATTTTTAATATATCATCTTCATTACTTTTGATATAAATACCATCTTTGTTTTGAATTTTAATATTTATTTTTTTTGTGAGTATGGAATTTGGTATAAGTTGTATTCCGGTTATATCATTATTCTTTGTTTTTAAGTTTAAATCACTTAAATTCAGATTAGCTATATTTATTTTATTTCTAACTTTTTCATCGTTAATATCATTAAATTTAAAATCATAAATATTATTTAAATTATCAACAATTAATTTACCATCTTTTATGACTTTTTCTATATTAAAATCTTTAAGATTATCAATTATGAGTAAATTTGCATTATAAGAAGGTGCTATTGCTCCTTTATTTTTTATATTATAACAATTACATATATTTATACTAGCCATTTTAATTGCGTCTATAGGGTCTATACCTTCTTTTATGGCCATTTTGACATTGTTATCTATATGACCTTCATTTATAATATCATTTGGATGTCTATCATCTGTACAAAATAGAATTCTTGAGATATTATTTTTATTAACTGCTTTTATCAAATTTTTAAGATCTTTGGCAGCAGAGCCTTCCCTTATTTGAACATACATACCAAACCTAACTCTATTTATAAGTTCTTCTTCTTTGGAGCATTCATGATCAGTTTTAATTCCTGTTGCGATATAAGCATTAAGATGACTAATATCAGAAATTGGCCCATGGCCATCTATAATTTTATTTTTAAAAAGATCTAATTTTTCTATTAAATGATTTTCTTTATTTATAATAGCCATATAATCCATAACTTCGCCTAGTCCTATTACATTTTCATAATCTATCAATTTTTCTAATTCTTTTGCGTCTAGATTAGCACCACTATTTTCAAAATTTGTGGCAGGAACACATGAAGGTAACATCATATAAAGGTCAAATGAAGAATTTTTTAGGGAATCTAAAATATACTTAATTCCATCAAGACCACAGACATTTGCAATTTCATGAGGGTCTGCAATAGCACAAGTAGTACCCCTTTTTAATACTGCTTTTGCAAATTCTTTTGGATTAACCATACTAGATTCAAGATGAACATGAGAATCTATAAATGAAGGTGAGATATATTTATTTGTACAATCGATTTCCTCTTTGCCATTATAACTACCTATTGCAGCAATTTTATTATCTGAAATTGCTATATCTGCATTTATTATTTCATTTGTAAAAATATTTATTATATTTCCATTTTTTAATACTAAATCAGCATCTTCCTTTTTTGATGCAATATCTATAATTTTTCTTAAATTTTCCAAAATAATCACCTACATATAAATATGCCCTTTCTTTTTATATATTTAATTCTCACCATTATAAATTAATACAAATAAAAAAGCAATAAGTTTATGATAAAATTAATATATAATTTTTGAAAGGAATGAAGGTAATGACTAGATGGAATAGTTTAAATTCAAGACATAGAGGGGATGATACTGAAGAACTTATAAATCAAGCAAATGAACAATATGAAAAATCTAATTTGGCCTTAATAAAAAAGATGCCAGTACCGATAAAAGTAATTGAGATAGATAAAAAAATAATAACAAAAGCCTTTTTTGAAGAAAAAAGTATAGTTGATTATATGGGTTTGTGTCAAGGTTATCCTGTTGCATTTGATGCAAAAGAAACAAATAATAAAAGCCTTCCTCTTAAAAATATACACTCACATCAGATTGATTTCATGAATAAGTTCAAAATACAAGGTGGATTTTCATTTTTGATAATAAATTTTAAATTTTATAAAGAACTATATCTACTCCCTATAGAAATTTTACTAAAAATATATAGAGATTCTTTAGATGGTGGAAGAAAATCTATACCGTATAAAGAAATGAATAAAAGATATGAGATTAAATACAATAAAAATGGGTATATAAATTATTTAAGTGCTCTAAATAATTATATAGTGGACAGAGAAAAAGGTATTTTAATTTAAAATAAATGAGAAATTTTAATATTAATATATTTCTAATTGTAAAAATGAATAATATATGATTTAAGAGTAAAATTTTTTGGTATAAAGATAGCATAAGGATATGAAGGGGGAGTTTGAAATGGAAGATTATAAAGGTATACTTCTTGAGAGTGGTACTGGTGAAGTTGAAATCTTAGAATTTATAGTTCAAGGCAAAAGATATGCTATAAATGTTGTTAAGGTAAAAGAGATTTTAAGAATAGAAGATGTCAATAAAATACCTAATCCAAATCCAGCCATAGCTGGGATAGCACTTGTAAGAGGAGAAGTTATAAGTGTTATAGATATGAAATATGTACTTGAAAAAGAACAGATGCCAGAAGGTGGCAGAATGACATTACTTTGTGAATTTAATAAAATAAAAGTAGCGTTTTCTGTTGATGAAGTTGTGGGAATTCACAGAATCAAGTGGGAGCAATTACAAAAGCCAGATTCAATAATAGAAAATACTATTGTTATAGGTAATATAAATTATAATAATAGAATATTACTGTTATTAGATTTTGAAAAGATAGTTATGGATATAAGTCCTGAAACTGGTATATCTCAAGCTAGAATAGACAAATTAGATAGCAAACCAGAAAGAGCACTTAAAAAGATTGTTTTATCAGATGATTCACCTCTTATTAGAAAATTATTGAAAGATGTGCTTACTAAAGCTGGATATACTAATATGACATTTTTTAATGATGGTAAGGCGGCATTAGAGTATGTACAAGAACTAAAAGAAAAATTTGAAGAAAATATGTTTAGTGCAATTGATTTATTAGTTACAGATATTGAAATGCCAGTTATGGATGGTCATACTTTGACTAGAACAATAAAGGAAGATAAAGTCATGAGAAGGCTTCCAGTTATAATATTCTCATCACTTATAACAGGAGATTTACTTCATAAGGGTTATTCTGTAGGAGCAGATGCTCAAATGAGTAAGCCTGAAATAGGACATTTAATAGAACTTATAGACTCACTTGTGGGAATTGAATAATATAAAAAAAGACCTTATTAAAATTTTTTATTTTAATAAGGTCTTTTTTTATGTTATTATAAATATCGTAAAGTCTAATGTAAAGACAGAAGTAATTACTTAAAAAAGAGGTGTTTTATGAATAATAATATAGAAGAGTTAAAATCAAAGATCATGGAATTAAAAAAGGAAAGAAATGCTATAATACTTGCGCACAATTATCAAAATAAAGAAATACAAGAAATTGCTGATTATTTAGGTGACTCATTAGAACTTAGTAAAAAAGCATGTGATGTAAAAGAAGAAGTAATTGTATTTTGTGGTGTTCATTTTATGGCAGAAAGTGCAAAAATTTTATCAAAAGATAAAAAAGTATTGATACCAGTTATGGATGCAACATGCCCTATGGCGGATATGGTAACATATGAGGAATTAAAGGAAGAAAAAGAAAAATACGCAGATTTAAAAATTGTTTGTTATGTAAATTCAAGTGCAAAAGTAAAATCAATAAGTGATATATCTTGTACTTCATCTAATGCTATTGATGTAGTGAATTCAATTGATTCGAAAAATATATTATTTGTTCCAGATTGTAATTTAGGTTCATATGTAAAAGAAAAAACAAATAAAAATATAATCTTATGGGAAGGATTTTGTCCTACACATCATAGAGTTTGTGAAGATTCAATAATAAGAATGAAAGAAAAACATAAAAATATAAAAATATTAACACATCCAGAATGTAAAAAAGAAGTATTAAAGCATAGTGATTTTATAGGGAGTACTTCAGCCATAATAAATTATGTTAAAAATAGTGAGGATAAAGAATTTATAATTGGAACGGAAGAAGGGATAATACATAAACTAGAAAAAGAAAATCAGGGTAAGAAATTTTATTTATTAGATGATAATTTAGTTTGTAAAAATATGAAGAAAACAAAACTTATAGATGTTTATAATGTGCTTTTAAATATGGATAATGAAATTATATTAGATGATGAAGTTGTTAGTGGTGCAAAATCATCTTTAGATGCAATGCTTAATTTAAATAAAAATTAGGGGATGTTAAAATGAATAAATATTATTATGATTATATTATAATAGGAGCAGGAATAACAGGTTTAAATAGTGCTATAAATTTATCTAAAAAAGGAAGAGTACTATTAATTTCTAAAGGTGATAATAATGAATGTAATACAGAACATGCTCAAGGAGGAATAGCAGCCCCAATTTCTACAGAGGATTCAGTTAAATTGCATATAAAAGATACTCTAGATGCTGGGGATGATTATTGTAATGAAGAAAATGTTAAATTTATGATTGAAAATGGCAAAAATGCAATAGAGAATTTAATATATAATGGAGTAAATTTTGATTTTGATGGTGAAAAATTATCATTAGGAAAAGAAGGGGCTCACAGCGTAAATAGGGTACTTCATTCAAATGGAGATAATACGGGAAAGAGTATAAGATTATCTTTATTTAATAAAGTAAAAAATACTTCAAATATAGATTATAAATCAAATCTATTTGCTTTGGATTTGATAACAAAGAATAATAGAGTTTTTGGTGTATATACACTAGACAAGAAAAATGGGGAGTTAGATATATATTTATCTAAAGGTATTATAATGTCAACTGGTGGATGTGGGAATTTGTATAAGAATACATCTAATCCTGAGGTTACAACAGGCGATGGAATTGCATTAGCTTATAGAGCAGGAGCATATATAGATGATATGGAATTTATACAATTTCATCCAACTACTTTGAATATAGAAAATGCACCCAATTTTTTAATATCAGAGGCTATTAGAGGTGAAGGCGCAGTTCTTTTAAATGAAATAAATGAAAGATTTATGGTTAAATATGATAAAAAGATGGAACTTGCAAAAAGGGATATTGTTTCAAGGGCAATTTATGAAGAAATAAAAAAATCAAAGCAAAAAAATATATATTTAGATATTAGTTTTAGAGATAAAAATTTTATAAAAAACAGATTTCCAAGAGTGTATAATACATGTTTAAAATATGGATTAGATATTACCAAGGAATATATAAGCATAACACCAGCGGCTCATTATCTTATGGGCGGAATAAGTGCTGATATAAATTGTAAAACAAATATAGATGGTCTTTATGCCTGTGGTGAATGTGCAAATTTAAAAGTACATGGTGCTAATAGATTGGCAAGTAATTCCTTGCTTGAAGGAGCAGTTTTTTCTAAAATTGCAAGTGATGAGTTATATAGATATTCTTTAGAAACAAAAGAAAATGAAGATATAGATGATATTATCAAGAAATATCTCTTAGAAATAGATTATAAAAATATAGATTATAAGAAATATAAAAGAGTAGTAAAATTAAAAACTGCTTTGCGTGAAATTATGCAAGATAAAGTTGGAATTATAAGGGATAAGATTGGATTAAATAATGCTTTTATTTTAATTTGTAATATACAAAAAGAATTAGAATTGATAAATAAAAAAAATATTGATTATTTTGAACTTAAAAATATGATTTTGTTATCTAAGATAATTATAAAATCAGCATTATATAGGAAAGAAAGTAGAGGTGCTCATTATAGAAGTGACTATCCAAGAAAGAATGATAAATTTAAAAATGGATTTAAATTTAAAATAGATGATGAAAAAAAGGTGGTATTAAATTGAATATAGATAAAGTAAAAAATATAATTAAAAATGCATTATATGAGGATATTTTTACAGGAGATATAACAACGGATAATTTAATAGATGAAAAGAACATGAAAACAGCAGTGATAACAGCAAAAGAAAATGGAATTTTATGTGGAATAGATATTGCAATTATGACTTTTAATATGTTAAATTCAACTTTAGTATTTGAAATATTAAAGCAAGATGGACAAAAAGTTTTAAAAGGAGAAGATGTACTTATAATCAAGGGAAGTACAAAAGATATATTAAAGGCAGAACGTGTAGCACTTAATTTTTTACAAAGGATGAGTGGAATTGCAAGTAAGACAAGAAAATATGTAGAAGAGTTGAATGATGACAGTATAAAATTAGTAGATACTAGAAAAACAACACCAAATCTTAGAATATTAGAAAAATATGCAGTTAAAATTGGTGGAGCTAAAAATCATAGATTTGGATTATATGATCTTGTTATGATTAAAGATAATCATATAAAAGCTAGTGGTGGAATAAAAAATGCAGTGGAAAGAATAAAAAATAATTTATCCCATGCTCATAAAATAGAAGTTGAAACTACATGCATAAAAGAGGTTAAAGAGGCTATAGAATCAAATGTAGATATTATAATGTTAGATAATATGGACAATGAGATGATAAAAGAAGCAATTAAAATAATAGATAAAAAGGCCATTATAGAAGTATCTGGTGGAATAGATTTTGAAAGATTAAAGTATTTAAAAAATCTTGATATAGATATAATATCATTAGGAACATTAACACATAGTATAAAATCTTTAGATTTAAGTTTGAATTTTAAATAGAATTAGTATAAAACATAATATTGTAGATGATTATATTAAGATACTATTATATATTATGTGAAATTTAATTTTACATAATATATAATAGTAAATTTTTTTGATATTACAATATTATATTAATTTGTAATTAAAATAAAAAGTTCTTTAAGAGAATTTATAAGTATTATAAAAACCAAAGGAGGCACTATATATTTTATTAAAAAACACCATATATCAGATAAAATAAACTTTTCGTTATTTATAGTTATTTCTTCTAATGCTACTTTTGTAGTTAATACATATCCAACAAATATGGCCAATAAAAATCCTCCAAGTGGTAGAAATATATTTGAGGTTAATTTATCATAAAAATCAAAGAAATTAAGACTTCCAAGTAATTTAAAATCTTTTAAAATCCCCATTGATAGACTTGCTGGTATTCCCATTAGAAATATTACTAAAGTTATATATATTGCACTGGTAGATCTTTTAGTATTTTTTTCATCAACAAAATAAGAAACACATACTTCTAGCATTGATATTGAAGATGTTAAAGCTGCAAATAATACTAATATAAAAAATACAATACAAAATAAATAACCAAAACTCATACTTGAAAACACAGCAGGTAGAGTAATAAACATAAGGGAAGGTCCTTGTGCGATTTCAAAATTAAAAGAAAATACAGCTGGTATTGTTGCAAGACCTGCTACTAATGCTACAAATGTATCTAATAAAGGGATATAAGTAGATGCTAGAATTATATTTTCTTTTTTATCTAAATAACTACCATAAGTGACAATTACCCCCATCCCTATACTAAGAGAGAAAAATACTTGACCAAGTGCATTCATTATAACATTAAGATTTATCTTTGAAAAATCAGGTATGAATAAAAATTTAATACCTTCTATTGCATTTGGAAGACTAAGAGATCTAAATGCGATTATTACTATCATAATAAGTAAAGTGGGCATCATAATTTTACTTGCTTTTTCAATTCCATTTTTAATACCTTTTACAACAATCAAATAAGTTACAAATAAAAATGCTGCTTGATATAATATACTTTTTTGAGGTGATGATATAAAATTTGTAAAAATATTAGCTAAAAGAGTTGAATCTGTTGTGTTTAAATTACCTTTTAAAGCTTCTATTAAATAATATATAACCCATCCACCAACAGTAGAGTAGAATGCTAAGATGAAAAAACCACATAAGACACCTAAAAAACCGACAAAAGCCCAATTTTTATTTATGGATTTATAAGCACCAACAGCACATAATTTAGTTTTACGACCTAAAGTTATAGCTGCTAACATAAGTGGATATCCGATTAATAATAAAAATATCATATAAACAAGTAAAAATGCACCACCACCATTTTTTCCAACGGTATAAGGGAATTTCCATAGGTTGCCAAGACCAACAGCAGAACCTGCTGTTGCTAATATAAAACCTAATTTTGAATTCCAACTATCACGAGTTTGTAAACTTTCTTTCATTAAATTTCCTCCAAGAATATAATTTTATTTATGCGCATAAAATTTTTATATAAAACATGTTTTTAAGTAAATAAAAAAAGCTTTGCCTCTATATTTAGAGGCAAAGCTTAAGCTTCACGGTACCACTCTAGTTTCTTTAAAAAAAGAATCTCTTTAAAGGTTCAATCAAACCTCTGTCGTATAAGGGTGACAACCCTTTATCCCTACTTGTAAAAAACTTTAAGGATAAAAACTTAGGAGTGAATATATACAAAGTCTTATAATATTAGGATCTCACCATTCCTAACTCTCTTTAATTACAGTTTCAATGTTTTTTCTCCATCACAGTCTTATTTTATAAATCATTTATTGATTGTTATTATATTAAAATTAAAAATCTATGTCAATAAAAAAATAAAATTTTTTAATAATTTTTTATAATATCATTTATTTCTTTTTTCAATTCATCAGGTATTTCCTTAGTCAAAGCCTCTTTTAATAAATCTTTTCTCTTGGATTTATTTTTTTTAAAATATTCTTTTATAAGTTTGGCTTTGTATTTTTTTTGAGGAATTAAATAATAAAATATAAACCATTGTTCAAGAGCAACTAGTGGTAACTTTAGATTATCTATTAACATGAAATTTTCTATTTTATTTAAAGAAAACTCAGGTTTATAAATTCCGTTGTCATTTTGAATATCTAAATCAGCCATAACTTCAACATCTATGCCTTCAACATTATACCTATAAAAATGTTTTGTATGATAAATCCCTTCGATTTTATTATCTGATTTTGAAAGAACATCACCTAAATTTAAAAGAGCTTTATCAAGCTGTGGCAAATCTTTTTTTAATACCATGATATCAATATCATTAAAATCATCTGCAAGATTATATTTTTTTAATACTAAAGAGCTTGATAAAGCCCATGTTATATCTAAACTATTTAAAGTTTTACCTATTTTTTTTAATATATTTATTTTATTCATAAAATAAAACCTCCACGTAAATTTAATGATTGGGCAAATTCAATTTTTTTTATAAAGTTTATTTATAAAGTTTATATATTTAATTCAATTTTAGAATAATACATATAAGTGTTTTCGCCCAGTTTTCGAGATTCATACATAGCTTTGTCGGCGGCTTTAATTAAGTCATCACATGTATGACCATCAAGTTTGTAAATACTAATTCCAATATTAGCACTAATATTGGAATTAGTATTCTCTTTTTTTATATCTTTATTTATAATATCTAATATTTTTTTACAAGTTATATTTACATCTTCAATATTTTTATAATTTCTTTTTATAATCACAAATTCATCTCCACCCATTCTGCCGATTAACTCATTGGAATTTAGAGTAGATAAAATTTTTTGTGAGATATTTTTTAATATTAAATCACCTTGATTATGACCATATTTTAAATTCAACTCTTTAAATTTGTTTAAATCTAAAAATAATAGAGCTAAATTTTTATTAGCATTTAATTTTGCTTGATTTAAACTTTTTTCTATTTCTTCTATTATACTATTTCTATTTAAAGTGTTTGTTAAACTATCTAATTTTATTAATTTTTTTATTTCAAATTCATTTTTTTTAATATGAGTTATATCTGATATAGAACCGGCCATTCTCAATGGTTTTCCGTGATTATCATTTTTCACTTTGCCTGAAATTTTTATCCATATATCATCTTTATTACCGTTTATTTTTAAAACATCAGTATAATGATAATCATTAGTTTTTATATGATTGTAGAATTTTTTCATAGCATTTTTTCTTTGATTTAAATCAACTATATTAAAAAAGTCTCTCATACTTCTAAATTTTATATTTTCTTTACCTAATATGAAATTTATCTTATCGGATATAAATAGATTATTATTCTTTAAATTTAAATCCCAAATCGCATTATTAGAGCCTTCTAATGCAAGCTCATATCTAGTTTTTATTTCGATTAAATCTGAAATATCGTAATCCATAGAAAAAACTCCTTTGAATTATATTTATTAAAATACAATTGTTTTATAACATGTTAATTATAACAAAAAGAATCAAAAGCGTATATAATATATTAAAAATATTTTATCATAGAAAATAATAATTTTGCCGATAATACTAATGTACTTTGATAAATGAAATTTATAAAAAGATTTAGTTGATAAAATTTATAGTGTACATATTTAAGGAGTTGATTTTTTTGAAGTTTTTGGTACCTAAGTTTTATAATGATTTCAATTGTATTGGATCAAAATGTGAAGATACTTGTTGTCAAATTTGGAATGTATATGTAGATAAAAAGGTTTACAATAAATGCAAAGAATACAAAAAAGATGTAAAATTAAAAGAGAAGTTTAAAGAAAATATTAAAAGAAATAGATCTAATAACACTGATTTTGATTATGCAAAAATAATTATGAATGAGAATAGAATGTGCCCTTTTTTAGATGAAAATAAATTATGTTCAGTATATCTAAAATGTGGAGAGGATTATATGGGTACGGTTTGTAAAATATACCCAAGAACATATGGAAATACTGAGCTTTTTAAAGAAAAGGGACTATCAACATCATGTCCAGAAGTTGTAAGATTAAGCCTTTTTAATAAGGAAAAGATGGAATTTGAAGTTGTTGATATGGATGATAATGATTTTATAGATAAATATGATTATAGGCTTATTTCAAAACAAGAACAAGAGTTATTTTGGGTATTAAGAAATTTTTCAATAGAACTGATTCAAAATAGAGAGTATGATTTAAGTGAAAGATTAACAATACTTGCAATAGTGATGAAAAAAATAGATGAATTACTAAAGTCTAAGAAGTATGATGAAATATTAAATAGTATTGATTTATATAAAAAATTAATAGAAAACTTTGAATTTAAAGCGACTATAGAAGATATAAATATTAATAAAGAGGTAGAATTATATCTAATTAATGAATTATTAAAACTAGGGTATAAAAAAAATGGAGATAATTATAATTATAGCGAAATCTACAAAACATCAATAGAAACATTTGAATTTTTTACAGGAAATAATAATATAATTTTGAATTCTTATATTGATGCATATGAAAATTATTATAAACCCTTTATTAAAAATAAATCATATATATTAGAAAATTATTTAGTTAATAATATGTTTAATACTAAGTTTCCTTATTCTGAATTTTTTTTGACAGATATTTTTAATAATATGATAGTATTAGTTATAAGATATATAATATTAAAGTTTAATCTTATAGCGGCAACAAAGAAATACAAAGAAGATTTAACGGATGAAAAGATTGTAGAAATAATATATAAATTGTCTAGGTTTATGGAACATGGAGATATAATTATGGAGGCAATTATAAATATAATGGAAAGACGAAATATGAAAGATTTAGCACATATAGTCTCAATGGTATTAGATTAAAATATTAAATTAGTATTAAAGAGTTTAATTTGGGGGTTGATTTTATGATGAATATAGAACAGGCTCTTAATTTAAAGACCTTTAAAAGTTTTAAATTGGTTTGTGGAAAAGAAGGCTTACATAATCAAATAAGTAAAATTGGGATTTTAGATTATGAAAATGAAGAAGAAGTTAGAAAAAATTTTTATAAAGATGAATTTGTTCTTACAAATTTTTTGATGGGGAAAGAAGATAAGGAAGTAATAAAAGATATTATAAAAGCTCTAATCGATATAAATGCAAGTGGTTTAGCTATAAAGCCAATATATATAAAATCCTTACCCAAAGAGATAATAGATTATTGTAATAAGAATAATTTTCCTATATTTTTTTATGAAGATGCTTTTTTTGAGGATATTTTAAATGATTTTAGTGAAGCTAAAATAAGATTAGAGGCAAAAAATAATTTGTTTTTAAATATAAAAAAATTATTAGATGATAGTCTAAAAGAAGATTATGTAATAGAGATTGTAAAAAATATAAATAAATATTTTTATGATAATTTTTTGATTTTGGCAGTAAAACCAAAAGATAAATGCATAAGAGATTTAACTATTCCAATCAAATGGGATATATCTAGATCTTGTAAGCTTATTGAATTTAAGGATATGTATTTTTTTATATATAGTTATAAAGATATTAAAGAGGATAAGAAGATATACAATTATGCTTTAAGAACAATAAAATTATTGGGATTAAATGATAAGGATAATTATATAGCTTTTAGTTTAGTTCATAAAGATTTAGAAAGTATGAATATTGCATTGTTGGAAGCTTTAAATACATTAAAAATTTGTAATGATAATAATAATATTTTATATTTTAAGGATTTAGGAGAGGAAAAATTTTTATTACCACTCTTGGAAAATATATGGGTGGAAAAATATTATTATAACATCATAGAACCTCTATTGGAGTATGATAAGAAAAATAATTTAACTCTTATAAAAACTGCATTAATTTATTATTTAAACAATCGAGATTTTAAAAAAACTGCAAAATTATTGTATCAACATGAAAATACCATAAGATATAGGATAAAAAAAATAGAAGAAATATTGAATATTAATGATATTGATACAAGAAATATAGATATGTCTATAATATTTAAAATTTACAAATTAAAAAATTTAAGTTGAAGGTATTGAAAAATCAATTTCGTTGTAAAAATTACAAAGTATATTGGTTTTTTTTTTATTTTTTTTAAATATTTAAATTAAAAATTCCTATATAATCATCTTGAGGTGATTGATATGAATAAGAAAATGAAAGCAGATATAACATTGCTTATAGTTACTTTATTTTGGGGATTTTCATTTATAACAACAAAAACAGCAATATCTAATATAGAAATATTTAATTTTTTATTCTTAAGATTTACATTGGCATTTTTAATCTCAGCTATTATATTTTATAAGGATATGAAATGTATAGATAAAAATATTTTTGTTAAATCTATGATTGCTGGTTTTATTCTATTTTTACATTTTTTATTCCAAACAGAAGGTCTAAAGACAACAACAGCTTCAAAATCAGCATTTATAACAGGTTTTAGTGTTGTATTAGTGCCTTTGTTTGTGAGTATAATAAAAAGAGAAATACCTAAGCTTAAAATAGTATTAAGTGTTTTAATTGCTTTTTATGGAATAATACTATTATCAAATGTAGGCTTTAAAGATACTAATATTTTAACAGGTGATGTATATACATTTATAAGTGCAATTGCATTTGCGATATATATGATATTGGTTGAAAAATTCACATCTAAAGAGAAAGCTGTAGTTTTTGGAATTTTACAAATTGGTTTTGTAGCTATTTATTCACTGATATTTAATTTAAAATATGAAAATTTTTATATTCCTACAGATATCAAATCTATATCGAGTATAATATTTTTGAGTTTATTTTGTACAGTATTTGCATATTTAGCACAATCAGTAGCTCAAAATTATACATCATCAACGCATGCATCGCTTATATATTCAGCAGAACCGATATTCGCTGGAATTTTTTCATATATTATATATTTAGAATCTTTAAGTACTAATAAAATTTTAGGATGTTTATTTATTTTTACTGGAATGATTATATCAGAATTAAAAATAAATAAAGATAGTATTAAAAAATTGAAATTTATAAAAAAATCTGCATAGATTAAAAAAACTATTAGTAAATTGATTTTACAACAATTAATATACTGATAGTTTTTTTAGCTGTTTTAATTATAAAATAGATTAAATATTGTTTATCCAAAATATTATAGGGAATAAATAATTAGAAAAACTATTTTATTCAAAATTTGGTCTGGAGGTTTTTTTAATGAATGTTTTAATACCTACATATTTAGATAAGTTTAAATGTATAGGATCTTTATGCGAAGATACTTGTTGTATAGGTTGGGATGTGTATGTTGATCAAAATGCATATAAAAAATATAAAAAATCTAAGTCAAAAAAATTAAAAAATTTATTTGATAGTAATATAAAAAGAAATAAGAAAGTCAAGGATTTTCAAGCGTATGCTAAAATAATAATGGTTGATGATAAAAGATGTCCTTTTTTGAATCAAGAAAATCTTTGTGATATTTTTATAGAATGTGGAGAAGATTATCTTTGTAATACATGTACGTACTATCCTAGGGCTTTTTCAAAGATAGATAATTTCATAGAAATAGGACTTACAACTTCTTGTCCTGAAGTTGCAAGAATTGCATTACTAAATAAAAATAAAATGGATTTTGAAACCAAAGATATATTCGTTGATAAAAATATAAAAATTGATTTTGAGTTAAGAGATTATAAGAATTATGAACAAGAATTATTTTGGGATTTAAGAAATTTTTCAATAGATATAGTGCAAAATAGAAATTATGAAATGGATGAAAGATTGGCTATATTAGGCATATCGCTTGCTGGTTTATCGAATTTGATGAATAATAAAGATCATAATCAAATAGAACAAAAACTAAAAGGTTATAAATATATGATAGATAATATGGAATTTAAAAAAGATTTTAGAAATATGGATTTAAGAAAAGATATGCAATTAAAGGTATTAAAAGAGTTATCAGAACTTAGAGTTAATAATGCTTATAAAATGAAATACAATAAATACTTTAAAAAGTCATTAGAGATTTTAAATTATGGTCAAAGTGATGAAGAAAACTTAAATAATTATATAGATGCATATGAAAATTATTACAAGAAATTTATGGAAGACAAATCTTATATTCTAGAAAACTATATTGTAAATAATATGTTTAACACAAAATTTCCATATTCAATACAAAATAAAACTAATTTATTTAGAAATTTTATAGCTTTAATGATAAAATATTTTATTATTAAATTTAATTTAATATCGCTATCAAAGTACTATAAAGAAGAATTTGATGAGGAGAAAATAGTAAAGATTATACAAGGAATATCTAAATATGTAGACCATGCAGATGGTTTTATAGAGGATGTTATAAACTTGCTTGAAAAGTATAATTTGAGTACACCTGCACATATGATGATATTTATAAAAGATTAAATTATAGCTGAATCAAAAATATTGTTTATTTTTGATTCAGCTATAATTATTAAAGATAAAATATTGTTATTATTTATTTAATTAATTTATAGTTATATCAAAATTAGAATTATCACCATCCAATTCATAAACTACTATATAGTATTTACCAGCTAAAGCATTATAATTTCCAGATACTTTAGTATCTGTAATATCAGAAGCATAGCCATCATATTGATTTAAATTATCTTCTTTGTAAATTAGCCAGTTTAACTTATTAGAAGAATTAACTTCTATATAGATTTGTTTTTCATCAGTTATATTTAATTCATAAATAAACTTTTTATTATTTGATATAGAATTTGATTTTGTTTCATCTAAGTTTATATTTAATGCTTTTTCAAAGCTACTACCATCATTATTTTCATCTTCATTATTAGAATTATCATCTGCTGATTTTTTTATACCAGTAATTAAAGTTTCAATATTTAATTCACTATTATCATTGTATTTATAAATTGATAAATAATAAATTCCTTTATTTAATTTTATATTATTATACAATTTATTATCTTCAAATTTAGCATAAGAAACATAGTTATTAAAATCAGAAGCTTTATATAAAACCCAATTTAAATTTGTATCTGAAAATTTTTGAACAAGAATATCCACATCTTGATTATCATTTTCAACTTCAAATTTATAAATTGCTTTTGAATTAGATTCAATTAAAGAATAATTTTCTAATTGATTATTAAAAATTTCTTTAGTTACTTTTCCAATAGGAGTATTTTCGTCTTCATCTGGTTCTTCTACATTTGAATCAAAATTAGGGTCATTTAAAATACCATGGAAAACAATATCATAAATTCTTTGATTGTTTATAGTTCTTGGATTAGCAAAATAAGCTGTAAATGTTTGATATCCAGTCCATGATTTTTCATCTAATTGAATTAATGCATTATCTAAAATTTCATTCATTTTATTAAATTCATCTACAGATGATAAATTTTCATATAAAGTATATTCACCTTTTAATGTGAAAGTTTCAAAATAATCAGAAATATTTTTTTCTATTTTTATATTATTTAAATTCACTAAACTAACTATATCTGATTTTATTTCATTTATTGGCTTTTCTTCATGTTGTTCAAGATAAATATCAGAAACTAGAGGTATTTCAAGTTCTCCATTTTTGTATTGGTTTGATAATTTTTTCATATTCAATCTATAACCTTCATTGAAGTTATAATCACTACTTAATGTGTTTATATAATTATTGTAAGCGTTAAAATCATCTCTTTTAATACAATCAGTTAAATATTCAAAAGTAGTATAATTTTTATGCATATAATCTATCATAGAAAAAGCATATTTATAAAACTCAAAACTGCCATATACAGAATGTAAAGTTTTATTTGCATCATACCAATTAGATTCGTTGTAAGCAAAACCAGATACCATAGATGCTCTTGGTTTAACACCTTCATATCTAGTAGAACCAGCAAAGAATTCAGCACTACCTTCATCATACCAATTTAGGCCACCATTACTATAAAAGTCACCTTGTCCCCATAATCCTGGAACTATATATTGACCTTGTAAGTGATGTGTAAATTCATGTCTGAATAATTCTTCTAAAGTATAAATACTTTCACTTGGTGTTCTTTCATAAGTAAAGAATGTATTATCAGGATCAATGTAAATCCCACCATTATCAGTACTATAACCATATAAAAGTCTATTCATATCATATTCTTTAGGACTGTTATAAATAACGATATTTAATATATCTTCATCAGTATTACTATCTAATAATTTATCTGATTTTATAGCTCTAAAAACTTGAGCTGATACTTCTTTTGATGCGAAATAAAGTCTTTTTATTTTTTCTTGTGCAACATCAGCACCTGCTTTTATTGTAATTCTATTATTATCAAAATAATATTCATTAGGAAGATAATAATCTTTAGCATCTTCTTTAATTAGATTAAAATCAACAGTCTGACCATTATAATCAATACTATCGTAATCATTAGAAATTCTTTCAGCAGCTTGAATATATTGCATAGAATTAGAATCATAATTATCCATTACAAAAGTTAAAACTTGGTTTCCAAAACTTTCATTTGAATGGAATTTACCTAAATAAGATAATTCATAAAATGCATTATTTATAATATAATCAATATTTTCATTTGTTTCATGGTTGAAAACTATATTTGAAACAGCATCTAAATAAGAATCAAATTTAGCAAAATAAATACTTTCACTAGGTTCTTGTCTTAAGTTATAGTAAACATAAGATTTTATGCTATATTCAACACCAGAAAGAACATTATAAATAGCCGCATTTTTTTCTCTATCATCTTGATAAAGATCTAGATTTGATTCATAATCATTAATCAAATCTGATAAGAGTTCTAAATTTCTAACTGAAGAATATGTGTTGCTTATAAAAAGACCTGTTGTTTTTACTATAGTATCTTGAGTTTTTGTTCCTAATTTAAAATTAGGATTTTTTAAAATTGAATTTATAGCATTATCACAATTTTGTTTCATTTCAAAATTATCATATATTCCTATTTCGCTATCTTTATGATAAAATGCATGATAAAAAACTAATCTATAAACTTCAATTAAAGTTTGAAGACCCAAATCATCATCTTTTGTGAATAAGCTTGCTCTTTTTTCTATTTCATTTAAAATTCGATCCATTCTATCCTGATTAGAATAGAAGTTTATTGTATGTTGATCAAAATCAGAAAGTCCAATTACATTATTCCATTCAATTTTTGTAAGAGTTTCAATAAGAGTGTCTAAATCCATTTGATTTAATTCTTTTAGGCTATAATCTCTAATTTCGATGTTGAAATTTTTAGAATTTTCTAAATTACTAGCATAAACAAATGCACTGCTAGTAGAAAATACCATTGTAAAAGAGATTAACAATGCAAAAAATAGGTTAAATGTGTTTCTTTTTTTCAAAAACATTAAAAAAGCCTCCTTAGAATATAAATTTTAAATACAATCTAATACTTCCCTTTATTCGAAAAAAATAAACATTTATACGTAAATGTAAAAAAGATGAAAAAAGCATAAAAAACCTTTAAAGTGAATAAAATGTATATAAGAGAATGAAAAATAAATATTACATTAAATAAAAAAGCTAAAAAAATACTTAAAAAGCTAAATGTTAAATTTATTTAAATTTTAATTATTTTTTGTATTTAAATTTAAAATATTAAATAAAAAAAGAGGAAATTTTAATTTCCTCTTTTTTTTATAAGCAAATATTATATTTTATTATCTTACATTAAGTCTATAACGTCCACCAGTTCCTTCGTAATTATAAATAACTAAATAATAACTTCCTTTTGAAGCCTCATAATTACCAGCTATATAATAATCTTTTATATCTGTTGCAAAACCGTCATAATTAACTAAATCATCTTCTTTATATATAAGCCAATTTAATTTATCATTTGTTTGGACAACTATATTTAAATCTTTAGCTTCATCTAAATTTAATTTATATACAGTTTTATGTGCATCATCTAAATTAGCATCTATTGTAACTATTTCATTAGCATTTACATCTATTGCATTAGAAAAATCATTGTTTTTCTTAACTTCATTTTCATCATCGTTATCTTCTTTTATTACTTCTTTTTCTTTAATACCATCAACTAATATATCAAAATCTACAGTGATATTTTTATCTGGAGTATATACAAGTAAATAATATTTACCAGAATTTAAATCAATATTATCTTCTAATTTATTTCCATTTCTTTTGGCAAATGTTATATAATTTTTAAAGTCTGACTCACCATATAATAACCAGTTTAGAGTTTTATTTGAGTTATTTAACACTTCTATATTTACTGTAGAATTTTCTACTACTTCAAATGAATAAATCATTCTATCATTATCTAAGGCTATAGTTGAAGAAATGCTATTATTATTGAATAGTTCATCAGTAACTACACCTATAGGTAATCTTTCAACTGATTCGTCTTTATCATCACCATTGTTATTATCATTATTTGAATCATCGTTTTTATTATTGTTATCATCATTTTTATTATTATCTTTATCATTCTTGTTATTATCTTCATCAGTAGTTTTATCATTATCATCTGAAGGAGTTTCAATTATATCACCAACAAATTCTTCATCTGTAAGAATTCCGTGGAATACCACATCATAAACTTTTTTGCCAGCAATTTCTCTTGGATTAGCAAAGTAAGCAGTTATAGTCTTATATCCAGCCCAATCTTTTTCATCAAGAGCAGTTAATACTTCATTTACTTTATCATTTAATAAATAATATTCTTCACTAGAATTTAAATTATTATTCAATTTAAATTCACCTCTTAATGCAAATGTATTAAAGAAGTCAGATTCTAATTTTTGTATTTTAACATTAGATAAATTTATTAAAGATAATATATTATTTTTGACTTCTTGCATAGATTTAACTTCATGTTCATCTAAATAAACATCATCAACAAGAGGAATTTCTAATTCGTCATCATTATATTTTTCTTCAAGTTCTTTCATATGATTTTGATAAGCTTCATTAAAGCTTTCATCATTACTTAAATCTTCAATATATTTATGATATGATTCATAATCATTTCTTTTTATACAATCTGTTAAATATTCAAAAGTACTATAATTTTGATGCATATAATCAATCATTGCAAACGCGTATTTATAAAATTCAAAGCTTCCATATTTTGAATGCATTGTTTTATTTGCATCATACCAGTTTGACTGTCTATTTGCAAAACCAGAAACCATAGAAGATCTAGCTTTAATACCATCATATCTAGTAGAACCTGCAAAGAATTCAGCACTACCTTCGTCATACCAGTTTAATTGACCATCGCTATAAAAATCTCCTCTACCCCATAAACCAGGAACTATATATCTTCCTTGTAAATAATGAGTATATTCATGTCTGAATAATTCTTCTAAAGTATATATACTTTCTTGTGGAGTTCTTTCATAAGTAAAGAATGTAGTAATAGGCTCTACATAAAGACCTCCATTGCTAGTATTCATTCCATAAATAAGTCTGTTCATATCATATTCTTTAGGACTATTATAAATAACAATATTTAGTGGATCATCATTGTTATTATTATCTACTGCTTTATCCGATTTTATAGACCTAAAAACTTGTGCTTTAACTTCTTTTGCAGCAAAATAAAGTCTTTTTACTTTTTCTTTTTCAACTTTATCACCAGTTTTTATTATTATAGAGTTATTATCAAAATAATATTCATTAGGAAGATAATAGTCTTTTGCATCTTCTTTTAAAAGATTGTAATCTATTTCTTCTCCTCTTGCATTTATACCTTTATAATCAAATTTAATTCTTTCTGCTGCTTGAATATGTTGCATTGTATCAGAAGAATAATTATCCATAACATAAGTTAAAGCTTCGTTACCAAAGTTTTTTTCTGTATGGAATTTACCCATGTATGATAATTTATAGAAAATATGGTTTAGTATGAATTGTAAATTATCATTTACATCTTCTTTATTTTCTTCAATATCAGCACTATATAAAATATCAGATATAGTGTCTAAATAATTATCTATTTTTTTATAATAAACACTATCTTCAGGTTGTTGTCTTAAATCATACATAACATAAGATTTTAAGCTTAATTCACTACCATTTAAGATTTTATAAACTGCTGATTGTTTTGCTCTATCCTTAGAATATTCATCCATATTAGTAGCAAAATCTTCAAAGAAAGGTACTAAGTTGTTGAAAGTATCAACAGATGTATAAGTATTATTTAAAAATGAACCAACTTCAGAGATAAGTATATCTTGAGTTCTACTACCCAATTTGAAATTTGGATTTGTTATTATTGCATTTATTGCATCTTCACATTCTTTTTTCTTATCAAAATTGCTATATAAGTCTTTTAATTCACCTTCATTGTTAGAACCGTAAAAATACCCCATTCTATAGGCTACTATAAGCGTTCTAAGACCTAAATCATCATCTTTAGTAAATAAAGAACCTCTTCTTTTTATTTCTTGTAAAATTCTATCCATTCTATCTTCATCAGTATAAAATTCGATAGTGTATTTATCATAGTCGGATATACCAACCATTTGACTCCATTCGATTTCAACCAATGTGTTTATAAGTGTATCATAATCCATATCATTAAGTTCACTTAATGAATAATCTCTAACTTCTATTTTATTTTCAACATTATCTTGTGCATCTTGTGCGTAAGAATAATTTGAATTTAAAATAGGAGAGATTGCTAAAAATAAAACTAAAATAAAACTAATAATTGATCTTTTTCTCATATAAATTCCTCCCAAAATTTTATTCGCAAAATTAAACCTTTGCAAATAAACATATTACACTATTATTGAAATATGTAAATTCTTAATATTTAAAATTTACATAAATGGTATTGAAGAACTATGAAAAAAATAAATAAAATAGGAAAAAAGAAATTTAAAAAATAATTTTTATATAAAAAGAGATAAAACAATCCGAATAAAATAACAAATGTTACATAATTATAATATTATTTTTTAAAATTTAAATTATAATTTAATAATGTGAATAAATTTTAAAATTAAAAGTACCATAAAAAGAAAAATATACAAATTTAAAATTAAAAAATATATTGTTTTTTGATTTATTTTATGATAAGATTTTATTCATTAGAAATTTAATAATGGCGATGAAGATAATATTAGTTTTTTATGGTTACAAATAAAGAGAGAATATCGGGTGGTGAAAGATATTTAGAACATAAAAAATGAATTGCATATCTAAGCTACTTAGTTAACGACTAAGCGGTTAGAACCGTTATATTCTAAAGAGGTCAATATTTATATTGATAAATTAAGGTGGTACCACGACTTAGTTCGTCCTTACATAGGACTTACTAGGTCTTTTTTTATACAAAAAATTAATGTATTTATATAGAGGAGGATTAAAATCATGGAAAATAGAAATGTTTTTGACGTTTTAAAAGAGCGTGGATTTATAAAGCAAACTACGCATGAAAATGAAATAAGAGAACTTTTAGGAAAGGAAAAAGTTACTTTCTATATAGGTTTTGACCCAACAGCAGATAGTTTACATGTTGGACATTTCCTTCAAGCTATAGCTATGAAACATCTTCAAATGGCAGGACATAGACCAGTGGTACTTATTGGTGGAGGAACTGCAATGGTTGGAGATCCAACAGGAAAAACAGATATGAGAAAGATGATGACTGACGAAACTATAAATCATAATGCTAATTGTTTTAAAAAGCAACTATCATCATTTTTAGATTTTTCTGATGACAAAGCGATAATGGTTAACAATGCTGATTGGCTTATGGATTTAGATTATATACCTTTTTTAAGAAGCATAGGAAGACATTTTTCTGTAAATAGAATGCTTGGTGCAGAATGTTTTAAAAGTAGAATGGAAAAAGGACTATCTTTCTTAGAATTTAATTATATGATAATGCAATCTTATGATTTTTTAGAGCTTAATAAAAGATTTGGATGTAAAATGGAAATGGGTGGAGATGATCAATGGTCTAACATTCTTGGTGGAGTTGATTTGATAAGAAGAGTTGAAGGTAAAGAAGCCTTTGGTATGACTTTTACTTTACTTACAACTTCAGAAGGTAAGAAAATGGGTAAAACTGAAAAAGGAGCTTTATGGTTAGATAAAGAAAAGACATCTCCATATGAGTTCTACCAATACTGGAGAAATGTTGATGATGCTGATGTTAGAAATTGTTTATCATTATTGACATTCTTACCTATGGATGAAGTAGAAAAATTAGCTTCTTTAGAAGGTGCTAAAATAAATAAAGCTAAAGAGGTATTAGCTTATGAAGTAACTACTTTAGTTCATGGACAAGAGGAAGCTAAGAAAGCCCAAGATGCAGCAAGAGCCTTATTTGAAAATGCAGGAGATTCTAAGTCAATACCTTCATCAGATTATGAAAGAGTTGTTTTTGAAGATGGAATAAATATATTAGATTTAATGGTAGAAGTTAAATTAATACCATCTAAGAGTGAAGGGAGAAGACTTATAAAGCAAAATGGAGTATCTCTTCAAGATGAAAAAGTAACAGATATAAATGCAATGGTAACATTAGAAGATTTTAAAGATGATATGATAACTATCAAAAAAGGAAAAAAATCTTTTTACAGAATTAATTTAAAATAAGTTTAATATAAATTAATTTTAAAAAGATTAAAGGGTCTATCACATTAAGGAAAAAGGTATAGTATACTTTTTTGTTTTAAATTTATAAAATAGTATATTATATTTGAATTTTTTTAAGGTGATAGCCCTTTTTTTATGAAAAAATGTATTTAGTCTTGTATTTTATAATATTTTTTTTCAAAATCTTCTATAGTAAGAGGTTTTGAATAATAATACCCTTGGACTCGATCGCAATTATTTTCTATCAAATAATTGAGTTGTTCTATAGTTTCAACTCCTTCTGCTATTATTATTTTATTTAAAGTTTTTCCTAACTGGATAGTATAGTTTATTACAACTTCATCTATATGATTTTCACCAATATTTTTTACAAAATCTCTATCTATTTTTAAAACGTCAACAGGGTAGTTTTTTAAACTTGTTATTTGAGAATAACCTTTACCAAAATCATCTAAATATATTTTAAGTCCTATTTCTTTTAATTTTTTCATTTGTTCAATAGCACCTATTTTATTTTTTAAAAAAGCAGATTCAGTTATTTCTAATGCTATATATTTTGGATTTATAGCATACATTTCTAGATTTTTCAAAACATCTTTTATAAGAGTTTCTTCAGAAAATGTTTTGGCTGAAATATTTACTGATATAGGCATCACATCATAGCCTTCGTTTAACCACATTCTTATTTGCCTACATACTAAATTAAGAACCATCTGATCTATCTTTAATATTAAATCACTTTCTTCGCTAAATGGTATGAATTTATTTGGATAAATAATCTCACCATCTTTTTTCCATCGTATAAGAGATTCTAATGATATTAATTTGTTATTTTTTAAATCCATAACAGGTTGATACATCAAAAATAATTCTTCTCCAAGTATTGCACTTTTTAATTCTTCTTTTAATATATCTGGAACTAAATAATTTTTACTCATAGGTTCATTATAAAAGTTTATAACATTCTTTTCTTTTGTTATTTTTTTAGATTCATAAGTAGCCATATGGGACTTTAACAATAATTTTTCACATTTTTTAGCATCATAAGGATAATAACTAACACCACATGCTAAATATATTTTTTTATATATTTCTAAATTTATATCAATACTTTCAATGAATTCTTTTATAAAGTCTTTTGAATTAGATGGATTTTTTTCTGATAAAATAAGTGCAAATTCATCTGAATCCATTCGTCCTATAAAATCTTTTTGAGATAATTTATTTTTTAATCTAAATGCTATTTCTGTAAGAACATAATCTCCAAATTCTTCACCATAAGAATCATTTATAGATTTAAAATCATTTATATCTATATATACAAAGGCAAACTCCTCCTTTGATTTTATTTTTTTATTTATAATATCAAAAAAACCTTTTCTGTTTGGAATTTTTGTTATTGGATCTATTTTTTCTTCTTTTAATTTTCTATCATATTCCTTTTTGGTATTATATCTTAGATATAATAGCATAAATGCCAAGGATAGATTTATGAACTTTTGATAAAAGGGAATTGGATTAGTCATAACTGTAAAGAAAAATATAAGAAGTAAAAAATATCCAAAATAATCGACCATCATAAAAATCAACTGCCTTTCTATTACTCATTATATACATTTTATTAAATTATTACCCAAATATTTAAGAATAAATACCAAGTAAAATTATTATTTATTTTCAAATAAAAAAATGACATATGTCATTTTTTTATATCCTTATAGATGATAATATATTAAAAAAGGAGGAATTTATGTTTGGTATATTAGGATTATTAAATGGTTTAATAATAGCTTTGATGGTATTTTGCAATGGTTATTTAGGTAATTTTTTTAAAGGATTTCAGTCAATACTGATAATTAATTTAATTGGAATATTATTTTCTTCTATAATTCTTACGCTTAAGGAAAAGAAATTAAAAATAAAAAAAATAGATAAAAACATACCTATTTATTATTATTTTGGAGGAGTTGCTGGTTTTTTAGTTGTATATTCGAATATAATATGTCTAAAATATATAACAGTATCAGCATTGATTGCACTGGTTTTGATTGGTCAAATAATAGCATCATCGCTAATTGATCATTTTGGAATTTTTGGAGTGAAAAAATACTTATTTAAAAAAGAAAAATTTATAGGTATTTTTATGATTTTTGTAGGCATTTATATTATGAATTTTTAGGAGGGTTAAATGTTTTATTTAATAGCTTTTTTATCTGGATTTCTTACTATAATTTCATTTATTTTAAATTCGAAATATTCATCTAAAACAGATCTATTAAGAAGTAGTAGAATGAATTTTATGGCAGGAATGGTTGTTTTACTACCATTTATAATTTTAAATCCTTCGATTTTAAATTTTAAAAAGGATAGTTTTTTAAATGTACCAATTTGGGCTTATTTTGGTGGAATGCTTGGAGTTATGGTAGTTATTTTAGGAAATCATTTAGTAAAAAATATGGCATCTATATATGTAACTTTATTTATTTTTATAGGACAATTGCTTACAGGCCTTACTATTGATTATTTTTTAGGAATTAATATAAATATTAAACAAGTTATAGGAATATTAATTATTTTTATGGGACTTTTATATAATTTAAATATAGATAAAAAAGAACTATCTTAAAATGATAATAATTTTAAGATAGTTTTTTTAAGTTTATAGTTATTCAATTATTTCTAATATCATATCATTATTTTTTGCGTCATCTCCAAAAATATAATCGGCTTGATTTAAATAAAAATTATTTCTTTTATTTAAATTTTGTAATATATCATAAACATAAGATCTTGTTAATTCAGTGTTTTTTAGGTAAATCAAAGGTGCATTACTTTCATTAAAACCATCTCTTAGAGCATCCATAAGCTCATCTTTAGAGTTGATTACGTAAGCTTTATTAAAAAATGGTTCTACACTAGTATCTACATTTGTAAATTTAATAAACATATTATTTTCATAATTACTTAAATTATTATCATTTAACATTTCACAAATTGTATTAGTTCCTTCATTTATTACAAATCTTAAGTTTTGATTTTTTTCTGCCATCATAAGTCTTTGTAGATTTATATGGTCAATATCATCGTTATTATAAAATATCTTAAATTCGCTATTACCTTCATTTATATTTCTTTCAAATTCTAATATTAAATCAGACATAGAAGATACTTTATTTAATGGTTTGGAATTTAAATTTGATATATAGATAAAGCATGGATTTTCTACACCATTTTCAAATGTATAGTTTTCATACTTTCCATTAATAGATACATTTACTTCGAATAAATCTTTATCTGCAAAATATTTTTGGATTTCAAAAACATCTAAATCATTTGATTTATAATTTATAGTTAATTCATTTTTACCATTAGCTAAAGCAGCTTCTATTTCGTTAAAAACATCTTCTTTATTAAAAATTCTTACAGAATTTCTAGGCATAACATTTTTATGTATACCATAGATATCTTTATTCCAATAGGCACCGTTTAATTCCATAGATTGATCACTTACAAACATATATCTATAAGGTTCTTGAGGATAATTAATTTCTAAATTCATATCCATATGATAAGTTATCCCATCTATAGTTATTAAATTCCAAGCATGAGCACTTACTGGGGAATGTCCATAAATTATTTGACTTTCAATTCCAAGTCTATCTAATATCATTTTCATAGCACCTGAAAAGCCATCACAAACACCTATATTTTTAATAAGAACATTATAAGCTGAATGAGAAAGTCCAGGTGCACCATCTATTGCAAATTGAGGATCATACTTAACATTTTCAACCATATAATCTCTTATAGCATATACTATATCAATATCAGACATATCATCAGTTATTATATTTTCTATAATTTCATCAATTTTTTTATTAACTGCATTTACAATTTCTGTTGTTTCTTCTTCGGAATTATAATAATTAAATATAACTTGTCTATTATTATTGATATCAACTTCATTGTAAAAAGCACCTGCATTACAAGATAGATATAATTGTAATAAAGGCTCATATCTCATAAGTTCATATAATGAACCTGTTCCTTTTTCGTAATTCAAATTTTGATATTCACTTAAATCTACTTTGTCTTCATGATTTAATACTGCATTTTTTATCTTTTGTAAATAAGGAAGATCAGTTTTAATACTATCGTAATAGGCATCAAAATCTTTTTTTGTTGGATTTTTTATTGTGTTTTCTAAATAAAGTTTTATAATTTCAAAGTCTTTAACATCTATAATTCCATCTTCATAAAGATCTGATTTTTCTTCATATCTTTCGTAATAAGTTTTATATTCTGCTGTTTGCTTATCATCTTCATCAGAATTTACAATGCTCATTATTTTTGAAAAATCATCAAAATTAATAATATTATTACAATCTATATCTAGATATCTATTTTCATTTGTAACATCTTTATAAACATCTCCTCTTTTATTTTTTATAGATTCATTTATATAATGATTTCTTTCTTCTAAAGAAAGTTTTATATCTGGATTTGCATATTTTTGTTTAAAAGAAGAAATTTTCCCATCAACATAATCTTTAAGTAAATCAATATCATTTTGAGTTAAATCACCATCTAAATCAACATCTATTCTATTGATAAATTGTTTCATAGCACCTAAATTATCATTATTAAGCATGGCTTTAGCTCGATTTAAATCATCTTCATTAATAGTTTTATTATTATCTAAATCACCTAATAATACTTTTATTTCTTCACTTACTTTGCCGTAAGGTTCTAATACATATTCATTATTATTTTGACCTTCTATAATATGATTTTGTAATATATCTAAATCATTTTGAGTTAAATAACCATCTTTATCCATATCTACTCTAACTTTTAATTTATCATTATTATTAGAAAAACGCTTATAATATATTGAATAAGCTCTATCTAAATCATCTGATTCTATTTGACCATTATTATTAATATCACCTATCATTATTTTTATATATTCATAATCATTAAAATCACTATAAGAATCAGTAAATTCAATATCATAATCAACTTTAATAGGTCTGTCATACGAAGAATTATTGTTATTTGCCTTTTCCTCTTTTTGATTATTTTCTACTTTTGATGAATTAGAGTTATTAATATCATTGTTATTATCATTTGATGAAACCGGTTTACTTTCAGTTTCTAAATTAGGCATTTTATTTTCATTTACATTCAATTCTTTGTTTATAATCTTTTTTATTTCATTAACATCATACTCTGTGATTCTATTATCCGAATCAAAATCGATTTTGCTTACAAATCTCTCCCATCCATTTGCATAAACATCCATTTTTGACATTGCATTTGCATAGTCAAGGTCTGTTTGATTTACTACATTATCTCCATTGATATCTCCTAAGATTAATTCATTTGCATGTGAATAATTAACACAAGATGCAAATAAAGTAGTTAAAAGTGCTAATGAAGTAATTTTTTTTGTTTTTTTAATACACATATTTTTAATACACTCCTTATATTTATTTTTAGCATAAGACTATAATATAAAAATAAAGAGAAAAAAGAAATGATTAATTCGTATTAGCTTTAGATATTTTAATAGTTAATAAAGACTAATTTAGAAAGGATAAATCCTTATTTGATTTAAAAAAAAATAAAATAATATTTATATTTTTATTAAAAACTTTTAAAGCTTATAAATAGATGGTAAGCTTATAGATAAAGAAATTAAAGGAGTTGATTTTTTGATTATTTTAAAGAAAGAAGATATAGATAATGTAGTAAATATAAAAGATATTATAAATTCTTGTAAAGATGCACTTGCAATATATTCTAATGATGAAGCGATAAATCCCTTAAGATCTAGTATAAAAGTGGATAAGGAAAATGGAGTTTCTTTATTTATGCCGTCTTATGTTGAAAAATTAGATAGTATAGGTCTTAAGATTGTAAGTGTTTTTCCTAATAATAAAGAATTAAATAAAGAAGTTGTTCCATCAAAAATGATATTAATGGATGGAAAAACAGGAGATGTTATAGCTTTGATGGATGGAACTTACCTAACAAAATTAAGAACAGGTGCATTAGCTGGGCTTGCAATAGATTTACTTGCAAATAAAGATAGTAAAATAGCAACATTAATTGGCACTGGTTCTCAAGCTAAAAAACAATTAGAAGCAATGGTTGCAGTTAGAGATTTAAAAGAGATAAGAGTTTTTAGTAGAACTCATTCTAATTCAATTTCTTTTTGTAATAGAATGAATGAGCAATTGGATTTGGATTGTACATTATTACCTATACAAAATATTAATGAAGCTATAAAAGACAGTGATATAATAAATTGTATAACAACTTCAACTAAACCTCTTTTTGATTTTAAATATGTGAAAAAAGGTGCTCATATAAATTCAATGGGTTCATATTTACCAAATATGCGAGAAGTTAGTGGTGAATTGATCTTAAATTCTTCTTTAGTCTATGTGGATACAAAGGAAGGGGTTTTAAATGAAGCTGGAGATTTTATAATTCCTTTTAATAATAGTTTATTTGATGAAAATATAGTTACTGGAGAACTTGGTGATTTGATTAATAATAAGACTAAAAAAAGAGAAAGTAAAAATGATATAACATTCTTTAAATCTGTTGGAGCAGGTATTTTAGATTTATTATCAGCTTATAAAATTTATAAAAAGGCAAAGGATTTAGATGCTGGAATTTTTATTAAATTTTAATTAGAATTATATTAAAATAGCTTAAAAGCATGCGTTTTTAGGCTATTTTGTTTTATAATAAGGGGTATAAGAAGATATAGGGTGGTGAAGATATGGATAAAAAAAGAATCTTAATAGTTGAAGATGAAGAAGCTATTGCTAGATTTTTAGAATTAGAACTTAATTATGAAGGTTATGATGTTATAAAGGCATTTGACGGTAGAGATGGACTACAAAAGGCATTAAGTGAAGATATAGACCTTATAATTTTAGATATAATGCTTCCTAAATTAAATGGTATGGAAGTATGTAGAAGAATAAGAAAAGAAAGTTTGATTCCAATAATAATGTTAACTGCTAAGGATGATACCTTAGATAAGGTTATGGGTTTAGACTTAGGTGCTGATGATTATATGACAAAACCTTTTGCTATTGAAGAACTATTAGCAAGAATAAGAGCAACACTTAGAAAACATACAGAAATTAAAAGTGAACATATTTCAAATTCAATATCTTTAGGAAAATTAGAGATGGATTTGGATAAAAGAATAGTAAAGTATTTAGATACGGAAGTGGAACTGACAAAGAAAGAATTTGATTTACTTGAGTATCTTTTGAATAATAAAAATATAGTTGTAAGTAGAGAAAGTATATTACAAAAAGTTTGGGGATATGATTTTTATGGAGATACAAATATTGTAGATGTATATATAAGATATTTAAGATCTAAATTAGATGATTTTTATAAAGAAAAGATAATACACACAGTAAGAGGTGTTGGATATATAATAAAGGATGAAAATTAATGAAAAAAAAAGATAAAAACAAAATTGAAAAAGTTTTATATTATTTATTTTATTTTGTTATAGTAATCTTTAAATTTTTCAATTTGATTTTTAAATATTTAAAAATAGGGATAAAAAAATTAATAAGAGCTTTTAAATTTTCATTATCCTTTAAAATAACATCTGTTTATATTACAACTTTTATACTTATAATGCTTATGTTTTCAATAACCATATTAGGAAGTTTTAAATTTTTATTGCTTCGAAAAGATTATTCTGATATAAAACTATATTCTCAAAAAATAAAGACATTGGATTTTTTAGAAAGAAGTAAAACTTTTGATTTAGATGATTTTAGTTTGAAACTAGATATTTATGATTCTTTTAATAAAAAAATATATACAAATCAAAAAGGAAATCTTTATAAAAAAGAATTAAAAACTCTATTTAAAGAAAATAGAAGAGGATTTTATTATGATTTTAAAAATAGTAATATAGCTTATACAGAGTATATATTTATAAAAAATGATGTATATACTTTATTTTTAGTAAAAGATATACAAAATCATGATAAATATCTTATGATGATAGCTTTTATACTTTTAATTTTATTTATAATGGGTTTTATAATAACAATAATAACAGGAAAACGTGTTAATGAAACATTACTATACCCAATAAAGGATATGACTAAAAAAGCAAAAGCTATATCATTTGAAGGTAAGGTTAAGAGACTTAAAGTTAATGACTATCAAGATGAACTAAAGGAACTTGCAATAACTTTTAATGAAATGCTTCAAAGGTTAGAAAACTCTTATGAACAAAAAGATAGATTTGTATCAGATGCATCTCATGAACTGAGAACTCCAATTTCAGTTATACAAGGATATATAAGTATGCTAAATAGATGGGGTAAAAAAGATGAAAAAATATTAGAAGAATCAATAGATGCAATAAAAAAAGAAACTTTAAATATGAAGGATCTTGTAGAAAAATTATTATTTTTAGCAAGAGCTGATAAAAAAACACAGACTTTAGATAAAAAAATATTTTCTTTAACAGAACTTATGGATGAAATCTATAAGGAAAGTTGCATGATTGATCAAAATCATATATTTGTTAAGAGTTTTGCTTCTAATGTGAATTTTTTTGGAGATATAAAATTGTTAAAACAAGCATTTAGAATATTTATAGATAATAGCATCAAATTTACAAAAGAAGATAAAAAAATATTTTTAACTTTATATGAAGATGAATTTAAAATATTTATAGAAATAGAAGATCAAGGAATGGGAATTGATAAAAAGGATTTAAGAAAAATATTTGATAGATTTTATAGGACAGATGAATCAAGAACTAAAAGCACAGGAGGAACAGGTCTTGGGCTTTCTATTGCAAAATGGATAATAAATTCTCATGATGGAAAAATAAAAGTTGAAAGTGAAGTAGATGTTGGAACCAAATTTAAAATAATAATAAATAAAAATTAAAAAAAGCTGTTTTAAGGTGATTAAATAAAATCATTTTAAAACAGCTTTTATTTTTTATAATAAAAATATGTTTTTATATTTGTATTTAAATATATTTTTACTAATTATTTTATAAGATTAAAAAATAATTCAAGTGAGTTATAAACATGAGTTTTTACTTCATCAATTGACTTACTTTTGTACATCATAAATTCCATTGTTTGAGCTTTATAAATATCTAATATAATTTCACTCAAACTATCTTTATCATACTCTAATGAAAATTCATTAAATAGTTCGTATTCTCGAAGTAATTTTAAAAGAAATTCTTTTAAATTTCTTCTATCATCTATAAACATTTTTTCCATTTCATCAGAAAAACCTTTGTTTAAAGCCATTTGATAGAACTGTTTTAATATATTTTTATCCAATATTTCTAAATGCTCTATTCTTGAGTTTACAAGTTTTAATATTATATTTTTTACAGTATCTTTATCAAGTACTTCATAAATGATTTCAAAGTCTAAAGTATCTTTAAAATATTTAAAAAATGTACCCATAAAAAGATGTGCTTTTGATTGATAATAGCCATAGATTGTACTAATACCAATACCTGCTTGGGAAGCTATATCCTTCATTGAAGTTGCATCATAACCCTTGTTCATAAAAATTTCTTTACTAGCTTTTAAAATTTCTTTTCTCGTTAATATTTTTTCCCTTTCAGTAACTTTAGCCATAAATTCTACCCCTCGTTCTTTTGTATTTATAAAAAATAATGTCCAAAATATTTGGTATCATATTTATAATAATTTTATAATAAAAACTAAAATATGTACAATTTTTTATTTTTTTTAAATAAAGTTTTTATTCAAAAATTATTAACTTGTTATTCCAAATAAAATGCTGTCTTTAATATCATTTTAAAAAACATATTAAACTATGTCAAGTTTTAGTATTTTAAACTATTTGAAATAAAATCAAAAATAACAAATTTATTATAGCATTATTTGTACATTAAGTACAAATAATCTAATTCTTAAAAAATAAAAAATAAAAAATTTTTTATTTTTTGAAACTTTTTATTTTTTTATACGTCTTAATTATGAAAGATATTTAAAGCTATATTATTTTTCATTTCAAAGAGACTTTTAAATTTCTTTGAAACTCTATCTAAAACCTTTTTAAACCCTTGATTGAAGAAATCAAGGGTTCTTTTTTTTGAAAAAATCAAATAAAATTCTTAAAAAAAATAATAAAAAAAGTACTATAAATAGAAACTAAAATATAATACTTTTTTTATTATTGTTCGGAATTGTTAAAAATTTTTAACAAAATTTATATATTTAATGGTTCTTTTTCAAAAAATATTCTTTTACTATCATTAGCAGTTTTATCTATTTCATCTTGAATTTCTTTTATTTTCTTTATGATTATCTCATTTTCGTAATCGGGAACATTATAATATAAAAATAAATCTTCAAATTTTTTTATTGTTTTATTTAAAGCTCTATTTATAGCTATAAAATTATCTATATTACTACTATGAGTAGCATTTTCAAATTGTTTTTTATCTATTTTTATAATTTTTAAAACATCATCCTCATTTTCAAATTCTTTTATAGGCAAAGGATAAGGTTTGATTCTCTCTAAAAAGTATTTGCCTGTTTTATTAATATGATATATATAGGAAATTTCTAAATTATTAATTAAAAACTTTACATAACACATTTTACCATTAATAATTTCAACATCAGCCCCTAATTGAACTAAACTCATATGATTGTGACTAGTTTCAAATTTTAATAATTGTTTTTCTAATGGCAATAAAAACACCTCCATAAAAAATAAAAAAATTATAAATTATCAGGTTCTTTTTCAAAATAAATTCTATTTGAATGATCTTTTGCATCAATAATCTTTTTTTGTATCATTTGTATAAGAGTTTTAATTTCTTCATTAACTTCTTTTGACACATTATAATATAAAAATAAATCTTCATACATTTTTATACTTTTATTCAAATCTAAAGATATATTTATGAAATTATTTAAATTTCTGCTTTGGCAAGCATTTTTAAATTGAGTTATATCTATTTTTATTATTTCAATAACATCATCTTCATTTTGAAATTCTTTTATAGGCAGAGGATAAGGTTTAATTCTTTCTAAAAAATATTTGCCTTTTTTATTTATATTGTAAACATAACTAACTTCAATCTTATCTAATTGAAATTTTATATAACACATAGTACTATTTAATTGCTTTACTAATGCCCCCATTTGAATTAGTTTCATTTGATGTTCGCTGGCTTCAAGTCCAATCATTTTTCGACTATAAGACATTTTTACACCCCTTTTACGAATTTTTTTTTGATATTATTTTTATACGTAAAATAAGACTAAATAAACATTTGATATTATTATAGATATAAGCATTATAGGAAATCCTATTTTCATAAAATCTAAAAAGCTTATATTAAAACCTTTCTTTTTTAACATACCAAAAACTATAACATTAGCAGATGCACCAACAATTGTACCATTTCCTCCAAGACAAGCTCCCAGTGATAATGACCACCATAAAGGTTCTATATTTGAATTACTCATGGAGGCGATATTATTAATAAGTGGTATCATTGTTGCAACAAAAGGTATATTATCTAAAAATGAAGATGCAATAGCAGATAGCCACAGTATAACTATTTTAGCAAGTGATAGATTTCCATTTGTAATTGCAATCATTTTTTTTGCTAAAAAATTTATAACACCAACTTCTTCTAAAGCTCCAACTAAAACAAACAATCCACAAAAGAAAAATATGGTTGTCCATTCTATTTCTATTAAAATATCTTCAACTTCACATCTACTTATAAGTAATAAAAATACACCACCAAACAGTGCTACTGTTGCTGATTCCAAATGTAAAATCTCATGAGTTGTAAAACCAATCATTGTTATTGCTAAAACAAAAAAACTTTTCTTTAGAAGAATTTTATCTTGAATAGATCTTTTTTCATCAAAATTTAATAATTTTTTTACATTTTCTTCTTTTACAATAAATGATTTTTTATAGATTTTTTTTAATATTAATAGAGAAATTATAAATATTATAAATATTACAGGTCCTAGATTGACTAGAAAATCCATAAAACTTAAATTAGAAGATCCTGCAATCATTATATTAGGTGGATCTCCAATTAAAGTGGCTGCCCCACCTATATTTGCAGCTAGAACTTCTGGAATTAAGAAACTTATCGGATTTATATCTAATGTTTCGGTTATTACAAATGTTACAGGTGCGATTAAAAGTATTGTAGTAACATTATCAAGTAAGGCTGAGGAAATTGCTGTTATTATACAAAATAAAACCATAATTTTAGCAGGTTTCCCATTAGATACTTTAGCTGTTTTAATAGCAATAAACTGAAATATACCAGTTCTTTTTAATATATTTACAATAATCATCATACCTATAAGAAGTCCTATTGTATTAAAATCTATAAATAAAAAAGCTTGTTTTTGACTTATGACTTCAAATACAATCATCAATATTGCACCAAATAGAGATATTGTCGTTCGATTGATTTTTTCTGAAACTATGGCGATATATGTAAGTAGAAAAATCACCAATGCCAATGCTAAATGCTCTTTCATATTATTCCCCCCAGTACATTTAAGTTGTTTTTTAATATTTATAATTTTTCCTATATTAATTGTAACAGTTTTTTTTATAACTTCAATTAAATTTAAGTTATTTAAAATAAAAATTAGTATTTACTGTATTTTTTACAGTATTTATCTTAAAATATAGATAAGGGATTATATAAAAAATTATAAAGGGGGAGATTTATAATGCTTTGTCCTTATTGTAAAGAAGAAATGTTAAAGGGTCTTATTGTTGGGCAAAAAGGTGAATTGAAATGGTATGAACATGAAAAATCAGAGGATTTGCTTAAGGAAAGGCTTGGAATTGGGGGAGAAAAAATAAGTATTAATAAGAATTTTATGCCTGTTATTAATTCATATAAATGCTTAAAATGTGAAAAGTTAATAGTTGATTTAAATGAAAATAAGGAATAGAATAAAAGGGGGTTAATACCCCTTTTTTAAAATTTTTATAGAGGGTGTTTTATGTACAGTATAAGTTTTTCGCCAACTAAATATAATTTAAATTTATTTGAAAATGATTTTATGAATTTGAAAAATTTTTTAAAAGAATTCAAATTAGATAAATTAGAATTAATGATGTTTGATGATGAAATAATAAAAAAAATACCAAAAGATATGATAAATGGGGCGCATTTGATATTTTGGCCTATGTGGATAGATTTTTATGATGGAAATATAAATTTAGTTCAAAAACATTTAGGGAATAAAGAAAATATTAAAAATTATTATGGTTCACTTAATAGAAATATATTAAAAAATACATATACAAAACAAATAAGACAAGCAAGAAAATTAAATGCAAAATATGTTGTAATACATATATCAAATGTATATCCAAAAGAATCTGTTTTATTAAATTATAAAAATAATAATAAATACATAATAGAAAAAAGTATTGAATTTATAAATGAAGTATTAGAAGAATTAGATTTTTGTGATATTGATATTTTATTTGAGAATCTTTGGTCTAATGGACTGACATTTTTAGATGATGAGCTTAGCTTATATTTTATTAATAATATAAATTATAAAAATAAAGGATTTTTGCTTGATTTATCACATTTAATACTGACTAATCATGAATTAAAAGGTGAAGAAGAAGCTTGTTATTATATAAAGGAAAAGACTAAGAATATAAAAAAATTTATAAAGGGTATACATATAAATAGACCTTATTTTAATGACTACATGATTAGAGATTATAATGATTTGTATGATGAATATCAAAATTTACAAGAAGATAATTATAAAAGATATAAGCTTCTTGTAGACCATATGAAAAATTTAGATCCACATTTACCATACCTACATAAATCTTTAAAGGAGATAATTGAATATATAAATCCTTTGTATAAAAACTTGGAAATATCATTTAACTCAAGAACAAAACTATATGAAATTTTAAAAGAACAAATAAAGTATTTGAAATAAATATTTTTAGTTTGATTAAATTATATAAGTTGAAATATAAACCTCTAATACCTATATTAATGATTAAACAAAATAAAGATGGATTATAAACTAGTAAATACTTATATATTTTAGTATAATTAAAATAAGAATTTAATAAGATTTTTTTGAAAGGAAAAAGGTGAAAGACCTTTGCTGAAGCCCCAGCTGTAAGGAACTTTATAAATTAGTATACCACGAGAATTTTCTTGGAAGGTTAATTTATATTTATGTTCTAAGCCAGAATATTTTCAAATAAAATCAAAAACTTTTTTCTTGGCTTTAAGAAAAGGTTTTATTTTTAAAAAAAAGATGTGTATAAAAAGAAGTAATTCATATTTTATATAAATATTTAATATGTTTATTTAGAATTTATTGATATTATATTCTTTATAAATACTTATATCTTTTGTTTTTTAATGTAAAACCTTGATGGTTTTATTTTTTTGTTTTGAAATATTTAATAAAGAGAGGTTTTTTATGAATAGATTAAAAAAATACATATTGATTTTGATCACATGTATTAGTTTTATAATATTTAGTGGATGTGAAGAAGAAAAAATAGGAAAAGTAAGACTTACTGTTTCTAAAGATTTCTTTAATGAAATAATATTTGATGAAGATGTTGATTTGAAAAATGATTATAGCATAATGGATATATTAAAGGAACATACAGAAGTTGAAACTTCTTATGGCGGTAGTTTTGTAGAGTCAATAAATTCTTATAAATCGAATTTTAAAGATGAAAATAAAGATAAAAAAAGAGATTGGTTTTATTATGTAAATGGATATATGGCAGATGTATCTTGTGAAGATTATCTTCCAAAAGAAAATGATCATATTGTTTTTGATTATCATGCTTGGTCTGATAAATCTTACAACAATGCTTTGATATCTTCTTTTGAAAAAAGTTTTAAAAATGGTTATATGGATGAAAAAATACAAAATGAAATAGTTTATCAAAAAGAATTTGAAGAAGAAAATAGCGAGATAAAAAAATATTTTAATAATTTAGATATTAAATCTATTGAACTAAATGATGAGGAAATTAATATTCTTGATGAAACCAAAAATACTATTTTGATATCGACTTTTGATGAAGCTTTAAAAGATCAAAAGATAAAAGATTTACTAAAAAATCATGCTAAAAAAGGGTTGTATTTTTCATATGAAAATAAAAAAATTAATTTATTCGATGTAGATTATAATATTACAAATTCTTATGATGATGGAGTTATAATAGCGTTTTGTGATAAATTATATCCATTTAAATCAGGAATATTTATGATTTTAGGAACAGATGAAAATAATATAAAAGAGAATATAAAACTTTTATTAGAAGGTGAATTTAATTTAAATTCACAAGTGTTTATAGGAGATAAGAATTATAATTTACCAATATTTAAGTAGGTGTTTTATTTGAAATTTAATCCAGCAGTTATTATTATAGATTTTTTGTTTTTAATAATAGCGATAATATTTTTTACAAATCCTATAATGAATTTGATTATATTTTTATATTTGAGTTTTTTAGTGATAAAATTAGATAATTTAAATAGTCTTATCAATATAATTAAATTCAGTTTGATGTTTTTTCTAATTGGAATTTTTATTAATTGCATAATAGGTAGCAATGGTTCAACATTACTTTTTAGAACAAAAAGATTTATTTTGATAGGTAGAATAGATATTTATTTAGAGGAATTATTATATTCAATTTTAATGTTTTTTAAAATAATTTCGATGTTTTTGATTTTTAAATCATATAAAAACTTAATTGATGAAGATGAGTTTTTTGATTTTTTATCAAAATATTTAAAAAAACTATCATTAACAATATCTATAACCTATAATATTATGTTTAGATTAAAGGATGAAATCACAAGAATAAAAGATGTGATGGTTTTAAGAGGTGTAGATTTTTTTAAGGGCAAATTAAAGGACAGAATAAAGAATTTTTATTTTTTAGCAAAAATACTTATTATATCTTCGTTAGAGGGTTCGATAGATTATTCAGAAGCGATATATTCAAAAGAATATAATTCGTCAAATAAAAAATCTTATTACACTAAACTTAGTTTTGAAAAGAAGGACTATTTATTTTTATTTTTAACATTCATTACGTTTTTTACGGTTGTATTAACTTATAAGACTGGAAATTTATTTTATGATTTTTATCCTAAATTAGTTAGACTAGAAAATAAAGATTTTATATTAGGATTGTATGTATTTACATCATTATCAATAAAATATCTATTTTTAGTATCATTAAAAAGTAAGGTGGAACAATATGAAAATATTTGATATCAAAAATTTAAAATATTCTTATCCAAATAGCAAAGAATTTGATTTAAATATAGATGAATTTAGCTTATATGAAGGTGAATTTATATTGGTATTAGGTAAATCAGGTTCTGGAAAATCTAGCTTTGGTCGAATTTTTTCCAATTTAATTCCTAAGTTTTATGGAGGAAGCATAGAGTTTTCTAAATTGGAAGGAAAAAAGGCTTCAATGGTATTTCAAGATCCAGAAAAACAACTTGTTATGAATAGAGTTGAAAGAGATTTAGCTTTTGGGATGGAGAATTTAAATGTAAAAAGAGATAAAATGATAAGATCTGTTATAGAAACATTATCATATTTAAATATAAGTAATTTAAAAGAACGAAAAACTACAAATCTTTCAGGAGGACAAAAACAGAAAGTTGCAATTGGTAGTGTTCTTACTATGAAAAATGATTTTTTAGTTTTAGATGAAATAACATCACAGTTAGATCCAAAATCAGCAGATGAGATATTAAATATTGTAAAAAATCTAAATGAAAATTTGGGTTATACAATTATTTTAATAGAACAAAGATTAGATAGAGTTTTTCCTTTTGCTGATAGAATTATTTATATGGATGAAGGAGAGATTAAATTTAATGGTTGTAAAAAAGAATTTTTAAGATCATCTTATGCAATAGAAAATTCTTTTATGCCACCGATAAATGAGTTCTTTTCAAAATTTAATATATTTGATGTATTTGATATAAAGTCAGGAAGAAGAATATTAAAAGAGAAAACTATAGATATAAAAAAATATTTAGCAAAGAAGAGTAATATAGATTTAAATGAAGAAAATATAGTTGAATTAAAAAATTATTCTTTTAAAT
Organism: Peptostreptococcaceae bacterium; assembly: GCA_025210335.1. Classification (GTDB taxonomy): domain Bacteria; phylum Bacillota; class Clostridia; order Peptostreptococcales; family Peptostreptococcaceae; genus JAOARY01. The sequence continues at coordinate 27,683 of JAOARY010000064.1, read as the reverse complement.
ATAAAAATGAATATATATTAAAAGACTTGGATTTAGAAGTGAAAAGAGGCGAGGCTTTTGGATTGCTTGGAGAGAATGGTAGTGGAAAGTCAACTTTGATAAAAAATATTGCAAATTTATTAAAAGGTGAAGGCTTTAAAGATATAAAAGGAGAAATTGCTTATCTTTCGCAAAATCCAAATGATTATCTTTTTAATGATAGTGTTTATTTGGAATTATTATTTACTTTGAAAAACAAAAATATAAAAGACGAATCGATAATTGAAAAAACGTTAAAAGACTTAGATATATATGAACTTAAAGATAAGAATCCTAGAGATTTGTCAGGGGGACAAAAACAAAGAGTTGCAATTGCTTGCATATTAGTATCAAATCCAGATATTATACTCATGGATGAGCCTACAAGGGGTTTGGATAATTTACTTAAAGAAAATCTGGGAAATATTATAGATAGGCTAAAAAAAGAAAATAAAACTATAATAGTTGTAACACATGATGTTGAATTTGCAAGTCGATATTTGGATACATTGGCTCTTATGGGAAATAAAAAAATAATAGATAAAAAAGAAAAGCATCTATTTTTTGATGAAAGTCTTCATTATTCAACAGATTTAAAGAAATTATTTAGAAATTTTAATAGAAGTATTATAAATATAAAGGATTTTAATATTAATTAATATTAGAATTTAGGTGATTTTATGGATTATAAAATAATATCATTTGTTGGAATAATATTATTTATTGCAATAATGTTTATGTATTATGAAAAAAAGAAAATATCAATAATTGAAATATGTCTAATAGCAACATTATCGGCATTATGTGGAGTATTTAGAGTTCCTTTTGCATTCTTGCCAAATATTCAACCTACTACATTTATGGTTATATGTTGTGGTATTGTATTTGGACCATTATCAGGTTTTGTAATAGGTGCAATTGCAACAATTGTATCCAATTTTTTCTTGGGACATGGCTCATGGACTTTATGGCAGATGTTAGCTTGGGGACTTTGTGGTTTTAGTGGTGGAGTATTAAAAATATTTTTGAAAAACAAAATTTCATTATCAATATTTTGTTTTTCTTGGGGATTTTTATTTGGACTAATAATGAACATATGGCATTTTTTATTCTTTGTATACCCACATAATATAAAAACTTTGTTTGCTGTATTTATGAGCTCTTTTTTCTTTGATTTTGCACATTCTTTAGGAAATTTTATATTTGCATATACTTGCGGAATGGATTTTATAAATATATTAGACAGATTTAAATCTAGACTTAGTTTATATGATTTTAAAAAGGAGGATTATTATGAAAAAAATTAGTTTGGCAATATCATTATTTTTGCTTTTGAGTAATTTTACAGTTTTTGCACAAGAAATGAATAAAGAATCTTTAAAAATGAATGAAAAAACACAAATAATTAAGAAAGAAATACTAATAGAAAAAACTTTGCAAAAAAAATACCTAGATGCACTTAATAAATTTAAAAAAGATGATTTTTCTATTATGGTGCTAAGTTATTCGGATATTGAATTAAAAGAAATATTAAAAAAAGAGGAATCTATATTAAATACTGATAAGCAGTCGTATTTAATGGGTTTAATAGCATTAAATAAAGATAAAAAATATGATATGCAGATAAAAGAGTTGGTTAATGAAGTAAAACTTAGTCAAATGGAAAATGGAAAATTTTCTGATTACACAAATAAAGATGGAGAGGATCTACTTAATTCTCATATTTTTGGGATAATATCTTTATATTGCGCAAGTTTTGATGATTACAATAAAGTTAAGGCACTTAGTTATTTATTATCAATGCAAAATGAAGATGGTGGATTTCCTATTTTTAAAGGAGATAATTCTAATTTAGATATGACATATATGTCTATAATAGCACTCAAGATGTTAGGAAAAGATAAAAATACACCATGTATAAAGAAGGCATATAATTATGCAAATAAAGTAAAGAATATTAGACCAAGCGTAGAAAGTATTTCTTGGGAAATAATATCGAAAAAAGCTTTAGATATGGAAGTGACTAAAGATGTAATAAAGAGCCTAGAAGAGTATAAATTACAAGATAATACTTATAAACATCTTAAAAATCTAAAAAAATCAAATCATATGGCAACATGGCATGGGATTTTTGCTGAATTATCTATCAAAAAAAATTACTCTTTATTTGATAATTTAAAAGATAATTCAAAGCATTTATTTATAAAAAACTAAGGGAGGTTTATTGTGAAAAATTTAAAAAAATTATCTTTAGGTTTAGTTGTTTTTTCATTTGTATTTATATTTAATATATGTAACTTTACATATGCAAATGAAAATATAGAAGTATTTGTGGAAACAAGAGAAGGTAGTGAATCTTATACAGTAGAAAAGATAATGGAAGAAAGTTGTGAAGAGTTACTTATAAGAGCAGTTGGAGAGGATAATGTAAAGGGTTCAAGAAGTGACTATGGATTTATGGTAGAAGAGATAAATGGATTAAGAGAAACATATAGTGATACAGGAGCTTATTACGAGCTTTTAGTAGATATGGGAAATGGATTTGAATCATCAAGCATGGGGATATCAAATGTAATGGTTACGAAAGATTTAAATGCGATAATGTTACATGTAAATAAAAATACTGGTGAAGCAAAACTATCTTATGCAGATGGAATTTTAAAATTAGAAAAAAAGACTACAGATTATGATGAAAATTGGAATCCAATAGAAGTCATAAGTTCTGTTTCGAATGGAAAGCTTATAATTGATGGTGTTGAATATCAAACAGATGAAAATGGAGAATTAAAAATAGAGTTAGAAGCAAAAGAATATGAAGTAAAAGCAAGTAAAGAATTAGAAGATGGATATCCAGAAATAAAAAGACTTACATTTATATTAACTGTTTTTGAAGAAGAAGTTTTTACAGGTAATTTAGATGATTATAAAACTTATTCTATGATGGAAGTAAAAAATGATAAGGAATTTATAATAACATTTAATAAAAATGTTGATGGATCTTTGGTAGATAATAATAGTATATATATAGTGGATGAAAATAATATAATTATAAATCCAATATTAAATGTTTTAGAAAATAAAATAACAGTTTCTAATGAAAATATATATGAAGAAGGAAAAAAATATTATCTTATTATAGAGGATATATTGCAGTCAGTTGATGATATAAGTTTAGATCAAAAACAAAAACTTGAATTTGATATAGCTAGTTAATATAGTTTTGATTAAAAGTTTTAAGGGGTTGCTTAATAAATTATATATTAATATATATATTTTATAAGCAACCTTTTTTAATGCTCCCTGCTAATGTGTTTAGTGGATTTACAGCATTATTGGTGATTTTAGGAGGTTTTTTTATGAAGAAAATATTTAATATGATTATAATTATGAGTATAATTTTTAGTAATTTAACTTATGCATATGATGAGGATAGTAACTATAAAAATTATTTAAAGGATTTAATAGAATATCATGAAGACTTAAAATATGTAGGTTTTAGACCTGCATTAGCACTTAGATTTTTAAGGAAAGATTTTGATATAGATATGGATGATTTTAAAGATTCTCTTATAGAAAAGGATGGAGAAAATGTACCTGATTTAATAAATAATATTATAAATGAATTTGCAATTGGAAAAGATAAGGATGATTTAGAAGATTTATTGGAAGAATTAAGTGATAGTCAAACAAAAAAGGGTTATTTTTATCTAAAAAAGGGTGATGAGCATCCAGCTAATACTGCTTGGGCTATGATTCTACTTAATATGTTTGATTATTCTTATGATGAAGAAGATGCAATTGATTATTTATTATCGTTAAAACTAGATGAAGGAAATTTTTATAAAAAAGATGATTTAGATACAACAGCTATAATAGTACAGGCTTTATCAAAGTTTGAAGATAAAGATGAGGTTAAAGATGCAATAGAAGATGCGATTAAATATTTTGAAGATAGTCAGTTAGATGATGGAGAATTTTTATTTATGGGAGATAAAAATCCATATACTTTAATTGAAATAATACAAGCTTTAATATCAATTGATTATGATATTTACTCAAAAGATTTTTCTAAAAACAATGATAATTTAGTAGATATACTTTTTAGATACTATGATGATGGCAAATTTGTTTATAAAACTAAGTTTGGAAAAGAAGAAAAATTATGTACACAAAGGGCATTTACTTTGCTTGCTCAAATTTATGAAGAAGATTACCTATTTGAAGATTATCAAGATTTTTCAGATGAAGATGATGAAAGTGATGAAGATAAAGATTTAGAATTTGAAATAATAGATTATGATATAGATGAAGAAGAAGATGCGAAATTCGAATTTGAAATTACAACAAAGAAAGATTTAGATTGTGTTTTGATAGTTTGTTTATATGATGAAGATGAAGAAGAAATGCTTTATTATTCTTATAATTACTTAGATTTAAAAGAAGGTGAAGAAAAATACATGGAATTAGGATTTTATCTACCAAAAGACAGTTCTCTTATAAAAATATTTTTAGTAGATTCATTAAAAAATATGGAGAACTTAGTTGATGTAAATACTTTTGAGGTGGATTAAATGAAAAAATTTTTAAATATATTTTTGATAAGTTTTTTAATAATATTAAATATAAATATTTCATATGCTAATGATATAGAAGTATTTATTCAAGATGAAGATGATGATTATGTAAAAACATATATAGAACTTAGTGATTTTTCCAAAGATGAAAAGTTTAATATAAGAATATATGATGATAAGAGAAATTATTATATCAATAATTTAAAAACAGATTCTAAAGGCAAATATACTTTGGAATTAAATTTAAAAAAAGATTTAGAATTAAATGCGGTAGTGAATATGAAGTCTAAAAAATATAAATTTGATTTTGAAACAAATGATAAATATGAAGATCAAAAGATGTCTCTTTATATAATTGGTTATGATGAGATAATTTATTTTGAAGATGAAGTATATATTGATAGAACAGATGATAATTTAATAGAACTTATGGAGAGAGTATTAAAAAAAGAGGATATAGAGTTTGACTATGAAAATGGATATGTAAAAAGTATTTCTAATGACTCAGAAAAAGAATATGGTGTAAAAAGTGGATGGAATTATTTTATTGATAGAAAAAGACCCCAAATTGGTGCTGATTCTATTGAATTGGAAGATGGATTAGAAGTTATTTGGGCATATACTATAGACTTAGGAAATGATTTAGATAATATATTTGATATAGTTGATGGAGATTTGAATTTAATAAGAGATAAAGATATATCAAAAATAGAAGATGAATTTTTATATTTTAAAGATAATAATATAGATAATAGAGTTAAAAATTTCAAAATAGAAAATAAAAATATAGATAATAAAAAACTAGAGAAATATAAAAATAAAAAAATTGATTTGAGATATGAATTTAATAATAGAACAGCACTTTTGGTTAATGGGAAAGAAGTTGAGGTGTTAATTCCTTCTTATAGATTTAAAGATGATGTATTTGTAAAAATAGAAGAAAAAAGTGATTTTAATTATTATATAAATATATCAGGTGAAGATGATTCAAATGAAAATATTTTTATCAATATAGATTATCCTAAATTAAAAGAGTTAAATCCATTTGATTTGAGAGTTTATTTTAAGGATAAAAATAATGAAAAAAAATTAAATACAGTTATTGATTTAAAAAATACCAAATTAACATTTAAATATCAAGGTAAAGGGAATTACTATCTTAAAGAAGAAAAAAATAATGATTTTGATTTATCTAATTTAGATGAAGATTTAAAAATGAAAATAAATATAATGTATTCAAATAATTTAATTGATGATAATGATGGAGATTTTTTATTAGATAGAAAATTAAAAAGAAAAGAATTAGCAAAAACCTTATATTATTTAGATATATATAATCAAAATTTAAAAGAGGATATAAAAGAATATGGATTTATGGATTTAAATAAGGATGATAAGTATTATAAGTATATGAATTATTGTAAAAATAAATTGTATATACTTGGAAATGATAATTTTATAAATCCTGAGGGTTATATAAATAAAGAGGAATTTAGTGTAGTTATAAAGAGGTTGATGAATGGAATAAAAATAAAAGAATTTGATATTATAGATGTTGGAGAAATATCACCATATGCTCTTGAATCGGTATACTTTGTAATAGAAAATAATATAATAAAGGGAGATAAAGATTTTAAATTTAATCCTAAAAGAGAATTAAATAGATTAGAGTTTATAAATATAATATATAAAATAATAGAATAATAAAAAATAATCAAAATAAAAAAATGATTATTCCGAAATTTCAGGAAAAATTATAATTTATTTTGATTATTTTTTTTATTTCATCTTATTTGGTATAATAATAACTGTGGGATTAATACATAAGGTGGGGGTTAAAATTAATAGAATAGAAGAGTTTTTAAATGGTGAAGATAGAACTTTGGAAATTTCAGATTTATTTGAAAAGTCATTAAATAGTGAGTATAAAAATAAAAGGGGGATTTTTTATACTAATAAAGAAATTGCAGATTTGATAGCAAAAAAGAGTCTGGATTTTTATTTCAAAAAAGATTATCAAAAAAATGATTTATTTGAATTGAAAATATTAGAACCTTCTTGTGGTTGTGGAGAATTTTATCTATCTTATTTAAGAAATTTATATCCATATTATAAGAAATTTTTTTATGAAGAAACAGATATAAATATTTTAAAAATGATTATTAAAAATAATTTATATGCATTTGAAATAGATAGTGAAGCTAGTGATATTTTAAAACAAAGATTAGAATACTACTATATTTATGAATATGAAAATATATATAATTTAGATTTTTTAAAGTATGAATTTAAAGAAAAGTTTGATATTATATCTGGAAATCCTCCATATATAGGGGAGAAAGGGAATAAAAAAATATTTGATGATATAAAAGGATTTGAAATTGGAAAAAAATATTATGAAAAAAATATGGATTATTTTTATTTTTTTGTTGAAAAATCAATAGACATAGCAAAAAATAATGGAATAGTATCTTTTATAACTACAAATTATTGGATAAGTGCTGACAATGCAAAATTACTAAGGCAAAAGATATCAAATGAGGCTTCATTTTTGAGAATACTTGATTTTAAGGATAAAAAGATATTTAAAAATGCAGCGGGACAACATAATATGGTATTTTATCTTAAAAAGACTTTGGATTTAAAGTATGATAAATTCAATCACATAGAGGAAAAAATAAAAAAAACAAAATTAAAGGACTTGATAAGAGGGGCAAAATATCTTGATGAAGATAAAATAAAGTACAAAAAATGTTCAAATCAAGAATTAAGAGAGGCTTTAGAAAAAAAAGATTATTTTTGTTTTATGAAAAATGATATCAAAAAACTTGTAGATAAAATAAAGATAAAATCACAATTTAAATTAGAAGATATAAGTATAATAAATCAAGGGATTGTATCAGGTGCTGATAAGATAAGCAATAGAAATATAAAATATTTAAAAGAACAGTGTATAAGGGAAAATAATATTAAATTAAAAGATGGCATATTTGTTTTAAAAGATGATGAACTTAATAAAACAAATATAGAAAAAACTTATATTAAAAAATTCTATAAAAATTCAAATTTAAATAAATACATTATAAATGAAATGACAAATTTAAATATAATATATTTAAATAGAAAAAGTGATATTAGTGAAAATTCAAATGTATATAAACATTTAATAAAATATAAAAATATATTAGAAAGCAAAAGAGAGTGCAAAAAAAATTTGCTACCTTGGTACAGCTTACATTGGGCTAGAAAACAAAATATATTTGAAGATGAAAAGCTATTAGTAGCACAAAGAGCTAAGAAGAATAATTTTTGTTATTCCAACACTGGTTTTTATTCTAGTGCCGATGTATATTATATTACAAAAATAAAAGAAGATATCAATTATTTGCTTGGATATTTAAATAGTGAAATTATTTATTTTTGGTTATATCATAAGGGTAAGAAAAAAGGTGAATATTTAGAACTATATAAAGAACCTTTAAAGAAAATACCGATATTAAATATTGAAGATAAAGATAAGAAGCAAATTATAAAAAAGACCAAAGAAATTATAAATCTATTTAAAAACTATGATTATAATAAGAAAAGATTTGTAGAACAAAAGGCTAATTTAGATTTTTTAAAAGAATATAATAATTTAAAATCGGATATAGATAATATTATATATGAGTCTTTGGAATTTGATAAAAATGATATAAAAGTTTTAAAATCCAGTATACCCTAGATAAATCATAGTAAAAGATGTATAATTTTAAGGTAGATTAAAAGAATAATTCTTAAAATACAATTTGAAAGGAGTATTATTATGATAACTGATGAAACTATAAAACATGTTGCTAATTTATCTAAATTAGAATTTAAAGAAGATGAATTTAGTGATATGAAGGAAAAATTATCTAGCATATTAGGTCATATAGATGAGTTAACTAAATTAGATACAAAAGATGTAAAGATAACTTATAATCCAAATGATACAAAGAATGTATTTAGAGAGGATGAAATAAAAGAATCTTTAGATAGAGAATTAGCACTTTCAAATGCTAATGATAAAGAAGTTGGATGCTTTAAGGTTCCTAAAGTATTAAATGACTAATGAAAGAAGGTGAAGATATGAATTTATTAGATTTAAGCTTAGAAGAAATATCAAAAAAATTAAGAAATAAAGAAATTTCTTGTGTAGAACTTACAAAAGAAGTTTTTAAAAGAATAGATGAAGTAGAAAAAGATGTTGATTCTTTTATAACTATTACAAAAGAAGAAGCATTAAAAGAGGCTAAAATTGTTGATGAAAAGATAGCAAATGGAGAAGATATACATATGCTTAGTGGAATTCCAATGGCTATAAAAGATAATATATGTACAAAAGGTATAAAAACTACTTGTGCATCAAAAATGCTTGAAGATTTTATTCCTCCTTATGATGCATTTGTAACAAAAGAACTTAAAAATATAAATGCTATATGTGTTGGAAAAACTAATATGGATGAATTTGCAATGGGTGGTTCAACTGAAAATTCTGCGTTTAAAGCAACTAAAAATCCTTGGGATATAACTAGAGTGCCAGGAGGATCTTCGGGTGGTTCGGCTGCTTGTGTGGCTGCGGGACAAGCTTTTTATGCACTAGGTTCAGATACTGGTGGTTCAGTAAGACAACCAGCTTCATTTACAGGTCTTGTTGGGTTAAAACCTACTTATGGTAGAATTTCAAGATATGGTCTTGTTGCATTTGGTTCATCATTAGATCAAATAGGTACATTTACAAGAACTTCAAAGGATGCAGCTTTTGTCTTAGACGTTCTTTCTAAAAAAGACGTAATGGATAGTACAAGTGTTGAATGCGAAAATGATTTTATAAAAGATATAGACTCTAGTATAGAAGGACTTAAAATTGGTGTACCAAGAGAGTTATTCTCAGAAGGTATTGATGAAGAAGTTAAAAATGCAGTTTTACACGCTTTGATAGAGTTACAAAATTTAGGTGCAACATTTGAAGAAATTAATTTACCTAATTTAAAATACTCTCTATCTGCATATTATATAATAGCACCAAGTGAAGCTAGTTCAAATCTTTCAAGATATGATGGAATTAGATTTGGAAAAAGAGCAGAAGAATTTGAAACATTAGAGGAAATGTATGTTAAAACTAGAAGTGAAAACTTTGGTTCAGAAGTTAAAAGAAGAATAATGATTGGTAATTATGCACTTTCTTCTGGTTATTATGATGCTTATTATAAAAAAGCCTTACAAGTTAGAACTTTAGTAAAAGAAGAATTTGAAAAAGCATTTTCTAAATATGATGTTATAATATCTCCTACAGCACCAAATACAGCATTTAAATTAAAAGAAAAATTAAATGATCCACTTGCTATGTACTTAGAGGATATGTGTACAATACCTGTTAATCTTGCAGGACTTCCAGCACTTTCAACACCTTGTGGATTTGATTCTAACAATATGCCAATAGGTATGCAAATAATAGGTAAAGCATTTGATGAAAAGACAATACTTAAAGTAGCAAATGCATATGAAAAAGTTACAGAATACACAAAGAAAAGAGCTTCTTTGTAAGTGGAGGTGAATCAATTGAGTTATGAAACTATAGTCGGATTAGAAATACATGTAGAATTATCAACAAATACTAAAATGTTTTGTTCTTGTAAAAACGAATTTGGTGGACAGGTAAATCAAAATACATGCCCAGTTTGTCTTGGAATGCCAGGGTCGTTACCTGTTTTAAATAAAAGAGCTTTAGAATATGCTATAATGGCAGGTATTGCTTTCAATTGTAATATAGCAAAAGATTGTAAAATGGATAGAAAGAATTACTTTTATCCAGACTTAACAAAAGGATATCAAATATCTCAATATGATATACCTCTTTGTTATGATGGATATTTAGAGATTGAAAATGAAAAAGAAGAAAAGAAAAGAATAAGAATTCAAAGAATTCACATAGAAGAGGATACTGGAAAATCTCTTCATGATCCAAATGGAGATACTTTACTTGATTATAATAGAGCGGGACTTCCTCTTATAGAGATTGTTACACATCCTGATATAAGCAGTCCTTATGAAGCACAAGCATTTTTAGAAAAATTAAAGGAAACATTATTATTCTTAGGAATATCGGATGTTAAGATGGAACAAGGTTCGTTAAGATGTGATGTTAATATTAATATGAAAAAAGATGAAAATACTAAAACTAATATATCTGAATTAAAAAATCTAAATTCATTTAGAAATGCAGTAAAGGCTTTAGAATTTGAACAAAAAAGACATTCAAAATTATTAGATGAAGGATTAAATACTAAAAAAGAAACAAGAAGATGGGATGAAGAAAAGCAAGAAACTATTCTTATGAGAAGTAAAGAAAATGTTCAAGATTATAGATATTTCCCTGAACCTGATATTGTAGATATATCTTTAACAGATGAGGATATAGCTAATATAAAAAATAATTTAGAAGAACTTCCAGATGAAAAAAGACAAAGATTTATTAAAGATTATCAAATACCTGAATATGATGCTAAGGTATTAACATCTTCAAAAGAAATCTCATCTTATTTTGAAGATATTGCAAAAGCTATTGATAATAAAAAATTAGTTAGTAACTGGATTATGACTGAGCTTTTAAGAAGAACTAAGGATGAAGAAATTTCTTTAGATGAACTTAAATTTACTAAACAAGATTTTATAGAATTATTAAAGCTTATTAGTGATTCTAAAATAAATAATAATGCTGGTAAAAAAGTATTTAGAAAAATGTTTGAAGATGGTAAAAAGCCGATGGATATAGTAAAAGAAGATGGACTATTACAAGTTGGTGATGAAAGTGAAATCAAACAAATGGTTCAAGCTGTTTTAGACCAAAATGAAGCTTCTATAAATGATTATAAAAATGGTAAAGATAGAGCTTTTGGTTTCCTAGTAGGACAAGTTATGAAAGCTTCAAGAGGAAAAGCTAATCCTCAAATTGTAAATAAATTATTAAAAGAAATTCTAGATAGTTTATAAAAATAAAAAAATATTTTTAATTATTTAATACTCTTCTTATAGTTGGTGAATTGAAAAATTTATATGCTAAAAGAAGAGTATTTTTATATTTTAAGATTAGTTTAAAAAAATATAAAAAGGGAATTATAAAGAGTAAGAATATAATAAATTGAGGAGATTTATGATGGATAGTTTCGACAGACAACGTGATACGAATTTTTTTAAATTAAAATTTATAATATTTTCAATTGCTATTATTATGATGGTTCTAATATCCAATGCCATTATAAAATACAACGAAAATGAAGTGTATAACGAGATATCAAATGCAGAACTTCTTAGTTTAAATAATATAAATTCATTTGCTGAAAATAGATTGTCATATGTAAATAATGATATATCTTTTTTAAGAGATGTTTATGAAGAATATAAAGATAACCAATCTCTTGAAGCTTTAGATTTACAAATTATATCAAAAAAATTTGCGGAAAATAGAGTTTATTATGATGAATTTAGTGTAATAGAACCTTCTGGAATAGAGAGAATTCGATTAAATAATTATAGTAGACCAGAATTTATAACAGATGATGATTTAAGAGATTTTTCTAAGAAAAAATGGTTTTTAGAATTTTTAAATTCAAAAAATGATATATATATTTCACAAATATCTTTAAGTGTTGAAAAGAGAATGGTTGAAATACCATATAGACCTATTATTAAATTCTATATAAAGGTGTATGCAAATCAAAAGGTGGAAGAAATTATATCCATAACATATAATCTAAATGAAATAATAAGAAGAATTGCCAAAGAATCTCAAAGTGAGTTTGGATATATGGAATTTTTAGATAAAAAAGGTCATTATATATATTCAATAAAAAGATCTAATGAATTTGGTTTTTTATTTGAAGATAAAGATAATATAAGTCTTGAAAGAAAAAATGAAGATTTATGGAATAGGATTGTATTTGATGGAGGAAATGGAAAATATATATCTAAAAATGGCGACTTATATGTATATAAGAAAATAAGAAGTAGAAATTTTGATTATAATTTATATTTATTATATACAAATAAAAAGGAATTAATTCAAGAAAAGGTCTATGATATAAGTAGATTTTATATTATTGCTATTGGCATAATTATTTTTATAGTGTCAATATTAATTTTCTATGCTTTAAAAGAATATCTATTAAGAAAAATATATAATAATAAATTAAAAAATTTAGCACTTTATGATACTTTGACAAAGATTCCAAATAGAGAATATTTTAATAGAGAATTAGAAAAGAGAATTGAGGAAAAAAAATCATTTTCTTTATTGTTTCTAGATTTGGATGGATTTAAGGCTATAAATGACACATTTGGACATCATATTGGTGATGAAGTTTTAAAAATTGTTTCAAATAAACTTCTTAATAGTGTTAAAGAGAAAGATTTTGTATCTAGAATGGGTGGAGATGAATTTACAATAATAATGATGGATACAAAGATTAAAGATATAGAAAATATTTGTTTGAGGATAATAAATAGTATCAGTGAGGAAATGATGATAGAAGAAAAAAAATGTAAAGTTGGTATAAGTGTAGGTGTTTCCATATATCCAAATCACAGTGAGGATATTGATGAAATTATTAGGATTGCAGATGATATGATGTATTTGGTAAAATCAAAGGGAAAAAATGATTTTAAAATATATGAGTAGATTATTAGGAGGGTTTTATTATGAGAATAAAAAAAGAAGATTCACTAATTATATTTATTGATGTACAGGAAAAATTGATGCCACATATATACAAGAATAAAAAATTAAAAGAAAACTTAACTAAATTTGTTAAAGGAATAAAAGTATTAGGTGTAGATATAATTGTTACAGAACAGTATAAAAAAGGATTAAAAGACACTATAGAGCCATTTAAAACAATGTTAAAGGATGATCCTCATTTTGAAAAAACAAGCTTTAGCTGCCTTTATGATGAAGAAATATTAAAATATATAAAAGAATCTAAAAAGACAAATATAATCCTTGTAGGAATAGAATCTCATGTTTGCGTTTTACAAACTGTAGTAGATGTGGCTTCAGTTGGTTTAATTCCTATAATTGTTGAAGATTGTGTGTCTTCAAGAAATAAAAATGATAAGGAAGTTGCTATATATAGAGCTATAGCAGAAGGAGCTTTAATAACTACAGTGGAATCATTATTATTTGAACTTTGTCAAACATCTAAAGCCGATGAATTTAAAGCAATTTCAAATATAGTGAAATAAATATATAAAAAAAATCATAAAAAATAATAGATTGAGCAAAATTTAGTTGTTTAAGCAGCAAAATTTTAGGTAAATCTATTATTTTTTTTGTTAAAAAAGCATCTATTTTGAAAATTGCAATTGCAAAAAAAAAGATTTCAAAATTCAGATTATATATATAAAAAAAGCTATATGTATAATCATAATTATAAAAACCTTAAAAAGTAAAGAGAAATTAATTCTTAGGGAAAATGTTAAAACAGTTAAAGTTTTATTATTGTTCAAATAAGCCGGTCTTATAATTAAATGTTAAGAAATATTAAAAAATATTAAAAAAATTTAACAAGTTAATAAATTCCAATATGTTGAAACAGCTATATCTTTTGGATATTATATATAAAAAAGATGCAATAAAAAAATAACAAATTTCATTTTTTTGAAATTTTAATAAAAACTTTATTGTATTAAATTAAAAAAAGGAGTGAGAATTGTGGGGAATTTTATACTTAAAAGATTATTTTCTATGGTAGTTACATTATTTTTAATTATAACAATAACTTTTTTCTTAATGCATTCTATTCCTGGTGGACCATTCACAGGTGAAAAGAAATTACCAAAAGAAATAGAACAAGCACTTATGGAAAAATATCATTTAGATGATCCTTTATGGAAACAATATACGGATTATTTAGTATCAGTTACTAAATGGGAATTAGGACCTTCTTTTAAAATGAAAGGTCAAAGTGTTAATGACATAATAAAAAATTCATTTCCTGCTTCAGCTAAATTAGGACTTATAGCAACATTATTAATACTTACAATAGGTGTACCAATTGGTGTTATTTCTGCATTAAAGCAAGGGACATGGATGGATGGAGCAGTAATGTTTTTTGCAATAGTAGGAGTTGCCGTCCCGAGTTTTGTTATAGCTACACTTTTAATATATGTATTTGGACTTAAGTTACAATGGTTACCAACAGCAAGATGGGGAACCTATAAACATATGATAATGCCAAGTATTGCATTAGCAGCTTATTCAATGGCTTTTGTTGCAAGACTTACAAGATCATCGATGTTAGAAGTTATATCACAAGATTATATAAGAACTGCTAGAGCAAAAGGACTTAGTGAAGGCATTGTAATATTCAAACATGCTCTTAAAAATGCACTTATTCCAGTTGTAACATATGTTGGACCTCTTGTAGCTGCAATAATGACAGGTTCATTTGTTGTAGAAAAAGTTTTTGCAGTTCCAGGTTTGGGTAGATTTTTTGTTGAGAGTATAAGCAATAGAGATTATACAGTTATAATGGGAGTTACTATATTTTATTCAATATTCTTAGTAAGTATGATGCTTATAGTTGATATATTATATGTATTTATAGATCCTAGAATAAAATTCCATGATTAAGGAGGGGTGTTGTATGGAAAATATAAAGATGAGTAAAAATAATAATATAGATAAATCTTTATTTGAGGCATTAGATAAAGATAATAGAGATTTAGAAACAATAGCAAGACCGTCAATGACATATTGGCAAGATGTATGGAGAAGATTAAAGGGTAATAAAGTTGCTATGGGTGGTCTTATATTTTTGATATTCCTAACTTTGATTGCGATTTTTGGACCTTATTTATCTAAATACTCATATTCAGATCAAAATCTTATGGAAGCTGTACAGCCTCCAAATTCTGACCATTGGTTTGGAACAGATGATCTTGGAAGAGATTTATTTATAAGAGTTATTTATGGAGCGAGAATATCTTTGATAATAGGTTTTGCAGCTTCGTTAATAAATCTTTTAGTTGGTGTTTTATATGGTGGAGTTTCAGGTTACCTTGGTGGCAAGGTTGATAATATAATGATGAGAATTATAGATATTTTATATACAATTCCTCTTACACTTTACGTTATACTTATAATGGTGGTTATTGGTGAAAGTGGTCTAAAGAGTATTTTGATTGCAATTGGATCAATATATTGGATTCCTATGGCTAGGATTGTTAGAGGGCAGATGCTTACTTTAAAAGAACAAGAGTATGTTTTGGCTGCTAAGACTTTAGGTGCTAGTGATTTTAGAATATTATTAAGACATCTAATACCAAATGCAATGGGTCCTATTATAATTACACTTACAATGTCAATACCATCAGCTATTTTTACTGAAGCATTTTTATCATTTATAGGTATAGGGGTTTCTGCTCCAATGGCATCTTGGGGAACATTAGCAAATGATGCACTAAGTGCACTTAGAAGTTATCCGTATTTATTATTCTTCCCTGCTATGGCAATATCTATAACGATGCTTGCATTTAACTTTTTAGGGGATGGTCTAAGAGATGCACTAGATCCTCGTATGCGTAAATAAGATATTATTTTAAGGAGGAAGAAACATGGCTGATAAAATATTAGAAGTTGAAAATCTTAGAACCTCGTTTTTTACACATGTTGGAGAAGTAAAGGCTATAAGAGGAGTAAGTTTTCATTTAGATAAAGGAGAAACTCTTGGTATAGTTGGAGAGTCTGGTAGTGGAAAATCAGTTACCTCAATGTCTGTTATGAGACTTTTGCAATCACCAGGAAAAATTGTAGATGGAAAAATTTTCTTTAATGGAGAAAATCTTATCAAAAAAGATGAAAAAGAGATGCAAAAAATAAGAGGTAATGATATATCCATGATATTTCAAGATCCTATGACTTCATTAAATCCAGTATATACGATTGGTAATCAAATTATGGAAGCTATAATAAAACATCAAAAGTTAGATAAAGCAAAGGCGAAAGAAAAAGCGATAGAAATGCTAAAAATAGTTGGTATTCCTTCTCCTGAAAAGAGAATAGACCAGTATCCACATGAATTTTCAGGTGGTATGAGACAAAGAGCTATGATTGCAATGGCACTTTCTTGTGAACCACAACTATTGATAGCTGACGAACCAACAACTGCTTTAGATGTTACAATACAAGCACAAATACTTGAACTGATGAAGGGTTTAAAAGATAGATTACAAACATCTATTATACTTATAACTCATGATTTAGGTGTTGTTGCAGATGTTTGTAGTAGGATAATTGTTATGTATGGTGGAATAATCTTAGAAGAAGGAACTTCAGAAGAAATTTTTTATAATCCAAAGCATCCTTATACATTAGGACTTTTAAAATCTGTTCCAAAGCTTACTGATAAAAAGAATAAGGAAAGATTAATACCTATTCCTGGTTCACCACCAGATTTATTAAAACCACCAGTTGGATGTCCGTTTGCTGCTAGATGTGAGTATGCTATGAAAGTATGTACTCAACAAATGCCAAAATATACACAAATATCAAAGACTCAAAGATCTTTATGTTGGTTATTACATGAAAATGCACCTATTGTAGAGGAGATAAATGGAAAAGGGGGAAGTACTAATGGCTAAAAAAGATGATATTTTATTAGAAGTCAAAAATTTAAAAAAATATTTTCCCGTTAAAAAAGGTTTTTTTGGTGGAAATACTCAACATGTAAAAGCTGTTGATGATGTTAGTTTTTTCATAAAAAAAGGTGAAACTTTAGGTTTGGTTGGAGAATCTGGTTGTGGAAAATCTACAACTGGGAGAACTATAATAAGACTTTATGAGCCTACTTCTGGTGAGATTATATTTAAAGATGCAGAAATAGGTGGACTTAGTCAAAAAGAAATAATACCATTTAGAAAAAAAATACAAATGATTTTCCAAGATCCATATGCATCATTAAATTCAAGAATGACAGTTGGAGATATAATTGGAGAGCCGTTAGATATTCATAATATAGCAAGTGGAAAAGAAAGAATGGATAGAATTAAATATTTACTTGAAAAAGTTGGACTAAATCAAGGTCATGCAAATAGATATCCACATGAATTTTCTGGTGGACAAAGACAAAGAATTGGTATAGCTAGAGCTTTGGCTGTTGAACCAGAATTTATAATAGCTGATGAACCTATATCGGCACTTGATGTTTCTATTCAAGCGCAGGTTGTGAATATGATGGAAGATTTACAAAATGAACTTGGTCTTACTTATCTATTTATAGCACATGATTTATCGATGGTTAGACATATATCAAATAGAGTTGGTGTTATGTATTTGGGTAAATTAGTTGAAATTGCAGAATGTGATGAACTTTATGAAAAACCACAACATCCTTATACGAAGGCTTTATTATCATCAATACCAGTTCCTGATCCAAAGGCATCTTTAGAACACAGAGAGGTTTTAGAAGGAGATGTTCCAAGTCCATTAAATCCACCTTCTGGATGTAGATTTAGAACAAGATGTAAATATGCGATGAAAAAATGTGCAGAAGTTGAACCTATACTGCTTGAAGTTTCAAAGGGTCATTTTGCAGCATGCCATCTATTTAGTAAATAGTTTATTATAATAAAATTAAAATGATACGCAATTTAAAGTAAAAATACTTTAAATTGCGTACAAAAGTTTTTGGTATGCAGAAAAAGTTTTTTGAATATTAAAAAAATAACTTGATTTTTTATATTTTTTAAATTAAAATATTTTTAAATGTTAAAAAAAATTAATAAATAAAATTTTTTTAATGAATCATTTTATTAGAAATATTATAATAAATAAAAATTAAATGTATTAAAAATAACTATATGGGGTAGAAATTTTATAGCAAGGGTTATTTTAATTTGCTTAAAAATTTATTTATAAAACTATATTTAAATAAGGAGGAATTATTTTGAAAATGAAAAAGCTATTAGCAATATTAATGTCAGTATTTTTAATAACAGCTTCTTTAGTTGGCTGTGGTTCAGACACTAAAAAAGAAGAGAAAACAGATTCAGGTACTAGTGAAGTAAAAGAACAAGTTGTAAGACATAATCTTAACTCAGATCCAGAAACAATAGATCCAGCTCTTAATGCTGCTGTTGGTGGAGGTACAATAATACAAAATACTTTTGAAGGTCTAATGAGATTAGATGAAAACAATAAAGCGATTTATGGTATAGCAAAAGAATATGAAATATCAGAAGATGGGCTTACATATACATTCCATCTAAGAGATGCTAAATGGTCTGATGGAGAAAAAGTTAAGGCTCAAGATTTTGAATATGCTTGGAAAAGAGCATTAAATCCAAAGACTGCTGCGGATTATGCATACATGCTTTATTATATAAAAAATGGAGAAGCATTTAATGCTAATCAAATCAGTGAAGATGAAGTTGGAGTAAAATCTATAGATGAAAATACATTAGAAGTTACATTAGAAGCACCTACTCCTTATTTCTTAGAACTAGCTGCATTTCCAACTTATATGCCAGTTAGAAAAGATATAATTGATGAATATAAAGATCAATGGGCATTAAAGCCAGAAACTCATATTTCAAATGGACCTTTTAAAGTTACTAAATGGGCTCATAATGATATTATGGTT
This sequence comes from Peptostreptococcaceae bacterium, assembly GCA_025210335.1. GTDB lineage: Bacteria > Bacillota > Clostridia > Peptostreptococcales > Peptostreptococcaceae > JAOARY01. The sequence goes on along the minus strand of JAOARY010000064.1, from coordinate 8,431 downwards.
TTAACTAAAAATGATAATTACTATGATAAAGATAGAGTGAAATTAGATAGAGTTGAGTTCTTCTTTATAACTGAACAATCTACATCTTTAACTACTTTTGAAACTAGTGGTGTGGATGTACTAGAAGAAGTTCCAGTATCAGAAATAAAAAGATTAAAAGCAGAAACAGATGAATTTAAAATATTACCAGAACTTGGTACTTACTTCTATGTATTTAATGTAAATAAAAAACCTATGGATGATGTTAGAGTTAGAAAAGCACTTACTCTAGCAGTTGATAGAAGAGCTTTAGTTGATATAGTAACTCAAGCAGAACAAACTCCTGCTACAGGATTTGTTCCTCCAAATGTGTTGATGCCAGATGGTAGAGATTTTAGAGATGTTGGTGGAGATTATTATATAGATGAAAAAGCAAACATAGAAGAAGCTAAGAGATTATTAGCTGAAGCTGGATATAAAGATGGTGCAAATTGGCCAGAAGTAACACTTATTTATAATACTTCAGAAAATCACAAAAAAGTTGCTGAAGCTATAGTTGAAATGTGGAAGCAAAACTTAGGTGTAAAAATAACATTACAAAATCAAGAATGGAAAGTATTCCAAGAAACAAGAGACAATGGAGATTTTGTTATAGCTAGACATGGTTGGTTAGGAGATTATGTAGATCCGATGACATTCTTAGATATGTGGATTTCAAACTCTGGAAATAACAATGCACATTGGAAGAATAAAGAATTCGATGCTCTTATAAAAGAAGCAAAAGGTTCTGTGGATGCAGAAAAAAGATATGAAGCAATGTTAAAAGCAGAAGCTCTTATGATGGAAGATTGCATAACATTACCAATATACTATTATACTAGACCTGCTATGATTAAAGATAATATAAAAGGAATTAAAAGATCTATATTAGGATTTTGGTTCTACGATGAAGCTTATGTAGACTAATTATATATAAGGGGAGCTTAAAATGCTTAAGTGCATTAGAGCTCCTTTTTTATTTTTTTGAAAAAATAATCTTAAATTTATTATGATTTTCTAATTTTTTTTAATTCTTTTGTTATAATAAACTGTATAGAGGTTTTAATAAATATGAATTTTTGGAGGATTGTATGCAAGTAGGTAAATTAAGTGCTAAACAATTAAATGATTTTATTTTTTCGAAATTAAATACAAAAAATAAAGAAGTGATATTAGGTCCTAAAGTTGGAGAAGACTGTTCGATACTAGATTTAGGAGATAATTTATGTGTAATGAGTACCGATCCAATAACTGGTGCAAGTAAAAATATTGGAAAGCTTGCTATTAATATAAATGTAAATGATATAGCATCTAATGGAGTGAAACCAATAGGTGTGATGGTTACTTTGTTATTACCAGAAAGTATATTGGAGGAAGAACTTAAAAATATATTAAATTCATTAAGTGAAGAATGCGATAAATTAGGTATAGATATATTAGGAGGACATACAGAAATAACAAAAGCTGTAAATCAACCGATTATAAATATAACTGCTATTGGTAAAAAGAACAAAGAAGCTTATTATAATAAGGAAGAAATTAAAACAGGAGATTATATACTTATAACAAAGGGAATAGGTATAGAAGGTTGTGGAATAATATTTAATGAAAAAGAAGAATATTTAAAAAATATATTTACAAATGAAGAAATAGAATATGGAAAAAATTTGCTTGATGATATATCTGTATTAAAAGAAGGTTTAATTGGAGGTAAGTTAGGCATAGAGTATATGCATGACATAACAGAAGGAGGAGTTTTAGGAGCTTTGTATGAAGCATCAAATTCACTAAATAAAGGGCTATTAGTATCAAAAGAAGATATATACATAGAAAGTTTAAAGCAAAAACTTTGTAGACATTATAATATAGATCCATTAAAATTGATATCTAGTGGTTCTATGCTGGTAATAGCATCAAAAGATAAGATTGAGAAATATAAAGAAGAACTAAATAAAGAAAATATAAAAGCGTATGTTATAGGATCAATTGTAGATGAAAAAGGATTTTATTTTGTGGATAATGGTAAAAAAATAAAAATAGATGAAGTTTGTAGTGATGAACTTTATAAGGTTATCTAAGAGGAGGAATTAATAGATGAAAAAATATTTATATACTTTAAATATTTTGATTATATTTATATTTGGACTTTTAAATAGTTCATATGCATATGAAGTAGAAACAAGAGAATTTATATTTGAGGAAAGATTGGTTAGATTGCCAGTTATAGATGTCAATTTAGATTCGAAGAGATTGCAAGGTGATGTACCGGGGATTATATATAAAGAAAGGTCTATGATTCCTCTTAGGTTTTTGTCTCAAGAATTAAATTATAAGATATCTTGGGATGCAAAGACTAATTATGTTGTAATAAACACTGGTTCAAAGGAAATTAGAATCAGAAATAAGTCAAAAGATGCATATATAAATGGAGAAAAAGTTAATTTTTCAAATAATATGTATCCTATTGTTGTAAATGATAGAATTATGGTTCCAGTCCAATTTGTAAAATATTTTGATATTGATTATAGTTGGGATTCTAATACAAGAACTATCAATTTGACATCAAGAAAAAGAGCGCTAGCAGATGCAGCCAATTTGACAAAATTAGATCTTCAAAAGAATAATTTGGTTATTAAATTAGATAAAGTAGTTGGATTTAAAGATATTTTATTAAAAGATCCTAAACGTTTGGTTGTTGATTTAGATAATACTGTTTTTAGATTAGAAAAGAATAAATATGAAGTTAATGGACGTTATATAAAAACTATAAGAGGTTCGCAATTTGAAAATTCGCCTATAATATCTAGAATAGTAATAGATTTAAATGATGATGTTTCTTATAGATTTATGTGGATTGATAGCGACCTTTATATCAATTTTTCAAAAAATGGACAAATAAGTGGTAGTGATATAACTGAAAATAAAACAGATAATAATACCAATAATACTGATAATTCAAATAATACAAGTAATAATACTGCGGATATATTAGATTTAGATACATCTTTAAAGAATGAAAATCAAGAAGATTTATATATAGAATCAGATAAAAATAAGGATTCTAAAAGTAAATTAAAATCGTTAGGTGATAATTTAGATAATTCTTTGCTTGGATTTATTTATTATGAAACAGATGAAAGATCATCATTTGTAATAAAAAATGGTCTTAACTTTAGTTATAAATCATTTTTTCTATCTAATCCTCAAAGAATGGTAATTGATTTTAAGGGTGCAAAATTAGATGAAGTAAATTATATTGAAGAAGATGTTAAAAATAGTGAATTTGTAAAATCATATAGATCTTATTATTATGAAAAAGAAGATAAGACTAGAGTGGTTTTGGTTTTAAAGGACCATATATTTAGAGAAAGAGTTAAAATCAAGCAAGGTGAAGGTAATTTAGTTATATATCAACAAAAGAATAATATAAAAAATGATAAGATTTTATACAATTATTATGGTAAAAATTCAACTGTTAAGATTGTGGGTTCTTCTTTAAATAAAGATTATACTAAAAATTACTATGAATATGAAAAATTATTAAAAGTAAAAATACCTAATAAATATATAGATTTAAAGGAAGAAAAATTAGACCTTGATGATAATTTTGTTGATAGATTAGAGGTTGATAATTCAACGAAATTTGCATATATATATATTTATTTGAAAGATAATACACAGTTTGATTTTGTAGAAAATAATGATGGAATCGATATTAATTTGACTCCAAAAGACGATGATGATGGAGAGATTATAATAGCCTTGGATGCTGGTCATGGGGGCTATGATAGTGGAGCAGTATCACCTATTGATGGAACTAAAGAAAAGTTCATGGCTTTAAAAACCACTTTAAAATTAGAAAAAGCACTAAAAGCAAAAGGTTATAAGGTGTATTTAATAAGAGATAAAGATTATTATGTTGATCTTTATGAAAGAGCTTATAGAGTTAATGAAAAAAAGGCAGATTTATTTATAAGTATCCATTATAATGCGATGGGTAGGAAAAAAAGTGATATTTCAGGTATAGAAACATTATTTTATCCTTCGGATAAAATGGAAAAGATAGATGAAAACTTTAGAGTTGGGATACCAAATAGAGGAAATAGACAATTTGCAAGAACTATGCAAAATGAATTGATCAGATTTACAAATGCTAAAAATAGAGGAATTGTTGAAAGACCAAAGCTTATTGTAACAAGAGAAGTTTCAATGCCAGCAGTGCTTGTTGAGTGTGGATTTTTAGATAATGAAGCTGAATTAAACAAAATGAAAACAGAGTCTTATCAACAAAAGTTAGTAAATGCTATGGTAAGTGGAGTAGAAAAATATTTAAAATCTAGATAATAGCTTTAACTTAACTGATAAATTGTGTATAATCGAATATGAAATAACTAATTAAATGAAGTATGTTTACATACTTCATTTTTATATAGAAAGGGATGATTTTTTGAACAGAATAGATAATAGAGCTTGTGATGAATTAAGAGAAGTAAAAATAACTAAAAACTATACTAAATATGCTGAAGGTTCGGTTTTAATAGAGGTTGGAGAAACAAAGGTATTATGTAATGCATCAATAGAAGAAAGAGTGCCACCATTTTTAAAAAATACTGGTAGTGGATGGATAACAGCAGAATATTCGATGCTTCCTAGAGCAACACAAACAAGAAAAATAAGAGAATCTTCAAGAGGAAAGATTGAGGGAAGAACCCAAGAAATACAAAGACTTATTGGAAGAGCATTAAGATCTGTAATAGACCTTAAAAAATTGGGAGAAAGAACTATTTGGGTTGATTGTGATGTTATACAAGCTGATGGAGGAACGAGAACAGCAGCTATAACAGGTGCATTTATAGCTATAGCAGATGCTGTTTTGGCATTATATAATCAAAAGAAGATAAAAAAAATGCCTATTAAATCATTTATATCAGCAACAAGTGTTGGAATATATGAAGGTCAAAAAATTCTAGATCTATGTTATGAAGAAGACTCAAAAGCTCAAGTAGATATGAATATAATAATGACAGATAAAATGGAATTTGTAGAACTTCAAGGAACTGCGGAAGGATTTCCATTTAAAAGACATGAACTTAATGAGCTTATTGATTTAGGGCAAAAGGGAAATTTAGAGCTTATAAATAAACAAAAAGAAGTATTAAAAGAACTTTTAGATATATTAAAGCCAAAGACAGAAGTTGTAGTAGCTACATCAAATGCACATAAACTTTCTGAAATTGGAAAGATATTATCAGATTTTGATGTTAAGATTCTTTCTATGAAATCAGTAGGACTTTCTAATTTAGAAATAATAGAAGATGGAGAAACTTTTGAAGAAAATGCATTTATAAAAGCAAAAGAAGTTGCAAAAAGAACAGGTAAAATTACTATTGCTGATGATTCGGGTCTTTGTGTAGATGCTCTTGGAGGATCGCCTGGGATTTTTTCTGCTAGATTTAGTGGAGAAAACTCTAATGATGAAAAGAATAACAATAAATTATTAAAGCTTATGGATATGGTAAAAGAAAAAAATAGAACGGCAAAATTTGTGTCTGCAATAGCTGTTGTATTTCCTAATAAAGATGAATTTAGTGTTAGAGGCGAGTGTTTTGGAAAAATAGGATATGAAAAAATAGGTGAAAATGGTTTTGGTTACGATCCACTTTTTATAGTTGATGGAATGGATAAAACTTTTGCACAGTTATCATCAGATGAAAAGAATAAAATAAGTCATAGATCGAAATCATTAGAAAAAATGAAAGAAGAATTTAAAAAGAGGTTGAAAAAATAATGAAAATAGGAGTTTTAGGTGATAGTCATAGAAATAAAAAGGCTATAGATATGACTATAAAAAAACTAAAATCAGAAGATGTAGATTTGATACTCCATACTGGAGATAATTTTAGAGATAGTATATATATAAATGAAGCGTATAATTTAGATATTATTGCGGTTAAAGGAAATTGTGATTTTGAAAATGTGGAAGAAGATTTGGTATTTGATATAAAAGGTAAAAAAATTTTTTTAACACATGGTCATAAATATTTAGTTAAATATGGAGTAAAAGAACTTTTTGAGAAAGCAAAATATTTAAATTGTGATATTGTTGTATTTGGACATAGTCATATACCGCATTTAGAGAAAGTTGAAGATATTTATATATTGAATCCAGGAAGTGTATCTTTACCTAGAGGTGGTAGTCAAAAATCATTTGCTATAATAGAAATTTTGGATTCGAAGATTAATATAGAACATATGCTATTGGATTAATATCATAATAATAAAGAGTTTATTTTAATATTATTAGTTTTATATTGGGGGGATATTATGTTTACAACTTATGCTTTTATCTTTATAGCTAGATGTTTAGATGTTAGTATGGCAACAATAAGAACAATAATGGTAGTAAGAGGAAAAAAAATTACTGCTGCATTTATTGGTTTTTTTGAAATTATACTATATGTTTTAGCTGTGTTATCCAATTTGGATAACATTGGAAATGTTCTTTCTTATGCATTTGGATTCGCAACAGGAAATTATTTGGGGGTAATATTAGAAGAAAAAATGGCTATTGGGAGTGTTTTAGCTCAAATAATTACTAAAAAAGAGGAAACTGAGTTTTCAAATTATTTAAGAGAACATGATTTTGGGGTTACATCTACTTTGGGTGAAGGTAAAGAAGGAAAAATTAGTATATTAAAAGTAGTATCAGATAGAAAATCACTTTACAAATTAAATAAATTGGTAAATGATTTTGATCCTAATGCATTTACCACAGTATCTGATATTAGAAATTTAAAAGGTGGATATATAAAAAGAAGTAAGCTTATAAAGAAAAAATAATATAAATACTTATTTAATTCTTGACATTCTATGTTATAATTTAAATGTTGCGAATTAAAATGGTATAATAGTGTATACGAAATAAGTAGGGAGGAAATATAAAATGAGCAAACTTATAAATGTTGAAAATAATGTAGCTAAATTTACTATGAATATTGAAGAAGCAGATTTCAAAGCAGGAGTAGATAAAGCATATAAAAAATTAAGAAAGAAAATAAATATACCTGGATTTAGAAAAGGGAAAGCTCCTAAGAAAATAATAGAGCTTAATTACGGAAAAGAAATATTCTATGATGAAGCAATAAACGAATCATTCCCATCGGTATATAAAAAATCGATAGAAGAACTTAATTTAGAGCCAGTAGCTCAACCAGCAATAGAAGATGTTAAAGGTCTAGAAGAAGGAAAAGATTTAGAACTTACTATATCTGTTGTTGTTAAGCCTGATGTTAAATTAGGAGAATACAAAGGCTTAAAAGTAGAAAAAACAACTGTAGAAGTAAAAGAAGATCAAATAAATACAGAATTACAAAAAATGCAAGAACAATCATCAAGATTAGTAACTGTAGAAGATAGAGCGATAAAAGCAGATGATATAGCTGTTATAGATTTTGAAGGTTTTGTTGATGGTGTAGCTTTTGAAGGTGGAAAAGGTGAAAATCATAATTTAACAATAGGTTCAAACTCTTTCATACCAGGATTTGAAGACCAATTAGTAGGTAAAAATTCAGGTGAAGAAGTTGAAGTTAATGTAACTTTCCCAGAAGAATATCATGCAGAAAACTTAAAAGGTAAAGAAGCTGTATTTAAAGTTAAGATAAATGAAATCAAATTTAAAGAAATGCCAGAATTAGATGATGAATTTGCTAAAGATGTAAGTGAATTTGATTCATTAGAAGAATTAAAAAATGATATTAAAGCTAAATTAGAAGAAGATGCTAAAAAAGCTGAAGAAAAAGAAGATAAAAACAAAGTTATAGATTTAGTTTGTGAAAATGCAGAAGTTGAAATACCAAAAGAAATGGTTGATACTGAAGTAAATGGAATGTTAAGAGATTTTGATATGCAACTTAGATATCAAGGTTTAGATTTAGATAATTACTTAAAATTCACAAACTCAACAGTAGATGCATTAAAAGAGCAAATGAGTGAAGATGCATCAAAGAGAGTAAAAACTAATTTAGTATTAGAAGCTATATCTAAGGAAGAAAATGTAGAAGTTAGCGAAACTGATATGGAAGAATATTTAGTTGAAATGTCTAAGATGTACAATATGGAATTAGACAAATTAAAAGAAACTATAAAAGATACTGACAAAGATGGTATGAAAGATAGTCTTCTTATAAGAAAAACTATTGATTTAGTATTTGAATCAGCACAATTATCTTAATATATAGATTATAGATAACAGATAAAAGACCACAAGATTATTGGGTTCTTTGTCAAATGGTGTTGGTGAAGAATTTTAGCAAGAAAATAATGTAATCTTTTAAGGTAGTATGAAAATGAAAAAACTCATTTTTATGCTACCTTTATTTTGTTAATAGATGAAATATCCATATTTATAAAAATT